>CAJBNH010000024.1 GCA_903955385.1 uncultured Myxococcales bacterium | reverse complement strand
TGGCGAAGGGCACCGGGCTGTTGGGACTCGCCGACGCCTGGTAGCCCGCGCACGACGGCGCGCCGACCACACCGACGGACGGGCGGGCCGAAAACACCTCTGAATGGACTGGGAAGGAGCGGGATACGGGGCTCGAACCCGCAACATTCAGCTTGGGAAGCTGACGCTCTACCATTGAGCTAATCCCGCACAGGTAGCGGACGAACCCGCAGGCGCGTCCCGAACCGGCAGCCGATCTAGCGGCATGCGATCGCGTTGTCAAACAACGGCGGCGACGTTCGAGGGGCTCTAGCGCACCGCCACGGCCAGCGACAGCACCTCGTTGCGCAGGATGAAGCACTGCTCATCGCTGCATACGCTGAAATTGCCTGTGACCTTCAGGGTGCCCGCGCCCGCCGCCAACCCTTCCAGCGGAATCGTGACCACACCCTTGCCGTCGACAATCTTCACGTCGCCATCCTTCAGCGTCAGCTTGTCCTTGGTGCTGCGGGCAAACGCAGCCGCTTCGACGACGAAGCGCGCGGGGAACTCGGTGTTGAAGTGCAGTCCGGGTGCTCCGACGATGGTCAGCACTGAGGAGGTCTTGGCGCCGGTCTGCAGGGCAACGGGCGCGACCTTGACGCTGTAGTTCTTGCCGTCGGCGGGGGGCGCCGCGGCCTCCGTCGGGGCGGGCGCGACGGCAGGGGCGGGTTGCAGGGCCTGGCTCTCGTTACGGCAGGCGCCAAACGAGGCAAGCGCGGTGATCGATAGGGTCAGACAGAGGAAGGCAAGGCGCATGAGGCACTCCTGAAGGGGACGGTCGTTCGAGCCACGGGCGGCGATAGGGGTTCGGCAGGGTCGCGTCCGGCCGCACAGCCTGTCAACGCGCGACCCGATGCGACTATTCTCAGGTCTTGGCTTTTCTTGCGGCGCCATGCGTGGTTCGGTCGCACAGATGAACGTCCAGCGGCGTGACGCCGGCCATGAACCGACGCTCCAGCGCCTCCATCTCGTCGGCTTGCCTGCGCTTGGCGTGGTCGTGCCCCAGCAGGTGCAGCAGTCCGTGGGTGGCCAGGAACAACACCTCTTCTGTAAGCCGATAGCGCTTCACGTCCGATGGGTTGGCGCTCGCGCGGAGGGCTTCGCGCACGGCACGCGCCTGCCGTTGCGCCGTGTCCAGCGAGATCACGATGTCGCCCAGCAGCTCGACCGGCACATCCGGATCGTGGGCGTCGGCCAGCGGAAAGCTGAGCACATCCGTGACCGCGTCGACCTTGCGAAATTGTCGATTCAACTCGCGAATGTCTTCGTCGGTGGTCAGGCGTACGTCGACGAAGGCGCGCGGATGACCCAGTTCGGCCAGCATCGTGCGCAGGTGACGGGCCAGGCGGCGCTGGCCAATCCGCAGCTCGGGGTGACAGCAATCGAGGTCGATGGACATGCAGAGCTTCCCCTGATGGGTCGGATCACGGAGTGCGGCGACTTCCGCTCTGACGGTGACCGGACACCAGTGCGGTGGGTGAGTGGGGCGCTTCGCCGGGCCCAGCGGGCCGGTCGGCGGCCGACGCAGGGGCGGCAACCGGCTCGGCGGCGGCCGTCGCCGACTGCATCGGCAGGCGAACCTGGGTGTCGCGCGCCATGTTGCGGTACGGACGCACGCCCACACCACCATCGGCCATGATGGCGACGTTGCCCAGTTCCTCCTCCTCCCGCAGGCCGGGCAGACGCGGCTGGCTGGGAGACTCGACGGGCGGCAGGTACGCCGGGCGCGTGTGGTGCATCCCCGCAAGAACACGAACAAAAGCCTCTTCCACCTGGGCCAGCTCGCGCAGTGTCAGGTCGCACTCGTCGAACTGACTGTCGCTCAGCTTGGTGGCGATGATCTTCTTGACGATCTCGCGCACGCGCTGGGGATTGGGCTCCGGCAGCGCGCGGGCGGCGGCCTCCACCGAGTCGGCGAGCATCAGCAGCGCGGTCTCGCGACGTTGCGGCTTGGGTCCGGGATAGCGGAAGTCGGTCTCCACGACTTCGTCCGCAGCCTCTCCCGCCTCGATGCGCGCCCGATTGTAGAAGTGCTGGATCAGGCCGGTGCCGTGGTGTTGCGGCACGAAGTCGACAATCTCGTCAGGAAGCCTGAATTCCCGAAGGATCTTGATGCCGTCCTTGACATGCGTCTTGATGATCAGCGCCGACAGGTGCGGCTTGAGGCGGTCGTGCGGGTTCTCTCCCGCCTGGTTCTCCGCGAAGAACCGCGGCGCACGCGTCTTGCCCAAGTCGTGGTAGTAGGCGCCCACCCGTGACAGCAGGCCGTTGCCGCCGATCGCGTCGCAGCCGGCCTGCGCCAAATTGCCGACCATGACGCTGTGGGTGAAGGTGCCCGGCGCCTCGGTCGCCAGCAGACGCAGCGCCGGGTGGTTCATGCTGGCGAGCTCCAGCAGCTTGATGTCGGTCAGTCGGTTGAACAGACTCTCGAGAATCGGTGCCAGAGCGGACACGAACAGGTAGCTGATCAAGCCGGAGCCGACGCCCATCAGCACCACCAGGCCAGTCTCCACGCTGAACACGTCAGCACCCAACGGGGCGGTGAACAGCGCGATCGCGATGGCGCCCAGAACCGACACGCCGGACACGGTGGCGGCACCCACCACAAGATCGGATCGCTGCCGAAACTGCCGTGCCGCGTGCACGCCCGCAAGCCCGACAATCACCGCCTGAACAGTGACGAGCGTGTCCAACCCCGGCTGCGCCCTCAGCATCGGCGAGTTGTGCCCCATCACGCCTGCGACGACCGCCGCCATCAGGCCGAACGGCGCCGCCGTGATCGGACGCATGAACAACGTCGCCAGCGTCGGACCCAGAGCGTACGGCAGCAAGACGACCCACATCGCGGGCGTCATGGTACCGCCGGGCTCGATCAGCAACTTGCCCGCCCCGAGGATCATCCGCAGCGCCAGCCCGTGAACCACCAGAATCGTGATCAGCAGCTGTACGTCGCGCGGGCGATAGCGGAAGTTTCGCAGGTGCAGCTTGGCGAACCCGAAGAACAGCAGCAGCACGATCCCCAACAGAATCGCCGTCGCCAGATACGACCGGGGCAGTCCGCTGCCCTCCATGCCCTGCAGCATCACCTTGACGCGCCCCTGAACCGCTTCGGTGACCGACTCGCCCCGCTCGACCAGGAGTTGACCGCGTGCAAACGACACAAGGTGCGTCTTCTCAACGGCGTCGCGAGCCCTCTCCTCCGCCAGACGCGTCGCCTCCTTGTCCCGCGCAAACGTGGTGTCGACCATGCTGCGGGCAATCGCGCGCAAGGCAGCCTGCAACAACGGCTCGTCCAATGCCGACGGGCTCTTGCGCTTGACGAACTCCCCCACGTACTCGTCGGCCTGCCGCAGCGCTCCCTCAAGGTCCAGCACCTTGCCACGTGCCGACGCCCGGTCGTAGCGCACCCGCGACCCGGTCTCGTACACGCCCCGCGCCAGGTCGTCCTCGAAACGGTCCATGTCGCGCACGATCCACTGACCCAGCAGCATGTGGGCCACATCGGTCAACAGCAGCTCGATCTGCTCGTCAAACCCGGCCTTGCGCAAAGCTCCGAAGACGTCCGCATTCAGCTCTGAGCGGCGAGCGGCCAGCAGACGCTCGAATTCAGGCCGCAGCTTCTGCAGTTCCTCGTCGAACTCCTGGTCCAGCTGCGCCACTTCGCGGGCCGTCTCGGCCGGCGGCACCGCGATGCGGTTGGCGTGCGCGGCGCCTCGGGGGCGTACTTCCTCGGGAGCCGGACTCGCATTCGGCGTCGGCTTCGGAGCCTCCAGAGTGGCCACCAGACGCTCGCGGCTGGACAGATAGAGGCGGTAGCGGGGTCGCGCAAGCCGAAATGCCGCCTGCAGATTCTCGATCCGCTTCTGCGCCGCCTGCTGGTCAAAGGCGTAGTGGACCGGCACGCCAGCGACCGCCTGCTGCTGCTTTTCCGGCAGGTCGACGACGGGTTCCTGATGCGCGAAGTCGCGCAGGGCCACAACCTCGCGCGGGGCACGGCCCAGTGCGGGCAGTTCGACCGGTGCCTGCGTGGGCCCCACGATCAGCACCAGCACCGCCCAAGCTGCCACCGCAAAGGCACTATCTGCCGCCCGGCGAACCAGACCGGCACGCCACTCGCGCGCTTGTTGTTGGGAGCCAGGCAGCCCCGTCGGAGCTGCAGCACCACGTTTGGCAGATTTCATCGTCGGCTCGGAGTCCTGCCGTAGGAGCCCTGGGCGTTCGGGCCGGTGGGTTCGGAGGCGAGGCGGGCCATCCGGTCGGCCTCGAAGGCGGCGATGATACGCCCGACCAGCGGATGACGCACCACGTCTTCCAGACCAAGGCGAACCACCTGAATGCCTTCCACTTCCTGAAGAACGTCAACAGCCCGCAGCAGGCCGCCCGGCATTCCGTAGGGCAGATCCGACTGCGAGGGGTCCCCGGTGACGACCACCTTGGTGTGCTCGCCCATGCGGGTCAGCAGCATCACCATCTGCTCGCTGGTGCAGTTCTGGGCCTCGTCAAGGATGACGAACGCATTCGATAAGGTACGCCCGCGCATGAAGGCCAGCGGCGCCACCTCGATCTGACCGCGCTCGATCATCCGCTCAAAGCGATCCTGATCGACCAGCTCTCGCAACGCGTCATAGAGCGGCCGCAGATAGGGGCTGACCTTCTCGTTCAGATCGCCGGGCAGGAAGCCGAGACGCTCGCCCGCCTCGACCGCGGGTCGGGTCAGCACGATGCGCTTGACCTCGCGGCGATGCATCGCCCCCAGCGCGGCGGCCATGGCCAGATAGGTCTTGCCTGAGCCAGCGGGTCCGATGCCGAACACGACGTCGTGCGACCGGATCGCATCGACATAACGCTTCTGCCCCGGCGTCATGGGGGCTGCGCCGCGCGTGCCTTCCGCAAGCTCGGCGTCCTCGGCAGGGCGAAGGGTCCCGCGGGGGCGGTGCACGTGCAGCGGCCGTACGGTCGAGCCATCGGCGCCCGCCTCACGGGCATCGATCAGGCGGCCCATGTCGTCGGGAGCAATCGGGGCACCGGTACGGGCCCGGGCGAAGAGTTCGCCAAGAAGCTCTGCTGCGGCGGTAACTTGCTCGTCCTCCCCCTGTAAATGCACCTCGTTGCCGCGGGCCATGACCTGGATGCCCAGCCGCGTCTCGAGCCAGCGGAGGTTCGAGTCGCGCTCGCCGCACAGGGCGCGCAAGCCTTCGCTGTCCTGAAAGCCGAGGGTAAGTCTGCGGGTCTGCGCCATGATCTCCTTGTCGACGGGGGTTCCGTCCCGGCGACGGCCCACGGCCAACAGCGTAACCCAACAGCGCAAGCCTCGCCACGGCGACCCATCCGTCGCTCGAGGGCGCACGGGTCGGCCTTGCACGGACCCGGGCCGCGGCTTACGATGCAGCCCTTCCCGCCCAAGGAGCGCAACGCAACATGGCCAACGTCAACAAGGTCATCCTGATCGCCCGCCTCGGCAACCAGCCGGAGCTTCGGTACACCCCGTCCAACCACGCCGTCGCAGAGCTACGCTGCGCCGTGAACCACACGTGGCAGGACCGCAGCGGCCAGAAGCAGGAAAAGACCGACTGGTTCTCGGTCGAGGTCTGGGACAAGCAGGCTGAGAACTGCGAGAAGTACCTGACCAAGGGCAGCCAAGTGTACGTCGAGGGCCGCTTGTCGAACGACGAGTGGACCGACAAGGACGGCCAGAAGCGCATCAAGACCAAGATCATCGCCGAGCGCATCCAGTTCCTGGGCGCGCGTGGCGAAGGCGAGGGTCGCAGCACCGGTCCGCAGGGCGACGGTCAGGCTCGCAGTCCTGCGCGTTCGGCCGCCCCCGGGATGTCGGATGCCGTCGAGCCCTTCCCCGCCGACGACGACATTCCGTTCTAGGTCAGGCACTTCCCCCATCACCCGACAGGTGCTGCCATGTCCGCCAGTCGCATTGGCGCCTACGTCCTGCAGCACCGTTACCGGGTCGATCCGAGTCACCGGGAACAGCTGCTGGGACTGCTGGCCGACATCCGCGCGTACGCCCTCGACTTGGGCGTCGCGTCGTTCGAGGTGTGGCAGGACGACACCGATCCGTGGCTCGTCACCGAGCTGCACGGCTACGACTCGTGGTCGCACTACCGGCGCTTGAGCCAGAAGCCGCTGCCGGCAGAGATGGAGCAGGTGTACGCGGATCTGGAGCGCTGGATCGAAGGTGGCGCTGCCGGCATCGAGACGCGCACCTGGAATCCGCAAGACGTCTCGGACATCCGCTGACGGAATGCCGCGGCGTCCTGCGCCCGGTCACAGCGCGCCACCGCGGCCGTCGTCGAGCTGCAGTAGCAACCGAATCCCGCCAATCACTTACAAGAACGCCGGGTCGCGGTACACGCCGAACTCGTCGCGGAACACGTCCGAAATCTCGCCCAGCGTCACCTGCACCTTCACGGCGTCCAGGATGGGCGGCATCAGATTGTCCTTACCCTGACAGGCCTTGCGCACGGCGGCGATGGCACGGGCCGCGGCGGCCGCGTCCCGCGAGTGCTTGACCCGCTTGCACTCCGCGACCTGCGCGTCCTCGACCGCCTGATCGATGTGCAGCAACGGAATCGCGTCGCCGGAAGTGACCTCGACCTGACTGTTGACACCCACGACCTTGCGTTCGCCGGACTCGACGCGCTGCTGGAAGCGAAACGCGCTCTCGGCGATCTCGCGCTGCGGATAGCCCAGCTCGATGGCGCGCACAATGCCGCCCATCTCGTCGATCTTGCGAATGTAGACCAACGCTTCCTCTTCCATCCGGTCGGTCAGCTGCTCGACGAACCAGGAACCTCCCAGCGGGTCGACCACACTCGCGATGCCCGACTCCTCGGCGATCACCTGCTGCGTCCGCAGCGCCAGCTTGGCCGCGCCCTCGGTCGGCAACGCATAGGTCTCGTCGAGCGAATTGGTGTGCAGCGACTGAGTGCCGCCCAGCACCGCCGCCAGCGCCTGCAGCGTCGTGCGCACCACGTTGTTCATCGGCTGCTGCGCCGTCAGCGAAACGCCCGCCGTCTGGCAGTGGGTCCGCAGCATCCACGACCGCGGGTTCTTGGCACCGAACCGCTCCTTCATGACCCGCGCCCACAGCCGACGGGCGGCGCGAAGCTTGGCGATCTCCTCGAAGAAGTCGTTGTGCACGTCAAAGAAGAACGACAGCCTGGGCGCAAAGGCGTCGACGTCCAGCCCCGCCTCTTGCCCCGCCTGCACATAGCCGATGCCGTCGGCAAGGGTGAACGCAAGCTCTTGAACCGCCGACGCCCCTGCCTCGCGGATGTGGTAGCCACTGACCGAGATCGTGTTCCAGCGCGGCAGCTTCTCCGTACAGAACGCCAACATGTCGCGAATGATCCGCATCGAGGGCCGCGGCGGACAGATCCACTCCTTCTGCGCGATGAACTCCTTGAGGATGTCGTTCTGCAGCGTGCCGCCGATCCGGTCGTAAGGCACACCCTTGCGCTCAGCGACCGCGACGTAAAGCGCCAAGGCCACGATTGCAGGCGCATTGATGGTCATCGAAGTCGTCACGTCGCCCAGCGGGATGTCGGCGAACAGCCGCTCCATGTCGCCCACGTGCGAGACCGACACACCTTCGCGCCCCACTTCTCCCAGCGCAAGCTCGTGGTCCGGGTCGTAGCCCATCAGCGTAGGCATGTCGAAGGCGGTCGACAGCCCCGTCTGCCCCTGAGCCAGCAGGTACTTGAAGCGGCGATTGGTGTCCTCTGGTGTGCCAAACCCCGCGAACATGCGCTGCGTCCACGGCTTTCCGCGGTACATGTCAGCGTGGACGCCCCGCGTGAAGGGATACTGGCCGGGAACACCAAGCTGCCGGAAGTAGGTCTCATCGGTCTGCGGAGGGAAGTGACACGCATCGACGACACGCCCGTCCAGCGACAGCAGCTGGCCGGTCCGCTGCGTGTGCGCGCTGACCGTCTTCGCGTAGGCCTGCAGCCGCGGGTCGTCCCTCTCGTCCACCGCCGAGGCGGGCACACCCAGGGCGCCGTCGCGGGCCGTCGAGGCGGCAGACGTAAGGGAAGTCAAGGGCTTGTCGTGCGACATGCGGGTCTCTCCGGGCTGGGCGCGGGGCCGCAGCGGGTGACTTGGCTCCGACCCAAGCAGGTGTCGAAGGTCAGGATGACGCCCCGGAGGGTTGCCGGGTACGCGCGTTTGGTGGAAGGTCGGGTTCTTGCCGGGCCCCCCCGGACAGGCTGAACTGTACGCTGGTGGCGGACCCCGAGGCAATCGCGTTGCCGACCGCAGCCCGCCGCCCAACCCGCGACCGCCACCGTCGCGCCGGAGCCTGCCATCCCGCACCACCCGCCGCTACCGCCGGACCCCGTGCGACGCGCTTTGGACGTTGTCCGCCGCGACGTGCGCGCGCACGCGCTGTGGCCACGTGGCGCGCGGGTCGTGCTGGCGTGCAGCGGGGGGTTGGACTCGCTGGTGGCCCTTGAGCTGCTGGTGCGCCTGCAGCGGTCGCTGGGCCACACGCTGGCGGTGGCGCACATGGATCACGGCGTGCATTCGGGCAGCGAGAAGGCTGTCGCCCTGGTGCAGGAAACGGCAAGGCATCATGGACTTGCGTTCGCCAGCCGCACGCTGCGGGTCCCGCCGGGAGCTGATCTGGAGGGCCGCGCCCGCACCCTGCGCTACCAAACGCTGGACGAGCTTCGGCTGGAGCTGCGCGGCGACCTGCTGGCGACCGCTCACCACGCCGACGATCAGGCCGAGACGCTGCTGATGCGGGCGGCGCGTGGCGGCGGGCTGGAGGCACTGGCCGGCATCCGTCGGGCACGTGAGGGTGCCGTGGTGCGACCGCTGTTGGGTCTGGATCGGTCCTGGCTGCTCGTTTGCGGTGAACGACTGGGACTCACCCCGCACCAGGACCCGACCAACGCGGACCTGGACTTCTGCCGCAACCGTCTGCGTCACGAGGTGCTGCCCACGCTGGAAGCGGCAATTCCGGGGGCGGCGCGCGGACTTGCGCGAACCGCCGGGCTGCTGTCGGACCACACGGGGGCGCTGGACGGCTGGATCGAGCGGGCCCTTGGCGGCGGTCTGAGGTTGTCGAGAGAGGACGGGACGCTGACGGCATGGCTACCGCGCAGCGCCGTCCCCCCCGACCCGCGCCTTCAAGCCGGGCTGCTTCAGTACGTCTGCCGCAAGGTCGGGGTGTCGGCGCCGACGCGTCGAGCAACGGATCAGGTGATGGTGTGGGCTGTGGGCCCGATGACTTCTCCGTGTTCTATCCATGGGTTGACTATCGACATCGACGGTGACGGCTGGCGTTTCCGGACCTCTGGCATTGCGCGGCAGGGGTGTGCGGACTAACCTTGTCCGGCTAGGTGTTTCAGACGCGAGGGCTCTCTCGCATCCGTCTCCGGGCGGATCGCATCCCAACAGCCGGGATGGTGCACACAGGCAGGAAACTGGCAGGCTGCAGACCAGGATCTCGAGGCTGAGGACGAACCCGGCATCCGCTACCGGGAAGCGGCGAGGAGAGTAGGTGTTGAAGAATTACAAGAGCATTCTCGTCTGGGTCGTCCTGATCCTGCTCTTCGTGTTCATCTACCAGGGCTTGAAGTCCGGTGGAACAGGCACGGAGGTCACGTTCACCCAGTTCATCCACAAGGCCACTGCAACGGCAGAGGTCGGGCAGCAGGTGGACGAGGTCACCGTCCGCGGCGCGGGCATCGAATTCACGACGAAGGACGGCGAGCACTTCCGCACCAGCGGCGATCTGAAGGACTTCCAGAAGGACCTGATCGCCAAGGGCGTCGACATTCGCTACGAGAATGAAGAAGCCAACGCGATGTGGATCTCGGTCCTCAGCACCTGGCTGCCGATGCTGCTGCTGCTCGGTCTGTTCTTCTTCTTCATGCGTCAGCTGCAGTCGGGCGGCAACCGGGCGATGAGCTTTGGCAAGTCCCGCGCCAAGCTGATGACCGAGGCCACCAACAAGGTGACCTTCGACGACGTGGCGGGCATCGACGAGAGCAAGAACGAACTCGAAGAGATCATCCACTTCCTTCGTGATCCCAAGAAGTTCACCAAGCTCGGCGGTCGCATTCCCAAGGGCGTGCTGCTGATGGGCAGCCCCGGCACCGGCAAGACGCTGTTGGCCAGAGCAGTCGCGGGCGAGGCGGGCGTGCCGTTCTTCTCGATCTCAGGATCGGATTTCGTCGAGATGTTCGTGGGCGTCGGCGCTTCACGCGTTCGCGACCTGTTCGAGCAGGGCAAGAAGAGCGCCCCGTGCATCATCTTCATCGACGAGATCGACGCTGTCGGCCGCCATCGCGGCGCAGGGATGGGCGGCGGTCACGATGAGCGCGAGCAGACCCTGAACCAGCTGCTGGTCGAGATGGATGGTTTCGAGAACAATTCCGGCGTGATCCTGATGGCCGCCACCAACCGCCCCGACGTGCTGGACCCTGCGCTGCTGCGCGCCGGCCGCTTCGACCGCCGCGTGGTGGTGCCAACGCCAGACGCCAAGGGCAGGCAAGCGATCCTCAAGGTGCACACCCGCAAGGTGCCGCTCTCGGCGGACGTAGACCTCTCGTCCATCGCCCGCGGGACTCCCGGCTTCGCTGGCGCCGATCTGGAGAATCTGGTCAACGAGGCCGCGCTGCTGGCCGCCCGCCGTGACCGCGAAACGGTGGCTCAGGCTGACTTCGAGTCGTCCAAGGACAAGGTCCTGATGGGCGCAGAGCGGCGCGGTCTGGTGATGAACGAAGAGGAGCTGCGGCTGACTGCCGTGCACGAGGCCGGTCACGCACTGGTGGCGAGACACCTCAAGACCTCGGATCCCCTGCACAAGGTGACAATCGTTCCGCGTGGCCGTGCCTTGGGTCTGACCCAGCAGCTGCCGGACCGCGACCGCTACTCCCACTCGGCCAGCTACCTGCACGACCGCATCGCCACGATGATGGGCGGGCGAATCGCGGAAGACGTGGTGCTGGGCGAGATCACGACGGGTGCCGCCAACGACATCGAGCAGGCGACCGAGCTTGCCCGTCAGATGGTGTGCCTGTGGGGAATGAGCCGCCTGGGACCGCTGCAGTTTGGACACAAGCAGGGCGAGCCCTTCCTGGGGCGCGACTTCACGAACCAGCAGAACTTCTCTGAGAGCACCGCCGTTCAGGTAGACCAAGAGATCAAGCGGATCATCGAAGAGAACTACAACAAGGCACGGCAGATCCTCACCGACCATGGCGACGAGCTGGACCGCCTGACGGCGGCGCTGCTCGAGTTCGAGACGCTGGACGGCGAGGAAGTCGACTGGCTTCTGCAGGGTCACGAGATCGCAGAGCTTCGCACCAACCGCGAGGTCCAACTGCGCCACAAGACTGCGGCTGCGGCTGAGGCCAGTGCCAACGCCGCCAAGCGCCCCGCCCCGGTGTTGGACGGGCTGCCGGGACTCCCCGAGCCTCTGGCCCAGTAACTCCGCACGCGCAGGGGGTTTCCATGCGCCTCGGCGCCCGCGAGCTCGACCTGAGCCGCCCCCTGCTCGTCGGCATTCTCAACGTCACGCCAGACTCTTTCTCCGACGGCGGCAACTTGCCCGACCTGGAAGCCGTTTTGCGCCGGGCCCAGGAAATGGTGCGCGCCGGGGCGGATCTGCTGGACTTGGGGGGGGAGTCGACCCGCCCCGGTGCCCATCCCGTCTCCGTTCAGATCGAGCTGGATCGTGTGTTGCCTGCCGTCGAGGCCCTGCGTGCGCGGCTGGACGTGCCGATCTCGGTCGACACGCGCCGAGCTGCGGTCGCGGAACCCGCGTTGCGTCTGGGCGCGACGATGATCAATGACGTCAGTGGGTTTGGCGACCCTGACATGGGGCGGGTGGTGGCGAATGCCCGTGCGGCGTGGGTGTTGATGCACATGCCGCACGCGATGGGCCAAATGGGGGCCAGCCTTCGCAGCGAACGGATGCCGGAAGGTGTCAACGAGGGCCTGGAGCGGATCACCGCCGACCTCGCGGAAGTCGTCGAACGCGCGGTCACTGCGGGCGTCGAGCGTGGGCAGCTTGCTCTGGATCCGGGCATCGGCTTCGGCAAGACGCTGGGACAAAATCTCGCTTTGTTGCGGGGGGCTGGATCGCTTGTTAGGCTGGGCCTGCCGGTGTACTTGGGACCCTCGAGAAAGTCGTTCATCGGGGTAATCTGCGGTGCGCCGACCGACGACCGGCTGATGGGAACCGCCGCCGCAGTGACGGCTGGCGTGCTGGCAGGCGCAGCGTTTCTGCGGGTGCACGACGTGCGGCAGATGCGGCAGGTGCTGGACGTGGCGATCGCCCTTCGCGACGCGATCTGACAGGCAAAACGGAGCGGACTTGTTCGACCAGGACTTCCAGTTCGAGACCCTCCTTCAGTGGCGCTGGCTGCTGGACGTCGGGCTCGTCGCGGTCCTGCTCTACAACGTGTTGCTGTTGCTGCGCGGCTCGCGCTCTGGTGCGATGCTCGTTGCCATTGCCGGCATGTTCGGCTTGTTCTGGATCAGCCAGGACAGCCTGCTGGATCTGCCCACCATCAACTGGCTGCTCGACCGCTTCATCAGCTCGATCGTCGTGCTGTTCGTCGTGCTGTTTCAGGACGACATCCGACGCGCCCTGACCTCCGTCGTGCGTTCGCCGCTGTCGTTCTCGGCCAAGGACCCTGCGTCCAGCCAAGTGCTGGAAGAAGTGCTGCGCGCCTGCACCGTGCTCAGCCAGCGGCACATCGGCGCGCTGATCGTCATCGAGCAAGAGGCGTCGCTGGACCGGTATGTCGAGGACGGCGTCAAGGTCAACTCCGACGTGTCCTGGCAGCTGCTGCTCGCGATGTTCATCCCGGAGCACATGAACGCCACGCACGACGGTGCCGTCATCATCCAGAAGAGCCGGATTGCCGCTGCGGCGTGCTTTCTGCCGCTGGCGGGTGGAGCGGGCATTCCGGGCACCCTGGGCTCCAGGCACCGGGCTGCGCTGGGGCTGGCTGACGAGACGGACGCCATCGTAGTTGTCGTGTCCGAAGAGTCCGGCACGTGCTCGATCGCTTACATGGGCCAGCTGGACCTGAACCTGCAGCCCGCAGACCTGCGCGAACGGTTCCGCTTGATGCTGGGCGACCAGCCAGAGTCCATCGCCCCGTGGAAGCGCGCTTGGCGCCGCCGTATCAACGTGCATCCGGCGGCGACGGTGCCGGGTGCTCGTCCCACTGGACCGGCGCACATCGTGTCAGCGCGTCAAGCAGAATCGGCGAACCGCGAGACACAGGCCGGACGTGACCCTCTGGCGGCCTCCACAGCGCGCAGCCCGTCACCGCCAACGATATCTGCAGAGATCCCGCCGCGTGCCACGAAAGCCTCTGGGGTGACCGAAGTCCCCACGCCGCCGGCGACTTCTGAGCCCGAACGCCCCCTGCCCCCGGTGGCGGTCATGGACGAGGAGGGCTTGCCATGAGCGCGCTCCTCGACTTCCTCAAGGGCCTGTTCACTCGGCATCTGGGGCTGAAGATCCTGTCGCTGGTGCTCGCTTTCCTGATCCATGGGGTGGTGCAACGCGACAACGTCCGGGAGGCCGACTTCGAGGTCCCGGTCGTGTTGGCGGCCACGCCGAAAGGCCAAGCCTTTGTCGGCAAGCTGCCAGAGGTGGTCAAAGTCCGCGTGCGAGGGCGCTGGGGCGGTATTCGTGAGCTGCTCTCGAACCGCAGCAGCAAGGTTCTGGTCGACATGAGTTCCCTGCGCAACGGCGAAAACTATGTGTTCGAGCGGCGTGCGGTCGAGCAGCAGCTGTCGTCGCGCCACGTCGAAGTGGTGGGGGTCGAGCCCGCGTTGATCGAAGTGCGGCTGGAGAACGTCGAGGAGAAGGTTGTGCCGGTCGAGGTCTCGCTGGTCGGTGAGCCGGCGCCGGGATTCCGGGTGGGCTCACGCAGCCTGCGGGTCGTTCCCGACCACGTCACCATCACAGGACCTGCTTCAGATATCCGCAAGATCATTAGTCTTCGCGCTGCTCCTGTGGAAATGAACGGCACCGAGAGCGACTTGCGCGTCAATGCGCGTCTCTTGGCGGCCGGCAACCATCTGGTCCGCCGCTCGGTCGACGAGGTGATGGTCGAGGTCCGGCTGGAAGAGCTGGAAGTGACGCGGACGTTGACGGCGTGGCCCATCGTCACGCGGGGCTGCCCGGTCGACAGTCGCTGCATCCTGAGCCCGACCGAGGTGGACTTGCGGGTTCAGGGTCTCGTGCGCACCGTCAACGCATTTGTTGCGGCGCCGCCCGACAACCTGGTGTTCGCCGACATCAGCCCTTCGCTGGAGCGAGACGAACGCAACATCAAGTTGCGCGTCAATGTCGTCAAGGGCTTGGACATCACCCCGACCCCCGCAACCGTGCGCTTCAGTCTGCTCAGCGAAGTCCCGCCCGCCGTTGCGCCTGGCCGCGTTCCTGCTGAAGCGCCGAAACCGGCGGAGAGGGCACCCGGCACCAGCAAGCCGCCCCGCTGACCTGCGCCTGCCTGCAGTTTGGACGCCCAACCCCGCTTCCGCGGATGTGAATGAATGGCCTTGATCGTGCAGAAATTCGGGGGAACTTCGGTCGGCTCTGTCGATCGGATCCGCAACGTCGCGCGACGTGCCGTCGCAACCCGCAAGCAGGGTCACTCGGTGGTCGTCGTGGTGTCAGCCATGGCCGGAGAGACGGATCGGCTGTTGAAGCTTGCGGCTCAGGTCAGCACCACTCCGGATGAACGCGAAGTCGACGTGTTGCTGGCGACGGGTGAACAGGTCTCGATCGCCCTGCTGGCGCTCGCGATCCGCGACATGGGACACGAGGCGCGCAGCTTTCTGGGTCACCAAGTGCAGATCCGCACCGACAGCGCGCACGGCAGCGCCCGCATTCAGGGAATCGACGCGCAACCGGTGCTCGACACCCTGGCCGTCGGCGGCATCGTGGTCATCGCCGGCTTTCAAGGTGTAGACGAACACGGCGCCATCACGACGCTGGGGCGCGGCGGCAGCGACCTGTCTGCGGTGGCGGTTGCAGCGGCCCTGCACGCCGACGTCTGCGAGATCTACACGGACGTGGACGGCATCTACACCGCGGACCCCAACATCTGTGAAAAGGCCCGCAAGATCGACCGGATCTGCGCCGACGAGATGCTGGAGCTCGCCAGTCTGGGGGCCAAGGTCCTGCAGACGCGGTCGGTTGAATTCGCGATGAAGTACAAGGTGCCCCTGCACTGCCGGTCGTCGTTCCACGATGGCGAGGGCAGCTGGGTCGTGCCGGAGGTGGAAGCCATGGAAGGTGCAGTCGTGACCGGTGTTGCCTACGACCGCAACACGGCGAAGCTGACGGTGATGCACGTCCCTGATGTCCCAGGAACCGTCGCGGGCATGTTCCGCCCCTTGGCCGACGCGGACATCAACGTGGACGTCATCATCCAGAACACGGCGCAAGACGGCCGCACCGACGTCACCTTCACCGTTCCGCGCAGTCAGGCCCAGAAGGCGATCGCGCTGACCGAGGCGGCGGCCCGCCAGCTGGGCTGTGGCAAGGTGCTGGCCGACTCGCACGTGGCCAAGGTCTCGGTCGTCGGCGCCGGCATGCGGTCGCAACCCGGCGTCGCGCTTCGCATGTTCACGGCGATGGGCGAGGCAGGCATCAACATCCAGCTGATTTCGACAAGCGAGATCAAGATCTCGTGTGTGATCGACGACCGGTTCACCGAATTGGCCGTGCGTGTCCTGCACGACGCCTTCGAGCTCGATCGGCCGCCCGGCCAGCTGCGAGAGTCTCAAGACTGACGGCCTACTTTCAGCTTGAACCGGTCGCGGACCACACATCGCGCGGCGCAAGCGCTCCGCCAGCACCGGCCCCACTCCCTTGACCCCCGTGGGCGGCAGCTCCCGACGACACGAACGGGTGGTGCGGCAGTATTGTTCCAAGCCTTCTGCAGTCTTGCGGTGCACTCCGGGCACCTGCCGCCAGTCTGCGGCGGTCGCTTCGTCGGGGTCGATACAGCCCTGCGATGCCAGCTGTGCGCCAGGGCGCGGAGCTGTGGACGTCACGAACGAAGGACGCCCCCAGACCAAGGCATCGCGACTGCCGGCCAGCACCATCGCCAGCCCGAGGAGAAGCCACCGTCCGGCGACCGGGTCCCAAAGCTGCCTCAAGTGCTTGCGCCAGTTGGTGCGCGTCACGAGGTCACTCCTGCCACAGCGACCAAGTGCGCTACGCCTTCGTCTTGCGCCGTACCCAGCCGTCCCGTCACGCGCAAGCTCGTCCACCCGCCGCTCGCAACGATCACGTGGTCAACCAGCGTCAGCCCACACAGCTGCGCCGCCGCTCGCAGCCGAGCCGTGAAGGCAAGGTCGCCCGCGCTTGCCGCCGGATTGCCGCTGGGGTGGTTGTGCACCACGATCAGGCCGGTCGCTCCCGCTGCCAGCACGGGTCGCAACAGGTCGCGCGGACGCGCTTGCACGCCATCGACCGCCCCCACCATGCGGTGTTCCACGATACCGCGCTGGCTCGGGTCCAAACCTACGACCACCAGCACTTCGACGTCAGCCATAGCCAGATCGCGGTAACGAGCGACGACAGAGCGGGGCGTGTCCAGTACCGCGCCAGGCCGAGCCTCGACCAACATGCGCCGCCCAATTTCCAAGGCAGCACGCAGCCTTGCACGCTCCATTGGCGCCAAGAGTCCCGGCTCGTCAACCCTTGCGACCAACCGTCGCAAGGACCCCGAGGTTGCGATCAACCGCTCAGCCCGCCGCTGGGCCGGCGACGCTTCACCGTCCAGCAGACGCGCCAGCAGCTCGCTCGTGTCCGCCGCGTCCCGCTCCACCAGCTCGTGACCTGCGCTTCCCTGTCCTTCGCTTGTGTTGGGTTCGTCCACGTCGCCTCCGTGATGCGAAGGCGTGTGCAAGGGACGTGCCGCCGATGGCACACTCCAAGTAGATGTCATGCTTGGGTTTTGTCGCTTCGTCGGCCGCGGTCGCGGAAAGACAACGGTCTCGAGACCAGTCTCGAGACTCCCCGAGACCAAAGACGGGTCAGCGTGGTGGAGGCCGACGCGTGTAGAAACCGTCGACCACCGCGGCGTCGACGTCAACGCGCAGGCCACGCCCGCCGCTCAGGTACACCATGCCCGGCGGCGCACCTTTGACCTTGCGAACGCCGTTGCCGGGCGCACACGTGACCTCAATGCGGTCGCCCTTCTCGATGCCCGACAGGTGGGCGGCCAGCATGGCACAGGCGCGCAGCTCAGCCTCCTCCGGGGCCACCTTGCCGTCCACCCGCAGCACCACGTGGGCACCCGGTCGATCTTGCACGTGAAACCAAAGGTCGCGGCCCCGCAACAGGCGAGTCACCAAGGCGTCGTTGCCCGCCGCGCTTCGCCCCACCAGCACGGGACGCCCTGCCGGCGACGAGAACAGCTGCACGCCCTCCGGCAACGCCCCACCGGCCTTGCGGACGATGCGCTTCTCGACCACCGATGTCGCGGGCACCGTCTCGACCTTCAGCCGCAGCCCACGGGTCGCCTCGCGCAGCTGCCGAGCCTCGCGCAACCACACACCAAGACTGGGGTTCGCGGCACCTTCGACCGGTGGGGCCTCGGCCGCCACTCGGGCCAGCAGCCCGTCGATCTTCGCCGCCAGATCCTGCACCCGCCCCAACCGATCATGCGCCGCCGCCCACCGCTCCGCGATAATCGCCGCACCCTTCTCCAGGCCCCGCGCCCGACGAAACAGCCGCTCGAGATTCTGCGCAGGCGACAGGTCACGCTTCAGCTCCACCGTGACGGTGCGCTCGGGCTCCCACGGAACCGCCAACACCACCCGGTCTGCCCCACGAGGCACGGCGGCCAGCTGGGTCTTGAGCACTTCGCCCTGATCGCGCAACACTGGAGCTTCACTGGCCTTCTGGTCGTCCGCTTCCAGACGCTGGATCAAGCGCTGCTGGTGCTTCGCATCGGTCCGCAGAGACGCGCGGGCGAGCCCGATCTCCTCGCGCACTCGCTCAAGCGCGGTGGGGGGCGTATGCGACGGGGCCTCGCTCATGGCGCGTCGTGGGGACGAAAGCGACCGCTGCGACCGCCCCACTTCTCGACGAGCCGAACGTGCTCGATCACGGCGGCGCGGTCCACGGCCTTGACCATGTCGTAGAGCGTCAGCGCAGCCACCGAAGCCCCCGTCATCGCCTCCATCTCGACGCCGGTGCGGTCGAAGGCCTCGACACGCACCTCGAATTCCACGGCTGGTCCATCAGGCAGAAGGCGCGCGGCGACGTCGATGCGGGTAATGCGCAGCGGATGGCACAGCGGAATCAGGTCAGAAGTGCGCTTGACGCCTTGAATTGCCGCGATGCGCGCGACCTGGATGGCATCCCCCTTCGAGCCAGAAGCGTCGCGGATGCGCTCGAACGCCGCGGTCGACAGCCGAACCCGAGAGATGGCAATCGCCCCCCGAGCCGTCTCTGCCTTGTCGCCGACGCCCACCATGCGCGCGCGCCCCTCTTCGTCCAGATGGGTCAGGTCCTTGGCCGTGTCGTGCATCGGGTCGCGGGTCGACATGGTCCTCCTGGGCTGTGGGTCGCGTGGGGCATGAGGCCGTGACGAATACGGACAGATCGGCAGTCTAGCCCGCCGCCTCGGCCTTGGCGATGCAGCGCCATCAGGGGCCAAAACGACCGCACCCGGGTCCACGGGGGCCCGGGTGCGGAAAGTTGCGTTGGTACAGAAGGTTAGCGGCGCTGACCCTCAGTCGCCGGAGGCGTCGGCCGACCGCCGGGACGGCGAGCAGGAGCCGGGGCGGGAGCGGGGGCCGGAGCCGGACTCGGCTTCTTCTTCGCATTCGACGACGTCGGCGGCGGAGTGGGCGCCGGGGCGCTCTGACCGGGCGACTGGCCAGTCGGGGTCTCTGGCAGCCGATTCACCCGCTCGTCGACGGCCGGGGGCCGCGGCGCCGGCGTCGAGGGACGCGACGTAGCAGGCGGCTGAGCAGGCTGCGTGGGCGGCTGGTAGCCAAGGCCGGGGCGATTCGAAGGGGTCGGCTGCGGGTCCGGCTTCTCGTAGCCGGCGCCGGGACGGTTCGGCAGGGCGGCGGGCGGGGCAGGCTGCGCGGGCGGCTGATAGCCAGCCCCTGGACGCGTCGGCGGCACGGGCTGGGTCGGCTGCGCGGGCTGCTCGTAACCGGCTCCCGGACGCGTCGGCGGCACGGGTTGGTTCGGCTGGATGGGCTCATTCCCGGCACCCGGGCGCGTCGGCGGCACGGGCTGGGTCGGCTGGACGGGCTGCTGAACGCCAGGACGCGCGGGCTGCTCGACGCCGGGACGGGCGGGCTGCTCGACGCCAGGACGCGCGGGCTGCTCGACACCGGGACGCGCGGGCTGCTCGACGCCGGGACGCGCGGGCTGCTCGACACCGGGACGCGCGGGCTGCTCGACACCGGGACGCGCGGGCTGCTCGACGCCGGGACGCGCGGGCTGCTCGACGCCGGGACGGGCGGGCTGCGGCGGCTCTGTCATCACGCCGCCGTCGGGAATGCGGGTACCGGGGGTCGCGGGCTGACGCGGGGGCTGGTAGGGCTCACGCGCTTCGGCCGGGATCTGCCGCGGCTGGGCATTCGGGACCGTGTCGATGCTGCGCGGCTGCACGGGCCGACCACCGCTCCACTCTCGCGCCTGCTCCTGGCTTGGGCCGGGGCTGTAGACCACGGTCTGGCCGTCGTGCGAGCGAATCTGCGTCTGCGACTGAATGACGACCGTCTGGTTGTAGACCTTGGGCACGTCCGACGAGTGGATGACCACGTGCTGGACCTTGTTGCCCTCCATCTGGTTCTGCTGCACGTAGACCCAGTAGCTGTGGTGGATGTGCGTGTGGTCGTGGTGGCCCCATGCCCAGTCCGGTCCCATGGGCGCCCAACCGACGTAGCTGCCCGACGTGCCCCACACGACCCAGGCAGGACCCCACGTGTAGCCCGGAATCCAGGCCCACTGGTGCGAATTCACCCAGACCCAGCGACCGTAGTGGTACGGGCCGGCGCCCCAAGGCTCGTCGCTCATCCACGTCCAGCCCCAGTTGGTGTAGACCCAGCTGCCGTAGAAGTATGGCCGCCAACCGGCGGTGCGGTTCGCGTAGGGCACCCAGACCTGACCGTATTCGGGGGTGTTGACCCACGAACCATAGGCGCCGAGGTCGCTGAAGTAGGTCTGGGGTCCGCTCTGCGCGGGAACAGCCTGCTGCGGCTGAACGGGAGCGGGCTGGGCATAGTTGCTGCTGGGATACGACTGGCTGTAGTAGCCGTCATCGCGCTCTTGCACGTAGACAGGGCCGCAGCCTGCCGCGCTGGCCGCGATCCCGACGAGGACCAGTCCAAGCGAGGTCTGGAGGAGGAGGTGGGTCGTGGTCTTCATGATGGTCTCCTTGGCGCAGGGAGCGTGGGGCGACATCGCCGTCTGGCCCTTTCAACGCCGCAGCGTGCCGCGCATTCAATCACGTTCACTGCGATCGATCACGTCCCCTGGACGAATTGCTTGCGCACGGGTGCGCAGGGCTTGGAGTTCAGGCAGCCGTGCGCGATCATGGGCGCCATCGACTGCTTCAGGAGACCCGATGGCCTACGTGATCACCCGCTTGTGCATCGACTGCGTAGACAAGGCCTGCGCCGACGTGTGCCCCGTGGAGTGCATCTACGCACTCGCCTCCGCACCCACCGCCGATCTGCCGAACATGCTCTACATCCACCCCGGCGAGTGCATCAGCTGCGCGGCGTGCGAGCCTGAGTGCCCGTGGCAGGCGATCTTCGAGGACCGCGAGATGCCCGATCTGCTCGCCGAGGATGCCGCGCTGAATGCGAAGATCGTCCAGCATCCCGAGCAGTTCTGCGTCGCGCGCCTTGACCGCAGTGCCGACGGCCATCCGCATCATGCCGGCCAGCCCACCAAGGAACAGGTGCGAGCGAACCGGGCAAAATACGGCCTGCGCTGAAAGGACTTACGGCTGCAGCCCCGGGTCGATCGCTTGCCACAGGCCCCACAGCGGGCGCAGACACTGGTGAAAGCCGTGGACGCAGCCCGGAAGCACGCCGGTGTGAACGGGCTGAGCCTTGGGCACGCCCTGTCTCTCTCGACGCAGACCGTCGGCCCACGCTGCGAAGGCGTCGGTAGAGCAGAACTCGTCGCGATCGCCCAACAACGCCACCGTTTCAACCCGCGGGTCCACAGCGATCTCGTAGATCGACAACGGTGGCGCGACCAGAACCAGCCGCTGCAACCTCCCCGGGTCGACGCCGCGCGCGCCGGTCCGCAGCCACCTCCCGGCCGCTGCGGCCGACATCCACGAACCAAACGAGTAGCCGACCAGCCACACCGGACCGTGGGTGCGCTCAGCCCCGTGAACGATCGCCGCCAGAACGTCCGTCACCTCAGCGCCGCGGCCGTCGTGCACGCCTTCGCTCTGCCCCACCCCCCGGAACTGGTACCGCAGGGTCGAGAAGCCGTGCTCGTTGAGTCTGCGCGCCAGATGGTGCACGACCTTGTTGTCCATCGTGCCGCCGAACGCGGGGTGCGGGTGCGACAGGATCGCCAGAGGAGCAAACGGGTCGGCCTGAAGGGCAATCGCACCGGCAAGCGTGGGCGCATCGGCAGAGAACCCCCTGATGTGCACCAGAATTTCTTCGACGGCTGGCATGGTGCGACCTCGGGGCGATGCGGCGGGTCGCAGGATAGGCTCAGGCGCACGACGCCGCCAGCCGTTGAGCCTGATGGCGGGGCGTGATACCTGTGGCGCATGCGTCAGCCCCTCCTCACGATCATGCGCTTCTGGCTCCTCTGGGCGGTCGCGCTGTCCGTGGGCTGCGGCGCCGGAAACGTGGCGACCGGCCCAAGCTCTGAGCTGCAACGGGCGCTGGCCCTGCGCGACGATGGCAGGCTTCCCGAGGCCGAAGAGGCACTTGCGCCACTTGCCGAAGGTGGCGACCTGCTGGCGATCCTTGCCTTGGCCGACACACTGATGCTGCGGGGGCGTCACTCCGAAGCGGTGACCCTGCTGCGCCCCGTGGCCGAGAAGCACCCAACGGACCCCGAGGTTGCCGGGGCGCTGGCGCGGGCCTTCGACGGTGCCGGACGCGACGACGATGCGCTGTCGATGTACGCCAAACGAATGCGGCTGGTGCCGTCCGACGCGGCGTCGGCGGTGCGCATGTCCGAGATCCTGTTGGGACGCAGGGAGTTTGTGATGGCCGGTGAGGTCGTCTCGAACACGCTGCGCTTCCATCCCGATCACGCGCAGCTGCACGTGCAGATGGCGCGGTCACTGCTGGGCCGTGGGCGGGTTCCCCAAGCGCTGGAGTCCGCCCACCGCGCGACGCAGCTGGCGCCGCAGAGTCCGGATGCCTGGCTGGAGCTGGCGCAGGTGCTGACGGTTGCGGGTGAGAACGATCTGGCCGAGGTCGCCTTTGGCAAGTGCCTTGCGATCGACCCGCAACACCCTGAGGCGCTGCGGGATCTGGGCCTGCTGCTGGTCGAGAAGGGCGAGTCGAAGAAAGCGCTGGAGGTCCTGCGACGGGCCATCCAGGTCACTCCCGACAGCGTACAGGCGTGGAACGCGCTCGCCGCCGCTCGCCACCGGGAACGAGACTATGAAGGGGCGACCGCCGCCTTGGAGCAGGCCGAGCGTCTGAAGCCCGGCGTGCCACAAATCCACAAGAACCTTGCGGAGGTGGCGCTGGACGACGGTCGGCCGGGTCGGGCGCTGGCAGAGGCGGCACGACTGCGCGACCTGCTGCGAGCCAACGGGGTCGAGGGTGAACGCATCGAGGAGGCCGAAGCGCTGATGGTGCGGGCGATCGTCGTCCAGGCGCTTGCGGACGAGCTGTGCCGCAAGACGCGCGACGGAGATGCCGTGCAGCGAGAAGTGGACCGGCAACTGGCCCATTACAGTCTGACCGCCACCGTCGAGCGCGTCACGGAGCTGGGGTCGTCGTCGCTCTCCCTCGTGCAAGCCGCCGCTGCCCGCTGCAACACGCGGGCCAAGGTTGGCCCCTGAGGCGAGATGGCCCGTCGTCGGCGCATCCACTGCCCGGCACGGCTCATCCCACGCCTCGAGCGCAAACGAAATCCCCTGCCGCGCCCAAACGAGTCGAAGATCAGGAGAGAACCGTGGAAGACCTCATCCGCCAGATGCTCGTGCAGTTGGGAGAAGACCCTGAGCGCGAGGGACTGCTGCGAACGCCGCACCGCGTGGCCGAGTCGATGAAGTGGCTGACCCGAGGCTACGCCGAGGATGCGGAGAAGATCATTCGATCCGCGATCTTCACCGAGGCCAACGAAGAGATCGTGCTGGTGCGAGACATCGACTTCTCCAGCCTGTGCGAGCACCACATGCTGCCCTTCATCGGCAAGGCGCACGTGGCCTACCTGCCGAAAGGCAAGGTCGTCGGACTGTCCAAGCTCGCTCGCGTGGTCGATGTTTTTGCCAGCCGCCTGCAAGTGCAAGAGCGCATGACGACTCAGATCGCCGCGGCGCTGCAAAGCGCGCTGGAGCCCGCCGGCGTGGCGGTGGTGATCGAGGCGACGCACATGTGCATGGCCGTGCGCGGTGTGCGCAAGCCCGCCGCGGTGACGGTGACCAGTGCCATGTTCGGGGTGTTCCGCGACAATCCTGCGACGCGTGCAGAGCTGATGCAGCTGATCAATCCGACGCACCGCTGACAAGTGCGGTCAGCTAAGCTCGCGGAACGATGAGGCCCGCATCGCGCGAAGTCTCCGCGCCAGACGATCCGCCTCTGCCTGCGAGCCCACCTCACGGTACAGCGCTTGGGCATCTTGCAGCAGCGCCGTGGGCTTCTGCTCAGACGTCAGCACTCCGGCTTCCAAGAGATCCGCCAGCACCACCATGCAGTCGGCCCGCTCCACCGTCGGCACGTCGGTCGCCACCATGTGGAACGCCGTTTCCATCGTGTTGTGGGCCACGTCCGAAGCACCGGATGCCGCAGCCGCACGGGCCATCAGCAGCAACGCGTGAATGTGCAAGGGAACGTCAGCAGCCAGCACGGCCTGACGCGCAGCCTCTTCGGCGAAAGCCTGTGCTCGCGCGTAGATGCCGAAAGTCATCTGGATCTCACCGCGTTGCCGCAGGGCGTCCGACAAGCCCGCCAGATCCGCCATCGCCGCAAAGGCGCGACACGCCTTGGCCAAGGCCGCGTCCGCCTGTTCCGTCGCACCACGCGCTTGCAGTACTGCGGCCTGCAACACCAGGATCTCCGCCGCCAGCCGATGCTGATCGACTCGACCGACCGCGTTGAGGGCCTCGCCCAGCTGTGCTTCAGCGTCGTCCAGCTCGCCGATGTCCCGCAGCGCGAGTGCAAGTGCCCGCAACGACGCCACTTCAAGCAGCAGGTTGCGTGCATCGCGGGCCGCGGCCAACGACTTGCGGGCGTGCCGCACGGCCAACTCGCCGTCGCCCAAGGCGCGGTAGGCCTCCGAGATGCGCCGCGTCAGCTCAGAGAACCTCACCGGATCCGCTGCCAACGGCAGGGAATCGAGCGCGTCAGTCCAAACCTCGAGCGCGGCGCGTGGGTCGCCGGCGCCTTCGAGACAGACGCCCAAGGCCAGGCGCACTTGCAGCAGCTGGTCGGTGGCAATCGCAGAGTGGGATTGGTTGATCAGATCGATCTGGCCGGCCAGTGCGGGAACCGGCAGTTCGGGGCGACCGTATGCCGCTTCGGCCATCGCCCAAGTCGACAGCAACGGCACACCAAGACGATACCAGTCTTCTTCGCGCAGGTCGGTCAGTCCGCGCAGGTGCTCGATCGCCTCGAGCGCCCGCTCTCCCGCCGGACCAAAGTCCCCGCGGGCAAACAGCGTTCCTGTCAGGCCAATCGCCGCCTCGGCAAGCTCCAGCGCTCCGTGCGTCTGGTCACCGCTCGCCTCCAGCGTCAGCGCCAACGACCGCGCCCGCTCAAAGCCCTCGACGGCCTCCGACGTGGCTCCCAGAGACCGCGCGAGGTCGGCCGCCATTCGCGCGTGTGCCGCGGCGTGGACGAGGTCACCCGCACTGGCCTCCAAGCGAGACACGCGCGTCGCCCAGAGGGCGAGACGGTCTTGCGACTGCGCGTAGATCCAGGACAGCGCACTTTCGTAGTCGAGCCGTACCGGTCTTGCGTCCGGGTCCGGGGCCTGCGGCGATTCACCAAGCAAATACTCCACTTGGGTCGACAGGTGACTGTACGGCATCGGCCGAAGGTTGCCCTGAGCGACGAGCTGCGCCATGTGGCTCGCCACGGGCATGCCGACGGCTGCTTCCACCAGATCGGGCCAAATGGGCATGCCCAGATGCGTGATGGCCGCGACCGTGCGGGCCATGCCCGGCTCCAACGGGGCGTACGGGCGCGCGTCGTCGGCAGGGACCGCAGCAATCGCTGCCGACGCAAGCGTCCCCATGAACCCGGCAGGAACGCCGTCCACCGGGCCAACCCAGCCAAGCGCCACCAGAACGGGAGCGGCGCCGAGCTGACGCAACAGCCGCCGCACAAACGTCGCTTCGGTCTCGGTCAGCTGGTCCGCACGCTCGACGATGATGACGAGCAGGCTGCGGCCGGCAATCCCTCGCAACGTGTCGGCCAGCGCACCAAGCGCGGCGGTTCTGGCAACGTCCGGAGCTGCGCGCGCGTGCGAGAGGTGAGGCGAGTCCGGAAACTCCACCCGCAGGAACAGGCCAATCAAGTGCGCCACCTGGCTGGCCCGGTCCGGACGGTCGGGCATCAGCCCCTGAACCCAGGAGAGCAGCTTGCGGCGGGCCGTCGAGGGCGCTTCGTCGTCGTAAAGGCCGGAGCGCTGGCGGATGTCGTCGAACAGACACGCGAGCGGGAGCCGGTCCGAACCTGGCGGCACCCGAACGCGGTAGACGACGGGGGCGTCGGCCCGCTCGGCCACGTGTCCCACGAAGGCGTCGAAGCTCTCATACAAGCTTCCCGGCTGCGGCGCCGCCAGGCCCGCCAGCTCCAAGCGGACGCGGTCCTTGGCTCGCTCGAGCCCGGCATCCAGAGCCTCGATGACCGGCACCAGTGCCGTGCCATGGCGCCGGGCAATGCGGGCAGCCGTCGGCACCGACTTGGCGTGGCGCGACTCGGCGACGATGCCTTCCAACCGCTCGAGTTCGGTGACAAACATCCGCGCATCGGCCGGACGGTCGGTGGGCGACTTCGCAAGCGTGCGCTGGAAGAACGCATCCACTTGGGGCGGGAAGACAATATCGGTGCGGCGTTGCGCCAGTGGAACCGGCGGCTGCAGCTGGTGGGCGCGCAGGAAGTCCTGTGGCGACTCACCGTCGATGGGCAGCTTGCCGCAGATCATCTCGTAGAAGATCACCGCAAGGGAGTACAGGTCGCTTGCGGGGCTGACCTGCTGACCGGCCGCCTGCTCTGGACTCATGTACGCGGGCGTGCCGACGACGAGCTTCTGGTGCTGCGTCATCTTCGGCTCGAAGGGGACACCGGCGGTGGCGATGTGCTTCGCAAGCCCGAGATCCACGACCTTGACGTAGTCGTCCACCGACCCAATGCGAGTCAGCAGGATGTTGTCCGGCTTCAGATCCCTGTGGATGATCCCCAACTTGTGGGCTTCCATGAGGGCTTCGCACACGCGCTGGGCAATGCGGGCGGCGCGCGGCAGGGGCAGCCAACGCTCACGGTCCAGCAGATCGCCCAAGGACTCGCCCTCGATGTACTCCATCGCGATGTACGTGCGGCCCGCGGCGGTGGCGCCAATCGAGTAGACCGTCGCGACGAAGGGAGAGCGAATGCGCGCAAGGATCTTGGCTTCCTGCAAGAACCGTTCGTCGGCCTGCAGCTGGCGCGCAAGGTCAGAGCGCAAGACCTTGAGGGCGACGGGACGACCGAGACGAATGTCCTCAGCCTCGTACACCGACCCCATGCCGCCGCGGCCGATCAGGCGCACGACGCGGTACATGTTGTCGACGAGCGAAGAGGGCGGAAGTTCGTCCGCGTCGTTGCGATTCTGAAGGTTGGGTTCGGCCATGCGAGGGAGCCCTGGGTCCGTGGTGGGGGCAATCTAGGCGATCGCCGCCTGTCGAGCAAGGCGACGGGGGTCGGCAGGTCTGTAGAGGATCAATTTCGACTCGTTTGCCCTTTCAAGCACTCCGTTCGCAGCCGTTCGAGGACCTGCGCCCGCGAAGCCTGAATCTCCACCCGCTTGTCTCGCGAGCCTTGACCACCCGCCAGAATCACCTGCCGCGCGGGCACTTGCAGCACTTCCGCCAACCACGACAGCAGCGCGGTGTTGGCCTTGCCGTCCACCGGAGGCGCCTGCACCGCGATCCGCAAGCGTCCACCGTGCATCCCAAGGACCGCCGACCGCTTGGCTCCGGGCTGCGCTCGCACGGCCAAGAATACGCGGCCGTCCTCCCCCGTGACGGCAACTTGCAGCTCGTCGCTTGCCTCTGAGGTCACCATCGCACCCCCGTGCCTGCTGCCGCCGGTCGGTCAGAACAGCCGCGGCTGCCCGCTCTCGTCGTCCGGCTTTGGCTGCGTCAGGCCAAGGTGCTCCCAAGCGCGGGCCAGCGCGACGCGACCGCGAGGCGTGCGAGCGATGTACCCCTGCTGCAACAGGAAGGGCTCGTAGACGTCTTCCAGCGTGTCCCGCTGCTCGCCCAACGCCGACGACATCGTGTCGATGCCGACCGGACCGCCGCCGAACAGCACGATCAGCTTGTGCAGGTAGCTGCGGTCCATCGCGTCGAAGCCGGCCTTGTCGACCTCGAGCAGCTCCAGCGCCGCCGATGCGGTCTTCGCGTCCACCGACGGAGTGCCCTGCACCTCGGCAAAGTCGCGCACGCGTCGCAACAAACGATTGGCAATCCGAGGCGTTCCGCGTGATCGCTTGGCGATCTCCAGCGCGCCGTCCGACGTCAGGTGGACGTTGAGGACCTCGGCCGAGCGCCGCACAACGCGCGCCAGTTCCTCCGACGAATAGAAGTTCAGGCGCGCGACGTAGCCGAAGCGGTCCCGCAGTGGCCCCGTCAGCAGCCCCGTGCGCGTAGTGGCGCCCAGCAGCGTGAACTTGGGCAGGGGCAGCTTGACGGTGCGGGCGTGGGGGCCGTCGCCAATCACGATGTCGAACGAAAAGTCCTCCATCGCCGGGTAGAGGTTCTCTTCAACGACGGCGGTCAGCCGGTGGATCTCGTCGATGAAGAGCACGTCGCCTTCGCCCAAGCCGGTCAGGATACCCGCGAGGTCGCCCTTGCGCTCGATGGCGGGACCGGAGGTCAGCACCAGGTTGCGGCCCATGGCACCCGCGATCAGGCACGCCAGCGTCGTCTTGCCCAACCCCGGAGGCCCGCAGAACAACATGTGATCCAGCGGCTCGCCTCGCTGTCGTGCCGCCTGGATGAAGACCTGCAGGTTGCGCAGGATCGGCTCTTGGCCCACGTACTCGTCGAACGAGCGCGGCCGCAGCACGCGGTCGGCGGCGGGCTCGGCGGGCACCGAGGTCAGCGGGTCATCCGGGGAGCGCATCTGCACGGCCATGGGTCCTGCCTCGCACTGGGTGTCGTCAAGCTATCCCGGACGCCGCAGCAGCGCCAGCGTGGCCCGCAGCACCGCATCAAAGCCCGGTCCCGCGCCCGATTCGCGCGCCTGGGCCAGCGCGGCTTCGGCAACGACCGCCTTGTACCCGAGATTCGCGAGCGCGCTGAGCACGTCGCGGTTCATCGCCGGCACGTTGGCCTCTGCGGCCGGAGTTCCGGTGCCCGTCACACGCGCCACAGGGACCAGCAGCTCCACGGGCAACCGACCACGCAGCTTGACGACGATCAGCTCTGCCGTGCGCTTGCCGATGCCCTTGGCCTTGGTCAGCAGGGCCAGACGCTCACCCTCGACCGCGGCGGCCAATTCCTGAGGCGTCATGGCGGACAACAGGGCCAGCGCGCCCTTGGGACCGACGCCGGACACCGACAACAGCAGCACGAACAGGTCGCGCGCTGCGGCAGTCGCGAAGCCGTAGAGGGCAAACGCATCCTCGCGAACGATGGTGTGGATCAGGACTTCGGCGTCACCGCCCGGTTGGTGCAGCGCGCGGTCGCGTTCCGACAGGAAGACGCGGTAGCCGACGCCATGCACGTCGACCACGATGCCCTCTTCGTCCACCGCCTGACAAATCCCACGCAGATACGCGATCATCGACGCCTCCGTGAGCCACCGGCCTGCTGCACCAGCTCGAGGTACAGCGTCTGCGCCGCCGTGCGAGGCCGCGGGTCCTCAGCCACCGCTGCCGCCTGCACCCGGGCGACGGCCGGTTGGGCAAACGTACCGACGGTCTGCAGGTGTGCCCATGCAACGGCCAGAGCATCGGCCTCATCCTCTGCCGGCAGGCGATCCATCTCGAGCAGCAGCCGCATCATTTCCTGCATCTGACGCTTGTCGGCCCGCCCGGACCCCGCGACGCGCCGCTTCACCACCGCCGGCGGATACTCGTGCACGGGCAGGCCCTTGCGCGCAGCCAGCGCGATCGGCAACCCGCGCGCCTGACCGAGCACCAGCGCCGTGCGGGGATTGTCCTTGACGAACGCAGCCTCGATGGCCAATGCGGTGACGGCGAACCTCGCGAACAACCCTTCCAGCTCGTCGAGCAGACGGCCAAGCCTTTGGGGCAGGTCAGCTTCGGCCACGACCTTCAGCACGCCACTGTCAACCCGGTGCACGCGCACGCCGACAGACCCCAGCACGGCCCAGCCCATGTAGCGTGAGCCGGGGTCGATGCCCAGGACGAGCTCTGCGTGAGTGGGATCCGGAACCGTCATGCCCCCTCGCGGACGCTGCCTTCGGCGCCCCGACGGGAGGCTAACCGGAAACGCGGCGGGGTGCCATGAACACGAGCATCCGGCCTACTTGGCGTACACGCGCACATCGTCGACGAACCAGCCGGGGTTGTCGTTGTTGTTGCCGGACACCGAGTTGAAGCGGAAGCGGATCTTGAACTTCTGGCCGGCGAACTTGCTGATGTCGTTCTCGACCTTGATCCACTGCTGCTGCGAGGTCTTGGCGAGCTCGAATGTCTGTGTTCCCGCGGTATTGCAGCCATTGGGCGAGGTCTGGCTGCACTGATTGGTCGACCCGCAGCAGCCCTTGAAGTTGTCCGTCGAGACCTGGATGAACGACCGGTCTTCCTGGTCGCTGTTGTCGACGTCCAGATAGCTGCGCAGGCCCAATATCACGGTCTTATAGCCGGTCGCGTCCACCTCGGTCTGCAGCGTCGCCGTGCCCGCTGACCAGTTGCTGAAGCCGCTGCAGGTTGCAACTCCGCAATAATCCACGCCGTTGTTGTAGTTCAGCGTGCACTGGCCGGTGTACGGCTTGATGGCCGCAGGCGTTGCGTCGATGGCCCAGCTGACGCCGTTGGCGCCGTCGCTGAAGTTCCAGCCCGTGTCGTTGCAGTCGAAGTCCCACTTGGCCAACGAGGGCAGGCACTCTGTCGCGCCCGCGCACTTGGTGTCGGCGCAGTCGATCTGGTCGTTGAAGTCATCGTCGATGCCGTTGCCGCAATCCTCTTTGCACACCGACGCGGCGATGCAGAAGGGGTCCGCGCAGTCGATCTTGCCGTTGCCATCGTTGTCCAGACCGTCGGAGCAGTTCTCGGCGGCGGGAAGCTGATCGACGATGACGTTGTCCATGAACCAGCCGGCGCCCTGATTGCCGCCAGAGCCCCACGCGTTCTGCAGTTCCAGCTCGATCCGGAACTTGCGGCCCGCCAAGTCGGGGATCGCAATCTCGAGACTGCGCCACGTCGCCATGTTCTGCGACGACTTGGACAGGTTGATCGTCTGGATCACCTGATCGGTGTTCTGGTCGCGCAGGCGGATGCGCGGCAGGTCCGAGTTCGTCGCCATGCCGCCTGTGTCCAGCTGATACCACGCGTTGAACTTCAAGCGCAGGGTGCCGAAAGCGGTGCTCGCGTCGACGGTGGGCGACGTGGCTTGTCCGGTCGGGTCCTGACAGCCGCCGCCCTGCTTGTCGCAGTAGTTCGTGCCGTTGTTGAAGTTCAGCGTGCAGCCGTACGACGCGCTGTTGGGGATGACGGGCGTCTGGTCCACCGCCCAGAGCACCTTCTTGTTCTGGGGCGCGTCGAGGGTCCAGCCCTGACCGCCGGTGCCGCACTCAAACGTCTCCTTGTACAACGGGCAGTCCACCACGGAGGGCTTGCACTTGCCCGCCTGGCAAACGTCGCCGGTAGTGCAAGCCAGACCGTCCGAGCACGAGGTGCCGTTGGCCACCGGTGTCGTCGCGCACTTGCCGGTCGCGGCGTCGCAGGAGTCGAGCGTGCACGCGTTGCCGTCGTCGCACTTCAGGGCAGCGCCCTTCACGCAAACGCCCGCCTGGCACTGGTCGCCGTAGGTGCAGAGGTCGCCCGCGTCGCAAGCGCCGGACTTGGGAGTGAACACGCACTTCGAGATCGACAGGTCGCAAGTGTCCGTGGTGCAACTGCTGTTGTCGTTGCAATCGGTGGACGCCTTGCAGCCCGCGCAGCTGGGGATCGGCGTCGCAACGCAACCGGTGGCGGGCGCACAGCTGTCAGCCGTGCAGGGGTCGCCGTCGTTGCAGATCTGGGCCGGTCCGCCCGCGCAGGCAACGCCCAGACAGGCGTCGTTGGTCGTGCACGCGTTGCCGTCGTTGCACGGCAGACCGTCGCCTGCCGAAGTCACACAACCGCCCGTGGCCGGGTCGCAGGCATCTTTGGTGCAGGGCAGACCGTCGTCGCACACCTTGGCGCCGGAACCGACGCACACGCCGCCGCCACACGCGCTGGAGGTCGTGCAGCCGTTGCCGTCGTCGCACGGCGCGCCTTCGGGTTGGGGCACCGACGCGCAGGCGCCCGTCGTGGCGTCACAGCTGTCTGCGGTGCAAGGCTTGCCATCGTCGCACTTGGAGGCCGCGCCCGGCTGGCACTTGCCCGCCTGACAGGTGTCCCCCAGCGTGCACAGGTTGCCGTCGTCGCACGCAGCGCCCGACGCATTCTGCTGCTGGCACCCGGCCTTGGGGTCACACGTTGCCGTGGTGCAGGGGTTGCCGTCCTCGCAAGCGGTCTTGGGGTCCAAGGTCGCGCCACCGCCGCACTTGCCCAGCGCGCAGTTCTCGCCAACCGTGCAGGCGTTGCCGTCGTCGCAGGGACCCATCATGGACTTCCAGACGCATCCCTTCATCGGGTCGCAGGCGTCAACCGTGCAGGCGTTGCCGTCGCTGCAGTCCAGCGCCTTTTGCGGAGTGCAGACGCCCGCTTGGCACGCCGCGGACTCGAAGCAGAGGTCGATGGTCGAACAGACGGTGCCGTTGCCGATGGGCGTGTGAACGCACTGTCCGTTCTGGCACACGTCGGTGGTGCAGGCGTTGTTGTCGTCGCAGCCGGCGGCGCCGTTCAGCTGGCACGCACCTGCCGAACAGACACCGCTCAGGCACTTGGCCGCATCCGAGCACGCGGCGACATTGGGCTGGGTGATGCAGCCGGTTGCTGCGGCGCATAGGTCGTCGGTGCAGGGGTTGCCGTCGTTGCACAGCACCGGTGCACCCGACACGCACTTGCCCACCTGGCAGGTATCGCCCACCGTGCAAGCGCTGCCATCGTCACACGTTCCCGTGGACTCGACGTTCTGGCAGGTGCCCGTGGCGGAGTCGCAGCTGTCGATCGTGCACGGGTTGCCGTCGTCGCACGCTTTGGCGGCGCCCGCTTGGCACTTGCCAGCCTTGCACGCATCACCCTCGGTGCAGGGGTTGCCGTCGCTGCACGCACCCGCAGCACCGCCAGCATACGTGCAGCCACCGGTCGCAGCGTCGCAGGTGTCCGTAGTGCAAGGGTTGCCGTCATCGCAGGCGATCTGGCTGTTGGCTACGCAGGCACCGTTCGGGCCGCAGGACTCGCCCACGGTGCAGACGTTGGCGTCGTCGCACGCCGCGCCTGCTTGCACGACGAAAGTGCAGACAGACTCAAGCGGATCACAGCTGTCGACCGTGCAGGCGTTGCCGTCGTTGCAGTCGCCGTCGGCCTCGCATGCGCACACGCCGGTACCGCCCACGCATTGGCCGGTCGCGCAGATCGAACCTTCGGTGCACGCGTTGCCGTCATCGCAGGGCTCGCCGTCGACGACAGGCTCGGTCAGGCATTCGCCTTGCACGCACACAAAGGCGCGACACAGGCCCGCACTGCCCACGCAATCGGTGGCAACGGTGCACCCGACTGGCGTCACGTCGACCACGTCTTCGACGGCGTCGGCCGCGACGTCTGGCTGGTCGATTGCGTCCAGCGCTGAGTCGATCAAGACGGTCCCGTCGTTCTGCGCATCGGGGTCTGTCACGCTCCCGGGTCCTTCGATCACGGCGTCAGTGCCGCAAGACGCGAGCAGGAGTGCGGCGAACGCAAACGCGATCGCATGAGGAGAAGCACGCAGGGTCATGTCAGAGCCTCCAAAACGAACAGCGAACTGGGCGGCAGTCGCCGCGAACGCATAGCCTCGCGATTCCCGACCGGCTAGGCAAGCGGCACTCCGGAGGACCGGGGCGCTCCGCCGCCGCAAAAGGGCGAATGGACTGCCTGCAGAGGCGCAAGGCCACACGGGACCCGCTCGACCAGAGAATGCGAAGAAACGTAAAGGCGTCCGGGTCTTTGCGTCACGCGACGGGACCGGTGGTGGATTCCTCGCGGGCGGTCACGGGTGCCTGGCGGGTCGGGATCAACGCCACGAAGGCTCCGAACAGCATCACGATCGCCCCCAACCACAGGAAGGAAACGAAGGGAAACACGACGGCCAGCAGGTTGATGTAGCGCTGACCCTGCGCCGGACGCATCGCGAGATACAGGTCATGCGAAAACGTCGACTTGATGGCCACTTCCGTCGTGGGTGACGAGTGCTTCTTGTAGAAGCGCGCCTCTGGATACAGCACGTTGCCGACGCCCTCAGGAACGACGTCGACCTGCACGCCCTTGGTCAGTTGCACCTTGGCGTTGACGGCCGCGTGCAGCAAGCCTGGCCACGGCCCCGCCTTCAGGTCAGCCACGAAGCGGTCGAGCTCGCCCTTGTCGACGAACACGAGATCGAAGCCCGGCTGCCCCGGGACGGTCCGGACTTCGACGGGCGAGGGGGCGCGCTCTTTGCCGTACTCGCGGACATCGCCAAACACCTTCATGACCGCTTGCGGCACGACCTCGGCCACGGCGGCGATCTCCTCTCCCAACGTCATGTGGAGCACATGCGGGTCTTGGGCGTCGGAACCGACGATCTTGATCTGCTCGCCCAACCGTCCGGCAAACTGGCGCGCGGCAAACCGGCGGCCGACCAGTGCGTCGTCGAAGATCAAGGAGACGCGAGGGGTTCCGGGAACTGCTTGGGCCGAGACCTTGGCTCCGGTCTTGCGTGCCATGGCGGCGACCTCGGCGACCTTGTCGTCAGAGACCTTGCTGTCCCGGTCCACCGCGACCACCGTCGCGTGGGTGTAGGCGTAGGCACCGTCGGGTTCGTAGCGATCGACCGACCCCGTGAACAACAGCGAGTAGCCACCGATGTCTTTCTTGTCGCCCGGATGCAGTGCGACCTCGGGCTCATAGATGCGGTAGGCGTTGCCTGTGAAGGCAAGGAAGCAGAGCACCACGCCCAAGTGCACGATGTAGCCGCCATAACGCCGCTTGTTGCGCAGCGTCAGCAGGACCAGCGACACGAGGTAGGAGCTGCCGTGGATCTTCTGGCGCGCGCGCGCGCCCACGTGGAACTCGATCGCGATGGTCCATGCGACGAACATGCCGAACCATACCGACACGAAGCCGTACAGGTCCCTGCCGCCCAAGCCGTCGACCAGCTTCATCACGGCGGACGAAAAGTCGAGTCCGTCCCACTGCATGCGCCCGCTGATTTGTTGGCCCGCCCAGATCCCGACCAGCACCAGCGTGGAGAGCGAGCTGCCGACCACCGGACGACGGAAATTGCGTTCGAAGTTCTTGCGGGTGGCACGCCGCCAAGAAATCAGCGGCCCGATGCCCGTCAGCACCAGCAGCAACAGGCCCAACGGAGTCATGACCCGGTTGAACCACGGCTCGCCCAGCTGCACCCCTTGCGTCATGGGCTGCACGTGGATGCCGATCGCTCCAACGGCGTTGACGAAGAAGTTGTAGAGGTCCTGAACCGCCTTGGCCTCGGAGATCTGCGAGAACAGCGTGCCCCAGGCGACGACGAAAGCGCAGCCGACCAGCAAGACGTTGTTGAGGATGAAGAAGGACTCGCGGCTCATCAGGCTGTCGAGCTCGGCGTCGGACCGCAGCGCCTTCCATCGCCACGCAAGGGCTGCGATCGAAATGACCGCGATGAAGGCCATGTACCAGAGGAAGTAGACGGCGATCGTCGAGTCGGCGAACGAATGGACCGAGTCGATCAACTGCGACCGCGTCAGGAAAGTGCCGAAGATCGTGAGCAGAAACGTCAGACACACCAGCACGGCGTTCCAACGCTTCAGCATGTTGCGCCGTTCCTGGATCATCACCGAGTGCAGGAAGGCGGTCGCAGTGAACCACGGAATCAGCCCCGCGTTCTCGACCGGGTCCCACATCCAGAAACCACCCCAGCCCAGCTCCTCATACGCCCACGCGCCGCCCAGAATCAGGCCCAGCGACAGGAACAGCCACGACACCAACGTCCACGTCCGGGTGTCGCGCAGCCACTGCGAGTCGAGCTGCCCTGTGACCAGGGCGGCAAGGCCAAACGCGTAAGGCACCGTGAACGCGATGTATCCCGTCAACAACGACGGCGGGTGAATGGCCATCAGCGGGTTCTGCAGCAACGGGTTCATGCCCTTGCCGTCGTCGGGTCCCGCGCCTGCCAGAAAGGTCTCGAACGGATTGGACTCGAACACCATCAGCACGACGAAGAAGAACGCAGCCAGCGCGAGGAACGACGTGACGTAGCCGAGAAACACCTGAGACTGCGAGCGATTGCGCAGCACTGCCCAGACCGAGAACGTGGTCAGCGAGGTTGTCCAGAACAGCAGCGCGCCCTTCTCTCCCCCCCAGAAGCCGGCCAACAGGTACGCCATCGGCATGTCCGAGTCGGTGTAGGCAGCGATGTACTTGTTGTCGAAGTCGTGGGTAACCAAGCCGTAGATCAGCGCCGCGCCCATGGCGAGAAACACCAACCACGAGCCGACCAGACCGTGTCGCGCGGCTGCCAACAGTCCCGGGGAACGCAGCCAGGCTCCCGCGAGGCCGGTCAGCCCGGTCGCCAGCGTGGCGACGAACGCCACATAGAGCAGCGCGGTTCCGATGTCGTGCATGGTCAGGACTCCCGGCAATACGTTCGAGCCGATCGCCCCCATCAAGGGCTGGTCGGGCGCCGCAAACTGTACGACACGACGCCGACTTTGCCAGCCTGACGCGCTCCACGTGGGCAGCACCGTTCGGGAAGCTGCCCGGGCGTGCCGTTGCACCGTGGCTGCTCGCGCGCTTTTCCGCGGACGTGTGGTACGCTCGCCGCGTCCTGTTCGGAGGTCCGTATGGCTCGTCGCGACGCCGCCCGCCCGCCCGTCCCCCGTGAACCCGATCCCGCTGCCCGCACCCAGCTTTGCCTGCGGTGGCTGGCCACTGCATGTCGCCACATGCGGATCCGACTGGTCATGGCCACGCAGGTGCGCCAGGCCCGCGCGGCGGGGCTGACGGAGGAAGAGGCCGTCTTGTCGGTCGAACCTACGCAGATTGAGGTTGGTCACGTCGCCGAAGAGCTCGCCGCCATCGAGACCGAGGCCGTGGCTGCCGACATCACCCTTCCCCTGGAAGTACTGGCGCGTCAGGCCGAGCTGGATAACTTGGACCGCGACATCCTGATCCTGTCGGTGGCGCCGCACGTCGACGTCGAGATCCGCGACGCCATCGCCCGCTTCAACGACAACCTGCTCGCGAATTTCATCGACGTGCGCTTGTGCCTCGAGTTTCTGGTCAACGATTCGGTCGAGCGTTTGGCCTTTCGCACCCGCTTTGCCCCCGAGGGGCCGCTGCGCAACGCGCGCCTGATCTCGTTGGACAAGCCCCGCGACGGTGGCAGCGACAACCTGTTGGCGTACGAGGTGATTCCGGCGACGCGGGTCATGCAGCTGCTGCTCGGCGAGACGGGCATGCTCGATACGTCGATGGCGGGTCTGGCGACGTTCACGCGACCGACGCTGACGCTGGACGACGTGGTGCTGCCCGATGGCGAGCTGGACGCGATGCTGGGGCTGCTCGAGCAGCACGCGCGCCGACAAGTGTACCGCACCGACACATCGCCATTCGCGCTGCCGAACGGCCTGATCGTCGAGATATCTGGGCCGCCAGGCGTCGGAAAGTCCATGCTGATCCACGCGTTGGCACACCACTTGGGCAAGCCGGTGCTGGAACTGGACGCCGCGCGCCTGACCGACATGCCCGACGAGGCCTTCCAGCGCAACATGTACAGCGCGCTCGACCAGGCCCGACTCGCGGATGCGGTGCTGGTGCTCGACGGGGTCGACGGGCTGCTCGCCAAGGGTGGCCCGCGCGTGGGGGACGTGCAGGACCTGCTGCGGCAGCATCCCGGCATTACGCTGCTGACGGCACGCGACTCGAGCACGCTCGACAGCAACCTCGACCGCTTCGTGTTGCAGCGTTTGATCCTCGAGACCCCGGCGGCGGCCGACCGCACGCGGATCTTCCACCGGCACCTGCCCAAGGGCGTCGAGTTCGCGGCGGACTGCGACGTCGCCGCGCTGGCAGGCATCTACACGTTCCAGGGCGCGCTGATCCGCAACGCGATGCAAGTGGCTGTCAATCGGGCGTATACCGCCAACCTCGACCAGCCGCGGATCACCCACGAGATGCTGCGCAAGGCCTGCCACGACCAGATCCGCGCAAGTCTGGACGAGTACGCGGTGCGCCGGAAGGTCGGCCTGACGCTGGCCGACCTGATCGTACCCAAAGAGGTCGAGGACGACATTCAGGAGATGTTTACCGCCGCCAAGTTCCGCGGCCAGGTCATGTACAACTGGGGCTTCAATGCCCGCATGTCGACCGGCAAGGGCTTGGTCGCGCTGTTCTCGGGTGAGCCGGGCACCGGCAAGACCCTGTGCGCGACGATTCTGGCCAACGAGATGGACCAGCAGCTGTTCCAAATCTCGATTCCGCGCGTCGTGTCGAAGTGGATCGGCGAAACGGAGCAGAACATCGAGAAGATCTTCGAAACCGCGCGCGCCTCGCACGGCATCCTGCTATTCGACGAGGCCGACTCGCTGTTCGCCAGCAGGACCAAGGTGGACTCGAGCGTCGACCGCTACAGCAACATGGCGACCAACATGCTGCTGCAAGAGATCGAGAACTTCGAAGGCATCGTCATCCTGACGACCAACCTGGAAAAGAACATCGACAAGGCGTTCCAGCGGCGCATCGGCTTCAAGATCCACTTCCCGTTCCCGGAAGCCGATTCGCGCGCGAGGATCTGGCGCCAGTTGATGCCGTCCGCCTGCCCCGTTGACCCCGACATGGACTGGGACGAGTTGGGCGAGCGGTTCGAGCTGTCGGGCGGCCACATCAAGAACGCGGTACTGCGAGGCGCCTATCAAGCCGCGGCCGACGAATCGCCGATCAAGCTGAAGCACCTCGAGTATGCGGCGCGGCAAGAGTGCAAGAACGCCGGCAAGGTGTTCCGCGCCAGTGGCCACGACGACCTGATGTAAATCATCGCGAATTCATGGCATTGGACGCGTAGGCGGTCGGCCCGGCTGCCCACCGTGCGGCCCCAAGCGCGACGGCAACACCATCCCCGGCGGCAGCAAGACCCGCATCGGCGTGGGGCGAAACGTCCGCACCCATGGCGCAGGGTCCCAAGGGACAAGGCCGCAACGCCGCGGCCAGCCCAACGGCAACACGACCGCGGGATGCGGAAACCCCCACGGCAGCGACCAGACGGCGCCCATCCACTCGTCGATCGGCGAGGGGGGGGTGAAAGGCATCCCCGCTTCGGCCAGCGCGCAGGTGGCCAGTCGGTCCTGTGCGGCGCGGCTGGCCTGAACCGCCGCGCGCTGGGCCATCACCGCATCGGACGGCTCCGGATACTCGTCCGGAGCGGGATTGCGCAGCACCTTCCAGGGTCCACGGTCGTACACGACGGTCAGCTGCGCGGGCAGCTCAGCCGCAAAGGCATCGTCCGGAAGGTCGAACAGCACCAGGTAGTCATAGAACCGCCCATGCCAGCGGAATGAGAACTGGTCCGACGCGTTCCAAGGCGGCGACGGCAGCGCAGTCTCCTTGTTCACGACGATCGGCTTGGAGCTCGTATCGGCAAACGAATACGGCACATAGCCCCCGCGCAGCACGGCGTAGAACTCGGTGACGTTGTGGAAGATGTTGAAGCGCAGGTTCTTTCCCCACATGTTGCGCCGCAGCGTCAGCACGTGCTTGCCGGGGGGAATGACGCCCAGCGCCTCGCGGGCAGGCCCGATCTCTGCGCGGGCGGCGCGGAAGGCCGAAGCGGTGGCCAGACTCATCGCCACGGTCGCACCGATCATCAGCACCAGGCCCAGCCGCACGCCCCAGCGCTTCACACCATCGGGCCGCAGCGGACAGACCGGCAGCGCGACGACCGCCAGCACGCCGATGACCTCGACCAAGCGGAAGTTCACGCCCCACAACCAGATCGGCTTGATCAGGTGCTTGGGGAAGGCGAAATACGCAAACACGACCAGCGCGAGCACCCAGCCCAAGAATGAAGTCCCTGAGATCACGTACTTCTGCAGCCCGCGGCCGTCGATGGTGTTCGGAGGCTTCGACCGCACCGCGCCCAGCACCCACAGCAGGAACGCGAGAACCCAGACCACCGTGATCAGCTCGCCGGGACGGGCGAACAGGCTCATCGACGCCTCAGGAGCTCCGATCGAGTCAAACATCCGGCTGGCGAACAGGCGCACGTTGTCGATGGGCCCCAGATGCTCGCCGCCGTAGATCTGCGCGAGCTTCTGCTCGGTGTGCACCACCTGGTCGCTGGTCGTCACGCCTTGGGCAAACACGAAGTATTTCAGGAACCATGGAGCCAGCAGCGCGACCGACGGCACCCCAAGCAGCCCATCGCGAATCGGCCACCACAGCGTCGCCTTCCAGCCGTTGCGCACGCCGAACAGCAGACCAAGCGTCGGCAGCAAGGCAAGGCTCACGCTCCAGAGCAGGTAGTGGGTGACCGCCAGCGCCGCCATCAACCCCGCAACCAGCGCCGCCCTGCCCCATCCCGGCCGACGCAGAAACCGCAAGTACGCGGCCAGCAGCCAGAAGAAAATCGGCATGGACATCAGATAGTTCAAGAAGCCCATGAAGAAGTCGGCGTTCAGGATCCACGGCACGACGCCAAGGACCAGCCAGCGCGAGTGACCGGCCGCCCGCAGCAGGGTCAGCGCCGACAGCGGCAGCGAGATCAGGCACGCCGTCAACACGACCTTGTTCGCCCACTCGATGTCGGTCAGCGGCAGAAACCAGCCGTCCGGCCTGAACCACGACAGCCAGTCGACCAGCTGGTAGTACGACAGGTAGGGCACAATCGCATCGACGCGAATGTAGTGGTGCCGGATCAGCGCATTGGTGTCGTATTCGTGCAGCAGCCGAATCAGGTGCAGGTGCGAGCCCTCATCGACCAGCGGCACGATGTCGACGATCCACAGGGGCACCAGCGAGAGCCCTATCAGCGCCGCAAGCAAAGCGACGAAGGCCAGATCCTCCAGACAAAACAGCTTACTGCGAGGTGGGTCGGACGACGACGCCACCGGGATTGCCGCAGAGACGTCGTGTTCGGGGTCGCTCGGGACCATGCGGCTCCAGAAAGGGCGCGGCAGCGTTCCGGTCGGCGGAAGCGCCGTCGGACGAGCGCGCAATGATACGGCAGGTCAGGACCGCTGACCAATGCGAGTCGGTTCGTCAGGAACCATGATCCGCCACAGTGGAGAGATGTTGTCAGAGCAAAGTTGCCGAAGTGTCGGGCGGCCCGTAGCATAAGCGCACCCTCTATCGGTTCGCACGGCGCAAGGTGCGCCAACGTTCGCACCGACTCTGTCACAGGGAACTCCATGAACCGGCAGAACTTTTTGACCACCGCCCGTCGTTCCGCGCTCTGGACGTCCCTGACGGGGCTTTCCGTCGCCGCGGGTTGCTTGCTCAGCGTTCCCGCCCAGGCAGACCCGTTCAACAACGGCGACTTGTTCGTCGGCCGCACGATCAAGCACTCCTCCAGCGACCGTCTGTTTACGGCAGGCGCGCGCTTTCAGATCGCCCCCGTCGAGGCCATCGTGCAGTCGGCCGTGCAGACGGCGATCGACGATCAGGTCAAGAAGAACCCGGAGGCCGCAGTGGTCATCGGCCTGCTGGAGCAGGTCGACACCGCCGAGCTGAAGAAAGTGATCAACGACGTCGACAAGTTCAAGGCGCTGTTGAAGGAACAGGCGGCGGCCAACGGCCAGACCCTGACACCTGAGCAGGCCACGGCGATCGACCAGGTGGACACCACCAAGCTCGCGACGATCGAAAAGGCCTTGGACATCATCGACATCTACAAGCAACCCAAGAAGACGCTGACCTTCAGCCTCGAACCGTTCGTCACGCTGAATCTCGCCCCCGTGGCGGTGACGGCGACCGTGCCGCTGGCCGGGTTCCAGGCCGATGGTCTGGATGCTTCGTTCGAAATGGGCAACGTGGGTCTCGACCTGCAGGCGGGCGACTCGTACGGCCTGTCGGGCGCGGCGTTTGGTTGGACCGTGGGCCTGTCGAGCTGGCTGCCGACCGCGACCCTCGACGCCGGCACCATCTCGCTGTCGAATGTGCTCGCCAGCCCGCGGTACCTGCATGACTACATGACGTTTTCGCCCTATGCCGTGATCGGCGGCGACTTGGCGATTTTCGACGTGACCCTGCGCGCCGAGTACGTGCAGATGCTGTACCAGGGTGACCGCGACAAGCCCGACATCTCCTACCTGAACTACGGCGGCGGCCTGCTGGCGGACTTCGGCTTCGTCGGCCTGTCGCTCGAACTGGACGGCCTGATGAACATCAGCAACGCCGCGGCGATGGACAACGTGTTCCTGGCGACCGCCGGCCTGCGCAGCTACCTAGGCCCGGTTCAGGTGGGTGCGGGCGTGCAGCTGCCGCTGGTTCAGGACGCCAACACTTCGGGCGCCAGCTTGGGCAAGCCCGCCGACTTCAATGTGCTGGTGAACGCCCAGGTGAAGTTCTAGGCGTTTCAGGAGCTTCGCTTGTCCCCGGCCCAGACCGACGCCTATCCCCGCGCTGTCGTTGCCGACGCGTGCGGCAACATCTTCGAGCACCCCTATCTGGCCATGGTCGCATGGGATGGCGAGGTGTTGCGCCGCCCGTATCTCGAAGAGCTGGTTCCACTTCCCCGCGGCAGCGACATGTTCGTGCTTCCCGGTCGGCGGCCGCTTGCGGTCGACGTCGAGGAGGACGAGCTGGTGGAGGTCGAGGGCGACGCCGAGAGCGGCATCCTGCAGGCCGTCAGCGCGTTCGTTGCCCCGGCATACCTGCGGCTGCTGCATCCCGGTTATGAAACGGCGGAGGGAGCTCCCGACCTCACGCTCTACGCCTACACGGCGGTCGGCTGGATGAACGGGCGGTTCTACGCCGCGGCAATGCGCGTCGATGCCGACAAGCGGCAGGACCCCTACCGGTTCGACAAGGCGGAGATCGAGAACAAGGTCCAAGTGTTTCGAGGCACCTACCCGACCAATGCCACTGTGCGCCATCTGGAGCACTGCGCACTGGTGTACGGCTGTCGCGCCGCCCAGAACTTCTTTCTGGAACGCTGGGAGGCCCCGCTGCCGGCCGCCAACCGCTGCAACGCCGCTTGCGTGGGCTGCATTTCGGACCAGACCGACAGCACGTTCGAGGCCAATCACGAGCGACTGAAGGTTCCCGCCGTCGCCGCCGACCTGATTGAGGTGGCCGTCACGCACCTGCAGCGCGTCCCCGATGGCGTGGTCAGCTTCGGACAGGGGTGTGAGGGCGAACCCCTGATGCAGCCCAAGGTGCTGGAGGACACGATCCGCGGCATTCGCCAGCGCACCACCAACGGCGTGGTGAACCTGAACAGCAACGCGAGCTTGCCCAACGTGGTGGCCCGTCTGGCCGACGCGGGTCTGGACTCGATCCGGGTCAGCATGAGCTCGGCGCGCCCCGACCTGTACGCGGCTTACTACCGACCGAACGGGTACACGTTCGACCACGTGCTGCAGTCGGCGCGGGAAATGTCCAGCCGAGGTCGGTACGTCAGCCTGAACTACTTCGTGTTCCCCGGCGTGACCGACTCGCCTGCCGAGGTCGAAGCCGTCAGCCGCTTCATCGAACAGGCCGGCGTGCAGCTGGTTCAGCTTCGCAACCTGAACATCGACCCAGAGTTGTACTTGCGCGTCCTGCCCGAAGGCGCGGTCGACCAGCCGATCGGTATCCCGGCGGCCGTTGCAGAGCTGCGGCGACGCTTTCCGCACCTGCGCTTTGGCTACTTCAACCCGCCTCGCAGCCTGTTTGGCAAGGCGGGTCCGCTGCCGACCCCGGGACAGAAGCTGACCGCTGGTTAGCCGACCGGCGTCACCCCACTGAGGTGGCCGTCTCTGCACTGGAAACGGCAACGGCCGAAGGCGACACCCCACTGCGGAGTGCCGCCCTCGACCGCCGGAAGTCCGGTCCCTTCCCGCCCGGGTCGCGACCGGCCCGTCCACGCGACACTAGGCCTGGGCCAGCGCCTGAGGCTGAGCGTTGCTCGACGCGGACTTGGGCGAGCCCAGGAAGTGAACCTGGTGGGCCCGAACCTCACGGTCGACGTGTTCGTTGCCCTCCTTGTCCTTCCACGCGTGGCTGCGCAGCGACCCCTCAACGTAGACCTGGCGGCCCTTGTCCAGGAACTCGGCGCAGACCTCGGCCTGGCGACCGAACGCGACCACAGTGTGCCACTCGGTGTCCTTCTCGAGCTGGCCGTCCGCCTGAACGTTGTGCGACGTGGCCACGCGGATGCGCACGACGCCCTCGCCATCCTTGGTCTTGCGCAGCTCGGGCTTGGCGCCCACGTTGCCAATCAACAGCACCTTGTTGAGATCCGCCATCTGTTTCTCCTCTTGAATCGGGAACCACGTCCCGTAAACGGACTGCCCCCACGGCAGTCCTTGAACACTGGAAACCGGCGCGATCACGCCGCTTCCTCCAGTTCCGTCGCCAGCTCGACCGGCGCGTCGCCCAGCAGCGCGACCAGTCGCTCGCACAGGTCGGGGCGCGCCTTGAGCTCGGCGACCGCGCGGTCGCGGCCCTGGCCCACCAGCTCGTCACCCAACCGATAGAAGGCACCGCTGCGGGTCAGGACACCGGCGGCGACGGCTTGGTCGAACACTTCCGTCTCGCGCTGGAAGCCTTGGCCGAAGACGAGGTCGACCTCGCACTGACGGAAGGGCGGCGCGAGCTTGTTCTTGACCACCTTGATCTTGGTGCGGTTGCCATAGACCTGTTCGTCGCGCTTCAGCGAGCTGATGCGGCGGACATCCACACGGACACTTGCGTAAAACTTCAGGGCGTTGCCGCCGGTGGTCGTCTCCGGGCTGCCCATCATCACGCCGATCTTCATGCGGATCTGGTTGATGAAGATGAGGGTCGTGCCCGTCTGGTGGGCCAGCGACGCGAGCTTGCGCATCGCCCGACTCATCAGCCGCGCTTGCAGACCGACGTGGTTGTCGCCCATCTCGCCGTCGATCTCGGCCTTGGGCGTCAGCGCCGCGACGGAGTCCACGACCACGACGCCGACTTGACCCGACCGAACCAGCGCCTCGACGACGTCCATCGCCTGCTCGCCGCAGTCCGGCTGGGACAGCAGCATCCGCGAGCAGTCGATCCCCAGGTCGCGGGCGTACTTGAGGTCAAGCGCGTGCTCTGCATCGATGAACGCCGCGACGGCCCCCTGCTTCTGCGCCTGGGCGATGGCCGACAGCGCCAGCGTGGTCTTGCCGCTGGCTTCCGGGCCGTAGATCTCGATGATTCGGCCCTTGGGCAGGCCACCGATGCCCAGCGCGCGGTCCAGAGAGAACGACCCCGTCGGGATCACGTCCACCTGCTCCACCACGTCACCGTCGGCGGGCATGAGGATGCCGCGCCCGAACGCCTTCTCGATCGCCTTGATCAGGTCGTCGATCGCCTTGATGCCAAACTTCTCCGCCATGTTGCCTCCCGTACCCTTTCGGGGCTTCCCGCCCGACCGCCCTCGGCCGCACAGATCCGTCCCCCGGACCCTGCCGACGCGGGGTCCTCTCCTCTCGCATCCGGTCAAGCCGCGGCTCGCACCGGCTCGTCAAAGTGCCTGTACTGCAACGCTTCTGAGAGATGATCGAAGCCGACGTCGGCCGCACCTTCCAGGTCGGCAATCGTCCGCGCCACCCTCCAGATCCGGTCGTGGGCCCTCGGCGACAGGCCGAACGCCTCCAGAGCGCGCAGCAGCAGGTCGTGAACCTCAGGCTCCAGCGGACTGACCCGCCGCAGCACCGTCATCGGCACGACCGCGTTCGTCCCGCCGCCGTGTGGGGCATAGCGCGCCAGCTGCCTGTCACGAGCGGCACAGACGCGCCGCTGGACCACTGCAGACGTCTCGCCCGTCGCCGCGTTGCGCAGCATCCCCGCCGGCAGGGCTTGCAGTTGGATCTGCAGGTCGATGCGGTCCAGCAAGGGTCCACTCAGCCGCGCGCGATAGCGCTCGAGCGACACCTGGCTGCAGGTGCAGCGGTGATGGGCCGAGCCCAAGTGTCCACACGGACAAGGGTTCATCGCGGCCACCAGCATCGTCTGTGCCGGAAACCGCGCGACTTGCCGCGCCCGCGTCACCGTGACCGTTCCGTCTTCCATGGGCTGCCGAAGCGTCTCGAGCACGAAGCGGGGAAACTCGGCCAGCTCGTCCAGGAACAGCACGCCGCGATGGGCCAGCGACACCTCCCCCGGCTTCGGGATCGACCCGCCACCGACCAAGGCCGACGCACTTGCGGTGTGGTGAGGTGCGCGAAACGGACGCTCCGTCAACAAGCCCGTGCCGTGTGGCAACAGCCCAGCGACCGACCAGACCTTGGTCACCTCGATGGCCTCGTCGGCGTGCAGCGGAGGCAGGATCGTCGGCAACCGCCTGGCCAGCATCGTCTTTCCGGTGCCAGGCGTTCCCGTCATCAGGACGTTGTGACCGCCGGCCGCCGCCACTTCCAGCGCCCGCTTGGCCACCGCGTGACCGCGCACGTCAGACCAGCACAGGCGGCTCTGCAGTCGCTCCGCGGTCAGCAGAGGCGGCACGGCGGCCCACTCGCCTTTGTTGCCCAGCAGCGCGACCATCTCCGTCAGCGTCGCTGCAGCGCGGACCTCGATGCCAGACACGGCTCCTGCCTCTCGCGCGTTCTCCGCCGGACAGACGATCCCTTGCAGCCCCAGCGACCGCGCCATCTCGGCCACCGCCAGCACGCCGCAAACTGGCCGCAGCGCACCTGTCAGCGCGAGCTCGCCCACGACGACCCAGCCCTCAAGCGCAGGCGTCGGCACGATGCCCTCCGCCACCAAGACCGCCAGCGCAACGGGAAGATCGAACGAGGTTCCCTCCTTGCGCACATCGGCCGGCGCCAGGTTGCAGATGACGCGCAGCGGAAACGGCAAGCCGGCGTGGCGAATCGCGCTGCGGACCCGGACCCGGGCCTCGCGAACCGAGAGCTCTGGCAACCCCACGGTGTCGAACGCCGGGAAGCCGTTCGAAACGTCGCACTCGACCTCGACCGGACGGGCATCGACACCGACTAGGGCGGCACTCAGTACTTTGGCCAGCATCGCGCTTCCTCCGCGTCCAGTTTCGCGCTGGCCGCGACGAGCCATGGAGCAAAGGTCGTGCCAACCCAACTATCGTTCAATATCAATCGGTTGCATGAGTGTAATGGAGGGTGAGACTGGTCTCGAGACCGCCTCGAGACCGTCTCGCCGCCCCCCCCGGCCGGGTCGGCGGGTCGGTGGTCGTCCTTCCGCCCTTGGGCCGCGTTTGATAGACTTCGGGTCCTCTCACCGCAGCACCGCCGAGGCGTCCCAGATGGCCTTCCCGACTCTTGATTCGTGGTTCTCGGGCACCCGCTCCAGCAGCGCGGCCGTAGCCGCGCTGGCTCTACTGTCCCTGCTCACTTCGCTGCTGACCGGCTGCGAAGGCTGCCTGCCCGAACGCGGCCGCCGATACGGCTCGACATGCGGCAATACCGCAGAGTGCTCGAGCGGAGTGTGCTACCAGGGCTACTGCACGACCTCCTGCAAGGACAGCTCGACCTGCGAGGGAGGTGTCTGCATCGAGCAGTACTGCCGCTCGGCTGAGGGCGACTTGGATAGCGACGGCCTGACCAACGCCTACGAAGCCAGGTTCGGGCTCGATCCCAGCAAGTCCGACTCCGACAGCGACGGCAGACCGGACGTGACCGAAATTGGACCCGACACCGAGCACCCGCTGGACTCCAACGGAGACGGGGTCATCGACGCGGCCCAAAGCAACACCCTCGACAGCGACGGTGACTGCATGGTGGATGCGATCGATGCCGCCCCCGTTATCCCCGACTCGGCCCTGCCGTCCGCCTCGGCGCTATGCACGTCGGGCGTCTGCGCGGACCAGATCGGTCAAGTGCAAGTGGTCTGTTCGAATGCGTCCCCCACGCCCAAAGGGCTCGCGCTGGGCTGCACGGGTTGTGTCTGCCAAGCCAGCGGACTCCCCAACTGGCAGGCCGTCGAGGCGCTGTGCGACGCCAAGGACAACGACTGCGACGGCCAGACCGACGAAGACCTGACTTATGGAGGCCTGCCGCTGGGTTCGCCATGCCAGTCGGAGTCTGGAGTTTGCGCCCTGACACCCGATTTCGGCGTCGTGGAGTGCGGCAGCGACCAGGCGATCACCTGCTCCACCTCGGCCAACGGCTCGCAGTCGCTGGCCAAGACCGAGACCTGCAACCTCATGGACGATGACTGCGACGGCACGACCGACAATGGCTTTACATTCAAGGATAAAGCCGTTGGAACGTCCTGTGGCGAGTGCGGCTTCTCGCCCGTGATGTGCCCGAGCGGCCTTCCGGCCAACCCGCCGGTCGTGACCTGTTCCAGCGACGGCACCGAGGCCGTGTGCGCAGGTCTGCCCTTCGCCTCCGGCTTCACCGACCTGTCGGTCGGCGCTCCGCAGCCACGCCCCTCGTGGTCGGCCGCTTTCTCTCCGCAGTTGCAGAGGATCTGGCTGTATGGCGGCGAGGTTCCTGGCGCGAAGACCCTGGTGGCCCGCGCCGATCTGTGGTCGCTGGATGTGTCCGGCAGCGCCCAGTCGGCGCCCACGCCCGCGCAGTGGCAGCTCTCCACCGCAGCGCCACCTGGACCTCGCGTCGATGCTGCCTTGGTCTGGGATGCGGACGGCGGCCGACTGATCCTGGTCGGCGGCCGGTCGGGCAGTACGATGGCCCAGTCGGTCTGGGCTTACCAGTCTCCGAATAGTTGGGCCGACGCCAGCGCGGGCCAGGCCGCCACCTACATCGCAGCGCTGCCCCCGCTGGGAGCTGCGACGGCCGCCACTGCCCCTGCGCAGGCCGTGGTGCTGAAAGGCGGATCCGCAGCCCGGGTCCTCTTGCTGTTCCCCGGGGCCGGGCCGAGTCCGTATTGGCACGCCCTGAATGGCATTCCTGGCTGGGTTGGTGTCTCCGGCGATCCGATGCCAGCGCAGGCGCACTGCGTCGCAGCGGCCCCCGATGGCTCGTTCGCTTGGGCGATCACGCCGACAGGAGTTTTCCGTCTGCAGATTCCAAGTGACGGCTCGACTCCGGTTGCCACCCAAATCGCTCTCGCGGGAGAGAACACCGTGACGATTCCAGGGGTACAGTGTGCCGTGGACGACGCCGGGCAGCTGCACGCCTTCGGAGGACACGACAGCGCAGGACAGCACCTGCAACACGTGGTGGGCACGGAAGCAGGCGGTCAGCTTTCGTTTGCCACGGTGACCAGCCTTGGCGCCGTTGCCGACCTTCCGCAGCGCTCGTACGGCTTGGGCGCGTGGAACCCGGCCAGCCAGTCGCTGATCGTCGCCGGCGGATACCGCGTCGTCGCCAAGGGAGCAGATCGACTTCGCTCCGGCCTGTCAGACGTGTGGTCGTGGCCGACGATCGGGTCGACGGCAGTCCGATTGGACCGCGAAACTCCCGTCGGACGCATCGGTCATGTGTCGGGCTGGTCGACCAAGCGTCAAGCGCTCTGCATCACCTCAGGCTTGCGGTTCGACCTGCCGACGCAAGGCAGCAGCGTAACGCGACTGCTGCCCGCAACGGATGCGTGGTGCTACACCGACGCCAAGGGATGGCAGCTCGTCACGGATCAAGCGCCCGTTTCTGCGTTTGGTGTCGGCGCCGTCGATGTGAAGACCGACCAACTGGTGCTGGCCGGCGGTCTGCCGCTCGTTGTTGGCCAACCCGTTGCGAACGTGGCTCGGCTCTGGGAGGGCAAGCTGCTGACCGCCGGGGTGCTCGACGCCGCCTGGGCACCCATTGCCACGGTGTCCCACCTCGACCTCGAGTCGGGTGTCGCCTCCGTGGCTTCCTCGCCCAAGGCCCCGGCGCTTGCGGCAGCGACCCAAGTGCTCGACCCGATTCGCAATCGCCTGCTGCTGTTCGGCGGCTTCGACGCGACTTCCGAGACCCAAGAGTTCTTCGCTTTCGACCTTGCGACGCTCGTGTGGACCGATCTGGGTGCCCAGCTGATGGGCAACCAACGGCCCGCCGCGCGCTATGGGGCGATCGCTTTGTACGACCCCTACCGCGATGTCTTGGCCTTGGCGGCAGGGTCGATCCGCCTGTTCGATCAGGACGGCAAGCCCACGGGAATCGGCAAGGACATCGTGACGCTGAAGAAGTTCGACTGTGTCGGTCACGTCGACACCACGTTGTGGACCACCCGAACGCTGCAGACGCCTGGCTTCCAGCCAATGCCCCTGCCGACGTACGCCGACTTCACGGTGGCGCCCCCGCAACAGGAGCTGCTGCGTCCATACTTTGGTGGTCCGGTGTTCTATCCCATGCTGTTCGACCCCTTGGGCGGCCGAGGCTGGATGTCCGTACCGTCTGGCGTGAATGAGACTACCGACAGCTTGGGTCAGGCCTGCCCCGGCCCGACGACATCCCAACCGCTGGTCGCCAGCGTGCAGATGGTGTTCGACGTCGGCAGCTGCAGCGCGACACAGCCTTTCGTCGCCCGCTTGGCCGCGACCGCCGTCTCGCCGTCCCCCAGCGCCTTGATGCTCGCCACGGCCTTGCACATCGAGAAGCCCCGTCAGTCCTTCGTGTGGTCGGGACTGGAAGCCGACTCGACGGTGTCGAGCGCGTTGTGGCGTCTTGACCAGACCTGCGCACCGTAACGACCGCAAGGATGACGCTGGTGAACCACCCCGAAGACGGCCTGCAGCTCGTACGCGTATGTCCGCTGCCATGGTCCACGATCGATCTGCTCGGCACCATGCTGCGCAAATTGGCGCACGACCTCACGAACAGCATGGTGGCCGGCATTTCGCTGGTCGACCTGATGCAGATGAAGGTGCCGGACGCCGCCGTGTCGGCGGGCTTGGCTCGCCTCAGGGCGCAGTTGATGCGACCGCGCGACACGCTGCAGAGTGCGCTCCTGCCACTGCCCACAACATCGTCAGAACGACCCCAGACGATCACGGCCTTGAACACGTGGCTGGAGAAGACGACCGAACACGCGCGCGTCTTGCTGGTGTCCTCGCTGGGCCCGGTCGACACGCAAGCCCGCCGACCGCTCGGGTTGGGAGAGGCCGAGTGGGTGCACCTGCTCTCGTTGCTGGTGCAAAATGCGCTGGATGCCCACGCCGCTCAACTGCTCGACCGCGAGGCCGACGAAGAAGTCGAACCGCCCTGGATCCGCGTCGAGCTCACCCGCCACAGCGGACTGCTGCTGACCATCAGCGACAACGGTCCCGGCTGTGCGGACTTGGTGGCAGCCTCGCAAGGCACGCTGCGACGCGTCGGTCAGGGCCACTTGGGTCTGGGGCTGCCGATTGCGGCGGCCTTGGCAGACAAGGGCGGAGGCACTTTGGACATCGGTTGCCGACAATCGCGCGGGTTTGTGGCGATGGCCCGCTTCCCCTGATGGGTCCGTGCGCCGCGTTTGCTTGACCCCTCTCGCACGCATCGCGGATACTGCAAGGCTCCGGTTTCACGACGGCCAGCGCGAGCCACGGCTGGCAGCAAGGACCCCATGCGCACCCCCTCCCGAGCCGCCATTCGCGTGTTGCTGGCCTCCCTGTCCACGGTGCTCGCCCTGCCGGGATGCATCGAGGATGCCTCGGTCACGCTCCCCAAGACGGCAAATCTGACCCGCAACCGCTCTGTGGTCGTCGACGCGTCGATGTGCGTGTTGGGCGACGGCTCACTGGTGGCCTGCCCGGCGAACCCTTCTTCACTCGTGAACGGCATTCAGGTCGCAGGTCTGCGCGGAGTCAACGGCGTGCCGCTGGCGGCCATTCCGCTCGACGTTGCTGCAGCCAAGACCAATTTCGGCAGCCTGCACGCCTACTGGACGCGCCTCCCGGTCGGCTATGGGTGCGGCGCCACGCTGCAGGGGATCTTCCCGAACCGCAACGCACCTCACGAGGACGCCGGAGGCAAGACCGCCACGGCCAGCTTCAACTTCACCGCGTTTCAGCCCCTGCTCGCGGCCGCGCGCGAAGCCAACACGGTACCCCTGTGGACGGCCGCGTACGATCTTGGAGACGGCTTGGGCAGTTGCGTGTACGAGAACGGACAGCAGAAAGGCACCGGCATGGCCGACCCGGCCAAGTGGGCCAAGGTCGTCCGACAGGTCGCTCGCTACTTCGACCGCGAGTTGCCGTCCAAGAACGCTGAGACGCCCTCCTGCAAGGTCGCGGCCGGCACGACTCGCCCGTGGGACTGCTCGCCCAGCATCTTCAACATCGAGTACGGCCGCGACCCCTTCGGCGCAGGTGGTTTTACCCAAGCGACCTTGCCGCAGTGGCTCAACGGCTACGTGTACTTCGCCACCGAGTTGCGTCAGGAATTCCCCTTGCCGGGCAACGACGTCAACCTGATCGGGCCTTCGGTCGTCATTCAAGGCGAGCTCGGGCTGAACGGGTCGCCGATCTACGCTTTCATCGACTTCCTGGCAGACCCGGCCAAGAACTTCCTCAACCCCGGCAAGCGGCTGGCTCTCTCCTATCTGTCGATCGAGATCGAAGCAGGCAGCCCACTCGAGGCCCACAAAATCGCTTCCGCCGTCGCCACGTACGCGGCTGGCAAGAAGTTGCTGAAAGAAGACTCCCTGCGTCAGTGCTTCAACGCGGCTGTGCTGTGTACAAACGGCGGGGCCTGCACCAACAACCTCTGCTCGGGCACCAACGTCCTGTGCGCCAACGCGCCCCTTCCCTGCCAGACCGGAGAAGTCTGCGGCGCCGACAACAAGTGCCGCAACGACGGAACGGTCATCGTGCCGCTGTGGGTGACGGACCTGCGCCCCTCGAAGTCCTCAGTCCTGCCTGAATTCATCGCTCAGGATCCGGCACTGTACTCCGCATGGGTTGGAGCCTTCTTCGCCGCTACCAAGACGCTGTGGCAGGGTGTCGTCTCTGAGGCCGTTTCCGGCAATGCTGTGCGTTTCCCAACGGTTGTCGCCGGTTCCATCACGGACGACCAGCTTGCGAAGACGGCCACCGACAGCACGCTGATTTGGTACGCATCGGAGACGATGCCGCAGTCGGTCACCGCCGGGTCCCTCAAACCCGCGGCTTGGCAGAGCTTTTGGTTCAACGAGGGGTTTCTGGCCCGTCACCAGCGCCTCTCGGTCCAGCACGGACCGGACCCGCTGAAAACCTCGGGGACAGAGAGCAGCAACCCCAACAGAGGCCTGATCCTGCTGGCCACCCGCGAGAAATGCACGAACGACGTGGGAACCGACGTCGACTGCATCACCGACTCAAAGATGCCGGCCGTGACCAAGGACCGCAAGCGCATGATTCGCGTGCTGATCTCAGACATGGACGTAGGCAACCCGGGAGAGTCGGCCGTGCTGGAGCACCAGCTGCGCCTGCAGATCGACAGTTTGCCCGCGGACGTAAAGACCGTCGGCTACCGCTGGGCGTATATGGACGGCGGCAAGCTCTCTTGGTCGGGCTTCGTCTTCCCCGAACAGGGGTTGGCCGATGTCACCGACGGCTCGCTGCACTTGACGCGCACAGTGCCCGTGCCGTCCGTGCACTACATCGAGTTCCTGTTCTAGCCGACCGCCAACGCGAACACAGCGAGTCGGGCGCCCCCGTGCCCCGCGCAGCTGGTCGAGCGCTTCTGGTGGTGCCGGGAACGGGAATCGAACCCGTATAGCCTGTAAGGCTTGAAGATTTTAAGTCTTCTGCGTCTACCATTTCGCCATCCCGGCGGGGAGTGGGCCTGGACGTGCTTGCGTCTGCGGACCCTGACGCGGCGCATCGTGGCGAGATCGCGCAAAAAACGAAAGAGGCCCCACGAAGGGGGCCTCTTTGGAGCGGGAAACGGGATTTGAACCCGCGACATCGACCTTGGCAAGGTCGCGCTCTACCGCTGAGCTATTCCCGCAAACTCCCTCCACCTAAGTTCCCGCGCAGGGCACCATCGGTGAAGCGGGTGGCGTTTTAGCGGAGGTCCGACCGCGTGTCAAGCCGCTGTTGTGCCCCGCCGGTCACGAAACCTAGGGAGCCGTCATGTCCGTGCTGGTCTGGGTGGTCTGTCCGGCCTTGACGGTGACGGTGACCGTCTTGGTCACGCTGCCCTTCGTCAGCGTCAGCGTGTAACGACCAGCAGGCAGGGTGAACGGGCCAGGGCTCAGCCCCAGGTCCTTGCCCTTGCACGACACCTTCGCCCACGGCTTGGCCGACACGACCACCTTGCCAGGGCCGGCGGCAACGGGCGCTGCGCCACTGCTCGCGCTGGCGGGACGGTCCCGTGCGAGCACGATCTCGAACGTCTCAACGCTCGACTTGACCACCAGATCGCGCGCCTCAGCCTTGTAGCCCGCGGCCTTGACCTCGACCTTGAACGTGTCGCCGATCTTCAGGTTGGGCACGCGGGCGTTGCCTCCGACCGCCTCGACCGGCGCGCCGTTGACCGTCACGGTGGCGTTGCGCGGCTCGACCTGCACCAGCACGACAGGCGCGCCCGAATCGGCAGCCGGGGCCTTCGGTTCAGGGGCAGCGGCCGCGGGAAGCTCGATGCTCAGGACGGCGCCGTCGGTGTCCAGAACGTGCTTGACCAGCTTCTTCCGGTCGCCGTTCTTGACCAGCACCTTGATTTCACGCCCCTTGTCGCCGCGGAACGTGCACTCGGGGTCGGTCGATACGGTCTCGCCGTCGACGACGATCTCATTGGCACCCGGCGCCTTGATGACGACCGACACCTGTGCGACAGGCGCCGCAGGCGTCGAGGGTTGGGCCGCCGCGGCAGCCGCAGGTCCGGTACCGTCCTTCGTCGTGTTCCCGCCGTTCATCGCGAGGAACGCGCCCACGCCGACCAGCAGTGCGACGGCCACGCCAAGCCCCACAAACAGTCCGACCTTGGACTTCTTGGGCTCGTCGGGCATCTGGCCCACCAGCGTCCGCGACGAATCGATGCCGGGCTTCGGTCCCAGCCGGGGAATCGACATCGCATCGGGCAGCGCCATCGTGCGGTCACTGTCGGCCGTCGCCGGCAGGCCGCCGGTCGCATCCAGCGCCATCGTCTTCTCGTCGTCGCCGCCCACCTGGGGCACGCTGGACGACCCCGTTCCAGGCCGCTTGCCGCTGGGACCCGTGCCTTTCCGCACGCCATCCATCATCTGGACTTCAATGGCGACTTCGGCCCGCAGCACCTCAATCTCGTCCGCGAACAGGTCGGTCATGTAGTTCTTGAGCGACACCGCATCCGGGTCCGGCACCGACGAGTAGAACCAGCGCCGCAGCTCAGAGACGAACTGCCCGACGTCCACCTGCCGGTCCTCGCGCTCACGCGCCAGCGACTTCAGCACGATCGCGTCAAGTTCCTTCGGCACCTCAGGATTCAGCTCGCTGGGCGCCGGAACCTCTGCCTTCAGCACGTTGTTCAGCGTCTCGAAGTCCGACTCGCCGACGAACAAACGCTTGCCAGTCAGCATCTCCCACAGGAGTACGCCCAGCGCGAACAGGTCGCTGCGAGGGTCCAAGGGCTTGCCGCGCGCCTGCTCGGGGCTCATGTAGGCGCACTTGCCCTTGACCGTGCCGACGCGCGTCTTGGTCGACCGGCTGGCCGCCTTGGCGATGCCGAAGTCCATGATCTTCACTTCACCGCTGAAGGAGACCATGACGTTGTGGGGCGAGACGTCTCTGTGAATGATGTTGAGCGGCTGTCCATCGACCACGCGTGCGTGTGCGTAGTGAAGTCCCTGCGACGCCTCGATCATCACGTGAACGGCTTGGGCGATGCTCAGCGGCTTGCCAAGCTTGGCGCCGTGGTCGAGCACCCGCTTCAGGTCGCGGCCCTCGACATACTCCATCGCGATGTAGAACAGGTCGTTGACCATGTCGAAGTCGAAGACCTGCACCACGTTCGCGTGCGCCAGATGCGCTGCGACACGGGCTTCGTCCTTGAACATCGTGACAAAGCCTTCGTCCTCAGAGTAGTGCGGCAGGATCCGCTTGATGACGACGACCTTCTCGAACCCTTCGGCGCCCAGGCTCTTGGCGCGGAAGATCTCGGCCATGCCACCCATCGCAATCTTCTGCGTCAGGTAGTAGCGGCCAAACTGCTGGGGAAAGGTGTTCTGGTTCCCGGTCGCCATGTCGCCTCTGCCTGGGACGCTTCGACGTCAGGGCGCCGTAGCGGTCGGGGCTTGCTGCCTGGCCTCGCAAGGATACGGCGAAGCTATTGCCGCACGCCGAGGCGTGACCACGGTACCACGCCAAGCCCTCAGCGACAAGGTTCCGCCCGGCGATCCGGGTCGGCCAAACCGCTCAAGCTGAGGGCTTCGCAAGGCTTCTTTGCCACAGCAGTGGGAGACGGGCGAACGAACGGATCAGCAGTTGTCCGTGTCCTTCAAGTCGGCCATCAGCCGCGCCCAGATCTCGGAGTCGAGCAAGCCTTCGCTGTCGGCGTCGGCCGCGAACGTCTCGCGGTTGCAGGTGCCCTGCGTGCACTCGAAACAAACCATCGACTTCACGCGCAGGGCATTCGCGTTCATGTAGTCGTCGAGGCAGGTTGCGAGGTGCAGCTGGCGTCCGCGGTTGCCGCAACGGAACACGTCCGTCAGCCTCCGGGGGCGCAGGGCTTCGTCGTTGGAGGTGGTCGTCGGAAGGATACTGTTCATGGGGGGGAACCTCTCGCCTCAGGTCGTACCGGGCGCGAACGGGGGCGGAGAATACAAACTAGGGGTAGGAGGTCAAGCAATTCGCGCTTTCGGCAATCATCCCAGTGACTTGACTTTTCAGCCCCACCGCGACGTCCGTCAAATTGACCCGTCTTTCCAAGGAGATCCCTGATCACACGGGCGTCCTCACGCTGGAGGGCCGGTCCAATGCACACACTTCTTCACACATGGATGTGCCCAGCCGGGTCACCTTGCGTCACGCGCGGATCGACACGCATGGGGGGCCGGGGTAGTCTCGAAGGTGATGAACACTGCGCCGCTACCGGTTGCCACCCGCTTCCGCCGCCGTTTCCGCCGGGCGCCACTGCTGCTGGCGGGCTTGGTGGCTGTTGCTGCCACTACCGCGCTTGCATTTGAAGTCGACCGGGCCGCCGACGGACAGATCGTGCGCTTTGATCGCGCACCGGTCACGGTGTACCTGCAGGCCAGAGGTGTCAGCGCGTTGTCGCTGTCCAAGGTGCAGCAGAGCCTGAACTTCGCCCTCGAGTCGTGGAATGAGGCACCGGGCGCCGACATTCAGCTCGAGTACGGCGGTCTGGTTCTGGAGCCGCCGCTGTTCGACATCTACGTCACGTTCGACGGCGCCTACGACCTGAGCGAGGGCGATCTGACCGGGAGAACGCTGCGGGTGCGCGATGCCTCTGGACGACTGACACGAACGGAAATCCACCTGAATGCGGGGGATTACGAGTGGGTGACGGCCGATCCGCTCTACGTGAGCGGCCCCGTCGCTGACCTGCAGGCAGCGCTGACGCATCAGCTAGGGCACGTGCTGGGACTGGGGCACAGCCGCGACGGCCTCTCCACCATGTACTTTCACCACCGCGGTGCCGCCGGCCGCGAGCTGGCGCCGGACGACTTGCGTGCCGCCAGATTCCTGTACGGCACCGCCGACAAGGCCGAGGGCAAGTGGTGCGATGCGTGCCAGACCGACGCGGACTGCGCGGATGGCCGACTTTGCCTCGCGTGGCCCGACGGCGCCCGCCACTGCGCGCAACCATGTACCACCCATGACGAATGCCCGATTGGCGCAAGCTGCGGCAGCTACTCGACCGGCAAAGCGTGCCTGCCGAACGACGGCCACTGCCGGGCCGACTCCGCTTCGTCGGGGTTCGGCCAGCCTTGCGCCAGCAACTTGGCGTGCGGCGACAACCGCTACTGCTTGTCTGGCGGCAAATTCGCTTTCTGCTCGAAGCCTTGCACCAGCTCCTGCGGCGGTCAGGGACAGTGCGTCGACTGGCCTTCCGGCGGGGCCACGTGCCTGACCTGGGGCAAGGACCCCATCGGGTCGCCGTGCATGGTCGGATCGACCTGCGCCTCGGGCCTTTGCGTGCCCTCTCTGACCGCCGTGGGACGGTGCAGCGTGTCCTGCTCGGACACGACCGACTGCCCCAAGTCGTACACCTGCGATCGGACGCACACCTTCAGCTGCACCCAGGCCGGTCCGCTTGCCTTGGGTTGGCCCTGCGAGAGCGCCTTTGACTGCGCGTCGGGCCTTTGCGTCGAGCACCCGGGCGGGCCATTCACCCGCGCTTGCAGCCAACCCTGTGAAGTAGCTACGGATTGCCCGGCCGGTACTGGCTGCACGCCACTCGACGACGACCAGTCGTTCTGCCTGCCCTACGGCGCTCCGCAGCCTGGCTCGCCCTGCACGTCGCCCGGCGGATGTGGCAGCAAGATGGCGTGCGACGTCGGACCGGTCGATGGCGTGGGCATGTGCCGAACGGTCTGTGCGCCGTTTGGGGACGACCTCGACTGCCCCGGCGGCCAGCGCTGCGTGTGGGTCGGCGCCGCCACCAAGACGGGCGGCGTGTGTCGGGACGGCGGCGGCGGAGCGATGGCCGGCATGACCTGCGGCGAGGACTCGGCGTGCCGCTTCGATCTCGTGTGCGCGGCAGGCCCCTCTGAGGCCCCCACGTGCCGCCTGGACTGCGCGCCTGGCAAGGACGCCACCTGCGGACCCGGTCTGGTCTGTGCGGCACTGGACGGCTCCCTGACCCGCGGCGCGTGTGCGGTGGGTCTGGACCCGCTGGCCGAGACGCCGCCGACACCGACACTGTCGAAGAACTTCGCTGCGAAGACCCTCAACTTCCCCACGGTTGTGCCCGCGGCGCAGTGGCAGCCCCCGACCACCACAACGGCCTCTGCCGGGTGCGCTGCCAGCCCGTCGGCAGGCTTTCGGTCAGGCTGGCTGTTGGCGACCCTGTTGCTGACCGCGCTTGCCCTGCCCCGCGCCGCCCGCAGACGCCGCATGTAGCCGGACGATCGCGCCCACGCCGATCTGAGGCCAGACGCAAAAACGCCTCTGCCGCCGAGCCCTTACGGACAGTCGGCGGCAGAGGCGAGCGTCTTCGATGCGGAACTGACTAGAGCTTGCCGTCCAGGATCTGCTGGGCGATCTCGGTCATCTTCTCGGGCGTCATCGCGGCGTTGTACGAGCGACCATTGATGTAGATCGACGGCGTCCCGCCCACGTCGGCCGCGCGGGCCTCGGCGAGGTCCTTCGTCAGCTTGGCCTGGTACTTGCCCGCCTTGACGTAGGCCTCTGCCTTGGCGACATCCATGCCGACTTCAGCCGCGTACTTCTTCATGTTCTCGGTCAGGGCCGCCAGCCGCGCGTCCAGAGCGCCCTCTTGCGGCATCATCGACTGCATGTTGTTGAACACCACGTCCTCGAACTCCCAGAACTTGCCCTGCTCCTCCGCTGCAAACGACCAATAGGCGGCGGTGCAGGCGGCGGGGTGCATGTCGCGGCCCATGCCCGGATTGCACTGGCTGGACAGCGGGAAGTGCTTGAAGACGATGGCGACCTTGCCCTTCAGGTTCTTTTCGACCTGCTTCATGGTCGGGTTCACGCGGGCGCAGTAGGGGCACTGGAACTCCTTGAACTCGACGATCTTCACGGGAGCGTTGCGCGGACCCTTGTGCGGCGAGCCGGCGTAGTCGAACGTGTTGACCTTGGGGTCCAGCGGCGGCGGCGGCGTGAACACCTTGCCGTCCGCGATGGTCTTGGCGAACACGTCCTTGGCCGCCGTGCCGCTCTGCACAAGCGCCTGAGCCTTGGTCATTTCCTCGTCGATCAGCTTCTTGAACGCGTCGAAGGGCTGGGCGCCGCTCAGCTTGCGGCCGTTGATGTAGAACGCGGGCGTGCCGGTCGCCTGGACTTTCGCCGCGTCCTCCTGGTCGGCCTCGACGTGCGCCTTGAACTTGCGCGCATCCATGCAGGACTGCCACTTGGCCGCGTCCAGGCCGATCGCCTTGGCGTGCTCGGGCAGTTGCTCCGCGCCGATCGACTGCTGGTTCGTGAACAGACGCTCTTCCATCTCCCAGAACTTGCCCTGGTCCATGGCGCACAGGGCGGCTTCCGCAGCGGCCTGGGCCTTCTTGTGGAAGGGCAAGGGCTGGTTCTTGAACACGAACCGCACATTGCCCGCATAGGCCTTCTCGACTTCGGCCAACGAACCGCGCGCCTTGGAGCAGAAGGGGCACTCGAAATCGGTGTATTCGACCAGTGTGATCAGCGCGTCGGCCGGGCCCTTGGTGGGTTCTTGCCCGCGAAGGGTCGTCTTCCAGACCGTCTTGTCCTCGGCAGGCGGTGCGGCCTTGTCGGGAGCGGCAGCGCCGGAGTCGGCAGCCTTGGCGGAGATCGGCTCGCCCTTGAAGATCCAACCGATCAGGTTCGCGCCCTTCTCAGGGTTGTTCGCGCGGGTCAGCTTCTCGTTGAGGTCGGCAGCCTTGGTGCCCTTGGCGATCTCGGCGGTGGCCTTGGTCAGCTGCTCGTCGATGATCTTCTTGAAGTTCTCAATCGGCTGGGCGCCCGAGACGTTCACGCCATTGACGAAGAAGCCGGGCGTGCCGTTGACACCGAGGGCGCCTGCGATGGCCTGGTCGCGGTCGACCTGCGCCGCAATCGTTGGGTCCTTCAGGTCAGCGTCGAACTTGGCCTTGTCCAGACCGATCTCGCCCGCCCACTTGGCGATGTTCTCGTCCGTCATTTCGCGAGCGTTCGCGAACAACTTGTCGTGCATCTGCCAGAACTTGCCCTGCCTGTGGGCGGCCAACGCGGCGATCGCGGCGGGCTTGGCACGGTTGTGGAACGAAAGCGGCTGGTTGACAAAGACGACGCGCAAGCTGCCCGCGTAGTCCTTCTTCAACTGCTCGATCGTGCCCGCGGCCCGAGAGCAGAAGGGGCACTGGAAGTCGCTGATCTCGACGATCGTGACCTTGGCATCCTCCGGCCCGATCGAAGGCACGGCGGCAGCGGCCGGCGCTGCGGCAACAGGCAGGCTCTCGGGCGTTGCGGCCACGGGAGCGGCGGGTCGCGAGGCCATGCGGCCGGCGACGAAGCCGAGCACGCCGATGGCGACGATCGCGATAATGGCAGTTTCCTTCTTCATCTGGTTCCTCGAAGGGGTGGTGGCAGGCGACCTGCCGCGAAGGGCTTGAAGACAGCGAGAGCGCGGGATCTTAGTCGCCGCCGAACGGCCACGCAACCGCCCTCGTTTCGCCCCAACCCGCGAATGCCCGAAACCATTCCGGGATCCTCGCCCCGACTCGGGCAGGCGGCTTGCGGACTGCGAAGAGACTCGGGTGTGCGATTCCCTTGCGTGTGGCTCGTCCCTGGGGTGCAATGCCGCACCGCGGCCTGGGTCGCCAAGGGGGTTGCATGTCCCGTCCCTGTTCGCGCACATGGGTCACCGCCCAGCGCACCCTGCTCTGGCTGCTGGCCGTCACCGTCTGGGAGTCCGGCTGCCAGCGCGAGCCTCTGCCTTCCCCCGGTCTGGCGCCGGCATCTGCGGCCGCGCAAAACCCGCAACGTGACGGTGAGTTGCGCAAGCAGGCGTTGGGCCGCGACCCCGAAGCGATGGACGAGGCCTTGCGGGCAGCGCTCGAGAACCTGCGCGATCGCTTCAAGTGCAACGATGTGTCGGGCTGCCCTGCCGAAGCTGTGTTGGTTGGCTTTGGCTGGCACGCGACGCCTGCCCTGCAGAACGCCTTTCTCCGCGCTTCGCGTCAGGCGCCCTACCGCGCGCGCACCGTGCGCATCATCGCCGAGTCCAAGGACCCGCTGGCCCTGCCCTTTCTGCGTCAGGCGCTGACGGACCGCGACCCCGAGGTCACCGGTCATGCGATCTATGGTCTGGGCCTGCTGGAAGCGCGCGACCAGGTCGATCGTCTGCACCAGATCACGGCCGCCGTGCCTACCGTCTGGGGCTCGGCGCCGCAGCTGTCCGCATGGTGGGTGCTGCACCACTTTGGCGAGCCCGGTGCTGCCGCGCAGTTCGTCGAACGGCTCAAGTGGCTGTCCAGCCAGCAGATGGGCGGCCCGGCGCTGGCTTGGGGCGTGTCGCTGTGCCGCAAGCCGGGCGCTCCGGACTGTGGCGAGGTGCTGCCGTTGATTGCCCGCCACGCGCACTACGGAGCGAGGCGCGCCTCCGCCGAAGCAATGGCGGCCGCTCCGAAAGCGTCCGACGCCGCAACGCTGGTTGACTTGACCGGGGATCCGGTGCCGTCCATCGCTCGCGCGGCCGAGCAGGGCTTGCGGCAGCTGACCGGCAAGGCGCTGCAGGGCCCCGACGCGTGGCGGAAGTGGTGCGAGGAAGCGAAGTGTTCGAGCGTGGTTACGGAGCGTCAGCCTTGACGTCCACCGTCACTTCGGACTGCGGGCTCCACGTGTACTCGCCCGAGTCTTCGGCGTTGAACGCCTGCGCCATCACCAGGAACGTGTAGCTGCCGACCACGTCGGGCACGACCGACAGGATGCCGTCACCGGACTGCGCGTTCTCGTTCAGCCACAGCTTGGATGCCAGCGGGCGCTTCTTGACGGCCCAGATGTAGTTCTGGCCGTCGTCATGCGTGCCCTTGGCGAATGACGCGATGATCTTCAATGGGAATCCGACCTTGGCATCGGCGTAGTCCGACGTCGATCCCAGTGAAACCGTCGGCTGCAGCAGGTCAATCACAATCGAGCCCTGCAGATTCAACTTGACCGGTGTGGGGTCGCCGCCCAAGCACTTGTCCGCCGCCCACGCGCCCGAGCAGTACACGACATGCAGCACGGCGTCGCGCTGATTCATGTTGCCGTCCTGCGGCTTGAAGGTGAACGGCAGCGCGATCAGGCCCCACGGGTCGACGTCGAAGTCTTTCAGAGGCTTGACCATGGCGAAGTGATTCGAGGGGCTGCCCAGATTGCAGGCGTCGTCGCCCGTGTACTTGGCGTCCACGATGCACGAGTCGAGGATCCGCAGCGGCGCGCAGCTCTGATTGGCCAGCACCGCCACCCCCTGCGACGTCTTGCCCACGTCGGCCTGGAGCCACACCTGCGGCTGCGGGCCCATGGCCGGGTCCGGCGTGTCGCAGTTGCCCGCGATGATGGGGATGACCACCGTGCCGGGAATGCCTGCCTGATTGAAGCGGATGACCAGGTTCGCGGCGACGGGCTGACCGACCGCCGGCTTGCTGTAGTCCACCACGATGTCGATCGACAGGGTTTTCGAGACGTTGTAGGGCGGATTGGAAACGGTAGTGCCGCTCTTCTCCAAGTGCCACGCGTACATGCCCATGGCGGCATCCTGGTCGGCCGACTTGACGGCCTGGATCTCGATGCCGGTCATCGCAAAGCCGGACGGTCCGACGTTGTAGATGTTGCACTTGCCGGTGGCCTGGACGCCCGCGCCCCTGAAGTCGTAGACCAGACCGTCGGCCGCCCCGCAGGTCAGCTGGTACGAGCCCTTTTCGTTGGTCGCGGTGATCGTGATGCTCGCGTTCTGCGCGGACGGGTCGTTGGTCTTGATGGCGAGCTTGACGTCCTCATCGCCCTCTGTGGAGTTCGGGGTGTAGCGGACGCAGACCTTCAGCTTGCCGGGGTCGGTCTTGAGGTTGCCGGGCGTGCCGAACGCCGGGATCTCGTCGCCGTTGTTGGGCTGGGTGACGATGCTGTACTGCGCGTTGACGGTGGTGAAGTAGGCCTCTTTGAAGATCAGGGGCGCGGTGCCCGTGTTGCCGAACGGATAGCAGTGCTCCGGCGGCTTGGACGACTGCGCGTTGACGAACTTGTCGTTCAGCACGTCCTGCGCAAGCCGCGGGCCGACCTGACCGATCGTGAAGCACGCGGCCACCGGCGCCTTGTTCAGGTAGTCGTTGTGCTCGATGGCCAGCGACGCGCCGGCGCCGTTCTCTTCGGACGCGCTGGGGGCGTACTTGACCTTCAGCGTCAGCGACGCGTTCTTGTCCAGCGCCGCATAGGCACCGGGGCAAGACGACTCGTTCAGCGGCTTGGCCCCCGAGACCTTCATGGTCAGCATCGGGTTGTCGGTGGTGAACGTCACCTTCTTCAGGCAGAGCACGCCCGTGCCGGCATTGCGAATGATGACCGTCTTTTCGTACGACATCTGGCCGCGCGAGTCGTCCGGTGCGAACTGGGCGCAAGTGCCTTCGATGTTCTTCTTGCTGTCCACCATCACGTAGATCAGCGGCTCGCTCAGCAGTTCCTGGCTGCTGCCGCACCCGGCCGCCAGACCAGCGCCAATCACTGCGAGTAGGGCCATGCCTACGCGGGTCGTCCAACTGTTCATGTCATCCTCCTGTCGAAGCGGTCGGCCCGAAATGGGGGGCAGGCGGACCGTTGGGGGTGCCTCACGGGAAGCACAGCATCTTGTAGTAGATCTCGACCTTGTCGCCCTTGACGGGCATGCACGAGCCCTTCTCGTTGAAGGTCACGCTGTTCGAGGGGGCGTCGTAGCTCCACGTGTTGGCGCCCTTGGTGCAGACGGCGCCGTTGACCTTGACCTGAATCGTCGGCGAGTCGGGCGTACGCGTCAGGAAGAACTGCTGCGTCAATCCGAAGGCCACCGAGCCGATGTCCTTGAGTGCTTGGGCGAAATTGCTGTCGCAGATGCTCGCCGTCTTGCCGCCGGTGTCGTTGGCCACCGTCAAGTACCTGTCGCCCGCCACGGCATCGCCGCTGCCGCTTGTGCAGCCGCCCGACGGTCCCACGATGGCGTGGAGATGGAACAGCCCCTTATTGGCCAACCCCTTGATCGAATAGAAGAAGTTGACAAAGTAGGCCAGATCCGAGCCCGACTGGTCCTCCTCATCCGACAAGACCACCACTTCCAAGCCCGCATTCTTGCGCAGGAACGTGCGATTGTAGCCGCCGCACATCAGCTGGCCGTCGTCGGCACCCTTCACGCACACGGCGGGCTTGGTGCAATCGGCGTCGGTCTTGCAGGTCTTGCCGCTGTCATACGCAAGCGGCAGCGTCAGCGCGGCCTCGGCCGCGGCAAGTCCCTGCTCGGTGCCGGAACCACCGGTGCCCAGGTCGGCCATGTTGGTGAAGGTCTGCGTCGGCGTCGGACTCGACAGCTTGGGGGTGATGACGCGATTGCCGCCGTACTCCCGCAGCTTGCCCGAGTCGCCGGCCCCGTCCATGTCGCAGGTGACGACACCGATGTGGTAGTCGTTCTGCCACAAGGTCGCGATCTGAATGAAGTCCTTGAAGTTCTGGATCAGGTTGTCCTGCTCCTCTGCCATGGACCCGGAGTTGTCGATCACGAACAGCACGTCGACCAGCTTGCCGGTGCCCTGCGTGTAGACATCGGTGAACTCGTCGTCCAGCGTGCCCTGGCCCTGGATCGGCACGGTGAACAGCTGGCCCATGCACCACTCGCCGGCCTTGCAGTCGGCGCTGACGTTGCACGATCCGGTCGTCACGACGTTGTTCTGGTCGGCGCAGGTGCCTTCCATGCCTGTGTAGACCAGCATCTGGCACTGGTCCTTGCCGACGTTCTGCGGGCCGTATTTCACTTGGAAGGTCTGCGGGTTGCCCTGCGCAATCGGCAGTCCAGCCTTGGGGACCGCCGGCCAGCCGGGGCCCTCGACCTCAACGCCGCAGCCGTCGAGCAGCACCTTGGTCACCCAAACTTCGGTCGAGCCGGTGTTGAAGACCTGCACGCTCTGCGTCGGCGACTTGCACCCTACCGTGACGACACCGAAATCCACTTGGCCCGGCAACACGCTGACCGCTGCCTTGCCGACCTTGGCCTGCAGATTGGGCGTGGCCTTGGCGACCAGATCGGGCTTGGTGAAGTCGACGGGCGGATAGCTCTTGACGGTGCCGCTGGCGACGTCCTTGAAGTCCGCGACGATCAGTCCGTACAGCGGCGTCGCCTCGTTGGGCTTGCCGGCAAAGGCACCAAGGTCCTCAGGTGCAACGAACTCGAGCTGCAGCTTGCCCGACTCGCCCGGCCCGAGGTTGAACAGCTTGGTGCTGGGCGCGTACGCCTTGAACATCTTCGAGCCGTACATGTTGCACGTGGGCGCAGAGCTGAACATGGAGCCGGGGCAGTCGGTCAGCACGACCTTGTCGAACGCGCAGTAGCCCGTGCCGATGTTCTTCAACGTCAGCTGCAGCAGCTTGGACTGGCCGTAGGGCAGCAGACCGAAGTTCACGATGTTCGGCTGGAATTGCACGTTGCAGGTCGTCCCCTGTGCCCGCGTAGCCATCAGATTCAGGTCCCACTGTGGCTTGTCCGGGTCGGTCGAGGTGATGCGCAGCTTGCCCGTCGCCTGCTGGTTCGCCGCGCCGGTCGCCTTGAACGCCACCTGAAACGACGCGTACTGCGACTTGTCCAGCGTCGCGGTCGTCGGCGATGCGGTGGCAGGAGCAAAACCTACCGGAACCAAAGTGAATTCTCCGTTCGAGTCGGCCAGCAGCTCCACCTTCGACACGTCCAACGGCGCCGAGCCCGCATTGAACAGCTCGACCGTCCGCTTGCTGGTCACCCCCATGCCAACGATGGCGAAGTCGACCAGAGCATCCGGCGTGACCTGCAGCTTGGCCGCGTCGGTCTTGGCGAAGATCGGAACGATCACGGTGGGTTCGCCGGGGTCGTTCGAGTGGATCACCAGACTGGCCACTGCCGTGTTGCCGTTGGGCAACACCTGCTCGACCGTCATCGTGACGTCCAGCTTCTGCGAACCCTTGGGCGTGACCTCGAAGGCGCCCGCCGCGCCGGACTCGCCGGCCAGCTTGACCTGAATGTTCTTGACGGTGCTCAGGTTAGAGACCTCGATCAGGCTGACGTCCAGCTTGGCCATGCCCGAATTCAGCACACCCAGCTGCAGCGTCGCCGGCACCCCGACCTGCACCGCGCCGTAGTCCAGCTTTGGCGGCAACACCTTGATGTGCGGAGCAATTTCGTTGCCCTTGATGATCGCAGTCGTCTTCTTGCCGCCCGACGCCTCGACCAGCACCATCGTCTCGTCGTAGTCGCCGTTCTTGGGCGTGTACCGCAGCTTGATGGGCAGCGAGCCGCCTCCCGGGATGGGCGCGTCCAGCTTGGGCGTCTCGACGAACTCGAACTCGTCCGAACCGGTCGGCGACAGCTCCACCGACAGAATCGGCAGGGGCAGCGAGCCTACATTGATGATCGACAGGTTCTTTTCGACCTTGCTGTTCGCCGCGACGTCGCCAAAGTCCAGCGGCGACGGCTGCAGCACCAAGCCCGTGCCACCGGACACCACCTCGATGGGCACGACAAGGTTGCGCTTGGTCGCATCGGACGACGTGTTGACGATGATGAGGTTCAGCTTGCGGCCACCCGACTTCTCTGCCTGGTAGCGCACGACCCAGAAGGTGCTGGCGCCGGGCTCGAGACTCGACGGAGCGAACTCGACGACCTGAAACTCCGTGGTCGCCGGGTCGAATTTGACCGCGGTGATGTCCAGATTCTTCTTGGCCGCCAGGTTGGCTTGATTGGTCAGCTTGAGGGTCAGCTCTTGCGTGGTCCCGGGCGCCAGATCGACGTAGCTGAGCTTCTTGGGCGTGACCTCAAGAATCCGCTCCTCTTCGAAGCAGAAGCTGCCGGTGCAGGTCGGTTCGCCGTTGCCGGTGCCCTCCGGTGCGCTTGAGCAGCCCACGGCCGCCCACAGCGACGCCACCAACCCGACCGTCAGCCAGGCACCCCGCATCCGCTGCATTTGGACCTCGTGTGCAAAACCGCCGCGTGCCCCCCAGCTCGCAGCGGCCGATGGGGCCTGCCCAACTTCTGGCAGGCAACCGGCGCTCCGCCGTGGACGCTACAGCTCTGGGTGGGGATAGCTGGGCGTGATAAACGGTTTGTTGTTCTTGTCTTTCTTGCTGACGACATCGCCGGTGGGCCAGTCGATGGTGGCCACGTACCACATGTCCTTGTTGTTCAGGCTGGGCGACGTCTTCTCATAGACCAAATCGCCGTACACGTAGATGCGCACGGTCGCGAACGACGGACCCTTGCCGAAGTGGTTGTAGTAGTGCACGCCGACCGAGTAGATCTTGCCGTCCTCAGGCAGGGTCAAGTTCAGGTTCTCGGGGCCGGCACCGTCGGTGTCGTCACGGTCCAAGCTGGGATTGTCGTCGATGTTCGGGTCGTGGCTGCCCCACTCAGGACCGCGGTTGAACCAGAAGCAGTCGTAGGTGTCGGCGAACCACGGGTCGGCCTTGCCGTCCTGATCGAAGTCCTGTCCCGCCGCGTACTGATGGGCAAAGTGCAGGTCCAAGTCGGAACCGGCGCCGGGGCCTTCGTTGGTCTGGTCCAGGTCGCCGGGGGTGTCCCACAGCAGCTCGACGTGAATCGCCTGATCCGGCAGCACCTTGACGATCTTCTCAGCGGGGAAGCAGCTCTGCACGCCGCTTTGGTCCTGCACGTGCAGCTTGAACTTGTAGTCGCCGGCGACGTTGGGGGTGAACTGCACGCCCGACGCCGAGTCGTTGGGCAGGAACAAGCCGACCGAGCCCTTGGGCTGCTCCACTTCCCACTTGTACTTCGAGATGGTGCCGCCGGTGCTGTAGCTCTGCTTGCCGTCCAGATGCAGCAGGGTCTGCGGCGTCACGGTGTCGCCTTCCTGCACGATGATGATGGCAGTCGGGCACTTGGTCGCCGAGCCGAAGCCCTCCAGCTGGGCCGTCGCCTTGCCCGATGCGGTGTTCGTCTTCATGTCGACGGTGGCCTTGTCCAGCACAGGCGCGCCGTCCTTGACCGGGCTTTGGTCCGCGGGCGAGTAGATGACCTGCAGCGTGGCCGAGCCATTGACCGGGATGACGAGCGGAGCCTTCTCGGTGGGCGCTTGGCCGATGCTGGTCCAGTCGATCTCGAACTCATCGCTGCCGCCGGCGGCAAACGCGATGTTGGAGATCTCGACCGGGATGTCGCCGCAGCTCTTCAGCTGGACAGGGCGCTTGGGCGAGTCGCCAAGGCCGGTGGCGCCAAAAACGACCACCTTGGGCAGCACGAGCAGGCACGGACCAGTCGAATTCACCTTGACGGGGATGCGCTTGAAGCCGGGACCGCCGTCGGACGCCACGGTCAGTGTCGGGTCGTTGGTGTGCAGCACAATCGCCGTCGGATGCGGCTTGTCGTCCTTGCCGACGTACTTGATCTTGATCTCCGTAGACATACCCGCAGCAACGGTCAGCGGCGGGTCAAGCGTCACCAGAGCGCCGGCGGCGTACTCCTTGCCCTCCAGAATGACGGTGAACAGGTCCTTCTCGAAGTTGGACTCCGACAGGTCCATCTCGTTCACGACCAGCTCTGCGTTGCCGGTGTTGTAGACCTTGGCGCTCTGAATCTTGTCGGCTCCGATGGCAACGAAGCCGAAGTCGACCTCGGCAGGCTGGACCTTGACCTTGGGCAGACCCGACGACGTCGAGAACGTGACCTGGTACTGCGTCTTGTTGAAGGCATCGTTGGACGAAATCACCAGCGTTGCCGAGCGGTTCTTGTCGTCCAGCTTCTTGAAGCGGACTTTGACCAGCACGTTCTTGGACGGATTCACCACCGGCCACGCGTAGTCCTTGCAGGCGGTCGTGCCGTCGGGGGCGAGGCAGCGAAAGCCGGGAACCTCTTCGTTCGGAACCGGCGCCGAGTAGTTCAGCGTGATCTTGGTGATCGTCAGACCCGCGTTTCCGGTGTTGCCAACCTTCAGGAGGTAGTCGTACTCATCGCCGGTCGACATGTCGCCGGCGGTGACAACGAACACCTTGCCCGGCGGCACGTTGGAGCCGTTCGCCGCCTCACGCACCTCGATCGCCGGCTTGCACTCAACGCCGAAACTGCCCCCTGCCGTGCAATTGACGGGCGTCGTGCCGCCGGTGTCCTCGGTGACAGAGGTGTCGCTGTTGTTGTAGTTGGTGCCGTTCGGGTCGGTCGGCGTCGAGCAAGCCGCGACCAGCGCAGTCGCGATCGCCAGCAGCCACAGGGAAGAGCGGTTCGGGGCCATGGGGTTGCCTCTCGGGACGCGAAACGGGGGGGCGCGGGCGCGGCGGTCCCGCGCATTGGGCGCAGTCGGGCGCACGAAGGCGTGAATGGTGCCAAAGCTGGGGTATTGCCGCAACCATCGGAACGCAGCAAACGTCAGCGCAGGGCAGGTTCTCCCGACGCGCTGATCAGCTTGTCGTGGAAAGACTTGTCCAGCGTCAGCAGTGGCTTGAACTTCGCCGGCGTCCGCGAGAACCAGGCGTCGATGCCGCGCCGCACTTCGCCGCCCACGCCCGTAGGCGGGAACTTGTAGAAGTTCTTGGCCGGAGCCTTGTCGTCCGACGTCTGCATGGTCTGTCCGAACGCCGGGATCACGACGCTCAGTACCATCGTGGCGGCTAGCAGAACGGCGATGGCGATGATGAAACGGGACCGCATACCCTCACGCATGGTGTGCTCCAAGTGGCGCCGAAAAGCAGAGGGGCGGCGGCCACATGGACAATGTAACGTCTGCGCGACGATGTGGGGGAAAAATCTTGCGGCCTACTTGAGGATCCGCTCCTTGCTCGTCTCGATCATGGCGGGACGGAAGGACTTCTTCAGCTTCAGCAGCTTCTCGAACCGGGCGCGTGAGCGGCTCTCCATGTACAGGGCCGTCGGCTTCTTGATCTCGCCGTCGATCAGCTGATCGGAAAAGTCGTAGAACCGCGCCTTGGAGTCCTTGGCCTGGGCCAGCACGACACCGGCACTGCCCAGCAGCAGGGTGGTGCCAACGGCGACGAACAGCAGGGTGCGGACGGTGCGAAGCATGGCATGTCTCCCGGTTCGGTCACGCCCTACGGTGCGGGCGTCGTGCGTTCACTCTAGCGTTGCCCAGACCAACCGCGCAACGACGAATCGCGCGCTTCGACGGACAGAGGCTACTTCCCCGCCTCAGGAGGCGTCGGCTCAACCGGCGCGGCGCCCGGCTGCTTGGCCTGCTTCTCGAGCTCGCGGCCCTGCACGATCTCGTCGATACGGCTCTGGATGGCCAGCACGTTCTGATAGAGCTTGGTCAGTTCCACTTCCTTCTTCACCAGTTCCGCCTTCTTGGCGTTCCAATCAGCCAGACCCTTCTTGGGCGGCTTGACCATCGCAGCCAGCTGGGCACGCACCGAGTCGCGCTCGATCTTCACGCCATCAGCCGGCGGCAGGTTCTCTTCCTTCTGGTAGCGCTGCCAGTACGCGAGCGACCGGTCGCCGTCGTTGAACGGCGTCTTGTTATACAACAGCGCCAGACGAATCATGATCGCCTTGCGGCTGGGGTCCTTGGCCAGCACGCGCTCGTACAGTTCGGCGGCCTTCTTGGGCTCGCGCTTGCCTTCCAGGGCCAGAGCGAAACCGGTCAGGGCCTCCAAGTTGTCGGGCTCCAGGCGCAGGGCCTGCTCGTACTGGGTGTTCGCGTCTCGGTAGTTCAAGTACTCCAGATAGATGGCACCCAAGTTCAGACGCGCGGAGATCGAGTTCGGGTTCAAGCGCACGGCCCGCTCGAAGGCGACGACGGCCTTGGGCAGGTCGCCCAAGCGCACATACGCCAGACCCAAATTGGCCAGCGCCTCGGGGTTGGCCGGGTCGATGGCCAGCACCTTCTCTTCCAAAATCCAGCGAGCGATCTCGTTGCGGCCGTTCTTCAGGTTGATCAGACCACGGATGTTCAAGGCGATGGTGTCTTCGCGGTTGTTGCGCAACGCCTGACGCACGAAGTCTTCCGCAAGCTGCAGCTCGCCCGACTCGAGGTAGTAGAGCGCCAACGTCACGTTCGCCATCGAGTTGTCCGGGTCGACGCCGCGGATGGACTCGCACGCCGCGCGGGCCTTCTCTCTGAGTTCCTTGGCCTTGTCGAACTCGCCGGCTTCATGGTTCCGACGTGCTTCTGCGAGCCATGCTCGGGCGATGTAGCCCTGGGCGGACAGCTGCAGCAGCTTCTCGCGCTCGTCGTTCGGCACGATCTTGGCCGCCGACTCGTAGGCTGCCAGCGCGTCCTTGCCGCGACCCAAGCGCTCGTAGGCCATGCCCAAGTTGAACCACGCCTCGAAGAAGCGCTTGTCGACCTCGACGGCCTTCTTGAACGAATCGACCGAGCCCAGATAGTCGGGGCCACACTTGGCGCAGCGGCCGTCGGCAGTGGTGCAGTGCGAGGGGCACTTGTAGGGCGAGCACTTGCCGGTCTGTGCGTCCATGAACTCGCCGATCTTGCAGGGTCCGGCGCCGTCGGACTTGTTCGACATCAGCTCGGTGCCCATGCACTCGCGGACATCCAACTCGCAGCCGCTGGTTCCGGGACGGCAGCGGATGATCTGCTCGGTGGGCGCATCGACGACGGGCTTGCCGGCAGCATCGACTTGCGGAGGCGCCGGGACGCGCTTGACCCAGTCGCCGCACCAGCGGGTCGGACCCGAGGTCAGCTCTTCCTTCTTGCAGTCGTAGGTGTCGAGCTCGCACGTCAGGTCGCGCACGCCATTGGCCCACGGCTCGCAGGCCACATCGACCTGCTTGGTGACCATCTGGTCCGGAATCGGCTTGCCATCGTCGCCGATCGCCGGCTCCTGCTTCTCAATGGTGCGCGTGTACTTGGCGCACCGCGTGATGTTGCAGGACGCGGGGCTCGAAATGGCCACGGCGGCGCAGGTGGGCGGGGCGATCGTTGCGCAGCTTCTGCCCAGCGAAATCTCACCGGGAGGGCAGCACTCGCCGCTCTCGAGCAGCTGCACCTGATCGCACTTGGGCACCTTGCGTAGGGCAGCGGCCAGACCATCGCGCAGGTGATCCTGGGCTTTGGCCGGAATGCCTTGCAGGTAGGCAGCTTCCTGAGCCTGTACTGCGGTGGCGCCAAACGTCCAGGACGTGGCGACGGCGAGCAGCGCGGCCGACAGGCGGAGGAGGGAAGGAAGGTGGCGGGTCATGGCGTGTTTCCTCATGGAGCCGAACGAAGGGGGATGCGCGCGAATCGACGAACTACGGCGCGGCCGGAGTCGTCGACGTCGCGGGGGCGCCGGGCTTGGTCGGTTCCTTCTTCTCTTCCGTGGGCTTGAACGACACCGTGAACTTGCCGCGACGGACCTGGGTCACGAACGCGGACGAGGTGGCGGCGTCGGTCGGCTTGTTGGCCGACACGGCGGTCGTCGCCTTGGGCAGGTTCGGGTCCTTTTCGACCGTCGGGTACTCGTTCGGGTTGACCTTGGCCGCGTAGTCACCGGCCTCCTTCGACCACTTGTTGTAGACGCCCAAGTTGTGGGCCATGTTGATGGCGTTGCGCAGGGCGGACAGCGACTGCTCTTCGATCGGCACGGCCACCTTCTCGATCTCGAGGCGATACGCATCCTCGATCTCGGGTCCCGCCTGGCGGACTTCCGGCGGAATCGGCGCCTTGAACAGGTCTTCCTTGAAGTTGTAGTACAGCATGCCGACCTTGAAGGCGGCGGCGGCGGCATAGGCACGACCACCACCGGCGCTGGCGGCATCGATCAGCGCGAAGTACGCGTTCTCGGCACTCTTCAGCTTGATCGCCTTGTCCTGCAGAGCCGGCAGCAGACCGGACATCTTCTTGACCTTGGCGAGCGTCACCAAGTCGAAGTCGTCGTAGGTGTACTCCGCCTTGTAGAACATCGCCTGGGCGACGTAGAGCGCCGACTTGGCGTTCTTGCCGTCCGGCTTGTCGTACGCGGCAACCGCCGCATCGGCGGCCTTGATGACGTCCTTGCGGTTCTTGATGGCGTTCGACAGACGCAGCGACTCGACACGACGCGACAGCGACTCGACCGCCAGGTCGGGGCGAGCCGGGTACTTCGTCACGACGCCGGCATAGACGGCCGCAGCCTGCTTCAGTCCGTCGCCGCCCAGCTTCTCGAACACGCGACCGCGCTCCATTTCCGCGTCGGCGATCAGGCCCTTCAGCCGCTTGGTGTTCGTGTCGTCACCCTTCAGGTTGCCCGCCACCGTAATGAACTTGCTGTAGGCGTCGGCAGCTTCCTTGTACTGCTGCAACGCCGACAGGATCTGGCCGGCGTTGATCAGCGCCTGGGCCGCGTCTGCGTTGTCGCGGAACTTGGTCATGTTCAGGAACGCGTCGGACGCCTCTTTGAACTGCGTCTGCGACTCGTAAATCATGCCGATGTTGAACATGGCCTCAGGTGCGATCTTCGACTTCGGGAACTCCGCCACCACCGACTCGTAGGTCTGGATGGCCTTGGCGTCTTCCTTCTGCAGCTCGTACAGCATCGCCTTGTTGTACATCGAGGTCGCGGCCAACTCTGGCTCGTCCTTGCGGAATTCGCGAAGGATGGTGTCGTACTTGGCGTGCGCGCCGTCCCAGTCCTTGCGCTCAGCGAGGTCAAAGGCCTGCTCGGCGACCGAGATCGCGACGTACTTGCGCAGATCCTTGGTGTCCAGCACCAGACGGGTCTTGCGGGCCAGCATCAGCCGCGCCCACTCCTCAATCTTCACCCAGTCCTTCTGGCGGGCGTAGATGTCGATCAACGTCTTGACCGCGATCTCAGCGATCTGGTGGTCTTCCTTGTACTTGTACGTGCGCTCCAACCGCTCGACGGCGCGCGAGTACTGACCGCGCTCGTAGTAGACGGTGGCCGCCAGGTACATGATCTCAGAGACCTTCTTGCCCTTCTCGCCCATGGTCTTGCCCTTGGCGGCACGCTCGGCCTTGAGCTTCTCCATCAGGTCCACGTAGGTGTCGGCCGCCATCACGTAGTCGGCCTCGAGCGAGTGCAGTTCTTCGGGCTCCTTGGGAACCTGAGCGTCCTTGACCTGGGCGTCGGTCAGCTCTTCCTTCTTGCCCGTCTTGATGATCTTCACCGAGTCGCTGTTGGTGGACTGGATCAGCGCAGGCGCGGCCGGGTCATCGACCCACTTCTGCTTCTGCTTGTCCCAGCGAACGTGCGTGTTCCGCATCAGCTCTTCGACCGCGTAGATGACGCCCAAGGCCGCGTCCTCGACGTACTCGCCGCCCGGGTCACGCTTGATGACTTCCTTGTACTGCTGGCGGGCGCCTTCGAAGTCCTTCAACTGATCGTAAAGGATTTCCGCGTAGTAGAAGTTGACGATGTACGCCTTCTTCGAGTCCGGATACCGGCGCACGAACTCCTTGTAGTCCGCCGCGGCCTTGGCGTAGAGCGGCTTGGCGGCCTCGAGGGACTTCGATTCTTCCTCGGTCTTCTGCGCCAACTGGTGGAAATGGTTGGCCATATAGAGCAGCTTGGTCTCGCCCATCTTGGCCTGCTTGTCCATGACCTCGGCATTGTTCCGGTTCGACGCCACCCACGGGCTGGTGCGGTCGTCGGTGAAGGCCAGGAACTTGCGAATCGCGGCCTCTTCGTCCGGGAAGTTACCGATCTTGCGGCGCACATCCATGATCGACTCGTGCCAGTCGATGCAGCGCGGATCCACCGGCTTGTTCTCGATGAAGTGCGTGAAGAGCTCGATCGCGTTGTCGTCCTTGTCGGTCGACAGATAGATCTCGGCCATCTTCTCCAAGCGCTCCCACATGTTCTTCTCGCCCTCGACGGACTTGAAGTAGTCCTTGGCCTCGGGCCAACCGCGGTCCAGCTCGGCAAACGCCTGCACGAGGTCGCGCAGCGCTTGGTCCTTGAACTCGATCTTGCCAGCGGCCTTGTCGTTGCCGATCTGCTTGACGACGTCTTGGAAGGTCTCGATTGTACGACGGAATTCGCGCAGGTTGTAGTAAACCCAACCCAGCTTGTACATCGCGTAGTTGAACATCGGCGCGCCCTTGAAGTTCTGGGTGATGCGCTCGTAGTTCATCTTCGCTAGCGTCAGGTTGTTCGCCTCGAAGAAGTGCTCGGCCAACGCCAAGTGGGTCTGGGCGATGTAGGTCGAGGTCTGGTGCTTCTGGACCAGCTGATTGAGGTACTGCACGCCCTTGTTCGACAGCACCTTGTCGCCGCGCGCCTTGCCCTGCTGCAGAGCGGCCTTGCCCAAGCGGAACAGCACTTCGTCGATGCGCTTGTAGTTCGGATACTGCTGCAGAACCTTTTCGTAGTACGAGATCGACTGCGAGTAGTCCTCCACCGGGGCGGCGGGGGCGGGACCGGAGGCGCCGATGCCCTTCTCGCGCTGCTCCATCACGCGGTCGTACCCGGCGCGGTCCAGCAGGTACTGGTAGTGGGTCTCGTCCCACCACGTCTCTGCCAAGCGGAAGTAGATGTCGGGCAGCTTGTCCGGGTCGCCGCCGCGGTCGATGTACTCCTGCATCGTCTTGATCATGTTGCGGCGGAGCTTGGACTTCTCCTCCTGCAACCGCTGCTGCTCCTTGGTGAAGCCCAGCTGCTCGAGGCGCTCGTAGTTGAACTCGCCCTTCTTCAGCGAGTCGTCGGCGACCTTGGGCTTGGCGTCGGTCGGCTTCTTCTCTTCCTCGACCAGCGACTGCTTCTTGTCAGCCACCTTCTTGGGCGGGTCGGTGGGCGCCCCAGCGGTCGCACCGGCAGGCGGCGTCGCGGGGGGAGCGCCCTCAGCCGGCTGGGCCCAGGCGGGAAGGCTCACCAAAAGGCTCGCGGCGACAACGGCCCACGAGCAGCGGCGGATCAACTCGAACATCTTGCCACCTCGACACACGCCTGCGCCGCGGCTCGATGGCCTGCGGCGCGGGGTTCGGCCGGCGTCCACGGGGAGGCCGACCCTTCAACGGGTTCCGGGTTCAGGGCCCGGTCTACTCGGCCGTATTGCGGCACTTGCTGCGCAGGAACGAACGGTAGGCACCGATCTCGTCCTTCCAGAACTCGCCCTGGAAGGGCCATACCATGGAGTCCGAACCAGCAATCGCGATCGCACCCTGGCGCGCCGCGGCCGGGTCAATGTCGTCCTTGCGGCCGGCGATCTGGTCGTCGATCTCGTTCAGCCGGGCTTCCTGCAAGTCGATTCGCAGCTCGTCCAGCTTGTCCTGATAGAGCTCCAGATCCTTCTGGGTCTGCCGCAGCGTCTTCTGAATGACGACGCCGGCTTCCGAGATACGCTCTGCCTTCAGCTGCGCCAGACGTGCCAGCAGGTCCTGACCGAACGGCCCCAACGACTTCACGTTCTGCCGCACCACGCCCTCTTCCTTCTCGATCTGCTTGATCGTCTGGTAGAGGTTGAAGTACTCGACGTTCTCGAACACCGGCGACTGCAGTACGCGGGGCAGCGGGTTGGGCGTCTTCTTGTTCACGGAGTCCAGCAGCGCGCCGTAGAAGTCCTCTGGCCGGCGGTTCCGCTTCAGGAACTCGCGCAGCGGGGGCTGCAGCACCAGCACGGTTTCCTCGAACATCTGGATCGCCTTCTCCGCCGACTCCACCTGGCACAGGCTGTTGACGTAGATGGTGGCCTCGAGGATCCACAGCTCCGGGTAAAAGTGGTGCGAGAAGTACGGGCTGTGCAGCGCGTGGAAGGTACCGAGCGCGCGGCTGATGTCGTTCTTGAGGAAATACGTCCAACCCGCCTCGTAGAAGGCCGACGCCAACTTCGGGGAGTTCTTGGAGATCTTCTTGTAGTAGTAGATCGCCGCGTCGTACTGCTCGTACTCGTAGGCCAATCGCGCGAGCGCCAGATAGGCGAGGTCGACGATCGGCTGACCGTCCTCTCGCTCTTCACCGGCCAGCACCGCCTTCTGGAACGCCGTCGAGCCCTGTGTGACCTTCTCCTGCGTGCTCAGCGTTTCGTCCTGGAAGGCGATCAGGCCCAGCAGGTACTGCGCACGGCCGTAGTCCTCAGCCTTGGGCGACACCTTCTCGAGGTACGGCTTGGCGTCGGCCGGCAGACCGAAGTCATTGAGGAATTCGCCCACGAAGTAGTGGAAGCCGTCCTGGAACTCGGGCTTGGCATTGACGACGGAGAAGCGGGTCAGGTCCTCGAGCTCCGGCGGACGGTAGTTGATCTTGCGGCGCAGCTCGCGCAGCTGCTCGAACGCAGACACGAAGAACATCTTGTCGGGACCGGCGCGCACGACGTCCAACAGGGCATTGGCCGCGCTCTGCATCAGACCTGCGCGCGAAAGTGCGTTGGCGATGCCGTACTTGGCGACGTAGGCCTCTTGGCTGTCAGGGGCGAACGGCACTCCGCCCACGCCGTCCTCGACGAACTTGTTGAAGACCTGAATGGCCTCGACGAACTTGCCGTCGTTCGCCAGATCCTGACCCTTGTTCAGCACCTTGCCGGCGAACGCGCGACGGGCGGCGTCCTCACGGCGGCGCTGCTCTTCGGCGAGACGCAGGGCCTCTTCCTTCAGGCGCGCTTCCTCGGCCGCCTGCTCGGCAGCGGTCAGCTCGCGCTTGGGCCGGTCGTCGGTCTTGGCCTTGCCAGCCGCAGTTCCGGCCGCCGGTCCCGCTTCCTTGCTGGTCGACAGCATGTAGCGGATGACCTTGTCGGACACGCCCTTCTTCTTCAGATCGAGGATCTCAGCCGGCGTCAGCGTGTACTTGGTGCCGTCCTTCTGGATCTTCTTGATGATCTGGTCGTCAGGGATCTCCAGGCTCGAAAGCGTGACGATTTCCTGTACGGACAGTGCGAGCACCTGCGCCGCCGTTCCAAGGGACACGACCGCAATCATCCCGACCAGGGACAGTCGGGCGATGCGGTGAAGGGTCCGATCGGTGAGCTTCAACTTGGTCACGGTCTTGCCTCCGCGTGGGCCATCGGTCTTGGGCCCGTCGGGGTCGTGCGGTCGTTTGGTGCTACTGGAGCCCCGCGGTGAAATAGGTCAGGGCCACCGTCGCAGCGATCGGGTACGACACACCGCCACCGCCCGGCTGTCCGCGAAGGGCCGGGTAGAAGAACTGGTGGTAGTCGAGCCGAAGCGCAAACGAGTTCGTCAGGTAAAACTGCAGGCCGGCGCCCACGTTGCCCGCGGGGTCGAACTGGGTGAACGGATCCTGACCCTTGGGCGTGATGGTCGTCATGACCGCGCCCGCGCCGAACGACAGCGCCAGGTCGAACTCAAGCAGATTCGTCGTGAAAAAGCCGACCTTGCCGTGCAGCAAGTTCCAGTCGATGCCGGCCGACGCGTAGGACTGCAGCACCTGGGGCAGGCGCACTTCCAGGCCGGGGCCTTCGTTGGTCTCGCGCGGCTTGGACAGGCTGGACTCGAGCGAGGTCTTCTGGTCGTAGGTGTACGCGCCGTGGATCGAGAGCGCGAGGTCCTCAGAGAAGTAGTAGTTGTAGCCAAGTCCGCCGGTGATGTAGGTGAAGAAGTCGTCGTTGGGGACCACGCCGCCGAACAGCGTGAAGCCGTGACGGCCTTCCTTCAGCACGCTGCGCTTCTGGATCACGCGCAGGTCGCGCCGGGCGGCCCACTCCAGACGGCTGCCCACGGGTGCAACGTCGTCGGAGAAGCCATAGGCGTCTTCGATCATCGTCGGCTTGGGTTCCACTTCAGGGACGGGTTCTTCCGCTGCAGGGGCGGGAGTGGCCGCGGCGGGTGCAGCCTCAGGCGTGGCCGCTGGAGCCGCCGCAGGGGCGGCAGGGGCGGGAGCCGGAGCAGGCGTCGGAGCAGCGGCAGCAGGCGCGGGGGCAGGTGCCGCATCGGCTGCCGGAGCAGGCGCAGGCGCGGGGGCCGGCTGGGCTGCCGGGGCAGGCGCAGGCGTGGGACGCTTGGGCTCTGCACTCGCCAGCGCCGGCACCAGCACGAGTGCGGCCAGCGCCAGCATCCCGAGGAGGACCGTCTTGTTCATCGCTCGCATCGAGGACCTCATCACTTCGTCAGGAAGGCCAGGCCGAGGGTGAACTCGACGGGGGCGAGGAAGGGCGAGCCTTCCACCGGCCAGTAGATGAACTGCTTGTAGTCGGCGCGGACGTTGAGCCACCGCGTCACGAAGAAGCGGAAGTTGGCGCCCCAGTGTCCCGCGGGCTTGAAGGTCGACTGGATGTCGGGCACGCCGTCGTTGCCCTCGTCGATGTCGACACCGATCAGGCCGCCGCCCAACGACAACCCCATGTCGAAGCTGGAGAGCTTGGACGTGAAGATGCCGACCTTGCCGTGGAACGGCGTGTAGGCGATGTCCAGAGACGTCAGCATGGTCATCTTGGGCGGCTTGCGGACGGTCAGGTCGGCGCACTTGCCGTTGCTCACGGTTGCGCACTCGAGGAAGGCCTCGAGATCGCTGAGCGAACTCAGCAGGTACGACCCGCCCACCTCGGCCGAGAGGGTGTCGGTGAAGAAGTACGACAAGCGGGCGCCCACCGGCTTGGGGACGTAGAACGAGTCGTTCGGCACGATGCCCCCGTGCACGGAGAACTCGAGGCCGCCAGCGCGCTCGTACAGCGGATTCTTCAGCGCGGGGACGGCCTGCTCGACGTTCCAATACTTGTCGAGCTCGGCGTCGATCGGCGCCAGGTCCTCGGCAGCGACGGGCAGGCTGGCCAGAAGGCCGGCTGCGAGCGCGAGTGCCGCGGCGATGCGGTTCCAGGTCATGCGTTCCTCCACTGCGGGACCGATCGGGTCCGCCGCAGCTGTCCTACTTCTTGCATACGGTGGCGCAGATGCCCTGCTGGCAGGTTCCGTTGCAGCAGCGCTTCGAGACGAAGTTCGCCTCGTCCGCCGGGTCGCCACACGGCATGTTGTCCGGCGCCCCCATGGCTTCGCACAGACCGGCTTCGTTGCAGTGGTTGGTGCCGCAGGCTTCCGAACCGCCGCAGTCCTCCGAGGTCTTGCAGGCACGCCGCAGAAGCAGGCGCTGGTCCGCCGAACCCGACTTGCCGAATCGCCAGTTGCCGGTCTCGCTCGAGTAGACATTCTTCAGGCTCGTGAAGCCACCGCTCTCGAGCTTGACCGAACCCTGCAGGGCCGTCATCTGGCCGGGGGGCAGCTGCTCCGCCAGGGCAGACAGCTTGAACGCCGGGCGCCACGAGCCACTCAGGGCGTTGCGGACCCGCGCCATCGCGAGCTTGATCGGCGCGTACTCGTCGGCCTTTTCCTTGTTGAACTGCTCTGTATTCAGGAACTGGTAGCTGCCTCCGGTGCGGCAGGCGATCTCCTGCAAGCGGGCATCGGCCTTGAGGTGCGCGGGCGACTGGAACTGCACGATGTGCACCTGCACCGGCCACACCAAGGTGCAGTAGCTGCCGGGGCACTGGACGTCGTTGCTGCAGCCTTCGCCGCGCTTGTCGCCGTCGGCACACTGATTGCGGGGCTGGTCGTACTCCGCCAGACCGTCGCCATTGTTGTCGCCGGTCCACATCAGGTTGCGCAGCTTGAGGAAGTCGTACTCGGACTCGGTGCACTTGGTACGACACATCGGCAAGCCGCCGCCGGTCGGCGTGAGATCGACGTAGTTGAAGTCGTCCGAGTAGGTGCAGGTGTCCGGGCCGTCCGTCAGCACGACGATCGCGCGGGCACCGTAGGGACCCTGTGCCTTGCCACCGCCTTCGCCGGGTGAGGTCTGGAAGAAGGAGTAGGCCTTGTACATGGCCTGCCACAGCGGGGCGCGACCGCCGCCGTTGTTCTTCATGAAGGCCAGCCCGAGCTCGATGAACTTGCGATGGGCGGCCTGAGCGCCGAAGCACTTGGCCTCTCTCGACCCGGGGCCCGAGATCGGCAACGTCGTGAACACATTCGAGTCACCGCTTGCGTCCGCGTCGCAGTCGCCACCAGGACAGTCTTGAGGGAACAAGCAGTTCAGGCCATTCTTGTTGCCGCCGGTGCAGGTTGCGCCGTTCGAGCAGGCCACGTCGATGTTGTTCTTTTCGCCGAACGAGTACGCGATCGTGCGGTCGTGACCGAGCGTCAGACTGTCGATGAACTCACTGGCCGCCATCAGCCGAATATCGTAGGGGTCCGACTCCTGAGTCTTGCTGATCGGGTCCGGGTAGCTGATGTCGAAGTCGGGCTCCTCGTAGTACGGAGCGTTGCGATCGACCAGACCTGAGGTCGACCCGCTGTCGTCAACCACGACGGCCACGTTCAGACGGGTGTTTACGTCACTCGGGTCGCAGCGCTTCGTCACCTGAGCATAGCGGACAGCCACTGCCGTCATCGATTCGGCGTTCGAGCAGGCGTCGCCGCCGCCGGGCACGTGGGCCTGCGGCGGGCAGTCGAGCGTCAACCGGAAGTTGCTGGCGGCCACCGTCGGTTCCTGCGCGTTGGTCGTGACCCGCGTCAGATCGATCATCTCCCCTTCCTTGATGGAGAGATCGCTGTCGTTCTCGCACGACTTCTTCGACCGGATCTCGGTCGACATCAGGTTGACCATGACCTCGACGCCGTTGGGCTCGAGCGCGTCCTCGCCATCGAGGGGCACGCCGCAGACGCGCACGACGCGATCGTTGTCGATGCGCGCCGGGAAGGCCGAGATCACCTGAAGGTCCTGGAACTGCCGATCCGGCAGGTAGAACTTGGCGGTCGAGTCGCACGAGACGAGTCCACCGGCGATCATCCAGGCTGGCCCCAAGGCGCCCACCAGCAAAGCCGAGGGCAACCACAACAGTTTGCGCGGATTCACCATGGAACTCCTGGCAGATGAGGCAGGACGAACGGGGGAGGCATCAGACCGTTGGGCCTGACGCGGGAAGAGCCTCAGGAGGGGCAAACCGTGATCGGCAAGGCCCTCGACGTCACCGCTGCCGACCGCATGGCCTGAACAGCGAGGGGAAGATGTTTCCGCTATACGAGTGCCAAGTCAAGCGTAGGGGAAGCGGTAGGGGCTTGGCGACGCGCTTGCCCTCTCACGGAGGTGCCGCGGATGTTGACGGAGGGGGCTGAGGAATCTACAGTGCTTCATTCGCTGTGCCCCTAGTCTTAGGTGCGCCCGGTGGCTGAAATCGCGCCTGAAGGAGTGGTCATCATGTCCCGTTCGAGCCTGCACGCCCTTTCGTGGCTGGCCCTGTCCGCTGCGCTGCTGTCCTGCAGTTCGGAGAATCAGGGAGGCGTCGCGCAGACGACGCCCAGCGGCACCTACACGTGCATCATCGTCGGCAGCCAGCTCGACTGCACGGCCACCGCTGAGGTCCGCGTCGCCCAGACCAACGCCGTCGTGTCGAACGCAGACGAATTCCCCGTCGACGTAGGCAGCATTCCGATCGGCGAGTACCGCGACTACAAGTTCGTGATCTCGAATGCCGCCACGACGCTCGCGGCAGCCGATCTGCAGATCTCGACGCTGGCGCTTGAGTACAACATGAGCTCGCCCGAGGAGAGCCCGGAGCTTCGCGCCTTCGAGTGCTACGAGGCCGGATCGCTGGAAGGCGACAACCCCGCGCCAGTCAAGTGCAGCGAGATGAAGGGCAAGTGGAAGAAGATCGTGCCCAGCGCCCACGTGAACGAGAGCGCCGGTCGCTACAGCAGCCAGTCCTTCACCGTGCGCTACACCCGCCTGGACAGCGTCGACCGCAACGCCACGATTCGCATCAAATTGTTGGGCGACCGCGACCTGCTGACCGACTTCCGCATCCGCTTCAAGACCAAGCAGGGCGCCCCGAAGGCCTCTGCCTCGCCGACCGACGTGTTGTGGCCCTACGTCGAGGCCTCCGCGCCGGACGACAAGAAGTGGTCCTCATTCAAGCTGTTCAACACCGGCGACGCCGAGCTGATCATCGGCCGGATAGAGTTCGAGGGCGGAACGGCGTTTGAGCTCGAGGTCCCGAACGCGGACGACAGTGCCAAGGTCATCGTCAAGCCCGGCGAGGACATCTCGTTCGACCCCGCCGCCGCAGAGCCCAAGTTCCTGTCACCCTTCGTCCTCGCTGCCGGCAGCAACCGCGAGTTCCGCGTCAAGTTCACGCCGATCGACGACATCGCCAAGCAGGGCGTGATTCGCATCATCGTCAACGATCCCTCGGCGCCCAAGCTGGACCCGGCCAACGCCAACTCGGATCGCTACATCGCCGTCAACCTGATCGCCAACGCCAAGGTGCCGTGCGTCAAGCTGGAGCCGTTCCCCAAGATGAACTTCGGCGGCGTGCTCTTCGGCATCAGCGACACCCGTGAATTCGTCGTGAAGAGCTGCGGCAGCGAGGATCTGAAGATCTACTCGATCAAGCTGACCGGCAAGGGAACCTCGGACGAGTACTCGCTCGACTTCACCGAGACGACCAAGGAGTTCGCCGACTTGGGCGGCAACGGCCCGACCGCGCAGAAGCCGCTGATCCTCTCCCAGCAGGGCGACGCGATCGTGACCGTGCGCTACGACCCCAAGGACATCACGCCGGTCGACGCCGATGGCAACCCCACCCCGCCCGACACCGACATGGTCGAGGTCACGTCGAACGCGTTTGCGACCAAGACCCTGAACGTCGAGGGCTACGGCGTGAAGACCACGTGCCCGCAGGCCAAGGTGTCGGTGCTCGAGGGCGAAGAGGTCGTGCCCCAGACCATCCTGCACCTCAAGGGCGAGCAGTCGGTCGCGCCGGGCGGTGGCACCATCAAGAAGTACCAGTGGACCGCCAAGCAGCCCGCGGGCTCGGGCAAGGCGTTCGGCCCCAACGCCGGCTACGTCAACCCGACGTTTACCCCGGACGCCGCGGGTGAGTACGAGTTCTGTCTGGACGTGTGGGACCAGAACAACACCAAGTCGTGCACCCCGGCGTGCGTGACCGTGCTGGTGGTGCCGAACAACGCCATCCACGTCGAGCTGCTGTGGGACACGCCGGCCGACGCCGACCAGACCGATGCGGGCGTCAACGCGGGCGCCGACATGGACTTGCACTTCGCGCACCCGCTGGGCTCTGGTCCCGACCTCGACTGCGATGGCACGCCCGACCCGTGGTTCTCCAATCCTTTTGACACGTTCTGGTTCAACCCGAATCCGAACTGGGGCGCAGCCCCGGCTGGCGCGAACGACGACCCCAGCCTGGACCTCGACGACACCGATGGTGCCGGTCCCGAGAACCTGAACCTCGAGAACCCGGAGGGCGACGCCAGCAACCCGATCGCGTACTCGGTCGGCATCCACTACTGGCACGACCACGGCTACGGCACGTCGCTCGCGTCGGTGCGCATCTACCTGCAGGGCGTGCTCGCGCTGAACATCGACAAGGTCGAGATGGACCCGCTGGACATGTGGTACGTGGCCAAGATCCACTGGCCCAACCAGCTGACGGGCGTCGATCAGCCGCCGTTCACCGTCTGCAAGCAGTCGGGCGACGCGTGCATCGGCCAGCAGGATGCGACCAACCCCAAGGGCGGCAAGATGTGGAAGCCCGCAGGTGATTGGTGCATCACAAAGTGCTACGAGAACAAGAGCTTCACCGCGTCCACGACCACCACCTCGGCGAAGTGCGGCAAGTAGCCATCTTTCTTGAGCGGCCGGCCATCCTTCCCGCACCACAGACGGACGGACCGCTCTCGGACATCAGGAGGGCGGGGATGATGACGCGCGCCACAACGCTTGCCGCCGTCTGGCTGCTCGGGTCGCTTGCGATCTCGGGCTGCTCGGGCGGGTCGGGAACGGACCCGACCTCGACGTTGCCCGACAAGTGCGCCGCCCAGAAAGGGCCGCTCGGCACCGACAACAGCGCTGACTTCCAGGTTCGCCGCGGCGATCAGGCCGTCGGAGACAACGAGCTCGTCAGCATCGACTCGGGTCCACTCTCTGCAGGCCAAACGGTCGACACCGAGTTCATCATCGTCAACGGAGCCGGTACGACGGCCCAGGAACTCAAACTCGAGTTTGCTGCGCTGGCCTACACCGTGCCCGTGGGCGCGACGGACCCGAATACGCCCGTGTTCGAGTGCCTGGTGTCGGTCGACGGCAAGATGGAGCCCTGTGCTGGACATGATTTCGGTTCGATCGTGCCGCCGGGCTTCGATCCCGACTGCGCGACAAGCACCCCGGTGAACTCTGCCCGCGTCGTCATCCGCTTTCGCAAGCAGGCCGACGATGCGCCGCGCCTTGCCAAGCTGACGCTGACACCCAAGGGCGACGTGAGCTGGGAGGGCAAGTCGTTCCGCATCCGTCTGGAGACCAAGACGGCCGTCTCGCTGATCAACGTCACCCCCCCGGTGGTCGACTTCGGCACCGTCAAGCTGGGCGAGGGAAGCACGCTCCCGGTGACGATCCTCAACGCCGGCGATGCCGACCTGCTGGTGCACCAGATCGACTTCGCGCTGAACGACGCCAAGCCGTTCTCGATGACGATCGACGACAAGCCCTTTGCCGGAGGCGCCAGCTACGAGTTCAAGCCGCCGATCGTCGTGAAGCCCAAGACTTCGCAGAAGCTTCTGGTGAAGTTCTCGGGGCTGGACGCGCAGAAGCACAGCTCGACGGTGACCGTCCACTCGAACAGCGGCGGCACGTGCAAGCCCGTCGGCGGCGTGGTGAACATCGAGGAGTGCAACGCCAAGACCGTCAACCTCTTCGCCAACCAGAGCGTGCCCTGCCTGCTGGTCAAGCCCTCGAACAAGGTGAACTTCGGCTTCGTCACCATAGGCGAGCTCTCCAAGCGCACGGTCGAGCTGTCGAATTGCGGCTCGGGTGACGTCGAAGTCTCGGGGCTGGACGTCGTGGAGGACGCGGCCGGCGTGTTCGGCGCCGACACCAGCGGCATCGAGGCGCTGAAGGGCAAGCCCGTCAGCCCGGCCAACCCCCTTCTGGTGGCCATCAACAAGCCGGTGACCGTGCTGGTGGCCTGCGAGCCCAGCAGCGAGAACAAGGGCGCAGATGGCAAGGCCAAGCCGTTCCTGGCCAACCTGAAGTTCGCCGACAACACCATCCAGCCGGACAAGGTGCTTGCGCTCGAGTGCTGGGGGTCGGCTTCCAGTTGCCCCACCGCCGTGATCCAGACCGACGAGGGCGAGCAGATCGTCCCGCAGCAGGAGCTGCAGCTGCGCGGCAACCTCAGCTTCGCCATGCCGGGCAAGCAGGTAACGGGTTGGAAGTGGGAGGTCCTGAAGTCGCCTGCGGGCGCCGAGGGGCTGACCTTCTACCCCAACGCCACGGTCGCGGACCCCAAGTTCGGCGTGAAGACCGAGTCGCTGGGCGTGACCTCGTTCCCTGTCAACGTCGCCGGTGAGTACGAGTTCAAGCTGACCGTCACCGACAACACGGGGCTGGAGTCGTGCCAGCCCGCGTACTACACGGTGCTGGTGATTCCCGACCAGGCGATCCACGTCGAGCTGCTATGGGACACGCCCGACGACCCCGACAAGACCGACACGGGTCCGGGACAAGGGGCGGACCTCGACCTGCACTTCGCGCACCAGACGGCCGAAGTCGGCAAGATCTGCAAGGAACCCGCAGAGATGTGCGGCAACCAGAAGTGCTCGTGCCAGTACGACGTCGACGCCGACGGCAAGGCCGACCCGTGGTTCCACGGCCTGTTCGACACCTACTGGTACAACCCGTCGCCCAACTGGGGTTCGTCGAGCGCTGGCATCGACGACAACCCGGGTCTCGACCTCGACGACACCGATGGGTGGGGTCCCGAGAACCTGAACCTCAAGGCACCGGAAAATGACGTGACCTACACCGTCGGCGTGCACTACTGGGACTCCTACGGCTTCGGCAAGTCCTTCGCCACGGTGAAGATCTGGATCCACGGCTCGCTGACGGCGATCTACGATCGGCCGCTGGTCGAGTGCGACATGTGGTGGGTCAAGAAGATCCTGTGGCCGTCCGGCGAGCTGGTTGACGTCGCCGGAGCGGTGGCAGATGCCACGGCAGTCCAGAAGGACGGCATCTGGAAGGGCGGCCAGACCGGCAAGGTCACGGCCAAGTACAAGAGTGCCCTGGCCGCGATGCTCGGCGGCGTTTGCGGCAAGTAGGCCTTCCCGCCCCCCCCAGTCCCTTGATCCTCCATCACTTCTCGCGCCACGGTGGACCGGAACCGCCGTTGCCGTGCGCGTTCGTGCTCCCTCCGCCTGCGCATCGACCGGACCCAGTGCAAATTGGATCACGGCCCGATGGGGCAACGGGGCTAACTGTGCGCCGCTGTTGAGATCCGCTGATTGGCCAAAAAGTGGCGTCCCAGTGGGCGAAAACGGCCGATTGGGCAGGGGCGTCGCAGCGAAAGCGCATGTTTTTGCGTAGACACTGCGGGTTGGCTCTTGACCGGCCGCCCGGGGACGGTGTACTCAGCCGACATGCTCTCCAACTGAGGCACGAGCACCGGACACCCTTCGGTTCAACACCCTATCGCAATGAGGACCTACATCATGACCAAGTCCGATCTGATCGAAAGCGTCGCCCAGAAGGCCACCCTGACCAAGGACAAGGCCAGCATCGTTGTCAACTCGATCTTCGACCTCATGGTCGAGGCGATGAAGCGCGGCGAGCGCATCGAGATCCGCAACTTCGGCAACTTCACCGTTCGCAAGTACCCGTCGTACACGGGCCGCAACCCCAAGACGGGCAACGCGGTCAACGTCGGCCCGAAGCGCATGCCCTTCTTCAAGGTCGGCCTCGACCTGAAGAACCGCGTCGACAAGGGCAAGTAGGCCCCTCCCGGTGCAGGGTGCCGCAGTGGCGTATGCCATCGGCCCCGACGACCCGTTCCTACGTGCCACGCCCGCCCTCGCCTCCGGCAAAGACCGGACTCGACGTAGGGGCACCGTGGCACCAGCGAGCCTCAGCACCGCCCGGCGCATGCCCCCCTAGGGACGGGCGTGCGCCGGGCGGTGTTGCTTCTGGCTCCCCTCAACTCTTTGCGTGCAGGTGCGATCATGTCGCTCAGCCCCACTCTTCCCATGGCGCTTCCCGACCTGCCCGTGGCCCGCGTCGCGGAGATCGCCCCGTTTGACGGCCAGCGGGTGCAGATCCGCGGCTGGCTGTACGGCCGGCGGTCGAAGGGCAAGCTGCACTTCCTGCAGGTGCGCGACGGCTCTGGCATCATCCAGGCGGTGATGTTCAAGGGCGACGTCGACGAGGCCACCTTCCAGCGTGCCGACCACCTGACGCAGGAAACCAGCCTCATCGTCAGCGGTACTGTCCGGCGTGACGAGCGGTCGCCGCTGGGCTTCGAGCTCGCGTGCGACGGCATGGTCGTCGTCGCCGACGCTGCGCCCGACTATCCGATCTCGCCCAAGGAGCATGGCGTCGCTTTCCTGATGGACCACCGGCACTTGTGGCTGCGGTCACGGCGTCAGGGCGCCATCCTCAAGGTGCGCGCGCGAATCATCAAAACGATCCGCGACTTCTTCGATGGCCGCGGCTTCCTGCTGGTCGACACGCCGATCTTCACCCCCGCCGCGTGCGAGGGCACCTCGACGCTGTTCGAGACCGACTACCACGGGACCAAGGCTTACCTGAGCCAAAGCGGCCAGTTGTACAACGAGGCCGACGCAATGGCGTTTGGCAAGGTCTACACGTTCGGCCCCACGTTCCGCGCCGAGAAGTCCAAGACCCGCAGGCACTTGACCGAGTTCTGGATGGTCGAGCCCGAGGCCGCATTCATGGATCTCGACGGCACGATGGAGCTGGCCGAGGACCTGATCTGCACGATCTGTCGCGACGTGCTGGCCGACTGCGGGTCGGAGCTCGACCTCATCGACAGCATCCGCAGTGAGGCGGAGCAGGATCGGCAGCTCAAGCCCCGGCGCGAGGCCCTGGCGGCCGTCCACAAGCCGTTCCCCCGTCTCGACTACAAGGACGCCATTCGGCGCCTGCACGAGCTGGGCAGCGACATTCCCGACGGCGACGATCTGGGTGGCGACGACGAGACGATCCTGTCGCGCGAGAACGACAGCCCGACCCTGGTCTACGGTTACCCGGCCGAGGTCAAGGCGTTCTACATGAAGCGTCGACCGGACGACCCGGACCGCACCCTGTCGGTCGACATGCTGGCGCCCGAGGGCTACGGCGAGATCATCGGCGGCGGTCAGCGCGAAGACGATTACGACACGCTGGTGGCCGCGATCCACAAGCACGGGCTGCCGATGGAGGCGTTCGATTGGTACCTGGACCTGCGCAAGTACGGTTCGGTGCCGCACGCTGGCTTTGGCCTTGGTGTGGAGCGAACCGTCGCGTGGGTCTGCGGGTTGCCGCATGTGCGCGAAACGATTCCGTTCGCGCGCCTGATGGATCGCATTCATCCGTAGCACGCGAGTTTGACAGTGTTCCCTTGCCACGATAGGTTGGACCGACGTGTTGCTGATGCGTCGATCCGTTTTGGAGCGGTGTGGAGTGGGAGCGGGAAAGTGACCCGTTCTTGAGTGACCGTTTGGCCCTGACCCCGGCGTGCTGCCTTATGCCCGACCCTGCCGCCAACGCGGCTCCGAAATCCCGCAAGCGATCGAAGCGCAAGACGTTTTGGCGTGAAACCCACGGCCTGACCGACGTCGGGCTTGTGCGTGAAGGCAACGAAGACGCCCTGCTCTTGCTCGAAGATGCCGACCTGTACGTCGTTGCCGACGGCATGGGCGGCCACGCGTGCGGAGAGGTGGCGTCGGCGTTCACGATCGAGGCGATCCGCGCGTTCTACGAGTCGCCGGACATCACGCAGCGGGTACGGGCGGCTGCCGAACGCACCAAGGGCGCCAAAAGCAACCCCAGCTTCCACTCGCTGCGCCTGCGCAAGGCCGTCGAGAGCGCCAACCTGTCGGTCTTTCGGCTGGCCCAGGAACACGTGCAGCTGCGCGACATGGGCACGACCGTTGTCGCCGTCGCCTTCGCCGGATCACGGATCTACGTCGCCAATGTGGGCGACAGTCGCGTGTATCGGATGCGAGACGGCGAGCTGCTGCAGCTGACCGAGGATCACTCGCTGCTGAACGAGTACATCCGCCTGAATTTGCTGCAACCGCATGAGATCGAGGACTTTCCCTACAAGAATGTCATCGTGCGTGCGCTGGGACTGCAGGACGCCGTCGAAGTCGACATCACCTCGACCACCGTGCGACCCGGCGACCAGATCCTGTTGTGTACCGACGGGTTGACCGACTTGGTGCGGGACCGCGAGATCGGCCGCATCCTGCAGTTCGCCCCCACGGCCGCCGATGCCTGCGAAGAGCTGACGCGGCGCGCCAAGGAAATGGGCGGCCACGACAACATCACGAGCCTCATCATCCGGATCCGCACGGGACCGCAGCAGCGAGCGGTGTCGTTCATTCCGCCGCCGCCAAGCGTCCCTGCACCGGGCGAGGCCGCCTAGACCGGAGAACCCATGACAATCAAGCAGTACAAGGTCGCCGTCCTGGGCGCGACTGGCGCCGTGGGTCGCGAAATGCTCGCGGTGCTGGACGAGCGACGCTTTCCCGCATCAGAGGTGATTGCGCTGGCCTCGACCCGCTCTGAGGGTGAAGAGGTGCTGTGGGGCAAGCGGCCGCTGAAGGTGCGCGTCGCCACACCGGAGGCATTCGATGGCGTGGACATCGTGCTGGCGTCGGCCGGCGGGACCGTCTCACGCGAGCTGCTGCCCGAGGCGGCGCGGCGGGGCTGCTTCTGCGTCGACAACTCCAATGCGTTTCGCATGTTCGACACGGTGCCGCTGGTCGTCCCCGAGGTGAACCCAGACGACCTGCTGTGGCACGACGGCATCGTAGCCAACCCAAACTGCTCGACCGTGCAGCTGGTGATGGCGCTGCAGCCGCTGCATCAGGTGGCGGGGCTGCGTCGCGTCGTCGTCTCGACCTACCAGAGCGTGTCGGGCGCCGGCCAGAAGGGCATGGACGAGCTGAGCGCCCAGACGATTGCGCTGTTCAACCAGAAGCCGTTCGAGGTCAAGGTCCACAACGCCCGCATCGCCTTCAACGTGATCCCCCACATCGGCACCTTCGATGCCCAAGGGTACACCGACGAAGAGATGAAGCTGGTCTACGAGTCCCGCAAGATCATGGGGTTGCCGGAGTTGCGCGTGACGCCGACCGCCGTGCGGGTGCCTGTCTTCGGCGGCCACAGCGAGTCGGTGCTGGCCGAATTCGAGCGGCCGCTGACCCCTGCACAAGCGCGCGAGCTGCTGGCCAAGATGCCCGGCGTCAGCGTCGTGGACGACCCCAAGCAGCGGCAGTACCCGATGCCGATCGACGCTGCCGAGAAGGACGATGTGTTCGTGGGACGCATTCGGCAGGACCCCACTGACCTGAATGCACTGGCGTTTTGGGTCGTGGCCGACAACCTGCGCAAGGGTGCGGCGACCAATGCGGTGCAGATTGCGCTGCTGGCGGTCGAGCGAGGTCTGGTGCGCGGTGCCGGGCGAACGGCCAAGGCCTAGTCGGCGGGCAGCGGACCCGGGCTCTGCCAAATTGGCAAGGTTGAGCCACTGTTCGGGCCGTCGGTCGTGACCGAAAGGCACGCGGAATTGCCGGGCAGTTGGGAATACCCGCAAGCTGTCGCGAGGTTGGCGTGTGGTGCCTTTGGCACGGGCCATGCAGAACAAGGGCGTTGGTCCTGCGGCGACCCAGAGTCGAGGTCGCAGCGGACGGTCGGAGGACGCGGTGATGAAGGCAAGCGGCAACCAGATCCGGGCAGCGGTCGTGTGCGGACTTGCGGCGACGGCGCTGTTCTCGGCGGCGGCGGCACAGGCGGTCACCATCCAGGTCGACTCGATCGTCGGCAAGCCCGGCAGCGACTTCACGCCGAACGACCGGCTGGGACTGACATCGAACCAGATCGGTCTGGGCAAGGTCACCCACGTGATCAACATCGCGGATTGCGAGACGATTCGCGCCCACGCCTCGCCCAAGATTCGGATCACCTGGTCGTGGCTGGACAAGAACGTGCTGCAGGCGACGCCGCAGTACGGCATCAAGATCGCCCCGCCCGGTCGCAGCTGCGACGAGAACGACATGACCGAGTCGGCGAGCGACTCGGCGTGCAAGGTGATCACCAGCGACCATGACTTCGACAACCCGCTGACGGCCTCGGGGCAGACGGTCGACATCGACCTGCGCGATGTGCTGGGCGACACGGCTTGCAACGTAGACTCGACCACCGGCGCCAAGATCTACTTCATCGTCAAGGACCTCTCGACAGGCACCGCCACCACCACGGTCACCGGTGTTGCGCTGAACATCGACGTCGACCTCGAAGCGCCGAAGGCCCCGACCCTGACCGGGTTGTCTTCAGGCAGTGAGAACCTCAAGGCGACGTGGGAGCATGTGGACACCGCCACGACGCTTTCCTCTCGCGTCTACTGGTCCAAGCAACCCTTGACCGCGGCGACGGCGTGGATGGCTGAGGGCAAGTCCAGCGTGCTGACGGCCACCAGCTACCAGATCACCGGCCTGACCAACGGCACCACGTACTACGTCTCGGTCTCGGCGATTGACGCGAACGACAACGAGAGCGACGGCTCCGTCGTGATGTCCGGCGCCCCGCTGGAGGTGCAGGACCTGTGGCAGTACTACAAGGCCAACGGCGGCACGGAGGAGGGCGGCTACTACGGCTGCAGCTCTGGCCGGAGCGGGACAGGCAACCTCTCGTGGCTGCTGCTGTTCCTGCCGGTTGTCGTTCTGGCGACGCGCCGCAAGCTGCCCCTCGCTCGCCTGAGCCGGGTCATCGTTGCGCTTGGCGCTATCGGCACGTTGGGCATGGTGGCCGCAGGCGAAGCGCGCGCCGAGTCGCCGCAGACCTCGAGCCTGGACCTGCGGTTCGGCTCCTACCAGCCCGGCATCGACCGCGAGTTCGCGAAGACCACCGGCGCCGTGCCGTATGCCGACGTGCTGGGCGGGTCGGACTGGGAGTGGGGCGCCAGCATCGACTGGAACATCTTCCACGGGTTTGGCGATCTCAGCATGGGCGTCGGCGCGGGCTGGTGGTCGGCCACCGGCCAGAGTCTGGCGGTGTCGGGCGGCGCGACCGAGGACAAGACGACCCTGAACATCATCCCGCTGACCCTGGACCTCGTGTACCGATTCGACTGGATTTCCAAGAAGACCGGCTTTCCCCTCATCCCGTACGGCAAGGTCGGCTTGGCTTATGGGGTGTGGTGGATCGAGAACGGCGTGGGCAACATCAGCCGCTACACGGATGCCGCCGGAGATACGTTCGTCGGCCGAGGCGGAGTGGCCGGTTTGCACGGATCGGTGGGTCTTCGCTTCCAGCTCGACCCGCTGGAGCCCTCGGCGGCGCGCAGTTTCGACATCGAGATGGGCGTGAACCACTCGTATTTGTTCGGCGAGTGGCGACGTCTCTCCCTGAACGACTTTGGCGACTCCAAGTCGATCGACCTGTCGGATGACGTGCTGGTGTTCGGTCTTGCGTTCGACCTCTAGCCCCCAGCGCGAACGTCCCGTCCCCTGCCACCGCAAGCGATTGTGCGCCGATGGCTGACCAATCCCCGGCCCCACAGGACGCCCCGCTCCGCCCCAGTCGGCAGGTGCTGCTGTGGGTCGAGTTCGAGGGCACCGATTTCTGCGGATTCCAGAGGCAGGCTCCGCCGTTGCGAACGGTCGCAGGCGAGATTGAGAAGGCCTGGTTGCGGATGATGGGCGAGACGATTGTCGCGCGGTCGTCGAGCCGCACCGACTCTGGCGTCCACGCGCGCCGAATGCCCGTGCTGGTGATGACCGCCGTCAAGGTGCCGCCGCGCAACCTGAAGCTGGGGCTGAATCGCCACCTGCCGCCCGACCTTGCCGTGCAAGCGGTGGAGGACATGCCGCCCGAGTTCCACGTTCGCCACGATGCCGTCGGCAAGCGGTACGTCTACCGGATCCAACGGAACGAGTCGCTGTCGCCGATGTGGCGCCGGACCTCGTGGCATGTCCGCGCTCCCCTGGACCTCGAGGCGATGATGCAAGCGGCGCCGCTGCTGGCAGGCGTCCACGACTACGCCGCGTTTCGCGACATCGCGTGCGTGGCCAAGTCGACGATCCGCAACCTGCGGCGCGTGCAGGTCGAGGCAGTCGACGAGCGGCTGCTGACGATCACCGTCGAGGGAAATGCGTTCCTGATGCACATGGTGCGCATCCTCGCGGGCACGCTGGTCGACGTCGGGCACCACCGACTCGCGCCGGAGGACATGCCGGCGATCTTGGCCAGCCGCGACCGCACCCGCGCCGGGCAGACCGCTCCCGCCCACGGACTGACGCTGGACGAGGTGATGTTCGGCCCGGCTGGTGAACGCCAAGGCCTTGATTACAAACGGCTGCTGACGAACATGAACCGGGCTTGGGGCGAAACGGCCGACGAGGACGAGGACTAGCGCGTCACGGCACGCAGGTGAACTTGCCCACCTTGCTGTCCCAGCCGCAGGTCTGACCCAGGTCGGCCTGACAGTCGATCAGCGCGATCTTGCCGGTATTGCAGAACATCCAGACGTCGCCCATGCACTGACCCTGCGGGGGCAGCGGGCCGCACGCTGCGCCCTTCTGCGGGATGCACTGGCCGTCGGGACACGACCAGCCGCTGGCGCAGACGCCACAGACGCCCTCGCAGCCGTTGTCGCCGCACTCGAGCTTGACCGACTGGCCGTTGCGAGTCGCCTGACAGACCGGCGTGCAGGCTGGCTTGTCGATGCAGGCGTACTTGCCGGCCAATCCGTCGAAACCGCAGATCTTGCCGGGTGTTGCCGAACAGTCCACCAGTTGCTTCTCTGCCGTGGCTCCCTGCCCCACGCAGACCGACAGCACGACGCCATCGCACTTGCCACTGTCGGGAATACCCTTGCACGGAGAGGGTTTGCACGTGCCTGCGTCACACCAGTCGCCGTCAGCGCACAGGCCGCAGCTCTTGCCGCACGTGTCGAGGCCGCACTTCATCGCGCCGCAGTCGCTGATGCAGTCGTTCTCGTGACAAAGGAAGTCGAGTCCGCAGTGCAACCCGTCGCCACAAGCACCGCAGTCGCCTCCGCAGCCGTTGTCACCGCACTTCTTGCCGTCGCACAGCGGCTTGCAGAACTCGCTGCACTTCGCCCCGTCGTCGATGCAGAGCTGGCCGGTCTTGCAGTACCCGCAGATGCCGTTGCAGCCGTCCGGGCCGCACTTCTTGCCCTCGCACAGCGGGATGCAGCCGTCGGGGACATCCGGCAGCGTGGCGTCGACGCCGGTATCTGGCAGGTCTGGGGCGGCCGTGTCGGTGGCGGTGACATCGAGCGGCACGTCGATCGCGGCCCCGTCCTCGGCGACGTCGGCGACCGAGAGGTCGGCGGCATCGACAGACTCGGACTCGGTCGTGCCGCAACCGGACAGACCTGCACACGCCAGCAGGATGGCGGCCAGCGCAGACGCCGACTTGCGGCAAGGGACATGACGACGCAAGGTTCCTCCGGTCGGGACCCGCACGCGAGGTCCAGAGACCGGACGGAGCATAGCTGGCCCCGACGCACGCCGCAAAGTCGTGATTCCGTGTACGGTTTGCCAAATTGGCACGACGAGAGGCGGATGGCAGCGGCCGGTGTGCCAGCGCGTCGCGCGAGGTATCGTCCCCCGTCGCGCAAGGTCTCAATTCGACAAACGTCTTTTGTCCGGGCAACTGGCACGACCTTTGCTCCTTTAGGAACGAAGGTGTCTCTCGGCCCGACCGCGGCTGAAGGTCACCGCACAGGCAGTCGCAGCGCCATCGCGCGGGTGACAGGAGCCGGTCCGGAATGGAAGTTCTGCTGAAACGCCACTTCTGGCTCATCAACCTGCTGGGGCTTGGCATCATCGCCTGGCTGACGGCGGGGTCGATGAACTCGTTTGTCGGCATGTACCTGACGAAGCTGGGCCGCAGCGAGGCGCGGCCGATGGTGGCGGCCGAGGGCGACTCCGACGGTGTCAGTCAGCGCCTGCGCGACGGTCGGCTGCGGGACGAGTCGGGTGCCGTCATCGCCGGTCGGTCGATCTTCCTGATCGAAGAGCCGCTGCCCGAAGAGCCGCCGCCTGAGGAAGGCGCCGAGGCGGCGGACGAGGGGCCGCTTGTCCCGACCTACGAGCCGACGACGCTGCCGGTGAAGCTGCTGGGCACGATGGTCGTCTCTCCCGAGACGTGGTCCAGCGCCAGCCTGGAAGTCGAGAAAGGCGAGCAGAAGATCGTCAACGTGGGCGTCGAGCTGCTGGGCGGCCAAGCCACCGTGTACGCGATCCGGCGCAATTACATTGTGTTGCAGGAAGGCGCCAAGCTGACCATCGCGCCGCTGTTCGGCAAGGACCCGGGCGGCGCGGCCGGCATCCCGACCGCTGCGGTGGCGCCCGCGACCATGCCGCAGCGCCCGCTGCCGTCGCCCACCGCCGGCCCCAACGTCGAGGGCGTGCGCCGCGTATCCGACACCGCCTGGCAACTGGACCGCAACAACCTGAACGACAAGCTGAAAGACCTGTCCAAGTTCAGCGCCGAAGTGCGCGTGGTGCCCAACTACCGCAATGGCAAGCAGGAAGGCGTGCGCATGGTCGGTATGGCCGGCAACAGCCTGATCAAGAACATCGGCTTCGAGAATGGCGACCTGCTGATGGCCGTCAACGGCGAGCGCATCGACAACCCGAACAAGGCCTTGGCCCTGTACGAAGCCCTGAAGAACAAGTCCCGTCTGACCGTGCTCATCGACCGCGGCGGTGTCGCCAAGACACTGCGCTACACGATTCGCTGACGCGAGCGGCCCCGTGGCCCCCGTCCCCCGCAGGAAACAGCGTTTTCCTGCTCCGGAGATGCCCCTTGAGTGCTCCCGCCCTGCCCCTCTGCACCGCTGACCGCCGGCCTGCCTTCCGGCATCCGGTCCTGTCCATCGGCTTGCCCACTCTGCTCGGCCTTGCGCTGCTGATGCCCGCCAGTGCGGGTGCCCAGGCCGAGGAAGGCGAAAAGGCGATCCCCGTCCAAGGCGGCACCGGCCGCATGCCCAAGAAGCGGGGCGAAGGCGGCGAGATCAAGGCAACTTCCGGCAAGGACGGCGTGCTGAAGCGCGGCAAGTCCTCGTCGCTGGACCCGGCCTACGACCCCGCACAGACCAGTCGCAGGCTGGACCAGGAGCCGGGCACTGAGGAGCCCGTCGTCCCCAAGCCCGTCCGCGGTGGCAAGGCCTCGCGCGCTGCCGCCAAGGACGAAGCGCCCGCGCCCGCAGCAGCCGAGTCCGATGACGAGCAAAAGATCGAGGATTTGGTCACCTTCAAGTCGAATTTCGAGAAGGACGTGAAGTGCAAGCGGCTGCCGCTGAATGCGCGGGTCACGCTCGACTTCCAGGAAGCACCGATCGAGTCGATCACCAAGCTGATGTCCTGCTGGATGAACCGCAACTTCCTGATCGCCACGCAGAAGCGCGGCGGGAAGATCACCATCCTGTCGCCGCAGCCGGTCAGCGTGTACGAGGCCTACCGGGCGTTCCTGTCGTCCCTGAACGTCAACGGCATGGCGGTGGTGAAGAAGGGCGACTTCTACCACATCGTCGACGTGGGCGACGCGCGCGCCTCTGGTGCCGAAGTGCTGGGTCCGAAGGCGGGCGTGCCGGCCGACGACAACATCGTGACACGCCTGATCCATCTGGAGCACCTCGACGCCAAGGAGGTCGAGCCGATCCTCAGCAAGTTCAAGTCCAAGGCCGGCGACGTGTTCGTGTATCCGCCGAACAACACGGTGATCGTCACCGACAGCGGCAGCAATATCCGTCGCATGATCAAGCTGTTGGCCGATGTTGACGTCCCGCTGGGCAGCGAGAAGATCTGGATTCGCCCGGTGCAGCACATGGATGCGGCCGAGCTGGTCGAGAAGATCACGGCAGTGTTCTCTGAGACGGGTGGCGGCGCGAGGCCTGCCGGTGCTCCCGGCGCGGCCGGTCCCGGCGGCGGCAAGGTCGTGATCACCAAGGCGATCGCCGACGAGCGGTCGAACCAGATCATCCTCGTTACCACGCGCTCGAACTACCTGAAGATCGACGCCCTGATTCGCAAGCTGGACACGCCGATTCCCGGCGAAGGCCAGATCCACATCCACCACCTCGAAAACGCCGACGCGGAGGATTTGGCGTCCACGCTGCAGTCGCTGGCGTCGGGCACCTCGTCGCGGTCGGGCGGCAAGGGTGCCAAGGGCGGCGCCAAGCCGGCAGCGGGTGGTCCCGGAACGTCTGCGGCGCTGTTCGAGGGCGAGGTGAAGATCACCGCGCACAAAGCCACGAACGCCTTGGTGATCGAGTCCTCGCTGAAGGACTACGTCAGCCTGCAGAAGGTCATCGCCCAGCTGGATGCACGCCGCAAGCAGGTCTACCTCGAGGCCGTGATCATGGAGATCTCGACCTCGAAGAACCGCAACGTTCAGATCGCCGGTTCGGGCGGCACCACGTTCGACATCGGCGGCGACACCGTCCCGTTCCTGATGGGTTTGGGCGGCTTGGGCATGGGTGGCGTCAACCTGAGCCAGCTGAACTCGGGTGGCTTTGCGGCAGGCTTGCAAGGGCCGCTGCTGTCGGTCGCTGCGGGCAACGCCAGCTCGTCGGCGGTTGCAGGCGTCACGCTGTCGATCCCCGCGTTCGGCTTCCTGATTCAGGCGATTCAAGAGAACTCCGACGTCAACCTGCTGTCGACTCCGCACATCCTGACGCTGAACAACGAAGAGGCGGAGATCACCGTCGGCCGCAAGGTCCCCTACCGGTCGCAGACCATGGGCGGAATGAGCGGTCTGGGCGCGTTGGGCAGCCTGGGCAGCACGGCTTCGAGCGCGCTGGGCGGTTTGGCAGGTCTGGCGGGTCTGGGTTCGATGGGCTCGACCGTGCAGTACATCGACGTCGACCTGACGCTGCGGATCACGCCGCAGATCAACGAGAGCGACTTCATCAAGCTGAAGATCGAAGAGCAGTTGGACGAGGTGGAAGGCATCGACCCCAACCTCGGGCCGACAACCTCGAAGCGCAAGGTCAACAACACCGTGGTCGTGCGCGACCAGCAGCCTGTCGTCATCGGCGGCCTGATCACCGACCGCGAGTCCAACGGCGTGGCCAAGATCCCGATCCTGGGCGACCTGCCGTTGCTCGGCACCTTCTTCCGCAAGACGACCAAGAGCATCGAGAAGAAGAACCTGATGCTGATCGTGGTGCCGCACATCATCAAGGATCCCAGTGATCTCGAGCGCATGCACGAGAACAAGATGGAGCAGATCCGCGACTTTGCCGATGAGCTGGCCACCAAGCGCAAGGAGTACCAGGGCAAGGTCGACTACCGGAAGAAGAAGGGCTTCCTCGAGCACCTGTTCCAGGCCGTGGATCAGGCGTCCGGCGAGCGGCGGATGATCGAGAAAGCGTACTTCGACAACTCTGACGTGGATCTGGTCGGTCCGCCCGACCGCCACGATCTCGACTACGACCCCTTCAAGCCCGCGGGTGACGACGGTGGCGCGCAGGAGGACAAGGGCGACGACTCGGGCGTGGACGTCATCGAATTGCCCGACGGACGGCCGGCGAAGAAGGGCAAGTCGCCCGCGAAGGCCAGCAAGTCGGCCAAGGGCAAGAAGGCTGAGGCAACCAAGGCCGCAGCACCTGAAGCCCCCGCCGCCGATCCCGCCCCCGCCAAGCCCGCGGCCGGCCAGGAGTGACATGATCGACCCGCGCCCCATCGGCGAAATCCTCGTCTCGCGCGGCCAATGCACGGCTGAGGCGGTCGAGTCTGCCCTGCGCATCCAGTCCGACCGCGGCGGCCTGCTGGGCGAGCTGCTGGTCGGCCAAGGCTCGGTCACCAAGCTGCAGGTGCTGGAGGCGCTTGGCGACCAGATGGGCATGCTCGTGCTGGCCAAGATCGAGGAGGACACCATCGACCCGTCGATGGTGGCGCCGCTGACCATGACCTGGGCCAAGGAGTCGGAGATCCTGCCGATTCGCCGCGTGGACGGCGCCCTGCACGTCGCGCTGGCCAACCCGCTGGCAACAGGAGCGCTGGACGACCTGCGGGTGCTGTTCGGCGGGCCGCGCATCGAGCCCTTTCTGGTGTCGACCGAAGCCCTGAACGCCGCCATCAACTTCGCCTTCGACCGCCGCGCCCGCGCGGATCAGGTCGTCGACGACATGGAGAAGACGGACGACGGCATCGCCAACATCGCGTCGGAGCTCGAGGACGCGGCGCAGGACATCCTCGACGAGAGCGACGAGGCCCCGATCATCCGTCTGGTCAACTCGGTGCTGAATCAGGCGGCCAAGGAGCGGGCGTCGGACGTGCACATCGAGCCGATGGAGAAGTACGTGATGATCCGCTTTCGGCGCGACGGCGTGCTGAAAGAGGTCGTGCGGACGTCGAAGCGCTTCCAGCCTTCGATCACCAGCCGCGTCAAGATCATGGGCGGCCTGAACATCGCAGAGAAACGCCTGCCCCAAGACGGCCGCATCCGCATCAAGGTGGCCGGGCGCGACATCGACCTGCGTCTGTCGACCATCCCGACCGCGCACGGCGAGCGGATCGTGATGCGTCTGTTGGACAAGACATCGACGACTCTGGACCTGAAGACCCTGGGCATGCGCGCCGACGTGGTGCAGGCCATCGACGCGCTGGTGCATCGGCCCAACGGCATCCTGCTGTGCACCGGTCCCACCGGCTCCGGCAAGACCACGACGCTGTACTCGGCGCTGATGACCATCAACAACCCCGACATCAACATCCTGACGATTGAGGACCCGGTCGAATACCAGCTGGAAGGGATCGGCCAGATGCAGGTCAACCCCAAGATCGACTTCACGTTTGCCAAGGGTCTGCGCGCCACGCTGCGTCAGGACCCCGACGTGGTGCTGGTGGGCGAAATCCGCGACCTCGAGACGGCGGAAATCGCGGTGCAAGCGGCCTTGACCGGTCACTTGGTGCTGTCGACCGTGCACACCAACGACGCGGCCTCGACCTACACACGACTCGTCGACATGGGCGTCGAACCCTTCCTGCTGTCGTCGTCGATCGTCGGCATTCTGGCCCAGCGCCTGATTCGCGTGCTGTGCAAGGACTGCCGGGTGCCGCACCTGCCGACGGATCTGGAGCTCGAGCAGCTTGGCCTGAAGCGGGGGGATCCACGGCTGAAGAAGGCCACGTTCTTCCGCGCCAAGGGCTGTCCCGAGTGCGGCATGTCGGGATACGCAGGGCGTTCCGGTCTGCACGAGCTGCTGACGCCGACCGAAGAGGTCAAGCGTCTGGTCGTGGCCAAGTCCGATGCGGGAACCATCAAGCGCGCGGCGATGGCCGACGGCATGGCGACGCTGCGCGACGACGGCGCCCTGAAGGTCATGGCCGGCATCACCACCGTCGAGGAAGTGATGCGCATCGCCAACGCGGACGACGAGGAGTAGCGCGGGGGCTCGTCCCCCGTCAGGAGCAACCGGAACCGAATGCCTGTTTACGAGTACATCGGCAAGGACGCGAGCGGACGCACCATCAAGGGCGTGCTCGACACCGACAGCGTGCGCGGCTTGCGGGCCGCCATGAAGCGGGACCGCGTCTTCCTGACCGAGTACCACGAGACGTCGGTCAAGGGCGGCAAGGACAAGGTCCGCGCGGGCGTAAAGCAAAAGGCGGGGTCGCGGGACTTCGATCTCGGCGAGTTCCTGACGACCATCAAGCCCGCCGATGTGTCCGAGGTGACGCGGCAGCTGGCGACCCTGCTGAAGGCCGGCGTGCCGCTGGTCGAGGCCCTGCAGGCGCTGACCGAACAGGTCGAGAATCCGAAGCTCAAGCGCGTCCTTGCGCAGGTCCGCACCGAGGTGAACGAAGGCGTGGCGTTCTGGCGCGCGCTGCAGAACCACCCCAAGGTCTTCGATTCCACCTACTACAACATGGTCCGGGCCGGCGAGACGTCGGGCAACATGGACATCGTGCTGCTGCGGTTGGCGGACTTCACCGAGTCGTACGTCAAGCTGCGCAACAAGATCATCGGCGCGATGACCTATCCCGCGGTCATGATGCTGATCGCGTTCGCCATCGTCATGGGCATGATGCTGTTCGTGGTGCCGCAGATCTCGACGATGTTCGAGGACATGGGCGCAGAACTGCCTATGATCACACGGATCATGATGGCGATGTCGCGGATGGTGTCGGTCGGCTGGCCCCTGATGATTCTGGGCGCCGTCGGCAGCTGGTACGCCTTTCACCGCTGGCACCGCACAGAGGCGGGCGCCGACAAGTGGGACCGTTGGCTGCTGAAGGTGCCCATCATGGGCGACATCATCCGCAAGGTCGCGATCTCACGGTTCTCGCGCACGCTGGGCACGCTGCTGAGCTCGGGCGTGCCGCTGCTGACCGCGCTGGAGATCGTCGAGAACGTGGTGTCGAACCGGGTGCTGGCCAAGGTGGTGGCTGAGGCCCGTACCGCCATTCGCGAAGGCGACAGCATCGCCGGCCCCTTGAAGCGTTCCAACGAGTTCCCGCCCATGGTCGTGCACATGATCGCGATCGGCGAGCGGTCGGGCGAGCTCGAAAACATGCTGAAGAACGTGGCCGAGAGCTACGAGAACCAGGTCGACACGCGAGTGAACGCCCTGACCTCGCTGCTCGAGCCGCTGATGATCGTGTTCATGGGCGTCGTCGTGGGTCTGTTGGTCGCGGCGATCATGCTGCCCATGATGAAGCTGAGCCAGTCGGTCTCGGGTTGAAAAGGAGAGAGAAGATGCACACCTGTTTGAGCAAGGAAGGCCAGGAACCGGTCGCTCTGGTCGTCGACAAGGCCCAACGGGGCATGACCTTGATCGAGATCATGGTCGTCATCGTCATCATCGGCGTGCTGGGCTCGACCCTTGCCGTCGGCGTGTTCGAGCTGTTCGGCGAAGGCCGCGAAAAGACCGCGAAGATCCAGGTGCAAAGCATCGCCGCCAAGGTGAACTACCACCAGGCCACGCAAGGCGATTTTCCGGACTCGCTGGCCGACCTGAAGCCGAAGATCAAGGAAGCCGACCGTCTGGACCCGTGGAAGCAGGAGCTTGTGTACTCGACGACCGGCGAGGGCTTCTCGCTGTGCTCGAACGGCCCCGACCGCAAGACCGGGACCGACGACGACATCTGCCACGACGGAGAGGAGCGGTGACCTTCCGCCGGCCGCGGCAGCCGCCAACCCGCAAGGCGGGCTTCACCTTGATCGAGGTGATGGTCGTCATGGTGGTGATGGTGGTGGTGACCGTGGCGGTGGCGGCGGGCGTGGGCAACATCCGCGGCGCGTCGGTGCAGGCAGAGGCGGGCAAGGTCGCGATTGCAGTCCGCTATCTCTACAACCTGACCTCGCTGTCCGGGCGCAACCACCGCCTCGTCTTCGACCTGGACACCGGCGCGTACTGGGGCGAGGAGCAGACGTCGGCCGATCCGTGCGAGTCGTTTCTGCTGCCCGGTGAGGGTGCGGACGACGGCGCGCCTGCGGCTGAGGGGGACAAGCGGGCGTCGTTCCAGGCGTCGCCGTCGAAGCTGCTGTCGAAGTACACGCTGGACAAGGGTGTGAGGTTCTCGGGGGTGATGACGTCGCACCAGACCACGCTGTCGACGACCGGTCAGGCGTACATCTACTTCTTTCCGAACGGCACGACGGAGAACGCGCTGGTCTACGTGGAGGGAGACCCGGACGATGTGATGTCGGTCGAGGTCAAGGCGCTGCTGGGCACGGCGCGCCTGATCAAAGGCAAGGAGCCGACGGACGGCTTTGGCCGCAGCGAAGAGGAACGATAGGGAGCGGAATTGACGGATAGGCGCGACAACAAGGGCTTTTCGCTGCTCGAGGTGCTGCTGGCGCTCGCCATTTTGGCGTTTGCGCTGACGGCGATCACGTCGGCGTCTTCGTCTGCGGCCATCCAGTCCAAGCGCATCTATCGGTCGACCGTCGCGTCGCTGCTGCTGCGCGGCACGATCCTCGACATCGAAGAGAAGTATCGCAAGGAGGGCTTTCCCTCCAACGACCTGACCAACCGCGACTGCGAGCTGCCCAAGGTTTACGCCAAACACTTCCAGTGCAAATTCGACCTGATCGGCCTGGACATGGACGATTCCGAAATCGGCGACATGACCACCCAGGCGCAGACAATGCTGTCCGATGCGCAAGAGAAGCTGGCGGCGTCGGGAGCACTGGACAAGCTGGAGGGCGGCGACACCGGTGGCAAGAAACCCCTGACGGATCTGGGAGATGCAGCGTCCAGCGCCAAGTCCGCCGGACTGGACCTGACCGGTCTGGCCAAGGGCGGCGACATGATGGACCTGATCGGCACCATCCTGATGTCCGGCGACGCGGGCCTGAACCTGCTGTCCCTGTGCGACATCAACATCGGCGTCCTGCAGATGTCGATGGGCCTGATGGTGGCCGAGCTGCTGCCGCGCATCCTCAAGCGCGCGTCGGACCGCACCCGCAAGGTCGTCGTGCACCTGTCGTGGAAGGACGAGGAGGGCGAGCAGCGCAAGCTGGAGATCGAGACCTTCACGACTGCCGTCAGCGAAGAGGAAGCCCGCGCGATCCAGGAGCTGAAGAACGCTGAGAAGATTCAGGGCGCTATCGAGAGCAAGCTGCCCGCCAACCTGCAGGGGGGCACGCCATGAGACGCCCAGCCAACCTGCACATCCCCCTGATCTCAGGAAGTTCTGACGGCTTCACGCTGTTCGAAATGATGATCGGCGCCACGCTGATGGCGATGCTGGGCGTGATTCTGGCAACCGCCACCTCGTCGCTGATCAACGCCATCCGGGCCACCCGCGTGGTGCAGGAGGACTACCACACGGCGCGCGTGGCGCTGGGTCGCATGGGCCGCGAGCTGGGCATGGCGTACGTCAGCAAGCACCAGAGCGAAGACCGCACCACCAAGACACTCTTCGTGGGCAAGGCCAACACGATCACGTTTTCCTACATGGGCCACCGGTCGATGGTGCGCAACTCGTTCGAGAGCGACGAGGGCGTGGTCGAGTACAAGGTCGAGCGCGAGGCCAAGACCGGCGAGAACGTACTGGTGCGGCGCGAGAAGGTCGTCATCGACGACACGCCACTGCGGGGGGGACGCCGACAGGTGCTGGCCACCCGAGTGAAGAAATTGACCTTTGCTTACTGGGATATGGACAAGGAGAGCTGGCAGTCCGACTGGCGCGTCGAGATCGACCGACTGCAGCAGGAGAAACAGGCCAAGGACGCCGCCGCCGCGCTGGCCACCGGATTGACGGGCAACGCCGAGCTGGGCAAGGCCCTGGCCGACATGAAGAACCAGGACAAGAAGCACGGGCCCGACGAGCTTTGGCTGCCGGCGCGGATTCGCATCCAGCTGACGCTCGAGACCGACGATGGCGAGCTTTCGTTCGAGACCCAGGCGCGGGTGCGACTGATGGAGCCCGTGGACTTCAACAGCACGGCCAACCTGAAGGCGTACGAGACCTCGCTGAGCCCCTACGGAATCGCCCCCATCACACCCGCCGGCTTCAGCGTGCTGCCCGCCACGGGTGCGGGCGCCACCGGCGCGACCGGTACGACGGGAGGCACCCGATGACCGCCCTGCGCGCCGCCATCGCCGCCGGACGCCGCAGCTTGGGCGCGGGAAGCCGGGGTCTCGCTGACCGCCAGCGCGGCGTGGCCATGCTGCTTGCGCTGACGGCGATCGCGATCCTGTCGATCTTCTCGATGGAATTCACGTACCAGTCGCGCGTCGCCATCCGCACGGCCACCTACGTCGAGGCCGAGATCGAGGCCTCGCTGCACGCCCGCGCGGCCGTCGAACTCGCGGCGCTGGTCATCGGGTCGGCGGACATCGTCGAGAGCATTCTGGCCAAGTACGCGACGATGATGGGTGGCAAGCGGCCCTCGATCAACACGGCGTCCTATGCCTGCGAGTTCGTCAACGCCTTCTGCGAAGGGCAGATGACCCTGATGGGCATCCAGCTGGTCAATCTGGAAGGCCGCGAGGCGGTGGGACTCGAGCGCGGCACTTGCGGCTGCACGTCCAGCGACGAGGACGGTCGCGTCAACGTCAATCGCGTCGGCGATCTGGGCCAGAAGCAGGCGGTGTTCGACACGCTGTACAAGGTGCTGGAGCGCAACGAGGGCGTGACCCAAGTCGGCGAGCTGGACAAGGACATGGCCCAGCTCGCGCTGAACATCATCGACTGGGCCGACGCGGACACGACGCGGGTGGACATCGATCCCGGCACGCGCAAGCTGGTCGAGAGCAGCGGCGCCGAGGGCATCTCCTACCGCAAGCACGGCTACCGGTCGAAGGACGCCCCCTTCGACACGACTGAGGAAGTGCGGCTGGTCGAGGGCATGAGCGACACCCAGTGGTGCAAGCTGCGCGACCAGCTGACGGTGTACGCGACCGACAAGCTGAACGTGAACACGGCGCCCATCGAGGTCATCAAAGCCCTGATCTGCAAGAATTTGGCGAACCCGGACAACGAGGCGCTGGCGTGCGCGCGTGGCTACCAGCAGAACCCGCTGGTGCCCGTCAACGTCGCCGGGCAGTACATCGAGGTGTGCCGCACGCTGAAGAAGCTGGTGTTCAGCCCGCCGTTTGCGAACACGGGGCGGTTCGTGCAGTTCTTCGACAAGCTCGGCACGGTGCTGCCCCCTGAGTATGTGCAGGTGCTGCAGATCGACCACGGGCGGATGATGAACGACATCGGTGTTACCGGAAAAATCGTGCGAATTCAGGCTTATGGCACAAGCGGCAAGGTGACCAAGCGGATCACGGCGCTGCTGGACACGGGCGCGCAACGTTACGTGCACTGGCGCGAAGACTGAGACGGGAAGGACTGGACCATGGCCCACCGCATCCTGGGACTCGACATCGGCCAAACGGCCATCAAGGTCGCCGTCATCGACAAGTCGATGCGGAAGGCCGTGCTGACGCATTTCGACGAAGAAACGGTGGCGTTCGGCGCGACGGATGAAGAGCGGCAGGACGCCGTGCGCCGTGTGCTCGCCCGCAACCTGCGGCCCGACGACGTCGTGTCGGTCGGCCTGCCGAGCGCGTTTTGCCTGCATCGCACGCTGTCGTTCCCCTTCCGTGACCCCAAGTCCCTTGCAGAGGCCATCGGCTTCGAACTCGAGAACCACATCCCCACGCCCGTGTCCGAGATGGTCGTCGACCACATCGTGCTGGGCGAGAAGAAGGACCAGACCGAGGTACTGGCGCTTGCGGCTCCACGGGCGCGGGTGATCGAGCGACTGAGTCAGCTGCGCGCCGTAGGAGTCGAACCGCGGCGGCTGGGTCTGGAGACGCTGGCTTATGCAAGCCTGATCAGGGAGTTGCCGCAGGCCGCCGAAGGCACGACGATGCTGGTGGATATCGGCACGGCCTCGACCCAAGTCGCGGTGTTCGAGGGCGGGCGCACGAAGTTCGTCCGCAGCCTGTCGGTCGGTGCGCAGTCGGTCGAGGAGCTGTTCTCTGCCCACTTTGAGACCAGCGGCGTCGGCGACATCCTGCAAACACACGGCTTTCTGCTGCCGCACGGCATCGAGCCCGAGACGCCCAACGAGCTGACGCTGCACGAGGCGACCTCGGACGCCCTATCGCCTCTGCTGCGCGAGCTGCGCCAGACCATCGCGTCGTGGCAGCGCACCGCCCACTCCCGGCCGTCGCGGCTGCTGGTCACCGGCGGTCTGACGCGGCTGGTCGGGCTTCACGAGTTTCTGGAGCGTTCGCTGGGTCTTCCGGTCGAGCGCGTGCGCGTCGAGGACCTGGCCGACGTGCAGGTGACCAAGCCCGAGCGACTGGGCGATCTCGGCGTGCTGGCCCTTGCCCAAGCGCTTTCGGGGGCGGACAGCAACACAGAGCACGACGTCGACTTCCGGCAGAATGAGCTGGCTTACGAAGGCGATTACAAGGTGTTGCGCGCCCGCATGCCGCAGCTGGTGGCGTTCATCGTCATCGCCGTGTGCCTGCTTGGCATCCGCACCAGTCTGGACTACCGGGGGCTGGTGACGGAGCAGGACCAACAGGTCGCGCAGCTGCAGTCCCTGTCGAAGAAGCTGTCTGGCAAGGCGATGTCGTCGTTCACCGTGCTGCGGACCGAGCTGGGTCGGCCGCCGAAGGTGGACCTGACGGCGCTGTACCCCGACATGTCGGCGTTCAAGGTGCTCGAGGACATCTCTTCCATCATCGACAAGGTGACCGAGCCGCCCGAGTACGTACCGCCGGGTGGCCCTGGCGACGTGCGGATGCCCGGCGTGTCGCTGGGGACGATGCCGATGGAACCGACGCGCATGCCGGACCCGGCGATGCTGCAGCAGCGGCGCTCCGGCGTTCCCGGGCTGCCGGCGGGACTGCCGCCCGGTGGCCTGCCGACGCGGCCGATTCGACCGCGCCCCGACCCGATGGCGGGAGCAGGTGCAGTACCCGGTGCCGCCGCAGCGGGCGACGCGAGCGGTGGCGATGAAGGCGAGCCCCCGACAGATGGCCCCCCGCCGTTTACCGGCCACAAGATCGAATTGCAGTCGGTGCAGATCGACCGCACCAGCGCCACCCTGCGAGGCGACGCCGACACGCAAGACGCCCTGCTGGCGCTGCAGGAGGGCATCGACGCCCACCGATGCTTCGGCAAGGTCAAGTCGTCGAGCGACCGCATCACGTTTGAGCGGCACCGCGATTGGTTCAAGTTCACGGTCCAGTTCGAGATCGCGTGCCCGGCGGCCAAGCCCGAGAAGGCGGCCGATGCCAAGAAGTCGGCCGACGGCAAGAAGGTCGACGACAAGGGTGCGGAAGAGAAGACGGCGGACGACAAGGCCGCGGGCGGCTCCGCCGAACCGAGTGAGGAGTAGATGGTGGTCGGCATGAAAGTGGGGCGCCTCAACGCGATGTTCGAGCGGATGAGCGACCGCGAGCGCAAGCTCGTGTTCGGCGGCACCGCGCTCGTCCTGGCCGTCTTGTTGGTGCTGGGCGGCGTGCTGGTGTCCCGCAAGGTCGGCGCACTGGAGGACGAGGTCGCCGGCAACGAGACCGCCATGCGCGAGGTCGTGCAGCTGGGGCCGACCTATCTGCGGATGCGCGCAGAGGAAAAGTCCCTGACGGACCAGCTGGAGCGGGCCTCGAAAGAGCCGCTGCAGGCCGTGGTGCTCAACATCGCCAAGCAGATCCAGTTCGAGCGGGTGGATGCCGAGGGCAACACGACGTCTGAGCGCCTGAGCGACACCATCAAGTTCTCCAATTCAAGCGAAATCCTGGCCGAGCTGACCCAGAAGGCCAAGAAGGGCCAGAAGCGCAAGACCAACAAGAAGGCGGGCGGCCGCGAGGTGTTCCTGGCCTCGATCGACGCCGTGTTCATGGGCGTGCCGGATGAAGCGGTCATGCGCTTTCTGGCCAAGCTCGAGACGAATCCCGACCCGCTGTTCGGCCTTGCGCTGGACCTGAGCCGCAACGCGACGTCGCGCGACCAATTCCAGGCCACCATCAAGATCGGCCAATTCCGCTTCGGCAATCTGGAGGAAGGCGAGTGAACCGACTGCTTTCCCAGCTGCAATTCCTGCAGCACCCGCGGGTGTTCGCGATCTTGCGTTACACCGGCTACGTGCTGTTCTTTCTGTTCGTGCTCCTGTTGGCCGTGCCGCTCACGTTTCCGACGCGCCAGCTGAAGAGCTACGTGGCGCGCCAGGCCGCGGCCCAGGGCTATCCGTTGGAGATCGATGAGCTATCCCTGTGGGGTTTGGGCGGTGTCGAGATCGGCGGCCTGCGGCTGACCTTGCCCGGCAAGAAGGGCGAGCCCGCCGGGGACGGCCCTGCGCCGCGCGACATCCCCGACACAGAGTTGCGGTTTGACAAGATCACCGCCCGAGTGGCCCTGTTCCCCGCCCTGTTCGGCAAGACCATCGACGTCACGTTCGACGTCGAGGCAGGCGGCGGCACGATTCAGGGCGGCCATCTGGTCCGCAAGGGCAGCGTGCTGGACTTCGAGATCGAGCGCATCGAGAACCTGTCGCTGGCCGACATGGGCGCGGGCGGTCGCATCCTCGACGCCACCAAGAAGGTCAGCGGCGAACTGGACGGCAAGCTCAGCGGCGGGATGAAGGTGCACTGGGGCGGCAGTCCGGAAGATCTCGTCGGGCAAGTGGATCTGCAGCTGGGCGACACCACGCTGCGAGGGCCAGAGCTCGCGCTCGAGGGCGGTCTGCGCATGACCGACCTCGCGATGGGCACGGTCACCATCCGCATTCGCATGAACCTGAAGTCACAGATCGCGACGCTGGCCTCGCAAAGGGGCAGCGACAAGGCCACCGTCATCCACATCGAGGAACTCGAGTCGGTGGGCGATCAGCTCGAACTCATCACCGAAGAGACCTCCCACATCCTGATTCCCCCCGGCAAGGCGGGTTTCAAGGCAGCGACGATCAAGCTGCACTTCGCGTTTGCGCTGCCGGACAAGCCGGCCGGTGGCAAGGAAGGCGCTGCTGCGGGCAAGCCTGCAGACGACCGCCTGAAGTGGGCCTCGCTGCTGACGATGGCGGGCGGCAAGCTCAAGCCCTTCCAGCGCAACGGCTACATCGGCATCACCTGCACGGGTCTGCTGTCACGGCCGCAGTGCAAGCCCGACCTGCCGCAAGTCAGCGTGGGTACGCGCCAGAAGGCGGACGGCAGCGCCAAGATCGGGGGCGACAAGCCCGTGGATGGCCGCGACACCGGCGCGGAGCCTGCGGCCGAGCCAGGGGCGCAGCGTGGCGGGGACGACCCCGTGCCGCCGCCCGTCGAGTACCAGCCCGCCGTTCGCCCGGAGCCCGCGCGCCCCGAGCCGACGCCAGAGCCCACGCCGCCGCCGGAGACGCCGACGGAGCGCAGCCCCGGTGGTGAGCCACCGGTGGCGCCAACCGTCACGCCGCCGCCGCCGCCGCCGTCGGAGGAATCCGGTGCCGAGCCCGCCAACCCGGCAGAGGGCAACGCACGGGTGCGCCAGCCGCACCGATCACAGCGCGGCGAAGGCTCCGACAACGGCGACGAAACGCCCCCGGCGACCGAGCCCCAGGAGCAGGATCCCAACGCCCCGCAAGAGGCGCCCAACGGCGAGACTCCGGCGCCAGAGACGGCTCCCGAGGAGTAGGTCAGCCTCTCCCGCACCCGATCAGCGACACGCGGGTTGAAATTCCCTACTTTTCCGACTAAGCAACCGGGACTCCGCGAGAACGCCTCGCCCAAGCCCCTACACGACTCAGGAAATCCCATGCGCGGTATCTACCAGAACATCCTCCACGCCATCGGGGACACCCCGCTCGTCCAACTGAACAAGGTGGTGGGACGCCACGACGCACGCGTGCTGGCCAAGCTCGAGTTCATGAACCCGGGTGGCTCGGTCAAAGACCGGATGGCGCTTCACATTCTGGAGCAGGCCGAGCGTCGGGGCGAGCTGCGTCCGGGCTCGGTCATCGTCGAGAACACCTCGGGCAACACCGGCGTGGGCGTGGCGATGGCGGCGGCGGTCAAGGGCTATCGGTGCATCTTCACGATGCCGGACAAGATGAGCGAGGAGAAGGTGCGGCGCCTCAAGGCGTTCGGTGCCGACGTGGTGGTGACGCCAACTGCCGTGCCGGCCGACCACCCCGACAGCTATTACGAGACGGCCAAGCGCATCGCCCGCGAGACGCCCAACTCGTTCATGATCAACCAGTACCACAACAAGGAGAACATCGAGGCGCACTACCTGTCGACCGGTGCCGAGCTGTGGGAGCAGACCGGCGGCAACTTCACCACGCTGGTGGCGGGTCTGGGGACGGGCGGCACGATGTCGGGAACGGCCAAGTACGTCAAAGAGCGCAACCCGCGCATCCGCGCCGTCGGCGTCGACCCGGAAGGGTCGATCTACTACGACATGTTCCACTCTGGCCGCCCGAGCACGCCCCACACCTACAAGGTCGAGGGCATCGGCGAGGACATGGTCTGCGGTGCCTTGGAATTCAACCACATCGACGACGTGATCCAGGTCAACGATCGCGAGTGCTTCGCGATGGCCAGGCGCCTGACGCGAGAGGAAGGCATCTTCGCGGGCGGCTCGTCCGGCGGCGCGGTGCACGTGGCGGCGGGGCTGGCCCGCGAGCTCGGCCGCAACGCCACCATCGTGGTCATCCTGCCCGACAGCGGCGCCATCTACCTGTCCAAGTTCTTCAACGACGACTGGATGAAGGACAACGGCTTCTTCGAGCCCGAGCCCGGCGCGGCGTCCGTGCGCGACCTGCTGCGCGGCAAGAGTCACATCCTGCACACGGCCACCCCCGACGAGCGCCTGGGCCACGTGATCCTGCGGCTCAAGCGCGAGGGCATCTCGCAAATGCCGGTGCTGTCTGCCACGGGCGAGCCGATCGGCATGGTGCACGAGCTGGACCTGTTGAACGCCATCGTGGAGGGCACCTACCACCGCGACAACGTCATCGAGGGCTTGGTCACGCCGCTGCAGGGCGTCATCGACCCCGAGGCCAATCTGGAGCAGCTGCGTCAGGTGTTCGCTCAGGACAACGTCGCGGTCGTGGTCCAGTCGGGCCGCGTGTTGGGCATCATCACCAAGATCGACCTGATCGATTACCTCAGCCGCCGCGGCTAGTTCTCTCTCCGCCACAAAGGATACCCGCATGGACTGGAAGCACGCCCGCTTCGAGACGTTGGCCATTCACGCCGGGCAAGACCCCGAACCCCGCACCGGCGCGGTCGTCGTGCCGATCTTCCAGACCTCGACGTTCGCGCAGCCCGCGCCGGGCGAGCACTTGGGGCACGAGTACAGCCGCACCAGCAACCCCACCCGCGACGCGCTGCAAGAGTGCCTGGCGGCGCTGGAAGGCGGCTCCCGGGCGATGGCGTTCGCCTCTGGTCTGGCGGCCACCCATGGCGTGCTGGCGATGCTGGATGCGGGTGACCATGTCGTGGCGATGGACGACATGTACGGCGGCACGTTCCGCCAGTTCGACAAGGTCTGGCGGCGGCACGGTTTGACCTTCAGCTATGCCGACTTGCGTGACCCGGATGCCTTCGAAGCCGCCGTCACGCCGCGCACCAAGCTGCTGTGGATCGAGACGCCCACCAACCCGATGCTCAAGCTCGTCGACATCGCCGATCTGGCGCGGCGGGCCCACGCGCACGGCGTGCTGGTGGCGGTCGACAACACGTTCGCCACGCCGTACCTGCAGCAACCCCTCGCGCTGGGAGCGGATCTTGTCGTTCATTCGACCACCAAGTACCTGGGCGGCCATTCGGACGTCGTGGGTGGCGCAGTCATCGTGAACGAAGCAGCGCTGGGCGACCGGGTGGCCTTTCTGCAAAACGCGAACGGTGGCACCCCGGGCCCGTTCGACTCGTGGCTGACGTTGCGAGGCGTCAAGACGCTGGGCCTGCGAATGGAGCGCCACTGCCAGAACGCCCAGACCGTGGCTGAGTGGCTGGAGCAACACCCGCGCGTCCGCAAGGTTGTGTACCCGGGCCTACCCTCGCACCCGCAGCACGCCCTGGCTCAGCGCCAAATGCGCGCAGGCGGCGGCATGGTCACGGCGGTGCTGGACGGCGGCATCGATCAGGCGCGCAAATTCCTGTCCACCGTGCGGGTCTTTACGCTGGCTGAGAGCTTGGGCGGCGTCGAGAGTTTGATCGAGCACCCCGGCATCATGACCCACGCGTCGATTCCGCCAGAGCGGCGGGCGGCCATCGGCATCGACGATTCTCTGGTCCGGCTGAGCGTCGGTGTGGAGCACGTGCAGGACCAGCTGGCAGACTTGGAGCAGGCGCTTGTCCGCGCCTTCCTGTGAGATTTGTCGGCAGCCTTTTTTGTCCGCAAAACAGCGGTCGGCGAAGAGGCTTCTGCGCGATGATGCAGATCCTTTCGCAGCGTCGTGCGTCGGAAGTGACGGTATTGGTGTGTCGCGGCCTTGCCCGATGCTGGATCCGGTCGGATGTCGGGGCGAAAAGAAGAATCGCCCGAAGCCATCTCGACCCTTGACGCGAGGGACGACGCGAAACTAGCATCCCGCCCGGCTTGTCACGTTTGGATCCCAGACTTGGCGAGCGAGCCCCAGAACGAGCGGCTTCGGCCAAAGCCCTAGCCCACCAGAGGAATCATGAGCGGCGGAAGCATCCTTGCGATCATCGGCGGAATCGTGGCCCTGTTTGGGCCGTTGGTGCTGCCCTTCATCACGGTCGATGAGGAGGAAGTCGCCCTGCGCAGCTTCCACGTGATGACCGGCCTCATCTCGATCCTGCTCTCGATGGGCGTGATCGGTCTGGCGGCAGCGGTCTTCAAGAAGCGGCGGCGCGACCTCGGCTGGATCATCGCCGTGCTGTCGGTGGCGCAGATCGCCATCATGGCCGTGACCTACGCCAATGTCTGGAATCTGGTCCCCTGCGAGAGCATGGGCATGTCGCTCTGCGACCCAGAGACCGGCGGCCTGATCGACCAGACCCTCGTCACCCTGGACTGGGGCGTCGTGCTGGTGGTGCTCGCGTCGGTGCTGACGTTCTTCGGTGGCCTGATCGTCGTGGCCTCACACGCCGAATACAAGAAGGACGAGCGCTTCCTGCGCGTCATGCTGACCTGGGGCGGCCACATCGTCTTCGAGCGCGTCTTCTTCCAGCCCGTCGCGATCACCGTGGGCGAGTCGGACGAGGCTACGTTCCAGCTGGCCGCCAACGGCATGGCCAAGCACACCCTGTTCACCCCGGTCGCCAAGACCAAGGACACCTACACGCTGGACGTGCCGCGCGGCATTCAGGGCAAGGTCAATCTGAAGGGTGAGGTCAAGGACGCTGCCACGCTGCAGAACGTCCAGATCAGCCGGCAGGACGCTGGCGTGTTCAGCTTCGACAACGGCGTCGATGTCGTCTTCCAGTTCACGGGCGCCGAGACAGGCGGTCTGGTGGCGGCAGGCGTGGGTCGCGACGTGGCGCTGGCCGTGTCGTTCTCGGCCGTCGCAGCCGTCTTCCTGGTGCTGATGACCGGCATGATGAGCGGCATGCGCGCCCGCGACCGTCAGGAGGCTGAAGAGGCGCTGGAAGCCCGCGGCCGCGAGCTGATCGAGGTCACGCTCGAGGACGTCGAGGAAAAGACCGACGAGATCAAGCCCGAAGGCGACGAAGAGGACACCACCGGCAAGAAGGCGGGCGGCGAGGAAGGCAAGTTCGGCGACCCCGACGTCGACCCGAACAAGGTGTCCAAGGTTCCGAAGATGGACGGCAAGATGGTCGACAAGATCGACGTCAAGAACTTGGGTATCGCCAAGGTTCTGGGCGGCCAGCAGGCCCTGACCGGCGCGCTCGGCACGATCATGGCCGGCGACACGGGTGCCATCAACTCGAAGATGGCCGTGGCCATGTCGGGTGAGGGCAGCGAGCTCGTCATCGGCTCGGGTTCCGGCGGCATGGGCTTCCGAGGCACGGGTTCCGGCGGCGGCGGCAGCGGTTACGGACGTCTGCATGGCTTGGGCAACATCGACACGGGCGGTGGCTTGGGCCGCGGCGCCAACATCGGCATCGGCCGCAAGACTGCCAAGAAGGTCGCGAGGTTGAACATCGCCAGCGGCGTATCGACCGGCGGCTGCGACAAGGGTGACATCGCCAAGAACGTGCGTTCCCGTGCCAGCGCCCTGCGTGCCTGCTACGAGACGCAGTTGATGAGCAAGCCCGACCTCTCGGGCAAGATCACCGTGCAGTGGACGATCACGACCGACGGCAGCGTCTCGAACCCCAAGACGGTCAACGACTCGCTGGACAGCAACGCGGTGACCGACTGCGTGCTGCGCTCGATCGGCCGCATCCGCTTTGCCAAGCCTGAGGCCGGCATCTGCGTGATCCAGTGGCCGTTCGTGTTCTCGCCGGGCTAGGTCGGCAGGACGTCAGAAGAAGTCGGGAGGCCCCGGTCGCTGCAAGGCGGCCGGGGTTTCCTGCTTTTGGAAGGGTCGAGAGAGGCGAGTCGCCGCAGCGGAACTACTTGCGGCGCTGGCAGCGAGGACACACGCCGTACAGGTCCATGCGGTGCGACGTCAGCTCGAAGCCGTGGGCGAGGGCGATCTGGCGCTGCATGGCCTCGATCGCGTCATTCTCGAACTCGACGATGCGACCGCAGCCGGTACAGATCATGTGGTCGTGGTGCTCGGCAGCGTGCAGGTTGATCTCGTACCTGGCCGTCCCATCGCCGAAATTCGAGCAGTTCACCAGACCGCACTTCTCCAGTAGTTTCAGCGTCCGATAGACCGTCGCGTACCCAAGCGTGGGGTCCGCGCGCCGCGCGTGCTGGTGCAGCTCGTCCAGATTCTGGTGGCCGTGATGGAAGAGGGTTTCAGCGACCAGCAGCCGCTGTGGCGTGGGGCGTTGGTGGTCGCGGGCCAGTCGCTCCACGACGCGAGAACGCCACGCATCGAAGTCCAGCTTGGCTTGGCTCGTCACGTCGGTGCCTCTCATGGCGGACGGTCCGCCAACGCCACCTTCCCGGCAAACACGCGCAGCAAGGGCAGAAAGTCTGTCGCAACCGCTGCGAATCGGCAAGCGTTTCGGCTTCGTATCGCTTGTCTCGCCACTGGCGCGCGTGATACGAAGGCGATGCGCGCAAGGCACGACACCCTGCATCTACGCAGATCCGATGGCCTTGCCGCCCTGGACCTGCGGCCCCTCCCCCTGGGGTCGAACCAATGAGAGGACTCGTCATGGACGTCATCACCCTGGCCGCGCTCGCATTTGCCTGCGGCGGCGCCGCTATCTGGTTCTGGTTGGGAACCGGTAAGCTGCAAGACGAAATCTCCAAGCTGCAGAACCGCTTGACCCAGGTCGAGGGCGACGCTGCCAAGCACAATGACCGCGCCGAGACGCTGCGCAAGAAGCTCGAAACGGCTCGCGAAGCCGGTGGTCGCGAGGACAAGGCGACACGCGACCTGCGAACCCGTGCGGCCGAGGCCAAGGAAGAGGCACGTCGTCTGGCGGCGGCCCTGAAGAAGGCCGAACAGACGGCTGAAGAACAGGCTGTGGCCGCCCGCAGGGCCGAAGCGCGCGCAGAGGAACTGAACGCGGTGCTGGCAGAGCGCATGGGCAAGAAGCCCGTCGCCCCGCCGACGCCCGCGCCTGTCGCCCCCGTGCAAGACGCGCCGCCCCCCGTGCCGGTCGAGGAGGATCCCAAGATCGCCTTGCGCCGTGCGGAGTTGGATGCAGAGCGTGAGCAGCGCCAGATCGAGGTCCAGAAGCTGAGGTTGGAGCGCGAAGCGATGCGGGCCGAGCAGCAGGCCTCGAGCGAGCACGAGCGGCTGGAGCAGGTGCTGGTCGAGCGCGAGCGGCTGGCGCGCATGGTGTTTGACCGCGAGCTGGACCTGCGCATCTTCCGCAAGAAGGCCGAGGACAACCGGCGCGCCTACCTGATGACGATGAGCGCCCTGGATCTGGCCGAAGAAGAGGTCTATCGCATGAAGCACGGCCGCGAGCGTCCGGAATTCGACGCTCGCCAGCAGAATGATGCGGCGGACGAGGTCGAGACCGAGCGCCCCGCCCCTGAGGCCCCGGCCCCCGCGCCCGCCCGCCCGGCACGCGCGCCTCGTGCTCCTCGCGCCGAGACCGTCGCCATCGCCGACGCCCCAAGTGACGTGACTCCCGCCGTCGAAGTCGCTCCGGCCGCCGAGCCCGTAGAAGCCCCCGCGGCTGAGGCAGTTGCCGACCTCGCACCCGCCGCTGAGCCCTCCGTTGGCTGATCCTGAGGCGACTGGGCTTGCGAATGAAAGTGAAAGTCGCTATCATTAGTCTCGTTTGAATCGCGAGGCTGCTGACATGGACCCGGTCGTCGCCCTGCCCGCCCCCCTGCTGCACCCGTTGGTCGCGCGTTCTGGCGACCGTCAGGGGAAGGAACGCCATGCGCTGACCGACCTTGCGGTGGGCGTTTTGGGCCGGGTGCAGGGTGTCGAGCTGGCGGGCGCGATGGGCGAACGGCTGGTCGAGTTGGGCTTTACCCACGGCGCCCCGGTCACTGTGCTGCGTCGCGCACCGTTTGGCGGTCCTCTGCAGGTCCGCCTTCGCGATTTCATGCTCTCGCTGCGGCGCGAGCAGGCCGACGCCATCCGAGTGCGCCCCGCCGAGGGCAAGGGCGATGCTTGAGGTCGCGCTCGCCGGCAATCCCAACACCGGCAAGACCACCCTCTTCAACACGCTGACCGGCGCCCACGCGCACGTCGGCAACTACCCGGGCATCACGGTCGAACGCCGAGTCGGCACGCGCACTTGCGCCAACGGCGAGACGTGGCGGGTCCACGACCTGCCCGGCTGCTACAGCCTCGCCGCCCACAGCCCGGAGGAGGAAATCGCGCATCAGGCGCTGACGGGTCGGCTGGGCGACGCGCCATTCGACGCCGTGGTCGTGGTGCTGGACGCCACCAATCTGGCCCGCAACCTGCTGCTTCTGGTGCAGATTGCCGAGCTGGACCTGCCGGTGATCGCCGCGCTGAACATGATGGATGCGGCCGCGGCAGAGGGTCTGGACCTGGACCTCGTCGGACTTGCAGCGGATCTCGGCTGTCCCTGTGTACCGATGATCGCCCGCAAGGGGATCGGCATTCCGTTGTTGGAACAGGCGGTTCGCGACGTCGCCGGTCGCCGACAAGTTAAGCCGTCGCTGGTGTCGGTCCCGTCGGCTGAGATGCGCCGCGCCATCGAACAAGCCCGCGTGGTCCTTGGGGATCTGGTGGACGGCCGCAGCGACGGCGAGGTGTTGTGGTGGCTGTGCAGCGACCGCTCCATCGTCGACCGGCTGCAGCCGGGGCTGGGCAAGCGCCTGGAGCTGGCGGTGCCCCGGGCGCAGGACCCGACGCGGGACGTGCGCCGTCAGGTGACTGAGAGTCGGTACGCCCGCATCGACCCGATCGTGATGCGGCGAGTCAGGCGGGTGCGGCCGCGCGCCCAGACGCCCAGCGAGCGCATCGACCGTTGGGCGCTGCACCCGGTGATCGGTACGGGCCTGTTCGTGGTCGCGATGGCGCTGCTGTTTCAGGCCGTATTTCTGTGGGCGAATCCCGCCATCGAGGCGGTGGACCACGGCATGGCCTGGGTGACGGGTCTGGTGCACGGTGCGCTGCCGCCCGGACTGCTCAGTGACATTCTGGTCGACGGCGTATTGTCCGGGGTGGCCGGCACCCTCGTCTTCCTGCCGCAAATCCTGATGCTGTTCTTGGGGATCGCGCTGCTGGAGGACAGCGGCTATCTCGCGCGCACCGCTTTTCTGGTCGACCGGCTGATGGCGCGGGTGGGGCTGCCGGGCAAGGCGTTTGTGCCGCTGCTGAGCTCGTTTGCCTGCGCGGTCCCCGGCATCATGGCCACGCGCACGATGGGCGACCGCCGCGACCGACTGCTGACGATGCTGGTGGCGCCGCTGATGAGCTGCTCGGCCCGCCTGCCGGTCTACACGCTGGTGACGGCTGCTGTGTTCGCTGGCACCGCGCCGGTCCTCGGGTTTCTGTCCGTCGGCGGTCTGGTGGTGGCGGCGATGTACGGTCTGGGCTTTCTGCTGGCCGTCGCGGCGGCGTTCGTGCTGCGACGCACGGCAGTCAAGGGCGGGGGAGCACCGCTGCTGCTCGAGATGCCGCCCTATCGCTGGCCCAGGCCGCGCAACATCCTGCGCGCGCTGAAGGATCGTGCTTGGGTGTTCGTAACGCAGACGGGCGCCGTGATCGTGGCGCTTTCGGTGCTGCTGTGGGTGCTGATGGCGTTCCCGAGGTTCCAGCTGCCGGCGGAAGAGCTGGCCTCCCGCCAGGCCGTGGTTGCGCAGACGACCGCGCCGGACTCGCCACAGCGCGTGGAGGCCCTGCGCGTCATTGAGCGGGACGTCGAGCGCCGCCAGCTGGAGCAAAGCATCGCCGGGCATCTGGGCAAGGCCATCGAACCCCTGATTGCGCCTTTGGGTTTCGACTGGCGCATCGGCATCGGCCTGATTGGCTCGTTTGCCGCCCGCGAGGTGCTGGTGCCCGTCATGGCGCAGGTCTACGGGCGCGGCCATGACGACAGCGACGAGGCCGTCAGTGCCGTGGGCCAAACGATGCTGCGATCCGGGACACTGACGCCCCTGCGGGGGGTGAGCCTGATGGTGTTCTTTGCCATCGCCATGCAGTGCCTGAGCACGGTGGCGACCCTGAAGCGCGAGACGAATGGCTGGAAGTGGCCTGTCTTTGCGCTGACTTATCTGAACGCGCTGGCTTGGATCGCGTCGTTCGTGGTCTACCAGATCGGCGCTGCGCTGGGGTACGCATGATCTGGGACCTGCCCATCGTTGCGGCCATCGTCGCCGGTGCCGTGTGGGTGCTGGTGCGGCGGCTGCGCAGTCCGGCGGGCGCGTGCTCGCAGTGCGCCGCGGGGGCCAAGTGCGCGCCTGGTCAAGAGAAGTCAGCCTCGGCTGTGCATCGACCGGTTAGCGACCTTCGCTTGGGCAGGTCTTCGTCGCGCCCGTCGCTCTAGCCAGCCAACCTGTCTTGTTTCATGCGGTTTCGTTGCCCAACCGGCGACGCGCTTCGGCCCGTGCGGTCTCTGCGTCGCCGCCGCGCAGCTGCACGTCCTCAGCCGCCTGCAACACGGACCGGAAGCCGGGCCCCGGCGAGTGGCCCCACGCCTGCAGGGTGTCGCCGGTGACGGCCAGCTCGGGCCACCACACACTCCGCTGCGTCATGGCGCGCAGACGCCTCAGCTCGCGACAGACGTGAACCGTGCCCTGCCCGTCGCCGTCCAGGTCGGTCGCGGCAAGGAGGACCAGCAGCGCCGCGTCCGACATCGGCTCCCGCAGCAAGCGCACGAGCGCGGCCGACAAGGGCCGCTCTGCAGCCTCGGCCCGAGTCCGCAGGCCATCGACAAGCTCTTGGATCTTGGACAGTTCCTGAATATCAGCGTGTGACAATCGCCACGCCCGCCCCAGCTCGCGGGCCACCGGCCGGGCGTCGGCGAACAGCAGCGCAAGCGCCAAGGGCAGCCGCAACGTCGTCTCGGGCGCAAAGGCGTTCGGCGCGGTTGCGGGCTGCAGTTCCAGCTCGCGTCGGGCAGAGGCAAACCGGGCCTTGGCGCGCCCAAGGTCGGGATCTGCTGCGAGCACGAGCGGCCAGATCACCGCGGCAAGTCCCAAGTCCACCATCAGGTCCAACGCAAGGTCCACGTGCTCGCCCGTCAACATGGCGGCGCACTCGGCGCTGATCCGCTCTGCCGAGACGCGCTGCAACGTGGGCGCGGCGGCCCGGATCGCTTGGGCGGTGGCAGGGTCGATCACCATCCGAAAGCGGCTGGCAAAGCGGGGTGCCCGCAACAGTCGCAGCGCGTCCTCCTCGAACCGCTCGAAAGGACTGCCAATCGCCCGCAAACGCCGCGCCAGCAGGTCGGGCATCCCTTCCACCAGATCGACGACCACGCCCAGTTCAGCGGGCTGCCCGGACGAATCCAGCGGGTCCAAGAGCAGGCCGTTCATGGTGAAGTCGCGGCGGACCACGTCCTCACGCGCATCGGTGAAGCGGACCACGTCGGGGCGACGACCATCGGTGTAGGCGGCTTCGGCGCGAAAGGTGGCGACCTCGATTTCCTGCACCGCCAGACCCGCAGCCGGGGCCAGCCGCACGCGCAGCACGCCGAACACCGCGCCCACCTCGACGATGTTGCGAAACAGCGCGCGCACCTGATCCGGGGTCGCGGCCGTGGCGACGTCGTAGTCTTTCGGTACCAGTCCCAGCACAAGGTCGCGCACACAACCGCCTACCAGATAAGCGGAATGTCCAGCTTCGCGCAGCCGGCGCACCACTTCGACCGCCGCTTGGCTCGCCGGGGTCGCGTGCAGTTCAACGTGTGCGGCAGCTTGCATGGTCACAGAGCATAGCGGCCCCGCGCCCGGCAGACCACCGGCAGCGGGCAGCGAATGCCGTTCAGCCCCCCCATCGGGTCGTGGACCCGCGTCACGGCTTTGCCTATACTGGATCGTTCGTCCAGCAGGCGGAACCATGTCCCGCGCGGACCGAGAGAGCCCATGCGAATCACTTCCTTGTCCATCGCCGCTCTCGCCCTTGGGTGCGCGGTGTTTCTTGCTGCCTGCTCTGCGGAGCCGACGGACGCGGTGACCGACGTCGCCGTGGACGTGGACGACACGCTGGATGTTGCGGAAGCGTTCGTGCCGCCGCAGATCGACGTGACGCTGACGGCCACGCCGGACACCGGCAACGCACCGCTGACCGTCGATCTGGTGGCGGACATCTCGGGGATCGAGCCCAGTCAGCTGTTCCTGACGTGGGACTTCGGCGACGGCGTGACCCAGCTGGCCGATCTGGAGAAAGAGCCGGATGCGTGGAAGGTCACCCACACGTTCAACGCCATGGCCGAGTACACCGTCAAGGTCACCGTCAACTGGAAGGTGAACCCGAAGAAGTACCGTGCAGAGGCGATGCACACGATCAAAGTGCAGGACCCCGCTGCGTTGTCGGTCAGCCTCGCGACCCTGATGGCCCCCGTCGCGGTGAAATCAGGCGATGAGGTCTCGGTCGCTTTCAGCATCACCAACGAGGGCGATGCGGTGACGACGCCGTTCCAGACCGTGATCCGCATGTCCACCGACGCCGTGATCGATGACGGTGACGTCGTGCTGCATACGTTTGAGCACCAAGGCATCGGGTCCGGAAAGCTCTCTCCCGTGACCGAGAACCTCAAGGCCACCTTCTACCTGCCGAAGAACTTGGTCGACGGCAGCTACTGGGTGCTGTTGCGGGTCGACGACAAGCAGGTCATCAACGAGATCAACCGAACCGACAATGAGAATTTCGCTACGGACCAGCTGGTGGTCGACTCCAAGGCGGCGGCGGAGCCCGACCTGTCGATCACGGCGCCAGAGTTCGCGTCGGACGAAACCTATTCGCCCGGACAGGCGCTGGGCTACACGCTGACCATCGGCAACGCCGGCGAGGGCGAGGCCAAGGCCGTGAAGTTCGGCGTCTTTGCGTCGCTGGACCAGAAGCTGGACTACGACTTCACCCTGCCCGAGGTCTGCCAGACCGTCGCAGGCAAGAAGGTCTGCGTCGAGGACCCCAAGCAGATCGACAAGCGCATCACCAAGCTCGCCGACTCGAACCTGCAAAAGATCGCTCCGATGTCTTCGCTGCCCCTGCTGCACAGCACGGGTGTGCCAGAGCTGGCGGACGGCAGCTGGTACCTGATCGCCAAGGTGGACACGACCGAGGCCATCCACGAGACCAACGAGGACAACAACCTCGCCGTCAGCGCCAACCTGCTGAAGATCCAGAAGGTGGTGAAGAAGGGCATAGACCTCGCGCTGACCTCGATGGCGGTCAAGCCCAAGGGGACCTACCTGAACGGCGCCGTCACGGTCGAGTGGTCGGTGCTGAACACGGGAACCGACGCTTCGCCGTCCTTTCCCGCCTCGATCTACCTCTGTCCGACCAAGGCGTTCTCGAAAACGACCTGCAACATCAACCAGACCAACTTCAGCGTCGCGCCACTAGTCGCTGGCGAGGCGAAGTCTGGCTCGCAAGTGGTGACGATCAGTCCGCAAACGCCCGCGCAGAAGTGGTACGTCTACCTGCTGCTGGACCCCGATCAGAAGATCGCCGAACTGGATGAAGGGAACAATGCCAAGATGTTCGACGCGCTTTCGGTCGCACTGCAGGCCAACGTCGATCTGCGCACCGACAGCGTCGGCTTCCACCCGGAGTCGGTCGCCGCGGGTGGCGCGCTGAAGATCAGCCACATGGTCTACAACGACGGTTCGACCGGAGCTGGAGCGTCGAACACCTGGTACGCGCTGTCGGCCACGAACACATGCACGCTGGCCAGCGTCGCCAGCGGCAAGAGCCCACTGCTGGGCAAGGTCTCGTTCTCGGGGGTCGACGGGTTGGAGTCCACGCAGGTCAACGCCACGGTCCCGGTGCCCGTCGGCCTGGACCACTCGGTCTCCGACTGGTACGTCTGCGTGTTCGCCGACGGTGACGGTGCCCTGACCAAAGACACCAATAAAACCAACAACATCTCGGTGTCGGCAGTGCCCGTGAAGGTGCTGGACCCGAAGGGCGGCTGCTTCGAGGACGCCGCCGACACCGCAGGCAAGAGCAACGACACGCTGGCAGCGGCCGCTGAAGTGCAGCCCGGCGTGACCCAGGGACTGGGCGCGTGCGGCGACGAGGATTGGTGGAAGGTGCAGGTGCCGCTGGGCCATTCCCTGCTGGTGACCCTGACGGCGCAGGAGATCCTGTGGACGACTCCGGTGCCGGCGCTGCTGGACCTCGACTTGGTGGCGCCCGACGGAAAAACGCTTGCGGATTCGCTGAAGTACATGGCCCCGGTCAAGAAGGCGACCGCCCTGTCGGTGGCGCAAGCCGGCACTTGGTACATCCGCGTCTACGGTCACACGGCAGAGGCGCGCGCCAAGTACGCGCTGGACGTCAAGGTCGTTCCCCCGGCAGCGGGCATTGACCTGTTGACGGCCAACCTGACGGTCACTCCGCAGGCAACTTGGCCCGGTGGTTTGGTCAAGTCCAAGTTCCGCTTGGCGAATTTGGGCGACCAGCCCAGCGGCGCTTTCGGTCTGAAGTACGTCCTGTCGACCGACGCCGTGCTGGACTCGAAGGATGCTGTGCTGAAGAACGTGACCTTCGACCAGGGCATCCCCGCCGCAAGCTCGCAGGAAGTGCTGACGAATTTGCTGTTGCCGGTGGTGCCGGGCGGCAACTACTACGTCGGCGTACTGGCAGACCCGACCTCGACGGTCGTCGAAGTGGACGAGACGAACAACGCTGCGATGTCGTCCCAGCTGGTGCTGAGCACGACCGCCTCGTGCGCAACCGACGCCTTCACCGGCAACCACACCGTCGACGAGGCCGCACTGCTGCCCTCGCAGATGGCCACCTACAAGAATCTGAACGTTTGCCCTGGGCTCGAGGACTGGTTCCGCGTCGAGGTCCCGACCGGCAAGATGATCTCCGCCACCATCGCGTGGAGTTACGTCGCCGGTCAGGGCGTGATCGGCGTGCAGCTGGTCGATGCCAGCAAGACGGGCGTCGTCGCCGGATCTGCCAACCCAATGAAAACACAAGCGCGTCTGCCCTATGTGCAGTCGGGCGGCACTTTCTACGTGCACGTCTACGTTCTGCCCGAGAGCGGCCAGGCGCTGCCGCATGACTACACGCTGACGCTGGAGGTGGCCGACCCCGACCCCACGGACGTGTGCCTGGCCGACTACTTCGAGGCCAACAACAGCGCGCAGTCGGCCGCCGAGCTGGGGTGCGGACTGTCGGAGCTGACCCTGTGTCTGGGCGACGAGGACTGGTTCCGTCTGGCGATGAACAAGGGCGAGAGCGTGCAGATCGGCTTCGAGCACACGACCCAAGCGTTTGCGTTGAAGTACTACAGCGACCCGAACCTGCCGCCGATCCAGACGCAAAACACCAATGGAACCGTAAAGTTCGTCGCGCCAGAGACGGGGGACTACTACATGCAGGTGGTCTACAAGACGCCCGACGTGAAGCCCTCGACATTTGCCTACAAGCTGCAAGTCGACGGCGGCAAGGGCATCGACCTGACGGCCAAGATTGCCAGCCTGTTCCCCGCGCAAGTGGTGCAGGGAGAGGACGTGTACCTGACGTCCGAGATCCGCAACGAGTGCAAGGACCCCGCGGGCGCCTTCGAGTACGCGTACTACTACTCGCTCGACGCCAAGCTGGACTCGGGAGACCACCTGCTGCTGACCAAGCCGCTGAGCGGCGTCGCCGGCAAGTCGATGGTCAGCATGGACGACAAAGCGGCGCTGCCGGTCGATGCCAAGCCCGGACCTGCATTCCTGATCCTGGCCGCCGACGCCACCCAGTCCGTCGCAGAGACCCAAGAGCTGAACAACACCGCCTCCACCGCGGTCGAGGTGATCCAGCTGTGTCTGGCCGATGCGCTGGAGCCCAACGGCAGTCCGCAGATCGCCACGCCGCTGCCCATGGGCAAGACGGTGGACCTGTCGCTGTGTCCCTACGACTTCGACTGGCAGGTTGTGTCGCTCGCGCAGGGTGAAACGCTGACCGTCACGCTGGAATTCGACACGGCGGTCGGCGATCTGGACATGCGCCTGTATGCGGCGGGCAAGTTCGCTTCGCCCGTGGCCACTGCGGCGACCAAGCAGGCGCCGGAGCAGCTGGTGTTCGGAGCTGCGGTTGCTGGGAAATACTATTTGCGCATCAACGGCTTCAGCGGCGACGCCAACGCCTACACGCTGTACGCCTGCAAAAGCATGACGGGCAAGTGTGTCGAGTGCGCCAACGACGCCGGGTGCGGCGAGCTGCAGTCCTGCGACCCTACCACCACGATGTGCGTCACCAAGAAGTGCACGCCTGAGGACCTGACGCCGTGCGACGACGGCAACGCGTGTACGGTCGAGGGCTGCAACGAGAACCTGCAGTGCACGTGGCAGGATACCGTCGGCACCCCTTGCAGCGACGGCAACGCCTGCACCGAGGGCGAGGCGTGCGAAGCGGGCGGCGTGTGCGCCATCCCGCCCCCCGTAAAGTGCAACGATGACAACCCGTGCACCACCGACGCGTGCGACCCGGGACAGGGCTGCGTCTCCACGCCCGTCACCGATGCCACGCCATGCGGCGACGGCGTGACCTGCCAGGCCGGGGTCTGCCAGTAGCCATGCCCGGCAACACCGCACCGGCCAGGATTCCGCGACATGTCCAAGCCCCCCGCAAAGACCCGAAATTGGTCGCGTCCCTCGCTTGCGCCGCTGCCTGCTGACGTCCGCTCGGGTCGCGCCACAGACCTGTGGACCCAAGGCGAAAAGGCCGAGGCCGCCTATGACTTCGAGGTGGCGCGCGACCGGTATCTGGCCGCCGCTCACGCTGCCCAAGGTGCCGAGTCGCTGACCCTGACGCGGCGGTATGCGGAGTTCCTGGTCGAGCGATACGGCCAGTTCCCTGAAGTCGCTGCCTGGTTGAACGACCCAGCCTTTGAGCCGCCGATGGGTTTGGCAGGCGCCGACGCCCCGCGTCTGGTCCAGCTGCTGGCCCGCGCGGCACGGGAGACCGGCCATCCCCGCGCTGCCGAGCTGGACGAAGCCTTGGCCCTGCAAGGGGATCCGGACGCCGTTGCGCGGGTAGCGACGCAGCAGGTGCAGTCGGGACGCGTCGAGCAGGCCCGTACCCTACTGGAGCGATTTGCGGGGCAGCTGCCGCCTCTGGGACCCGCCCAGCGTCTGCTGGAGCACCTGCGCGCCGACGAGGCCCTGCGCGGGCAGCAGGCGCTGCTGCCTGTGGAATCCGCGCTCGCCACTCGCGACGTCGGCGGTGCCCGACTTGCGCTGGAGACCTTGCGCGCCGACTGGCACGCCCACCCGGCGTTTGCGACTGCGGAAGGTCGGGTGCGTGAAGCGGAAGAGCAAGGCCGCGCGAGTGCGCTGCGGCAACGCATCGACGAGGCACTGGACGCCAACGATCTGGGGGCCGCGCACGACGCGGTTCGCCTGCTGGTCGCCCTGGACGTCGCCACCGATGCCGACCGCAACTACCTGACCTTCATCGCGCAATCCCGCAAGGACGTCGCCCTGCGCGAGCGGCTGCAGCAGGTCCGTGCGGCCACGGACCGCCTGACGCGACTGCGTGCGCTGGGGCAACTGGCCGACGAGCACGGGCCGGACGCATGGCCCGACGAGGACCTCGAGACGGCCCAGCAGTGGTCGGTGGTCCGCGAGGCCGCCGCGCTGAAGAACATCGGTCCCTTGGCGACACAAGCTGCGGGCCTGGAGGCGCTGTTGGCCCTGCGGGAAGCGTTGGTGCGCGGCGACACGGAGACCGCTCGACAGCGACTGTCCGGGCTGGCGCCCCCATGGACGACCGCGCCGACCGCGACCCGAGCCGCCGTCTGGCTGCGCACTCAGGACGACGTCCGGCAGCGTGCACGGGAAGCGGAGGTCGCCGAAGCGGTGGCACGGCGGCTGGAGGCAGGAGAGTTGGACGTCGCCGCAGATCTGCTGGCGGAATGGACCCGACAGACGCCGCAAGTGTCGCCCGAGATCAAGGCCCTGCGCGCAGAGCTGGCCGCAGCCCGGCAGGTCGATGCCCGCCGCGCCCGCCTGCAGATGGAGGTCGATGAGGCCATCGGGCGTCAGGACTGGTTCCGCGCCCGCGCCCGCTTGGGCGATCTGGGGCCGCTGCTGCCCTTGGCGCAACGCACCGAGCTGACTCAGAAGATCGACGAAGCGGCGGCCCCCACCCTGCGCGGCCGTCCGCTGCCGCCGGGGGTGCAGAAGCTGGCGCAGGCCCCGCTGGTCAGTGGCATCGCACACGGGCGGCTGCTGTTGGTGCAGGACCGCATCTGGATTGCCGTCAACCTGACGACCCGCGGACTGCAACCTTACGAGCTGCCCAAGGAGTGGCCGGTTCAGGCCAACGGGTTCGCCAGGCTGGCGCAGGTGGGCGAAGTGGTTCGGCTGGTCGGCATCAGCCAACACCGTCTGGTCGTGATCGAGCAACTCGCCGGCCAGCCCCCCGCCGTCACGGCGGCAGCACCGCTGGCCGACCTCTTGCGTGGCGACGATCAACTCGTGGGGGCGGCGTTGCAGCCGGACGCTGCGATCTGGACCTTGTTGAGCCGCTCAACCCAGCGCGGCCCAGCGACCACGTGGACGCGCGTGGACGCCCGAACGCTTGAGGTGGTGGATCAGCGCAAGTCGCAGCCCAGTCTCGAGAACCTGTGTGGTATCGAAGGCATGCCGGGTCCGCTACTGGTGGCGACCTCCGCCCGCGAGCGCAACCGCGCCGCCTGGATCGTCGCGCTGACGGACGGCCGGGGTGAGCCGCAGCACAAATTCGCGGCCGCCGATTTGGGCGAACAGATCGCCGGCTTCCGGGCGGCAGTGGCCTGGCCGGCGCAGGACCGCATCTACGCGAGCTTCAACGTGTTCGATCCGTTTGAACCCGGGGTGTTGCACACTGGGGCCTCGCTGCTGGTGCTGCGTGCGGGCCGGGTGACGTTTGCCTCCAGTGACCTGCGCAAGCGATTCGCGCCGGCAGATCGACTCGCAGTGGACCAACCCTGGACGCTGGACCCGGCCGCTGGCCGCCTCTGGTTCGCCGCAGTGCCGCTGGAGGGCGAGGGCGAGCGCGACGCCTGTTTGCTGGGTGTGGACGCCCGAACGCTGCGAGCCGATCGACCGATCCCGCTGGCCGGCATCCAGCGCATCGTCGCCATCCAGTCGGTCGAGGACGGGGCCGTCCTGTTGTGCCGCGCCCATGGTGGCGCGTGGTCGCTGATGCTCGCGCAAGTCGGCGAAAGCGGTCTGTCATTGACGCCGCATGGGTTGCCGCTGTAGCCTTTTGCCCCCCGTGGTCCATTCGCACGGCAGGGCTGGCAAGCGCCACGTTCCACCGCAGGACCGCTAGCTTCATAGAACTGATAGAGATTCGGAGGTTTTTCATGGGTGCTGGCAGCCGTTCGCTCAAGATGCTTCGCACGATCTCGCGCAACAAGAAGATCGCCCGCATCAAGCGTCGCATCAGCGCGGCCAAGACCACGACGCAGAAGCGTCCGGTGGCCCGCTAGCCATGTCCGCGGATACGGAGGGTTGCGCCTTCTGTCGGATCGCCAACGGCGAGTTCGGCGTGCGCTTCCTGTATGAAGATCCCGACATCGTGGCGTTTCACGACATCGCCCCCAAGGCCCCGGTGCATGTGCTGGTCATCCCGCGCAGGCACTTGAAGAGTCTGGCCGAAGCCTCACCTGACCAAGCCGCGCTGCTGGGCAAGCTGCTGCTGGCTGCGGGTCAAGTGGCGCGCCAGCTCGGGGTCGCTGAGACCGGCTATCGCACGGTCGCCAACACGGGTGCTGACGCCGGACAGTCGGTGGCCCACCTGCACCTGCATGTGCTGGCCGGGCGCGATCTCGCCTGGCCTCCCGGCTGACCGCCCGCGGAGTGCGCCCATGGTGCGACTGAAACGCGAAATCGAGGGAGTGCGGCGCAACCTTGCGGTTCCGCTGCCTTCCTACGCCCAGGATCCCGTCGGCATGGCCGCCGTGCTGCCCGGTCTGGACGCCTGGTTGCGCCAGCTGGAGCCGGGACGGGTCTTGCTGGCCGGTGCGCCGCGGCCGGATCTGGCGATCGCGCTGGCCCGTGCTGGGCACTGGGTGACGCTTTGCGATCTGGACGACGACGGCGTGGCAGCCCTGCACGCAACGCTGGGACCCAGTGAGGCCGGTCGGCTGACGCTGGTCAACCGCACGTACGGACAGGCGTCCCTGACCCCGTCGTCGTTCGACCTCGTCGTGCTGTCCGACGTCCTGCACACCTACGTCGACCCTATGTGGCTGGTGAACAAGGCCCACCGCGAGCTGAAACCCGATGGCATGCTGGTCGCTCGCGTACTTGCCCAAGGCGACACGGCGCCGTGCCGCAGCCAGGCCGCCGCCCCGGTGACGCCCCGCCCCTTGCAGGCCGTGTCGATGGCCGTGGGTCAGGGCCTCAGCGGGTTCGAGAGGCTGCTGCACACGCGACTCGCGCCCCTGCTCGCAGGTCCGATGGCTCTTGAGGCCATCGAGCGCGGCGCCCACCTCGAGACCATGCGCTTTGCCCCCGGCATTGGAGCGGTGCTGACGCAGATGGCCAGCGTGATGCCGATTGAGCGGGTCACCATCGGCCATTCAGTGCGTCTGCGCACTTGCGATGCCCTGTACGGCACCGTGGGTCCGGTTCGGCAGGGTTTGCGGCGATTGCTGGACATGCTGCCGCAAGAGGCCGACGCCGCCGATCTGGGCCGAACGGCACCGCGAGTGCTCGGGCTTGTCGCTCGGCGGTCGCTGGCCGGCCCGCGTATCCTCTAGTGACGACTCGAATTGACCCGCTCCCGCTGCTGCCCTAGGCTGCCCTCCGGCGTTTGACGAGGTGGTCGTGTTTGGCATCGGTGGTCCAGAGCTCATCATCATCTTGATCATCGCACTGCTGTTCGTCGGCCCGGACAAGCTGCCGCAGGTTGCCAAGACCCTCGGCACCGGCCTGCGCGACCTGCGCCGCGCCGCCAACCTTGCTCAAGCGGAACTCCGTGGCAGCCTGGACGAGCTGACCAAGGAGGTCGAGCGGCCTCTTGAGCCCGCCCCGCCGCCTCGCGCGCCGGTTACGCCGCCGAGCATCGCCGGCGCACTGGCGGAAGCGCCGAACGACGCCATCACACCAGAAACATCTGTTTCTCCTACAGATTCTACCGCAGATCCGGTGGAGAGCGAGACGTCGCGCCCCCTGCCCCTGACGTCTGGAGACGGTGTGCAGCCCCGCACGACCCCGCCCCGCCGGATGCGCACCTCCCTGTCTGAAGGTGAACCCGACGCCGCGGACCCAAGAACCGCCAACGCCGCCCCCGGAGCCGACGACCTGGCGGACGGGGCGCAGACGCCCGACGGCGAGGCATGAACTGACGATGGAAGCCACCGAACCCGACAAGGGCACGATGTCGTTTCGCGCCCACCTGGTCGAGCTGCGGCAGCGGCTGCTGCGGGCCATGCTGGGCGTGGTGGTCGCGTTTTTCGTCGCGTGGACCTACCACATCGAGCTGTACGACTGGCTCAGCAGGCCGGTGCGCGAGGCGCTGGCCAACAACAACCTCTTCACCATCAAGGCATTGCAGATCACGGAGAGCATCGAGGTCTACATGCGGATCTCGGTGGTCGGCGGCCTCTTCCTTGCAAGTCCTTGGGTTTTCTACCAGATCTGGGCCTTCGTCGCGCCCGGCCTCTTGAAGAAGGAAAGGCGACTCATCACGCCTGTGGTCACGGGCTCCGTCGCGTGTTTCGTGCTCGGCGCCGCGTTTTGCTACCTGGTCGTGCTGCCGTTCATGACCGACTTCCTGATCAAGATGACGCTCGATGCGCCAGGCATGTCGCTCGAGCCGACGCTGGCCAGCACGGTGTCCTTTTCGCTGCTGATGCTGCTGGCGTTCGGCGCGGTGTTTGAGCTGCCGCTGTTCCTCTATGTGCTCGCATCGTTGGGTCTGGTCACGCCCGGCGGGCTGCTGCGCTTCTTCCGCTACTGGATCGTCGTCTCGTTCGTCATCGGCGCCGTGCTGACTCCTACGCCCGACCCCATCAACCAGACGCTGATGGCGGGGCCGCTGGTCGTGCTGTACGCCGTCGGCATGGGCATCGCCTGGTTTGTGCAGCGCAAGCCGGGGGAACGCGCCTCTGGCAAGACCCTGGCCTCCGTCGCCGTCGTTCTGGTGCTACTGGCCGCAGGTGGCGTCGCGCTGGCGCTGCGGGGGGCAGAGCGCGATGCGTCCGACGACATCCCGGCCGACGCCCGGCAGGTTGTCGGCCTGCACATCAACGATCTGACCAAGACGCTGCAACGTGCCGACGACTCGATCTCGGCGGCCTTCGGGCTGGGACCGTTTGCCCTGGTCGAGGCGCTGAAGCTGCGTCCGTTGGCCGATCCCGTGGCAATGCTGGTGCGCTGGCAGGATGGCGTGGCGCTGCTGGTGCAAGTCCGCGACGCGCCAGCGATTCTGAAGCGGTTGGCCGACCGGTGGCAGGCGAGCATCGTCGCGTCGCCCAGTGGTCCGTCGATCTGGCTGCCCATCGGCCCAAGAGGCGAACGCTGGCGCGGAGTTGCGGCGTCGAAGCAGGTCCTGTGGTTGGGCACGGACTCGGCGTTGGAGCGGCTGGGTGCGGTGCGTCGTGGATTGACTCCGGCGCTGGTGGACGACCCTGTGTTGCGCGACCGGCTGGCCGCGTTGCGCGCCGAAGGGTCGCTGTGGAGCCTCGCCCCGACCGAAGCGGGCATCGCCGAGTGGCTGCCGGGCGGTGCGCTGGGCCAGAACGTGCGCGTGGCCACGGCCGTGGTCAGCGGCGACAAGGGCGAGTTGGTGGTGCGCTTCGATTGCAAGGGCCCTGAGACCGCGCTGTCGCTGCGGGACCGCATCGAGTCGTGGGTGGCCGACACCCGCCGCGCTCAGGTGCGGCCGGAAGATGGCCGCGTCGATGAGCTGACCAACCGGACCCGCGAGCTGGCGCTGCTGGTCGCGCGGGTGTCGGAGTCCGGGGCTCGGGCGATTCCTCAGGGCTCGCGCGACCATCAGGTCCTGCTGAACGCCGGCAATGAGGCTCTGGCGCTTGCGCGACAGCTCGGCACAACCAAACACGCCAATGCGCTGGTCGAAGGACTGGGCCCGCTCGCCATGGCCGTGCGGCCTCCCGCCGTGTCTTCGGCGCGTGTCGAGACGACCCGGGTGGTGTGGTCCCTGAACGCGCCGGCGTCCGTGCTGCTGGCGATGCTGGTCGCACCGTCGACCGCTGGTCTGGCGCCCGAAGCCGTCGTGCCGACCGAGGCTGCCGCCGACACCGAGAAGCCCGCCTTCGCCCCACGCCCCAAGCCGGCGTCGGTGCCCATTTTTGGCGGTCCGGCACCCTCGCTGCGGCAACCGACGGCGCCTCCGACCTTCGCGCCGCATCAGATCCCAATGCCAAGGCTGCCGGTGCCGACGATGCCGCCGACGGCCCTGCCGGCAACGCCGGCCGCGAGCGAAGCCGCGCCGGTGCAGCCCACCGTGGCCCGCTGAATTCCGCACAATCTCTTGGAGCGAAGCTTGGTTGGGTTAGCCGGCCGGATGGGCGGCGTACCACGTCACGGCGCGACGCAGGCCCTCAGCGAAGTCGACCGACGCGGTGTAGCCCAGATCGCGCCGCGCCGCCGTGATATCGGCCAAGCTGTCGCGAATGTCGCCTGAGCGCGCCGGCTCGAAGATGGGCTCGATGTGGGAGCCCAGCGCCGCGTTGATCGACGCCACAAGGTCGAGCAGCGAATACCGGTTTCCGCACGCGACGTTGTAAACGTTGCCCGGAGCCGCGGGCGCCGCCAGCGCCTTCAGGTTCGCCTCGACCACATTGGCGATGAAGCAGAAGTCGCGCGTCTGGCCGCCGTCACCGTACAGCGTCGGCCGCTTGCTCGCCTGCATCAACGTGATGAAGCGCGGAATCACCGCCGCGTACTCGCTCTTCGGCGACTGTCGCGGACCAAACACGTTGAAGTACCGCAGCGCGACGCAGTCCAGACCATAAACCCGCGTGTAGACCGCGGCATACAACTCGCCCAACAGCTTCTGCACGCCGTACGGGCTGATGGGCTGCGGCGTCATCGTCTCCACCTTGGGCAGCACCGGTGTCTCGCCATACGCGCTGGACGAAGCCGCATAGACCAGCCGCTGGATGCCGGCCCGACGTGCGCCCTCGAGCACCTGCAACATACCGTTTACATTCACGTCATGGGAAGTGACTGGGTCCGCGACCGACCGAACGACCGAGGGCAGCGCCGCCTGATGCAGCACGTAGTCCGCCCCCTGCATCGCCCGGTCGACGTCCGCGCGGTTGCGGATGTCGCCGACGATGAGCTCGACGTGGTCGGCGATGTCCGCAAGATTCTCGCGCCGCCCGGACGACAGGTCGTCCAACACGCGAACCGTGTCGCCGCGTTCTACTAGCGCATGGGCGAGGTTGGAACCGATGAAGCCGGCTCCGCCGGTGATGACGACCGTGGCCACGGCGAACCCCTTGTCAGGATGGATGGACGAAGTCGAACCCGAAGCGACCGAACGGCTACTGGTTCATGCCGTCCAGGAACTGCTGGTTGGTCTCGTACTTGCGGACCTTGTCGAGCAGGAACTCCATCGAGTCGATGACGTTGAGCGGATGCAGCAGCTGGCGCAGCAGCCACACCCGGTTCAACGTGCGCTCGTCGAACAGCAGGTCTTCCTTGCGGGTTCCGGACTTGTTGATGTCGAGGCACGGGTAGATGCGCTTCTCCATCAGCTTGCGGTCCAGGTGGATCTCGCAGTTGCCGGTACCCTTGAACTCTTCGAAGATCACTTCGTCCATGCGGCTGCCGGTGTCGATCAGCGCGGTGCCGATGATCGTCAGCGACCCGCCTTCCTCGATGTTGCGCGCCGCGCCGAAGAAGCGCTTGGGCTTGTGCAGTGCGTTGGAGTCGACACCGCCGGACAGGATCTTGCCGGAAGGCGGCACGACGGTGTTGTAGGCGCGCGCCAGACGCGTGATCGAGTCGAGCAGGATCACGACGTCGCGGCCGTGCTCGACCAGGCGCTTGGCCTTTTCGATCACCATCTCGGCGACCTGCACGTGCCGGCTGGCGGGCTCGTCGAACGTCGAGCTGACGACCTCTCCCTGCACGGTGCGCTGCATGTCGGTCACTTCCTCGGGGCGCTCGTCGATGAGCAGCACGATGAGGTAGACCTCCTTGTGGTTGGCGGCGACCGCGTGCGCGATCTCCTGCAGCAACACGGTCTTGCCGGTGCGCGGCGGCGCGACGATCAGCGTGCGCTGGCCCTTGCCCTGGGGGCAGAGCAGGTCGACGACACGGGTCGTATAGCTCTTGGGCGTGTACTCCAAGCGCAAGCGCTCGGTGGGATACAGCGGCGTCAGGTTGTCGAACAGGATCTTGTGGCGCGCCCGCTCCGGGTCCTCGAAGTTGATCTCGTCGACCTTGAGCAGCGCGAAGTAGCGCTCGCCCTCCTTGGGGGGACGGATCTCGCCGGACACCGTGTCGCCGTTGCGCAGGCCAAAGCGGCGGATCTGCGAGGGCGACACGTAGATGTCGTCGGAACCGGGGAAGTAGTTGTAGTCGGGCGAGCGCAGGAAGCCGTAGCCGTCCGGCAGCACCTGAACCACACCCTCCGAGTAAATTGCGCCCTCGCGGCTGGTCTGCGCCTGCAGCAGGGCAAAGATCAGGTCCTGGCGGTGCAGGCTTGCGGCGTCCTCGATGCCCAGCTCATTGGCGAGCGTGACGAGTTCGGCCATTTTCATGTGCTTGAGATCATTCAGATTCATACTTCACCTGGGGGAGGGGGGTCGTCGAGAGGAGGCGGGCGGACGAAGGTTGCGACTCGGCCAGAGTGCCGGGACGCGGCGGGAGGGAGAAGCCTTGGGGAACATCATCGATGGATTCTTGGCGCGCCCTCCCCAACACGAAGTCGGGGCTGCGAGCCTCTTGCAGGGTTCTGCCGGTGTCGGCGCGAACCCTCGGAGCGAATCGGCAGAACAACTGAGGTAGGAAGCACGCTAATGAGAACCTGTGCGGTCGTCAAGACCCGTACGTAGACTCCGGAGCAGCGGCGCCCCGGATGCATGTGAAATCGATAGGGGAATCAAGGTGTCTGTCACGGGCGGGAACGGGCGGAAAGGACGCGGGCAGGACGTTGCTTGGCGGCGGCAGCTTCGGAACAACCAGCTCGACCGGCGCAGAAGCGCGCGGTCCCGGGTGAGCGCCGGCTGGGATTCTCGAGGGGCCGGAGCAGCAGCAGCACAGAAGCGAGCGAAGTGTAACGGTGCGTGTGTCGGAGTCAAGACGCCGATCGCGACATGGAAACCCTGTAGACGAGGGAGCTAAACCGCCTGTTCGCCATGGGTGGGCGCCAGCGAGCACGGTTGCTGGCAAATCGGCACGCGCACGCAATCGAAGCGCAGGTGGTCCGAGGGTGCCAGGGCCTCGAACGCCATCGCCTCGACGGAACCTGGCGGCAACAGCGTGCACATGCGACGCGCCACCTGCAGCATCATGGCCGCTCCCTGCGCGAAGTGACTGTCGATCATGCGCAAACGATAGGCCATCAGGCGCACCGGGCGGCTGGGCACGAACGCGATCTCGGTGGCGGACTGACGTGTCCACAGACCGGCGCGCACCATCTCTCGCACCAGCCAGAAGTGAGCGGGCAACGGCGCGGCGCGCATCAGACCCTGCCCCAGCATGCCCAGCAGCACCTCGCTGGAGGGCGCCTCGGCCAGCGCGGTCGGCAGGTCGGCCTGAGCCTTCAGCGCGCGGCCACCCAACACGGTCTCCAGCAACGCAGAGCGCAGCGCCGTGGACGACGGGTCGCCTTGCGCCAGACCCCAGCGCACGATGACCTCTGCCAGCGCCTCCGGGCGGTCCAGCAGCACCGCGACGGGCCCCAGGCCCCCCACACGTTCGACCAGCAGCTCGGCCAGCGACCCGTCGGGACGAACGGCGTACAGCCTGGCGAGCAGGCTTGCCAGCAACAGGTGACGTGCGGCCTCACTTTGCGCCATCCGCGACTCGAGGCCGTGGGCTAGCAGCAGCGACCCACCACCGACGATCCCGTTGCTTCGTGCATGGTTGCGCAAGGCAGCGACGATATCCCCCACGTCCAGCGGCTGACCGGTGCACGCGGCTTCGGTCTGCATCTGGCGCGCCACCGTAGCCGGCGGCGTGGTGTGGCGGGGCTGGCGGATGACCGCGGCGGGGGCGTCTGCAGCCGCCGTCACGACCGCCGGGGCTGGTGCAGGGGCAGGAGCCGCGCGCTTGGACGAGGGGCGAGGCGCTGCCTCAGGAACCGCAGACGTCGGAGGCACTTCGTCGAACTGGTGTTCGTACTTGGTGAAGACCGACTCGTCCACGGGTTCGGATTCAGGCGGCAGATCCAGAAAGTCTTCGGAGTCGGGGTCTTCGGCTTGGGCGGCTGCGGGCTTGGGGGCCTTGGCCTTTGCGGCGGACACTGGCGCGGGAGCTGCGACCGGAACCGCCGCGGGAGGAGGAGGCGCCGGAACCGCAGCAGCGACAGGAACTTGCGGGGCGGCTGCGTCGGCGGCTTCGTCCTCCAGGAACTCGTCTGCATCGAGGGCCCGCAAGCGCGGCACGGCCTGCTTGCCCAGATCGGTGAGGCCCCAGCGGATGCCGATCAGCTTGACGCGGCCCGACGCGACGATCCACTTGATCCAGTTCTGGAATTGAACGAGACCGACCTGTTTGCCCGGATACACGTAGCTGGTCAGCATCCGGTGCAGCTCGTTGGTCGAGTGCAGCCGCCCGCCGCCTTCGGTGTCCAAGGCTTCGAGCGCGTATTTCATCAGCAGCGTGTTCTCGTCGACCATCCGCTTGTAGAGCAGCTCGCGGGCGACATCCTCGTCCGGCGCGGCGAAAAAGCGTTCCGCAAACGGCCCCAGATGCACCTGCCCTTCGGTGTGGATGTCCAGAAACGACAGCAAGTGCGGCGCTTCTTCCTTCAGCCACAGCCCTTCGTCCTTCATCCACTCGCGAAAGTCTCGCGCAGTGAGCTGCGACCGGCGGATGTGGCCGATGATCTTGTTGATCGTCGCGACGTAGGCGTCTTCTCTCACTCCGGGGAACACCGAATAGTCCACGCGTTGCGTCATGGGTCCTCCGCTTCGCCTTGCCGTCGTCGTTCGGCTGGCCTGACCGACGGGGACTCTACACCGAGGTGCGCAGGCGTGTCACGGAGCGCGATCGGCCACCCCACGGCCCGGCGGCGATAGTGTCGATTCCCCATGATTCGAGGCCCCTGCGGGCAACGCTGTGCGGGTATGCCGGAAACCGCGGTCGACCGCGGGCGGGCGTGACGTGTCCGGGAAACGGAAAGGCATTCAGCTTACGCGTTCGGCGGTTGACACCATGGGAAGGCCAACCCTAGCATTCTCGCTGGCGTCAGCCCGAGGAGGCCGCTTTGCATCCCTCGACTTTCCAGTCCAGTCGAAGAGTTGTCGTTCGTCTTGTGGCCACGGTTCTGGCCGGAATGATGGGCGTCTTGCCAACTGCATCAGTGTCGGCCCAGCCGACTGCGCTGCCCTCCGCCCCTGGCGACCCGGCCGCCGCGCGCCAGAAACTGCTGGTGCTGCGCGCTGAGAGTGCGGCGATGGCCGACTCCGCGCGCAGTGGCCTGACGAAAGAAATCCACTCGCAGACCCTGCGCTACAAGCGTCTCGACGCGCAGATTTCGGGTGCGGATCTGGTCGAGCAGATGTTCGAATTCGAATGCACCGAGGCGGGCACAGACTGCCTGACGCGCATCGGTCGCAAGGAAGGCGCACAGCTGGTCCTGTACAGCGAGGTCGTGAAGACGCCTGCTGGCACGCTTGCACTCGGACTGCGGCTTGTCGATGTCGCGGCCTCCAAGGTCGTGCAGACCACGCAGCAGCCACTCGAGAATCCCGACAAGCCCGGCGCCGCGGTGACCAAGGCGTTGACCGCCGTCTTGGGCCCGACAGAACCTGCCGTCGATGCCACCTCTGAGCAGCAGCCGGGGACGTTGCACGTGCTGTTGTTCGGCGGCGGTGTGGCGCTTGTGTACGTCGACGAAAAGCTGGCAGGCCGCACCTCCGTCAGCGGCTTGAAGGTGTCGGTGACGGCTGGCCCGCACACGGTTCGAGTGGTGCGGTCGGGCTACCGAGAGTGGTCGGGACGCGTCGTGGCGCGCGCCGGCGAGACCGTGATGCAGTCGGTGATGCTGGAACAGCTGAAAGAGGCGACGCAGGCCCCCACGCCCGTGGCCCCGGCCACCCCGCAGCCTGCCGGCGAGGACGATGGCGGCGGAGACTCGATCACGCGTCAGTGGTGGTTCTGGACGGCCTTGGGAGTCGTCGTGGTCGGCGCCGCAGTCGGCGTGGGACTCGCGACCTCCCAGACGGACAACGTACCCACGGGCACGGCCGCTTTCTCGATGGACCAAAACGACGCCCACAAGGACCCCGTCTTCGGCGGCGCGTCCGGCAACTAGCTGAGCAAGGGGAAGCGCATGCGAGCCTTCACCGCGACGACCCTGACGACCGTGCTGGCGCTCCTGCTGTTCGCAGGATGCTCGACCGCCGACAAGTGCGCCGACGGCGGTTGCAGCGAACAGGGCTACGGCACTGTCGCGTTCGCGCTGACCGGGGCGTTCCCGGGCGCGACCAAGCTGACGGTCAAGATCTACGACGCTCCCTTGAAGGACCTTGCGGCCACGGCAAGCTTCGTGCCTGCCAGCTGCCAGGGGTACTCTGAGAGCCGCAACAAGCTCGTGATCTCGAACCTCAAGTCCGACACGACCTATTCGCTGCTCGTCGAGCTGTATGAGGACTCCGCCTGCACCAAGCTCCGCTACCGCGCCTATCGCGGCGGCATCACGGTCAAAGCGGGCTCGGGCGAGTCGGTCGCTTCCAGCCCGTACTATTTGCAGCCGTATCAACTGGGTGCGTTCTCCAGCCTCGCCACCTTCCCGGTGGTCAAGTGCTCGACGAGCGCGGACTGCAAAGGGTTCCACCCAGATGCGACGTGCTCGACCTCCTCGACCTGCGAGGTCGTAAAGAACTGCGCGACCGATCTGGACTGCAAGGGCATCCACCCGAACGCGACGTGTTCCAAGTCCTCGATTTGCGAGGTCGATCACCTGTTTCCATTGAACGGCTACGGCCGCCGCGGTTTCCCGGTCGTCACGTCGTTGGACGACGGACGCATCGCGATCGTCGGTGGACTGAACACCCTGATCGACAACCGCTGGGCCGCCACCGTCGACCTGATCGAAGTGTTCGACCCCGGCGTCGGCCTGTTCGTGTCACGGCTGGTCAAGAACAGCGCCGCCGTCGGTCTTGCGGAGTCCACGACCCTGACGACCGCGGCGTTTGCCCAGGTCGGCGGCACCACCCGCGCCAAGCTGGACCTCGTCGCCGGCAAGTCACTGACCACAGGTTTGGACGCCGCCGAGTGCGCCGACCCTGCGGGCAAGTGCCCGGTCTCCAGCGCGGTAACCCGCTGGGACCTCAAGGGTAGCAGCGCGACGGCCTTGGCGGCAGCGATGGACGCGCCGCTCGCATTTCCCGCCATCGGCAGGGTCCGCACGACCGCTGGCGACCGCCTGCTGATCGCCGGTGGTGCCAAGGTGCCCGCTTCCGTGGCCCTGGACCCTCGCGTCAACACGTCGATGCTGTGCGCCGTCGAGGCTGGCAAGGTCGTCTGTCCCCCCGCGTCTGGACCCACGCTGGCCGTGGCCCGCGCCCGCGCGGCCGTCGGGTGCGTCGAGACCGTGGGCGGCGTGTGCAAGCGCCTGTTGATCGTTGGAGGCACGCGACAGGCTGCAGTGGCACCGCTCGCAGAGGTCTATGACGGCGACACCAACGTCTTCCTGCCCGTCGTCACGACCGGCGCAGCCCCGGCGACCCTGCACGGTGGTCAGATCCTGCCGCTGGGAGGCCAGAAGTTCCTGCTGCTGGGCGCGTCGACCCGACGGTTGTATCTGGAAGACAACGAGATCACGGGCGGCGGCGACTTGGCCCCGATGCTGCTGACGTGGCAGGGCGGCACCGCGCCGTCGCTGGTGATGGCTGCGGCCGAGCTGGGCGTGTTTGCGGGACAGGATGGTGGCAAGCGGCTGCTCGCCACGACCGTCAGCCTTGCCGACGGTTCCGCGCTGCTGATCGGCGGCATCGGTCCCAACCTGAAGACGGTAGACGACGCACTGTGGTTCGGCGCGGACGGTCAGGCCAAGGCGCGAATTCCGCTGAATGTCGGGCGCTTCGGAGCCGGAGCGGCGCGCATCACCGGCAAGGGCCCCCTGGGCGGCTGCGTCCTGCTGGCCGGCGGCTTCGCCCTGCCGAACGGCTTTGTGCAGCCGCAGAACCGCGTCGAAGTCTTCTGCCCGTCGGCGCCCTAGCGAACAGCCGGACCCTGCGCGGACGACATCCCTGCCTTACAATCCCCTGCTTTCCGCTTTGGTGACACGCGCTGGCTGTCCGCCGGGTCGATGGCGGTGCGTGGCGCGCGCCTCGACGGATCCGGCTGAGCGGGCTATCCTTTCCGGTTGCCGCGCACCCGATTTTCGGTCTCAGGCAAGGCTTTGATGGCACGCATGATCCCAGCCAACGGACCTCGCGGAGGGAGCGACTGCCCCCGCAGCGAGGCTTGGGTCTACGATCAGCTCCGACGGGGCCTGGGGCCCGATTGGATCGTGGTGCACGCCGCCCGCTGGGTGGGACGCAGTCGGCCGAACGAGCCCCTGCGCGACGGCGAGGCGGATTTTCTGGTCGCTCACGCCGAACACGGGCTGCTCGTCCTCGAGGTCAAGGGCGGCGGCATCCGCTACGACCCCAGCACCGACCGCTGGACCAGCACCGACGGAACGGGCGCGGTGCACCCGGTGCGCGATCCGTATCGGCAGTCCGAACAGTCGATGCACGTGCTGATGGCCAAGCTGGGAGAGAGCCCCCACGCCACCCCCTCGCGCCCGGTGCACGGCCACGGCGTGGTGTTCCCGGACATTCAGGCCCCCACGCGAGGGTTCGCCCCGCACGCGCCTTCGGAGCTGACGCTGGATCTGAGTGCGCGAGACCACTTCCCCCAAGCTGTGGAGCAGTTGCTGGCCGCGTGGGGCCGGCGGTACCCGTCGGTGGGCAACGCGCCGTCGCGGTGGTGGTGGCGCGCATTTGAGGACCTGTTTCTGGCGCCGCGTGAGGCCAAGGTCCTGCTGCGACAGCGGATTGCCGACGAGCAGGCGCAGCTGGTGGCCCTGAGCGAGCACCAGATGGAAGTGCTGGACATGCTGGGTCGCGTGCGGCGGGTCGCGGTCTACGGGCCGGCGGGCACGGGCAAGACGCTGCTGGCCATGCACAAAGCGAGGCAACTGGCGGCTCAGGGCATGAACGTGCTGCTGACCTGCTACAACAAGGCGTTGGGACATCACCTGCGCGACGCCATGGCCGACGTGCCGAACGTCAAGGCGCTGCACTTTCACGAATTGTGCTACGAGATCGCCGATTTGCGGTCAAAGGGCGTCGAGAAGCCGACCGACCGCGAGGGTGCTGACCACTGGTTCAACGCCGACCTTGCCCAACATCTGATCGACGCGGCGGCGGAACGCGGGCTGCAGTACGACGCCATCGTGGTGGACGAGGCGCAGGACTTCCTTGCGCTGTGGTGGCAGGCGCTCGAGTCGCTGTGCACCGACCCTGGGCGCTCGATCCGCTACCTGTTCTTCGACGACGCGCAGCGGCTGCGACCGGACGCTGCGCCGGTCGAGGGCGCTGAGCACGCCATCGAGCTGCAGACCAACTGGCGCAACACCCGCCACATCCACGACCACCTGCTCGAGGTTCAGCCGAGGCTGCGGGGCGTGCGCTGCATTTCTCCGCCCGGGGCTCCGGTCGAATTCGTGCCGCTGCGCCCGAACCTGCCCAGATCGCTCAAGCGCGTGCTGGACCGCATCTGCCACGAGGGCGGAGTCCGGCCCGACGACGTGGTGATTCTGGTGGGACGTTCCCCCGCCAAGTCCAAGGTGATGACGTTGGGCGGGCAGATCTCGCCGTTCCGCCTGACGGCGCAGGACGAGCCGGGCTGCATTCGGGTGCGGGGCGTCTACTCGTTCAAGGGCATGGAAGCGCCGGTGGTCATCCTGACCGAGCTGGACGGCTACGCGCCGGACCGGGCGAGGCAGCTGTATTACGTGGGCGCGTCGCGAGCGATCCACCACCTGATCGTGCTGGGCGACGCCATCGTAACCCTTCCGGAGGCCGCTCCAGCCACTCTGCCGCAGGGGGAGACGCGATGAGGCGCTGGGCCATGGTCGGGACGACCGCACTCGCGCTGGCGAGCGCCTTCGCCTGTGACCGTCAGGCTCCCGAAGCCGACGTCGCGATTCCGCGGGTGGTGCAGAAAGTCGTTCCCATACGCAAGCCTCCGCAGACCCTTGGCTTTCACATCGTCGACCTGCAAATCGAGCAACACGTGGGAGCGGATCAGGCCGTGCCCGGGGTAGACAACGCGCGGCTGGACCGGGAATTCCGGCCGACGATCGCGAAGTTGCCGCAAGTGCGCGGAGTGGGTCCGCTGCCCAAAGGAGCCCTGCCGACCGATCAGGTGGGGGTGGACATCGCGGTGTCGTGGCAGGTCGTGGACCTGGAGGGCACGCTGAAGCCCGCTTCCGCGCCACCCGAGTGGGGATCCCTGATTCTGACGGTCATCGCGCACGCAGAGCGGGCCGTCGCCGACGATCAGGCCCCAGTGGCCGAGCGGACGTTCCAGGCGACCGTGCCGATGCCGCCAGAGCGCTCGGCCACCCTGCCCCAGTTCCTGCTCGCACGTCTGGACCGAGCGGTTGAGATGGCAACCACCGACGTTCTGGCCGAGCTTTGGGCCCGACAACTGAACGACGCGCAAGTCCTTGACCTCATGGACACCCGCGTGCTTTGGCGCAAGGTCGCTGCGGCGCGCGAGGTTGGCGAGCGCCGGTTGACGCAGGCCCGCGTGGATCTGGAGGCGGCCGCGCGAGACCCACGACAGGATCTGGCCGCCGTGGCCACGGCCGCGCTGGGTCGGCTGGGACGCGCCGAGAGCGTGCCCGTGTTGACAGAGCTCATCGACAGCGACCACTCCGCCGTCGTCGATGCCGCGCTGGCCTCGCTGGCCGACATCGGCGACGAGGCGGCCTTGGCTCAGCTGCGACAGGCGGCCGCCCAGCACCCGGAGGCGGCGGTTCGACAGCGTGCCGCCGCTCTGCTACAGGAGCGCGCCGCCCGTCCGACCGGTCCGCGACTACCCTGATCCGCCCCTTCCCTCCCCCTTCCAACTGAGTGATCGCCATGGCTTCTCTCTTGACTCCCGGCACCTGGCACTTGATCGGCATCGGTGGCATCGGCGTTTCCGGCGTGGCCCGCCTGCTGCACGCGCGTGGGCTGGACGTCCAGGGCTCCGACGTGCGTGAGTCCCAGCTGACGCTGTCGCTGCGAGACGCGGGCATCCGCGTGTTCATCGGTCACGACGCGGCCAACCTGACAGGCGTCGACACCGTCGTCGTTTCGACCGCCATCCCCGCGACCAATCCTGAGGTCGTCGCCGCTACTGCCTTGGGGCTGCGCATCCTCCACCGGTCGCAAGCCCTTGGCGCGCTTCTGGAAGATCGCCGCGGCATCGGCATCATTGGCACCCACGGCAAAGGCACCGTCAGCGCGGCGGTCACCTGGCTGCTGGATCAGGCCGGTCTGAAACCCGGTTTCGTGATTGGCGGGCTGCTCGAGAACTACCACATGAACGCCCGCGACGGCGCGCCGTGGCTGGTCGCCGAGGTCGACGAGTCCGATGGCTCGCTGGTCAACAGCCGACCCGAGGTGGCGGTCCTGAACAATCTGGAGCTCGACCACCTGAACTACTACCCGTCTTGGGACAAGCTCGAGTCCGCCGTCCTGACTTTCTTCCACGGCAATCCAAGGTTGCGCACCGCCGTGGTCAACGCCGACGACGCAGGCGCTCGCAAGATCCTGGCCCAGCTGACGCCGGAGCGGTACGTGCGCGGCACGGCACCGTTGAAGGACGGACAAGTGCGCTTGGTCACGTTCGGCTTCGAGTCGGCTGACGTGGACGTGCGCGGCCTGGACCTGCAGACCCGGCGCATGGGCGGCACCTTCGGTGTGCAGGCTGGCGGCGTGCGGCTGGGCGACGTGACGGTGAACCTGCCGGGAAGCTACAACGCCTCGAATTTGCTGGGCGCGATGGCGACTGCGCTGGCCGTGGGCGTGCCATTCCCGACGATCCAGACCGCTGCACCCGGCTACAAGGGTCTGGAGAATCGCTTCACCTTGGTCGATGCCGACGGAGTCGAGGTGGTCAAGGACTACATCTCGCACCCCACGGGCATCAAGCGGGTGCTGGAGGCGGCGCGCAGTCAGGCGGAAGGGCAAGTGGTGGCGGTCTTCAAGCCGTACCGTTTCACCATGATCCACTACCTGCAGGACGACTACCGCGAGGCCTTCCGTGACGCCGATCGGGTGGTGATCACCGAGCTGTACACGGCCGGCGAGGTACCGATCCCGGGCATCGATACCGACTTTCTGTGCGAGAAGATCCGCGAGGTCTGCCCCGACGTGACGTACATCCACGCGCTGCAGGACATCCCGCCGTGGCTATTGCGCGAGGTGGAGGCTCCCGCGACCGTGCTGTTCTTCGGCGGTGACGACCTGTTCCGCATGGCCGACGGCTACATCGCCGGGCGCAGGGGGGCGGCATGACGCTGGATCACGAGAGCCGACAGGCGTATCTGGCCGCGCGCACGTGCTGGGACGACGTCGCGGGCGCGATGTTCACCGTCTTCGGTCTCGGCAAGTCCGGAATCGCGGCGGCGAATGCCCTTGCGCGGCGAGGCGCGAACGTACTGGCGGTCGACGACAAGCCAGAGGCCGAGCTGGCGGGGCCGCTGTCTGAGCTGGACCGACGCGTGTCGGTGCAGTGCGGCGGTGGTCCGGCGGGGCGGCGAGGCGACCTGTTCATCCTGTCACCGGGGGTCGGGCCGCACACCAAGCGGTTCCATGAGATCCAGGCGCTGGCACACGCTATCTTGAGTGAAGTCGAGCTGTTCTACCGATTGGACCGGGCCGCGATGGACGGCCGCGGACATCCGATCGCCGCGATCTCAGGCACCGACGGCAAGACGACGACGACCCTGCTGATGGGACATCTGGTGCGGCAGGCGGGGTTGAACGCGGTGGTGGCCGGCAACATCGGCGACCCGCTGTGCGATTTCCTCGACACGATGGGACCCGACGACGTAGTGGTGGCGGAGGTCAGCGCGTTTCAGCTGGTGACATGCTCGGCCCTGCGCCCTCGCGTGGCGGTCGTGACCAACATCGGCGCCGACCATATCGACTATTTCGCAGGCGATACCCAAGCCTACATCGATACCAAGCTGAAGGTCGCCGACCGCATGGGCGCGGGCGACATGCTGCTGATCAACGGCGACGACCCGGAGCTGGGACCGCACCGCGACCGTCTGGCCGCCGGCGTGCCGTTTGCCCACGCGGTGTTCACGACCCGCGGCGTGCCAGCGCGCGGCTTCGGCTTTGAGGACGGCGTGATGTGGTGGGCGCCGGGCGACGGAGCAAGGGTTGCGATCCTGCCGATGTCTGAATTCGGGAGCCTGGGACCCCACCCGATCACCGGGCTGCACAACGTCGAGAACGCGTTGGGCGCCGTCGGCATGGCCTTGGCGCTGGGCATCCCGCTGGACGCGATTCGTCAGGGTCTTCGCACGTTTGAGCTGCCCGCGCATCGGATGCAGCCGGTGGGGCAGATCGGCGGCGTGCGCTTCATCGACGACTCCAAGGCCACCAACCCCCACGCGGCGGCGGCCGGGCTGGAAGCCGTGCAGTTGGCCCCCGGCGACCGGCTGGTCTGGATCGGCGGCGGGAGCGAAAAGGACGCAGATTTTGCAGAGTTGGGCGAGCTGGTCGGGCGCAAGTCGGCTGCGGCGTTGCTGATTGGCCAGACGGCGCAGCGCATCGCCGGGACGCTGCCCCCACACCTGCACGTCGAACACTGCGAGCGGCTGGAGGACTGCGTGCCGCGCGGCCTGCAGCTGGCCCAGGGGGCCGGCGTCGTCCTGCTGAGCCCGGCCTGCGCTTCCTACGACATGTTCAAGAGCTACGCCCACCGAGGTGACGTGTTCCGCCTCGCAGTGGCGGCGCTGGCCCAAGCGATGGCTGCCAAGACCTGATCAGGGTACTGGCGGAGCCTGCGGACGACGTTGGAGTTCGCACCACTTGGCGTTGACCGCGGCCCGCTCGCGCTCCTGGTCTTCCTTCACCGCCATCTGGAACAACGGCACGGCCTGTGCACAGCGTCCTGCCCTGGCCAGCAACACTGCGCTGACAAACGCCGCGGGATAGCTGGCGTCTTCCCGGCTCACCTGTTCCAGCTTCGCAAACTTCTGCGGCAGGCTGAGCCCCGGGTGCGCCTCGACCTCAAACCGCGTCAACAGCATGGTCACGTCGGTCGGCAAGTCCACCGGCGGTCCCGGAGCTTGCGAAGCAAATGCCAGTAGTTGCCGTGCGGCATACGCTTCGACGACGCGCGCGGCGGCCGGGTCCAACTGGCCGTCGCGAAGGAATCGCCCCAGACCCGCAGCGGCCAAAGCCTCGGTCAACGGGCCTGCGGTGCGCTGCAGCTCGGCCACCTCGGCGGACATCGGCCGGTGCCTGACATAGGCCGCGATGCCCTCGCGACGTGCCTGAGCCGCCCGAAGGCCGTGCTCGAAGCGCTCGCGCACCGACCGTCCATGGCGAACCGCAATCCAGCGCAGTCCGTCAGGCCCGGCCTTGGCCACGACGCCCGCGGCCAGTGACTGCAGGTCCGCTTTTCGCTTGGTGAATTCCGGATCGCTTGCGGCCGCTTCCTCCCCAAGGCGGCGCCCGTCGGCCCACCACCGCTCGACACCCAGTCGCCACTCGCGCTCGACCTGCACCAACGCCGGCTGCTGCATCGCGCGCAGCAAAGCGTCGTCGCGCGTGCGCATGTCCTCGATCTCCAAGGGGGTTCCCCTCCAGAACTCCAGCTGCAGCTGCGGTTGCAGGGGCTGCTCTGTCGGCCAACCCAGCCACAGCGACAGCCCTGCGCCAATCGCCAGCGCGGCCAGCCAGGCAGCGGTTAACCCGCGCGGAGCTTGTAGAACGGGCTCATTGGGGACAGGAGCGGTCGACATGCCTCGGCTACCTCCGACTCAGCGGGGCGAGGTCAGGACCTCGAACATCCGCAACATTCTGGGACTGGTCCACGGCTGCGACGAGATGAAGCGCGCAAGGACCTTGCCGCCCGCGATGACATAAGTCTCAGGAAGTTGGTCGGTTCCCAAGCGAGTCCGCAGCATCTTGGTGGGGTCGCCGTCTTGCCCTTCGGTGTCGCGCAGCCAGATCACGTTCGCCGGCCGTGCTGAGCCCACGGTGCGCCGCAGCGCGTCGTCCTGGGCAGCCCAGTCGTCGTCATAGCTGACTGCAATCAGACGAAATTTACGTCCTTTCATGGCATTGGCCAGCGACATCAGGTCAGGCAACTCGGTGATGCACGGCGGGCACCAGCTGGCCCAGAAGTGCAGCAAAATCAGGTCGCCAGAGTCCACGTGCTCAGCAAGACGCTGCGGACCGCCCTTCTGCTCTGGCGGCGGTTCGAGGGCCAAGGACGCTTCGGTCTGGCTCAGCGGCCGACCGGGCAGCTCTGCCCCTAGATCCGCCAGCAGGTCCACGGCTTGCGCTTCGGGGTGCAGCGGAGCCAGAAAACGCACGAGCAGGACGCCGCCGACCAGCAAGATCGCAGACGTCATCAGCAATTTCTGGCGCCATGACCAAGAGGCGTCACGCGACGGTGTGGAGGGGGCAGGCAAGGGCAGCTCGTTTCCGGACATCGATCACCGTTGGGGCGGGCGGCACGCGGAGGAAGTCCACGCGACCGGACAAGCGCGCGAGGGTAGCAGGCCGCGCCCCGGCTGCAAGCACACAGCTTCGGTCGGGCTACCAGTACAGCGTCAGTCCCGCCTGAAACTGCAGGCCCGTGCGGAACTTTTCGCTCGGGTCCGGCACGCGGTTTGTGCCCTCGCAGACCCACGCATCCTGGCACTCGCTCTTCGTCGATTGGTACACGCTGAGCGTTTGCAGCATGGTCATCGAACGGACGTCGGCGTGAAGCGCAACGTCGCGGCCCAGCCAGACCTGAGCGCCGGCACCCAGCTGGCCATAGCTCTCGGTCAGGTCAGTCTGGAACACCGAGTCCTCGTAGGACAGGCTGGTCCACTGCAACCCCAGACCGCCCAAGAGGTAAGGGTCGATCACCGAGTTCTGCAGCAGATGGAACATCAAGGCGAGGCCGACCGGCACGGACGATTGGCGAAACGTGTCGGGATAGGCCACGTCGACGCCGTTCTCGTTCACAAGGATGGTGTTGCCGCTCGAGGTCTTGCCGGTCAGGAAGTCCAACCCCAGCTCGAGAGACCAGTGCGGCGACACCCGCCAGCGCGACTGCATCCCCAAGCCCAGCAGGGTCGGACCGCCATCCACGGCAGGGTCATTCGTCACATCGCCGCCAGCAGAAGCGCCCACCAGACGCAGGCCGAATGAGCTGCGGCCCATCGGGTGATGCGGGGACGCGACGGGCCGCGAGGGATACGCGGGCGGATACGGTTGCGCTTGGGCAGTCGCCGAAAGCAGGGCAAGCGCGGCAACACCGAGGGCAACGAAGCGGGGGGCGGTCATGGAGTCCTCCGGGCGTGACGACCAGTCTGCCATCGCAACGCGGCAACAGGGCCTGCTATTCGTTTCCGACGGTGGCGCTAGCGGCGGCCGGTAGCGACACGGACTCCACACGGACGGTTCCGGGCGGCGGCAGCAACGGCAGCAAGGCCAGTGCTTGGGGACGCAACAGCGGTTCGGCCGCAAACAACAGGTACACCAACCCGCCGGCGAGGGGGTGCACCATCACGGACTCCTGACGATAAACGAACTGGCCCGTCCGCGCTGCCGTCCGTAGTGCCGACCAATCCCCAGCATCCATAGTGAGTTGCCGCTCACGACGGTCGATCAGGAGCACGCTTCCCAAAGGCAGCTGCACACACGGCGTGCGATCACTCGTCAGTGCCCACGCACTGTCGACGCCCTGACCCACGCAGCTGCGGCCGCGCCAAACCCCACGCGGCAAACCGGCAGGGATCGCGATCTGCTGGCCTGCATAGGCAAACGAGGTCTTGCGCACGGGCGGCATCGGCAGCGACGCTCCCACGCGAACGGCGGCGAGCCCGACGGCAAGCAACACCAGCAAGCTCACCGCGATGGCCAGCGAGGTCATGACGTGCTCACGCCCTGGCTGAGCGGGTCTGAGTTCCCCCAAGGGCAGCTGCGGCCTCAGAACAAGCGCCAGGGCCGCTCCGACAAACGCTCCGCCCAAGTGCGCGTGCAGGTCGACCCGTCCCGATCCCTGCTGGATGACGGCACCGATCGTCAGCATCGCGATCAGCAGGACCGTCGGGGCAACGACCATCGACAGCTGCAAGCCGCGAGTCAGCCGGGACCACAGCCGCACGCCCAACATCGCAAGGGCGGCCAGCAGCCCGAACAGAGCGCCAGAGGCCCCCACCGACACCAAGCCGTCCTGCGGCAGGGCGACCAGGCTGCCGCCCAGCGCCGCACCTGCCGTCAGCAAGGTGAAGCGCGCGGGCCCCCACGCCGCCTCGACCGGACGCCCCAACACAAACAAGCCGACGATGTTCAGCAGCAGATGCGAGGGGTTGGCGTGCAACAGCGTCGCCGTGATCAGACGCCACCACTCCCCCTGACGCACGAACTCCGGGATGTGGGCGGCGGCCAAGAGGATCTTCTCGCTGCCGTGGGGTCCAAGCCAGCGATCGGCGGTGCCTCGCACGACCCCGCCCGCCAGCAGGACGCCCATGAACACGAACACGACCCTGGGCGGCCGGCGCATCACAGCAGCCAGCAGCGCGCGAAAGGCGAGCTTCTGCATGTACTGGAAATCGGGGTCGTCGGGACGGAGGTCGGCCATCAAAGCGTCTGGAGCAGGTTGCGGACCCAACCGGCCTTGGCATGGTCCGGATGCGCTTGCAGGAAGGCCTGATAGACGCGCCGGGCATCCGCAATCTTGCCACGCTGCTGATACAGGTTGGCGAGCAGCAGCTGGGCCTCGTCGTGCGCCCCTGCTTGCTTGAGCACCTTCTCTGCCTCCGGGAGCTTGTTGCCGTCGAAGTAGGCACGCCCAAGCAGCGTCAGGGTGCGCGCGCTGGGACGCAGCTGCTGCGAGACCTTCAGGTCGGCGATGGCGCCCTTGTAGTCTCCGGCGTCGAGTTTGCGCTTTCCGGAGTAGTACAAGTCGGTTGCGTCCGCCCCGGCGGGCGCCTCGACGGCCGGCTCAGACTGCGCCGGGGGCGTAGACTTCTTGGACGTCGCTTGGACGGTCTTGGTTGCTTTGGTTGCTTTGGTTGCCTTGGTCGCCTTGGCCTTTGCTGCTTTGGCGTCCGCCTTTGCCTTGGCCTTCGCCTTGGCCTTCGACAGCTTGGTTCCTGACACCGGAGAGGCCTGTGCGGACTTGGCGGCAGCCAATTTCTCGGCCTTGGCGGCTTTCGCAGCCTTGATCTTCGCGGCCTTGGCAGCCTTCGCCGCCTTGAGTTTCGCGGCTTTCGCGGCTTTTGCGGCCTTGTTCTTCGCCGCCTTCGCAGCCTTCGCCGCCTTTGCCTTTTCTGCCTTGGCCTTTCGCGCAGCAATCCGCTTGGCCTTGGCGGAAAGCTTGACCGGATGCTGGGTATCGACAGCGACTGCAGACTGCACTGCGCGGGGAACGATCGGCACGGGCAGGATCGGGGCATCCACAGCTTGCGGGGGCTGCGTCGCAGGCGCCGCCGGAGCTTCTGCGGCCGGTGCAGCGGCCACGGGAGGCTCTGGTGCCGCCGGAGTCGGCTCGACAGCCAAGGGCGCTGCGGCCGACGTAGCGGCGACGGGCAGCGCAACGGGTCTTGGCAGTGCCTGGGGGTCGTTGAGGACGCGTTCGACCCGCGCAGAAAGTGGAATATCTGCGGGAGGTTTCTGCGATTCGGGGTCGTTGCTGTTGCAGCCGACGGCGACAAGGGTGGCAAGGGCCACCCCAAGCAGCACGATCGGGTCTGAGCAACGCAATCTCGACATCGGGCGGCAGGTTACCCACGCGCAGGCGAGGGGTCAAACTCGATGGGAATCTTGGTAGTCCCAAGGGGCTGTTGCCGCAGCGGGTGCAAGGTCGATGACGACCAGATTCCGCATCGGCCAAGCGCCATGACCACCCACGACCAGCAGACCAGAGCGCGCCAGCGACACGGCGACCTCAGGGGCGTCGCCCGCCGCGCACTCTGCCGATGCCACGGTACCGGCTCGCGGCAGAACGGTCACACCCGGACGGCCCATCCTGCTGATTAGGCTGGTGAATTCATCGTAGCAGGCTTGCATCGCCAGCTCGGCGTCGACCACCCGCGCGGGAGATTGGGCAAGCTCCTGCAGCACCGCGAGCGCCGCGCGCGAAAGGGGCACCGGCAGAGCCTCAGTACCGCGAAGGCCTGCCAGCTGGGCGCCCGTTCCCGTCGCACACACGACGGCATGGGCAACGCCAAGTCTGGGGTCCGCAAGGTCTCGCAGCGCCACCACCGTCGCGAGCGGCCGATCGCCGAAAAGCGGTGGCCCAGCCCAGCGAGCGTCCATGCGCGCATCGATCACGACGGCTCGCGCCCGTGACTGCGCGCCAAGGGCCGGGACGTCGCTTGCACCGAACAGCCCGGGAGCCTGTCCGAACAGGACCGGTGAAGCGTGCCATCCCAAGGCCCGGTGCAGTCCGGCCGCATCGACGTCGCCTTGAGCCCCCCGGCCGACGTCCACATAACGCGCGCCAGTCGCCAGAATCGCTTGCAGCGCGTCTGCCGGCGCTGGCTCAGCGAGCAAGACCGTGTCACCCGGCGCCAGCAGCGACTGAAAGACCAACCGCAGGGCGTCGGCCCCGGTGGCAACAGGGACGAGGTCTGCAGGATCGACGGCGAGTTGGGCGGCCCAGGCGCGTCGCAGTTCCGCTTCCGCCGCGACGGCCGGTGTCGAGGCGCCCGCGATGCCGTGGGTTCGACCCACCGAGTCGAGAAATCGGCGGCCGGGGAAACGCGTCGTGTCGAGCCAAGGAGAGGCCGGTGTCGCCATGGCCATCACCTCGCTGCGGGGCCGATCGGGACGTTGAGGCGCTCGCTCCACAGAAACGGCGCCTCCCCTCCCACCACTTCGGCGGCCGCAAACAGGAACCAGACGGTTGGCGCGGTCGCTGGGCTGAAGGGGAAGTCTGTCGCCCAGACGGGCGAGTAGACCAAGGGGACCCCTCCGGCGCAAGCCAGATCGGCGAACGGCTGCAGTGCCTCCAAGGCCTGTTGCCGCCGCCCCAAGCGGGACAGCGCCAGCGGTACGGCCACCGACGCCTCGACGAACCACGTATCGGGCGGCAGGCCTTCGTAAGGTCGCAGCCCTGCCCACCCCTGCACGTCGATGCCGTGGTGCGCCTCGACCCACTGCAACGCCGAGTCGCTCCTGACGTTTCTCCCCACCGCAACGTCGTAGAGCGCCGCCCACGTACCGCTTGCGTCCAGCGCGCTTCCCTCATCGATTCGCGTCCCTGCGATGCCCTGCACGTATCGCCCCTCTTCCGCGCGCCACAGGAATGCGTCGACCGCCGCGACGAGCGCCTGCGCAGCCCGCGCCAGCTGCCAGCGACTGGCCACGGCCGGGTCCGCCTGCTGCGCGGCCTGAAATGCGAACCAGATGTCGAGTTGATGCTCCGTCGACGCGAAGCTGCCGACCCAGTCGGGGTCGAAGACGTCGGACGACACCCAGCGCCCCAGTCCGGCGGACACCAGACCGGTCACCGGGTCGTGCTGGCGTACCAGCCACGCCACGCCGCGGTCGATGGTTGAAGACCAGCGCATCTCGTCGAACTTGCTGGCGTAGCGTGCGAAGGCGTAAACGACCCAGGCGACAGTGCCAGCCCGCACGTAGCCCGCGTTGTAGAAGCCGTCACGGCCGGTCTGGAAGCTGAAGCCCCACGCGCCGTCGGGCCGCTGCAAGGCAGCCAGGGTCGAGAGAATGCGGCGGGCACCGTCCCGGTCGCCTCGGGAAGTCAGCCACAGCGCCACCAGCGCGTCGTCGTACACGAAGCTGCGGTCCTGAACACGGTCGAACCCCGGGCCCTGCCCGGGAAACCGCGCAACGTCGGGGTAGCTGACGACCGCACGGGCGTCAGGGTCGAGGGGGCCTGCACGAAAGACGGTCGAGAGGCCTTGTCGGCCGACGTCGTAAATCACCGCGGGGCGATAGGGGCGGGTCACGAGGGAGGCCGCCGCGCGCTTCGCCCATGTGGCGACATCGGCTCCGCGGCACTCGCCCTCGTCAGGTCGCACCAAGGCCGCACTGCAACCCGACGTCAGGACGACCAGTAGCCCCCACGCCAGTGCACGCGGCCACTTCTGGGTCACGAACCGCCCTCGATCGTACGGCGCACCAGAGGAGCATAGATGGTCCAGAACAGCCGCACGTCCTCAGGAACCATGCCCGCGCGCGCCATGGCGGCTCGGATCTCCGGCATCAGAGAGAACCACGCAGGCCCGAGCGCTCCGTCACCATCTGCCATGTCGCCGGCGATGTAGACACGTCGGTAGGCTTCATCATGGACAACCGCTGGGAACTGTTTCGGAATGCCAAAATGCGCCAGTAACTTTGCCCCGGCGGGAGTCGTCTTGATCTGGAATTCGGCGCGCACCTCGGCCGGCCGCTCAGCCGCGATGACGTCGAACCAATACGTAAATGGAATCACGTCTTCGCCCATGTGCAGGGTCATCGGCGAGACGGGGATGTCCAGCCCTTCTTGCAGGCAAAGGACGCGGCCGTCCTCATGGATCATCAGAATGCCCGGGCCGTGCAGATCGTACGGCTTGCCGGTCTCTTGAGCCCAACGACGCTGCACCCACTGCGCAATCTCCAGCCGGTCGCCGAACTCGTCCACGCGTCGACCGGCCCAGCCGCTCCAGCGCACGCCCAGCACCGTCTCCATCCGGTGCCGCAGGAGTTCCTCTGTCGGCGTGGCGAAGGTGTTGAATTCCGCCATGATCCGGCCGCCGCGAAGCGTGTAACGCTCGATCGCCGCGACTTCAGCTTCGGTCAGCCCCCCCGCAACGCGCTTGGAGAGCTCGAGATGCGCCACTGGTCGCGGCATCGCGTCAAAGTCGTCGGTGTACACCCCGTACGTGTCGGCGATGAAGAGCAGGGTCGCCTTCTCCAAGTCCGCGTCTTGCAGGAAGCGCATCCGCCTGGCCACGGGGTCGAAGCCGATGTAGTCCGCTTTGGGGTCCCACAGCAGCTTGGAGACCGGCGGCTCAACCTTGGCCTGCGACAACAACCACATCAACCGAGCGTGCTCCCGGTAGTTGGTGAACGGCACGGTCTTGTCGACCAGCACGACGTTGGCGTCGGGACGCGGCTTGAGCAGCCAGGTGACGGGCAATGCGATGACACCCAACAGCAGCGACACGACGAGGAACGGAATTGCCCTGCTGCGGTCACGCTTGCGTGCAGTCGGCGCGCCGAAGCCCAAGCGGACCATGCGTCCCCAAGTCTTCTTCTTGCGGAAATAGCCCCACAGCCCGCGCAACCGGTACCACAGGATCATCTGGCGGTAGCCCATGTTCTCGAACAGAGCCACGCCAACCAGCTTCCACAGGTCGCCGCGCGCCCGATAGAACGACAGCGAGAGTTGCTCGAGCAGGATGCTGCCCAACGACAACAGGAAGCCGATCAGCAGCGCGAGGACGAAGAACAGCGACGCAAAGACCGGTTCCAGAACACCACCGACCGCCATCAGGACAAAGTAGATGTAGCCGAGCATCTCGATGATCGGGCCGAACAGCTCGAACACGATGTAGAACGGCATGACGACGAGGCCGACCGCGCCGTAGCGACGGTTGAAGTTCATCGAGCGGTGGCGCCACAGCGTGTCGGCCAGACCGCGCTGCCAGCGGTCGCGCTGGTTGCCAAGGATGCGAAGACTTTCAGGAGCTTCCGTGAAGCTGACCGGGTCGGGCAGGTGACAGATCGCGCGGCCCTGCAGCCAGCTGGGCACTTGGTGGCGCAAGCGGGCCACCAGTTCCATGTCCTCGCCGACCGAGTCGTGGGCGTAGCCGCCGGCACCCGTGACCGCGCTGCGGCGGAACAGCCCAAATGCGCCTGAAATGATAAGGTTTCCGCCCATCCGGTCCCAGCCGAGGCGACCCACCAGAAACGCGCGCAGGTACTCAACCACCTGGAATCGAGCGAGCCAGGACTGCGGCAGCCCCATCTCGACCACGGTGCCGTGCTCGATCTTGCAGCCATTGGCCAGGCAAATCGTGCCGCCGACCGCCACGACATCGACGTCGGTCAGGAACGGTCGGACCAAGCGCAGCAGCGCATCGGGCAGGATCAGCGTGTCGGCGTCGATGGCGCAGACCAAGGGAAAGCGCGACGCGTTGATCGCGCAGTTCAGGGCGTCAGCCTTGCCGCCGTTGTCCTTGTCCACCACGATCAGGCGCTTGTAGATGGCCGACCGGTAGGTCGCGCGCACCGGCTTGCAGGACAGCTCCAGCCGGATGTCCAGCGGCACCGCCTCGAGCGCAAACGCCGCCCGCAGACGCGCCATCGTGCGATCGGTCGAGCCGTCGTTGACGACCACCACTTCATGCTCGGGGTACCGCAGCTTCAGCAGGGCGCGAACCGACTCGACGACCGTTTTCTCCTCATTGTGGGCGGGCACCAGAATCGAGATGGGCAGTGTCGCCCGCCCGCGGGTGCTGACGCTCTCCGGTGAGCTGCCCTCGAGCTCCCGCCGCACGCGGATGATGCCGACCGCCGCCGAGACGAACAGGGCGATGTAGCCCGCCGTCAGCGTGACGAAGTACAGCAGCACCAGAATGTTGAAGAACTCGATCAAGGGTCTGCGCTCCTTAGCCCGGCTGGACGGCGGGGTCGGCGACGGTCAGGCGGGCCTCTGCCAACGCGCTGCTGGCGGCGGTGTTGCCTCGACCCGCAGCCGCTCGCAGGGCACCGATGCCGGCGGGTCCGCAGCGGGTCAGGCCCAGCGCCGCGTTGTGACGCACCCACTCGGCTGAGTCGTCCAGCAGCTCAGCGATGGCCTCCGCGGCACCGCCCTGCCCCAGCGCGGCGCAGGTGCGGGTGGCCTCAGAGCGCACTTCCCAGCGTTCATCCTTCAGCGCGGCCAAGCTCGCGGTCAGCGCAGAGCGGTCGGCCAGCTCGCGCAGCGCCCGCAACGCCTGGATGCGGACCTCAGCATCGGGGTCGGTGACCGAGGCGACCATCACGTCGATGCCCGCCCGCGACTTGGCAATGCCCAGTGCGGCCACGATGACCTGACGCATCTCCGGAGTCGACGTAGCCACCAGCGCAATCACCTGCTGGTCAGGGAAGGGCGTCGCGGCCGAGAGGGCATCGGTCGACCTCATGCGGTTGAGTCGCCCATCGCCAGCCACCGCGGGCAGTGCCACCACGGCCTCGTCGGCACGGCCAAGGACGCACAGCGCCTCGAAAGCTGCCAAACGAACGTCGGGCACCTCATCGCGCACCAACCCGTGCAGCAGCCGCGCCGGATCCGAGAGCGCGCGAGCCTCACGAATGGCCCGCAGACGCTCCCACGGACGACTGGCGGCATTGGCGCGCGCCTCGTCGGCCAGGTTGGCTCCCGCGTACAAGTCTTCGAAAATGGAGGATTTTCCCTGTCCAGCCAGCTCCGCCATTTCGGTCAACAGCCGTCTGGCGTGGTCCTTGGAGATCGTCGCCAGCACGGTCAGGGCCTGCGCCCGCAGCCCCAGATCGCTATCCGAGCCGATGCGCGTGACGACGTCGACCAGGGCCTTGCGGACGGCAGAGAACGACGCATCGCGACGAATCGCGCGGTTGCGCACGACGAGCATCGCGGCCAGCGCGAAGACCACGATCACCAGCTCGATCGCCACGATGACGATGATCACGAGCTCAGAAAAGCTGAGTTGGTCCATGGTCACAGCCGGCCTCGCAACATCACGCTCAACTCGCTGTACGGTTCGCCACCGGCAAGCGGCCGTGCGGTCGACACGGTGGCCCGCGTTCCCCAACGCCCGGTCCACCAGTGGTCCACGCCGAACACGCCGGACACGGCCTCTCCGGTTTCCGTCGCACCGAACCGTTCGACAAACGTCTGGTCACGGCCCCAATAACCCCAAAGGATCCAAGCGGTACGGGCGCTCTGTTCCCAACGCAGCTTCAAGTAGCCGGTCGGGTCGAGTCGGCTGGGCAGGTTGGCGTAGCTGGTCTCGTTCAGGAAGAATCCGGGGGTCAGCGTCCAGCCTCGCCAGTTCATCTGCACATAGGGGCCGCCACTCAACAGGTTGGCGTACTGGTAGTGCGCGAAGCGGCCGTAAACGCCTAGTGAGAGCTTTTGCCGCCACACGCCAACAGCGCCGTCGAGCCGGGCATCGACCTGCGGCAGGAAGGTATTCGACGCCGAGCCGGAAAGGTGGGCCATCGCGTCGATCCGCCAGAAGCTCAAGTAGGCCTCCAACTTGCCCGACACGGCCTCCGCCACGTCGCGTTTCTCGTACACCGCACCGCCCGCCAGCGTCAGCGCCGGCGTCACCCGCCGCCCCGCCATGGCTTCGACGCGGGGCCAGTACTGGCCCTTGTGCAACGTCAAGCTCGAACCCAGATCGGCCGTCCACGGCCGTTCCTGATGCACCAACCGAAGCTCTTGCTCGTCGCTGAGCACGCCGCCCAACGCAAGGGCCTGTCGCGCCTTGTCCGCTTCGCCCGCCTCCACCAAGAGATCGATGATCCGCTGGTGGACCTGAGGACTTACGCCGCCGACGGCTTCCATCTGCAGGTAGGCCTCCAGCGCACCGTGGGAGTCACCCGACGCAAGTCGAACTCTGGCCAACAGCTCAAGCACATCCAGATCGGCCGGATGCCGCGCACGCAGGCCTCGCAGCTCGGTCTCTGCCTCTGCCCGCCGATTGAGCCAGTACAACAGCCGCGCCCGCTGAACACGCAATTCGTCGTCGTGAGGCGAAACGGCGAGCAGCTTGTCGATCTCGGCCAGCGCCTCAACAAACTTGCCCTTGCGAATCAGGCCCCTGACCGACTGGGCGGGCGTCCGCACCACGACGACCGTCGGCTCGACGACCTTGCGCGGCTCCTCCACCGGCATCACGACGCCGGCAGGAGGCAGGGCCTTCGGACCCCGTGGCGTGGCCGCGTGAGCCCCCTGTACACCCAGCAAGCACACGACCATGCCAACGCCGATCGCGTGGCTGCGCGACGAAACCGCGAACAGCCGCCGCGGGCGTGGGTAGAGCGGGGCAGGCATACGCGTCACCTTGAAGAAACCGGCCAGGGAGTTGAAATCGTCCGTCGGCGCCGGGGGTCGCCTCGCTTCTAATAGCCGCGTGGGGCAAGAAAACCCGAGCGGTCCAACAAGTCCATGTCCACACGTGAACCAGAAGCCGTCGGACCCACTCCGAATTCCAGCAACCGTCGCACATAGCGCGCCAACAGGTCGGTCTCCAAATGCACCCGCTTGCCCTCGCGCCCTGTCAGCAGCTGCGTCGCGACCGAAGTGTGCGGAATCAGGGTCACGGTGAAGTGTCCTGCCGGCGTCGAATTGACCGTCAGCGACACGCCATCCACGGTGATGCTGCCCTTGGTCACGATTTCCGGCTCAAGCTCTGGCGACACGCGGTAGGTCAGGTCCCATGCGGGTCCGTTCGCCACCTTGCGCACCAGCGTCGCCACGCCGTCGACGTGTCCACTGACGATGTGGCCCCCCAGACGGTCGCCCAGCTTCAGGGCGCGCTCGAGGTTCACGGCGTCGCCTGACGCCAGGTCCGGAAACGCCGTCAATGCAAGCGTTTCGTGGGAGAGGTCGAACGTCAGCGTCTCGCCCGCGGGCTGCGGATCCAAAGCGACGACCGTCAGGCACGCGCCGTTGACGGCCACGCTGTCCCCGATGCGGGTGCCGCTGGGGCCGGCGTCGGGCCAGCGAACGGACACGGCCATCCGCGCGCTGCCAGCCTGACGGGTGAGCGAGCGGAATTGCCCGGTGGCTTCCACGAGCCCGGTAAACATGGAGAGCCTCCAGAGAGAGGTCGCGGCCATTGGGGTGCCGACTTGGCCGAGAAGTGAATCGCAATTCGCAGGAAAACGCAAAGCTGATCGGGGTAAGCTGGCCAGACAGCGACAAAAACCTCTGCTGGTCAGCGCGCGGGCGACTGCCCGAAGGGTGAATTTCTGTGGATGTTGCTGACTGTCCGCCGCGGACGCAGCGTCAGGAGCACGTCGTCGCCCAGCCTCTCTGTCCCATCCAACCGCCACTGCAGGGCCTGATCCAGCGATGCAACGCCAAGGTCGCCGACGACCGGCACGCCAGCGCCCAACAATTTCGGTGCGATGAACAGGTCCAGCCGGTCCACCAAGTCTTGTCGCAGCAGCGCCGACGTCAGCCCAGGTCCCGCCTCTGCCAGAACGTGGTGCACGCCGCGGGCAGCCAGCGCACGCAGCACGTCGGTCAACCAGGATCCGTCGACGTCACCTACAGTTGGGGCCGTCCCCGCCACCAGGCACACCAGCTCGACGCCGCGGTCGCGCAACGCCCGCGCACGGTCCGTCGCCAGCACTACCGGGTCATCGACGAACACGAGCGTCCGCTGTCGCGCGGTGTCAGCCAGACGACTCTCCGGGTCCAGCCGCAAGCGCCGGTCCAGCACCACGCGCAGGGGCTGGCTTGCGGTGGACGGGTCATCCACGTCGCGCACATCCAGCGTCGGATCATCGACTTGCGCCGTACCGCTGCCCGTCAGGACGGCCTCGGCTTCGGCCCGCCACAGATGCACGCGCCGCCGCGCTTCGGGCCCCGAGATCCACCGGGAAGTGCCGTCCTTGGCGGCGATGCGCCCGTCCAGCGTCATGGCCAGCTTCGCCTGCACCAGCGGTCGCCCACGCTCCATGCGCGTCAGGAACACCTCGGCCAGCGCGCGGCAGGCCTCCTCCTCGACTCCTGTGACCACCTCGACGCCTGCCGCCCGCAAGGTCGCCACGCCGCCCGCCGCCTGAGGATTCGGGTCCAGCGCGCCGATCACGACGCGAGCAATCCCAGCATGAACAAGTGCTTGGGCACACGGTGGGGTGCGACCAAAGTGCGCACAGGGTTCCAGCGTCACGTACGCGGTCGCCCCGGGGGCCTGCCCGGCAAGCTCGGCAAGCGCAGCGGCCTCAGCGTGAGGCCCCCCCACCTTGGCGTGCCAGCCGCTCGCAATCTCCTGACCGTCTTGGACAATCACGCAGCCCACAAGGGGATTCGGGCGCACGTCCCGCGTCCCTCGCGCACCCAGCTCGACGGCTCGCCGCATCCAAGTGGCATCGTCGCGGGAGATCACGGCTCGGTCACCTCCGGCGGCGCCTCAGCCAGTCCGCGCACTTCCTGCAACAGCTCGGTAATGTCGCGAAACTCTCGATAGACGCTGGCAAACCGCACATACGCGATGTGATCCTGCCGCTTCAGGAACTCCATCACCCTGTCCCCCAGCTCGGAAGACGTGATCTCTCGCACACCAGCGTCGACCAGCTTCTGCTCCAGGCCGCTCACAAACTCGTGGCACACATCGGCGGGCACAGGGCGACGATGCAGGGCTTTCAGCATCCCGTTCAACAGCTTGTCGGCCAGAAACGCCTCGCGCACCCCGTCCTTCTTCACGACCAGCAACGGTTGGATCTCGACGCGCTCATAGGTCGTGAAGCGATGCCCGCACTGCTCGCACTCCCGGCGACGGCGAATCGCGTCTCCCAAAGGCGTGACGCGGGAATCCACGACGCGGTCGGACGGGTGGGTGCACCGGGGGCAGCGCATGGTGGCTCGCTCCTCTCTGTGGGCTCAGCCCTCGATCTTGGCGATGAGGTCCAGGCGCACCTGATGGCGCGCATCGAACGGCGTCTCAATCCACACCGTCACGCACTCGGTGGCGACCAGCGGCCCCGTCGTGCGCGCGCCCAGGCACAGGACGTTGGCGGCGTTGTGCTCAGAGGCGAGTCGCGCGGTTGTCACGTCATGCACCAGCGCCGCGCGTATCCCCTCGAACTTGTTGGCAACGATGCTCATACCGATGCCGGTGCCGCAAAGCAGGACGCCCTTGTCGCAACCGCCGTGCAGCACCGCACCAGCGACGGCAGCCGCGTACTGCGGGTAGTCGACGCGGTCGTCGGCGTCACAGCCCAAGTCCTCGATCGTGTGGCCAAGCTTCTGCAAGTGCTGGCCAATCGCCTGCCGAAGGGCGACTGCGGCGTGGTCCGAGGCAAGGGCGATGCGCATGGCGGCTTCCTGACGACCCGAACGGGGTCGGGACGGGTCACGGGGTCGAAAAGTTCTCGGTCACCAGCAAGCTGGGGCCGTCTCCTGCCTTGGCGAAACCGAAGCCGGCTCTGCCCCATGTCTTTCCGAGCATGTTGCTGCGATGCCCGGCACTCCAAAACAGGCCGTTGTGGGCGCCCTCGACGCTCATGTCCATCGCGATGTTCTCGCCGATGGCGTCGGTGAAGCCGAACTTTGCTGCGCGCTCGCCCGGCCCCATCCCCATCGGGTCGGTGTGGCCGAAGAACTTGAGCTTGCTCATGTTGTCCGAGTGGTACTGGGCGATCTCGTTGAGCTTGTCGTTCAGTTGCAGCGGTGCCAGCCCGACCGTGGCGCGCTCCGCATTGACCAGCGCGAGCAGCTTCTGCCGCATGGACGCCAACTGGTCTGCCGACGGCGCTGCGGCGAGTCCCTTGCCTCCGCTGACCTCGACCGGCACCAAGGGCACCGCCGCGCCGACGTAGACTGCGCAGTTCAGCACCGCGCCGCCGCCCAGATCATTGACTTCGACCGTGTACATCCCCGGCGTGTCGAATGTGTAGGCGAACTGCAAGGTTCCACCGGGCGACGTGCTGCCTTGGGTCGGGATCGAGTCGACCCAGATCTCAGGCGTCGAAACTTCCACCGTCTGCCGCACGGCAACGCCCAGCTTGACCGACACGTCCAGCTTGACGGGAGCCTTGGCGTGCCACTCCTGCAATCCGGTGGCTTTCGCCTGCTGCGACACGCACGGCCCGTTGAAGTGCGGACCCAGATTCAGGTTTCCGGACGAGACCGGGGTCGCAGCCCAGCCGAGCTGGTCGCCGCCGCGCAGCTCCCACGTCGCCGGCCCCTGCTGAAAGCCGGCCATCGCGGTCCACGGGTAGTCCACGCCCGTCGCCTGACCATCCCCAATCGTGACGGTGGTCTGCGCCGGCTTCTTCGGGCACAGCAGCACTTCGACCGGCTTGGTGGCGCCGGACTTCTGCTGCCGGAACACCAGACAATGCGAGAGGAATTCGTCCTCTTCCCAGCGGAAGGTGACGGCTCGGTCTTTCACGTCGACCAGCAGCGGTCCCGTCCAAGGTACGGACGAGACGTCGGTCGCGTCGCCGGAGCTGACGTCGGAGGTGGAAGCGGGGGTGTCGCTGCCTTCGGTCGCGCAAGCCGATGCACCCAGGGCTGCAGCGAACAGCCACGGGGCCCACTCGGGGCAGAGCATCACGGGGGGGCGACGCGACATGGGCTGGTCCTTCGCGGGGACCGGGTCACTCGGCAGGCGTCTCAGTCTGCTCGGCCAGCCCAGCGATCACGACGCGGCCCTTGTACTTGCCGCAAGTGCCGCACACGTGGTGCGGGCGCACGGCCGCGCCGCAGTCGGGGCACTTGCCCAGGGTCGGCGGCGTCAGGATGTCATGGTGGGCGCGGCGCATCGCGGTCTTCGAGTTGGACATGCGCTTCTTCGGAACAGCCATCGGATTCTCCTCGGACTTCGGACTCGGTCTCGGTAGGGGCTGGTCAGCCCTTGGGGTCGATCTTGATCTGGCTCAGGCCTGCCCACCGCGAGTCCGCGGACTTGGGCAAGGCACACGAGCAGCTCTCGCGGTTGCGATCGGTGCCGCACACGGGGCAGAGGCCCTTGCAATCCTCGGCGCACACGGGGGCCTCGGGCAGGGCCAACAGCACGTGCTGAATGGCGATTTCTTCGATGTCGACGCGCGCACCATCGTGCTCGCTGACATCCGGGTCGGCGTCAAAGCCGTCGTCGTCCTCTCCACCTGCGTCCAGCTGCCCTTCGCCCACAAAGTGGTGCTCGAACTCGGCGTCAACGGCCAGCTCGGCCTCGGCGGCGCAACGGCTGCAGTCAAAGGCAAAGCGCCCCGTGACGCGACCACTGGCTTCCACCAGATCAGCAACGCGCGACACCTTGACGTGGACGGCAAGCGAGTCGCCGACCGGACGGTAGACCGGCCCCAAGCGTTCGGCGCACCAGTCCGTCCCGATCGATTCCTCGCGGGTGGTTGGCGTGCTCGTCAGCGGAGCGATGTCGATCGTCAACGGCAAGGAACGGCCTCCGGGACTTCGAGGGGCGTGCATGCTAGGTGCAGGGGTGCGGGGTGTCAATCTCGGCGAGCAGCCGGGACCGGGGCTATCCTCCCGAATCGTCTCGCTTGACACTATCGCGCAGGGCTGTCGAGAATGCCGGACGCCCACCTGCCCATCGGGATGCAACCGGCGTGCGAGGCCCGCGTGATCACTGAACATTCGCGATTCCAGCTCGAAGCGACCAAGCTCGGCCGTGACCTCGTGTTTCAGGTCACGGTGTTCGAGCGGGAAGAACGCAAGCGGCGCAAGCTGTTTGCCGAAACCCAGTGTTCCGATCCTTTCCACCTGGTGATCCAGTTCATCATCCGCGAGGCGCCCGACTTCGACACGCTGCTGCAGCGCTTCGTCAAGCAGCTGGAGCACCGCGGCTTGGCCCCGATTCGGATGCGGATGCGCAGCGAAGGCAGGTGGGACCCGTGGACGCCGGTGCCGTACGTTGCCGGACAGGTCGTGACCGCTGCTCCGCCGCCGCCGCCGATCGAGACATCCGAAGAGAAGGCATCGGCCCGCCCGTCGCGCAGCCGCTGATTCCGCCTAACTTTCCGCGCCCTGCTCGCCCTTTTCCGCCGACCTGATTCGCCACGCGTCGCGCGCCTTGTCGCGAATGCGCCGGTTGCCGCTGAGATCGCGTACGGTGATCCGTTCCGCGTCCAAGTATTCTGCAAACGGAATCAGGTACTTGCGGGTCAACCCCAGCAACTCCTTCAGCTCGCCGGTCGTGAAGCTGGCCCGATCTGCGAAGTGCTCGATCACGCGGTCGATCGCTTCGCGGGCCACCTCGGTCGTGATCCAGTCCTCTCCCGGCAGTCGCACAAGTCTGCCCGCCGCCTGACCTGCTTGCAGCGATGCCGCCAATTCCCGTGCATCCACGCTAAGTTGCTCCGCGAGCTCGGCTTGGGATGGCGGCGTCAGCCCGGCGGACGCCAGCGCCAGTACCGCCGCGTCGATCGCCTGCGCCGTCACCGCGACTTTCGGCTGGAAGCCGATGTCAGCCAGTACCGCGCCTCGCGCCTCCAAGCGACCGCGCTTGACCAGACCCGCTGCCACCTGCCCCACCGCCGAGGCGTCCAGCCAACCGCCCACCAGCCGATGCAGCTGGTCCGGCTCGATGCCGGTTCGGTGGGGCGACTGTGCGTGAAAGGCTTGGATGATCGAGAGAATACGCTCCTCCAGAACCGCCAACGCCGGTGGCGCCAACAGCCGCGGCGGCGACCCCAGCTTGCGCAAGCGACCCGACGCCAGCAGCTGCCGCAACGCCCGGGCCAACACCGACAGCGGCAGGGCGCTGCTCTGGGCCAGCGACGCCTCGGTCTCGCCGCGCACGCCTGAGAGCTCGACCAGGGCCGCCACCTGCGCCTCGGGCCCCCCTTGGGCCAGCTCGGTCAGGGCAGCCAACATCTCGGGATCACCCAGCTTGTGTCGCCGCGGCACCGGGTGCAGCACACGGCCGCCCGCCAGCGTCTGGCCGTTGCGAGGGTCGGCCTGCGAGCCACGGACCACGAAGCCCTCTCCCGGCGCGATCGGCAGCTTGCGATCCAGGTGGACCTGCACCAACGCGTCGGTTCCCGACAGCTGCGGCTCACCCGTCAGCTGCACGATCGTGCCTTCCACTTGGGTGGTGCCCACGTGCAGCATCGCACGCCGCCTCAGGGGCAGCTCGTCCCGACCCGGTCCCAGCAGGTGCAGCAAGGCGTCGATGCGGTCGGTGACGGGCAGGCTCCCCTCGGTCGCCAGCACCGTCCCCAGCGCCACTTCGTCTACCGATACGGCGGCCAGGTTGATCGCCAGACGCCCAGGACCTCGCACCGTCGCAAAAGCCTGCCCCTGCTGCTCCAGCCCACGCACGCGCACCAGCTGTCCGGAGGGAAGAACCTGAAGCTGCTGCTCGACTTGCACCTCGCCGCCGGTCGCCGTTCCCGTGACGATGGTACCGCGTCCGTGCAGCGTGAAGGCCCGGTCGACCGCCAGCCGGAACGGGCGATCATGGCCCAAGGCCGTCGCGTGCTCCAGCTGCAGATCCGCTGCAAACGCAGACAGTTGCCTCTGAAGTGCGGCGATCGATGCCGGGTCGCGCACAGAGCAGGTCCACACCGGAGCCTCCGCAAGGAAGGTCCCTTCGGTCAGTCCGGCGACGTCCTCGCGCACCAGCTCCAGCATCTCGTCATCGACCAGATCTGCCTTGGTCAGCACCACGGCCCCACGGCGCACGCCCAGCAGTCGGCAGATCGCCAGGTGCTCGCGTCCCTGAGGCATCACGCCCTCGTCGGCGGCCACGATCAGCAGCACGGCATCGATGCCCGCCGCCCCCGAGATCATGCGCCGCACGAACCGCTCGTGACCCGGCATGTCGACCAGGGCCAGTCGCGTCGAAGTCCCGTCCGCGCAAGGCAGATCCAGCCAGGCGAACCCCAGCTCGATGCTGATGCCGCGGCGCTGCTCCTCTGGCAGGCGGTCGGTCTCGATGCCGGTCAGCGCACGCACCAGCGACGTCTTGCCGTGGTCCACGTGGCCGGCCACGCCCAGCGTCAACACGTCTCCTCCTTGTCCAACCCGCTGATCTTCATGGGTCCTCGCGGATCAGCATCGCGTCGCCGTACGAGTAGAAGCGGTAACGCTCGGCCACGGCCTGTCGGTAGGCAGCAAGCACCCGCGACCTTCCGGCGAAGCTGCACACCAGCACCAGCAGGCTGGACTTCGGCAAGTGAAAGTTCGTCATCAGCCCGCGGATCCCGCCGAAGCGGTGGCCGGGCAGGATCGTCAGGTCGGCGTCCCCACAGCTCTCGCGAAACACGCCGTCGTTGCGCAGGATCACGGTCTCCAAGGTTCGGGTCGTCGTCGTCCCCACCGCCACAATCGGCCGCCCGGCCCGCCGCGCCCGCTCCAGCTGCTCGGCCGCCAGCGCCCCGACGTCATACCGCTCTGGCAACACCGCGTGCTGCCTCAGATCGTCGGTTCGCACCGGCAGAAAGGTCCCCGGACCGACGTGCAGCGTGATCCGACACAGCTCGATGCCCGCACTTGCGAGGTCCTGCAACAAGGCCTGCGACAGGTGCAATCCCGCCGTGGGAGCAGCGACGGCTCCCGGTCGGTCCGCAAACGTGCATTGGTAGCGCGGCCTGTCGATCGACGGGTCGTCCTTGCCGCCTCGGATGTACGGCGGCAGCGGCACATGGCCCCAACCTTCCAGCAGGTCGGTCAGGTTCGCCACGCCCGCAAAGTCGACCCGCGCCTTGCCGCCCGCCTCGACCGCCATCACGCGGGCGGTGGGACCCGCCGTCACGCCGTCCAGAAGCAGCTTCTGCCCCACGTGCAGCCCCTTGCTCGACTTGACCAGCACCTCATGGCCCGTGAGGTCCGCGCCCTCACTCGCGAACGGCCGGGTCAGCAGCAGCTCGACCTTGCCACCGGTGTCCTTGTGCGCCAGCAGCCGCGCCGGCACCACCCGCGTGTCGTTGACCACCAGCAGGGTCCCCGGAGTCAGCAGCGTCGGTAAGTCAGCAACCCCTCGATGGTCCACGACGCCCGAATGCCGGTTGAGCACCAGCAGCCGGCTGGCATGACGCGGCTCGATCGGCGTCTGCGCGATCAGGTCGTCCGGCAGGTCGAAGTCGTAGTCGGCCAGGTCGTGCGAGAGGTCTTCGGCGGTGAGGTCGAGCAAGGCCGCGTCCGGGTTCAGGATCATGACGTACCGTCCGCTTGCTCATCGGCAGGGGTGTCGCAGGGCTGCAACAGGTCCAGCGTCGTCGAGCCGTAGCGCCGCCGGTCCACCAAGCGAAACCCTGTCACCATCCAGGCGTCCTCCAGCCCGCGACGGCTCTCGACCAGCAGCCGCCCTCCCGACTCGATGAGGCGATGACACGCCAGCGCCTGCAGGATCGGCGGATACAATCCGGCATCGTAGGGTGGATCGACATAGGCAAAGGCGAACTGCTCTCCCCGCTGTCCAAGTCGGTCCAGCACGGCCACCGCATCGCCCACCTGCACATCCAGCCGATCGGCCAGCCGCGTGTGATGGGCGTTGCGGCGCAGCACATCAAGGGCCACCGGATCCCGTTCAATCGCCACCGCCCCCGCCCCACCGCGCGACAGGAATTCCAGTGACATCGCGCCGGTGCCCGCGCACACGTCCAGCAGCCGCTCGCCGTAGAAGCGACCGCCCAGAATGCTCATCACTGCGCCTCGCAGCATGTCGGAGGACGGCCGAACGTCGCGTCCCGGCGGCGCCTCCAGGCGCATTCCCTTGCGTTCTCCCGCGATGATGCGCATGGTCGCTTCCCGGCCTCCAACGGAGCGACAGGCTCCGCGGCGGCGCCGAGGTTGCCACGGAAGGTCGCGGCCGGCCAGCGGGTGCCGGGTCCGGCGATGGAAGGAAGCGGGCATGCAAGGGATTCTGGCCCATCGACTGCTCGGTTGGCTGTCGGTCATCGCGTTGGTCGTCGTCGCGTCCAGCTGCTCACGTGCCCCGGCACCCAACAGCACGCCTGTCTCTGCCGCTGCGCGCCCCGCTGCGGATACCGACGACCAGCGCACGCGTCAGGCGGCCGTGACGATCCGGTTCACCTCCGGTCAGCTCGAACCGGGCAGTGTCGCGCTGGGCGCCGACCGCTTGCAGGTCGCCGCAGTGTTCGCCGACATCGATCGCCGCGACGTCATCTTTCTGGGCGATCTGGTGGGCCAATCGCTCGAGGCACCCTCCGTCCCAGCCGTCGACACGTGCGTGCGTCAGGCAGGGCTGTTGCATCAGTTGGACGGTCGACCGGGAACGCCGCCGCACGCTTGGGCGCAGCTGCTGGACGTCGGCAACGTCGCCCTGCGCGCGCGCGACTCGGAATTGCCCTTGCGGGTCCAAATGGTCCCCAGCCTGTTCGCGTCGGTGCGCGGCGTGCGCTACGACGCCGATCTGGACATGGGCCGCCCTTGGCTGGCGATGGGCGAGCTGTCGCTGGCGGCGACGGGGGGCGACGGGATTGCCCCCTTCCAAGCTACCGTGACCGTGCCTCGGCCGGTGCGGCTGACCTACGTGGGCAACGCGCCGGTGCGAGGGGGACGGGTGACGCTTCCCAAGGACGGCGAGGAGCTTCTGCTGCGCTGGGGCTCGGTGGACGGTTCAGCCGAACTCGAAGTCCAGTTGGGCGCAGAGCTGCCCGGCGGTCTGGGCTGGCTCCGCTGCCGACTGCAGGACGACGGGGCGTTCGCCGTTCCAGCCGAGCTGGTGGCGTCGCTGCCCCTACGCGGACCCGACAAGCCTTGGCTGATCATGGTGATTCGGTCGCGTGAGGCCAAAGTGCCCGGCTTCGGTGGCAGGCCCCTGCGTCTGGAACTGACGGACCGCGCCTACGTCTACTGAACACCGGCACGCAAAGGCGCCGGAGGCCTGCATGTCCTCGAAACCGCTGACCTATGCTGATGCTGGGGTCGATCTCGACCGGGCCGGCGCGTTCATCGATCGCATCACCCCGCTGGCGCAAACCACCCACCGCCCCGGGGTATTGGGCGGTTTGGGCGGATTTGGCGGCCTGTTTCAGCTGGGGCGCGGCTGGAAGGACCCCGTCCTCGTCTCAGGCACCGACGGCGTCGGAACCAAGCTGGCGGTGGCCATCGCCGCCGGACGCCACTACGGCATTGGCATCGATCTGGTCGCGATGTGCGTCAACGACATCCTGTGCCACGGCGCGGAGCCCCTGTTCTTCCTGGACTATTTCGCCTCGGGCCGCCTGAACGTCGAGGTCGCCGCGCAGGTGGTCGCCGGCATCGCCCAAGGCTGCCGCGAGGCGGGTTGTGCGTTGATCGGCGGCGAGACCGCCGAGCTGCCCGGCGTGTTCACGGGCAATGGCTACGAGGTGGCCGGGTTCGCCTTGGGTGCGGTCGAGCGCGATCGGTTGATCGATGGCCGCCAAGTCATGACCGGCGACGTGGTGGTCGGGCTGGCCTCCAACGGCTTGCACGCCAACGGCTTTTCACTCGCTCGCAAGGCCGTGTTCGAGGTGCTGCAGCGCGACCCGGCCGGCCCGGCGTTCGGAGACTTCCCTGACCTCGCGGCGGAAATGCTTGCGCCGACGCGCATCTACGTCCGTCCCGTGCTGGACCTGCTGGCCGTCCAGCCGGTACACGCCATCGCCCACATCACCGGCGGTGGGCTGGTCGACAATGTGCCGCGGATGCTGCCGACGGGCCGCCGGGCGGTACTTGACCGCGCAAACTGGCCCGAGCCGCCGATTTTCGGTGCGATTCGCTCCGCCGGCGTCCCAGAGACCGAGCTGCAGCGCGTCTTCAACCTGGGCATCGGTCTGGTGCTTGTGGTGCCCCCGGAACACGCGGGGGCCACGCTGGAGCGGCTGACCGCAAGCGGGGAGCGCGCTTGGGCCATCGGCTCCATCGAATCGGGAGACCGAGGGTGCGCGCTCGTGGGTCCACAGGCGTCGTGAACCGGTAGGTCCCGTTGTCGGCGCCGGTTCGGTGCGGGAGTGTTTCGCCTCCGTCGCGGTTCGGGTAGGCTTGCGCCGCTTTCGCTCCGGCTCGGTGGCATCAGGCCCTCAACTCCGTGTGAACCAAACCAACGTGACGTCCACCCACGCCCACTATCAGGTCGTCATCGTCGGCACCGACCTCGCGGGTCTGGTGTTGGGAGCCCTGTGCGCCAAGAAGGGCTATCGGGTTCTGGTGGTCGGTCAGGGCAGCCAGGGCAGCCTGTACGAGCACGGCGGCTACACCATGTGCCGGCGCCCCGAGCTGGTGCACGGTCTGGCCAGCCCTCCGGTGCGACGCGTGTTCGAAGAACTCAGTCTTGGTCTTGAGTTGCGCAACCTGCCCAAGCCGATCGAGCCTGCCTTCCAAGTGGTGCTGCCGCGCTCCCGCATCAACGCCTCGACCGACCCGCGGCTGTTCGAGCGCGAGTTGCAGCGCGAATTCCCCAACGATGCCAAAGATATCGAGACGTTCTTCCGCCGAGTCCACGAGATCGACGAGGAAGTCGAGGAACTTCTGAAGCTGCGTCCGAATCTGCCCCCGGTGGGCGTGGTCGAGACCTTCAAGTTCCGGCGTCTGGTCAAGCGCTTCCCGTTTCTCGACGACGAGTGGGCCATCGAGGACCCACTGTCGATCTTCCCCCACGGCCACCCGTTTCGCGCGTTTGCCCTCGCGGCTTTCCGCTTTACCTGCGGGATGTTGCCGGCGCGTCCGTACCCGGCGACCTTCGTGCGGTCGATCACTGAGCTGTTCAAGGGCGCGTGGACCTTCGACCAAGGGCCCAACACCCTGCGCAGCCTGTTCCTGAACATGGTCGCGGCAGGAGGTGACGTCCTGCCTCGCGGACACGTGCAGCAGATCGAGGTGCAGCGCGGCAAAGCCACCCAAGTGGTCCTGCGCGACAAGCGCCAGATCGGCTGCGATCTGCTGGTCTGCAACACCGACCCCAAGCGGTTTGCGGCGCTGATCCCGCAAGAACAGCAGAACGACGAATACCACCACACGATCCACACACTGCAGCCCGTCTACTACACGTTCGTGGGCAACTTTGTGGTGCGCGCTCGGGCAATCCCCGAAGCAATGGCCCGCCACGTGTTCGCCGTGGCCGACCTGACGCAGCCGCTTGAGGAAGACAACCTGGTGCACATCGCCCGGGACCTTGACGTCGCCGTGGCCACCGACGACCGCGAAGTCCGCTTGGTGACGGCGGCCATGCGCGTGCCGTTGAATGCAGCCTCGGGCGGTGTGGCGGCCGCAGAGGTCCTGCTGGATCGCTTGCAGCGGCGGGTCGAGGACACCCTGCCCTTCTTGGGTGAGCACCTCCTTGCGCGGCACACCCCGTGGGTGCGCACTGGCGACGACGCCGGCGACGAGGACGTAGACCCCAACGAGCTTCAGCCCGCCTACGGAGAAGCCATCCCGCACACGCTCGGAACGAGTCCCATCGCCACGGCGACCGGATATCGCAACATCCTCATGGGCTCCGACGCTGCATTTGCCGGTCTGGGTACCGACGGCCCCTACGTCGCAGCGCTGAACATGTTTGGTCAGGTGCTCGAGCGCGTGCCGCTCAAGAGCGTCTTCTGACCCGCCCCGTGCCCCCGCCAGCCGCCGACAAGTGCCCGGCGCACCCAGGACAGCACCCATGACTCGCGCGTCCCGCCCCTCCTCCCTCCGACGCCTCAGCCTCTGGGCTGTAGTCTCAGCTGTGTGCTGCGTATCGGCCGCAGCCGTCGGCGAACCGGCAGCCACCCCTGCCGTCACCGACGATGCCGCAGACGCCGCCCCTCTGGTCCCCCCGCTCGCGCCGCCGATGAACGAGCCGCTGGTGCCGCCCGCCGACACCCCTCCGCCTGAGGCCGCGCCGTCCGAAGACGAACCGATGGAACCCGCGGGCCCCAATGCCCCCTTGGTGCAGCCGGTGGTGTCGCCCCTGGGCGGCCGCATCCTGCGTTGCAACCACGAACAGTGTACCCAGCGCGCCATCCGCCGCTCGCCGCTCGTCCGCGCCGCTTCGCTCAGCTTCGACTCGTACTCCGCCAAGTTTCGAGAAGCCAGAGCCGCCCGGTGGCCCAAGATCACGATGACCGGCTTCTTCTCGATCCTGCCCACGCTCAAGGAGAACCGCGACGGCTCTGCCCCTTGGACCGATTACGACTTCTCGCTCAACAAGCTGGGTCCGTTGGCCGTGACCGAAGTGTCCGTGACGCAACCGCTTTACACCTTCGGCAAGCTGGACATCCTGCGCCGCCTTGCCAGCCAAGGCGTCGAGATCGGCAAGGCGACGCGGCGGATCGCCGAAGACGAGATGCGCTATCAGGTCGCCCGCGCCTATTGGGGGCTCGTGCTGATCGCGGCCATGGACGACATGATTCGCGACGGCAAGAAGATGATGGTCGAGCAGCGCGAGAAGCTGGAGAAGCAGCGCGACGAGGGCGACGAGAAGTTCAACCAGTCCGATCTGGCCAAGCTGCAGATGTATACGGCGGATTTCGAGGACAAGATCCGCGTGACCGAGCGCTCGCGGGCTCAGGCGATGGACGGTTTGCGAATGGCGATGGACGACGGCACCGACGTCGTCATCGTGCCGCGGGACACCGACCTGAAGCCGATCCTGTTCAACATCCTGCCCACCGAGGCCTATGAGACCACCGCACTGGCCAACCACCCGCGCCTGATCGCGATGCGCCATGGTGTGTCGGCCCGGCTGCAGCAGGTCGAGCTGGCAAAGGCCAATCTGCTCCCTGACTTCGCAGCGGTTGCTCGACTCGCCGGCACCTACGCCCCGACCCGCGATACGGACACCAGCTCGATCGCCTCGAACCCCAACAACATCGCGCAGAGCGGCGCTGGCATCGCGGTGAGCTGGAGCCTCGACATCTTCCGCAACATCGTGAAGCTCAAGCAGGCGCGCATCGATCTGGCCACCCAGACCGCGCAAGAGCGTGGCGAGCGCGAGAAGTTGCGCATGGAAGTTCGGCAGTTGTACCGCGAGCTGGTCGATGCCCGCGCCATGCTGCCGATTCACGAGCAGGCGATGAAGGCCGCCCGAGGCACGCTGAACGCCGAAAACGAGATGTACGAGAACGGGTTTCAGGAATTCGCTCCGGTCCTCTCTGCGCTCGAGGCCTACTATCGACGCCGGCTCGCTTGGTTGGACGCGATGTACAACCACAACCTTGCCGTCGCGGCCCTTTCGCGCGCCGTCGGCATGGACGTGACCCGTGTCGAGACCGTTCACGTCCCTGCCCCTGCGACCGACGCGGCACCCGCGAAGTGAATGTTCCGGGACCCGCTGGCGTTGCAGCCATCAAGAGACCAGATCGCCCCCGCCCTCCGAAGGAGTCCCATGCTCACCCCAGCCCGCCACCGTCCGCAGCTCGCCGTTGTGCTGCTGACCATCTGCAGCCTCGCGGTCGCTTTCAACGCCCAGGCCGCCAAGCCGAAGGCCAAGACGAAGCCCGCAGAGGCCGTTCCCGCCCAGCCTGCCCCTGAAGCCAAGCCCGCAGGCAACCCGGGGGACCCGCAGAAGTTCATCTCCGGCCTGTACGACCGCCTGAATCAGCTGAGCCAGAAGGCGCCCAACCTCGACGTGCTCCACGGCCAAATCGGCAAGGAATTGAACACCATCGTCGACTACACCGAGATGGCGCGCCTGACGCTGGGGGCCAAGTGGGATGAGGTCACGCCCGTGCAACGCACCGAGTTCACCGACCTGCTCGCCAAAATGGTGCTGAACACGTACGTCCGCAGGTTCAAGCCGGGCAGCGCCGTCGAGATCACTTGGGGTGCCGCGCCCAAGACGCTGTCCGAAGGCAAGGTCAAGATCACCAGCACCATCACGGTAAAGAAGACCTCGGCTGACGTGCAGTACGCCCTGCTGCCCCGCGGAGGCCAGTGGTGGGTCTTCGACATCGTGGTGGACGACGCTAGCCAGGTGCAGACCTACCGGCAGTCGTTCAAGAAGATTCTGGACAAGGAAGGTTGGCCCGGCCTGGTGCAGCGGATGCGCAAGGCTGGCCAGAAGAAGGCCGGATGACCCGACTCGCAGCGGTGTGCCGCCTCCCCCTCGTTCGCGTGGCCGGCTTGCTGGCGACGGCGGCCGTGCTGACGGGCTTCGGCCCGGTGCGCCCCCCGGCTGCGGGCTTTGCTTCCCTCGGTTCGGCCGATGCGCTGGCTGCGGCAGGGTCTGGCGCGGCGGCGTTGTACGCCAACCCCGCCAGCATGATCCAACTGCGTCAGAACACCATCGAATTTGGTGTGACGCGGGCACCGCTGGACGGCCGCACGCCGCTCTATGTCACGTCCGTGGACGCCACCTCGGGCTGGGGAATCGCGGGTGGCATCGGCTACAGCTACGACACCGACTGGACGCTGTCGAAAGGCACCCGGGGCGGCACCGATCTGCGACTTGGGCTTGCGGCCGCGATGGAGGGCGACAGCGCCCGCGTGATGGTCGGAGCCTCGGCGCGGCGCATGGACACAACGACCGAAGACCCCACAGGAAACCGACGCGACGTGGCCGGCTGGACGGGCGACGCCGGCGTGACCATCGCCTTGGGCGGCTTGCGACTGGCCGGCGTCGTGCGCAACGGCCTTGAGCTCGACCCCGTGGAAGCCCCCCGCCGAGTCGTCGCCGGCATCGCTCTGGTGCAACAGACCTTCCTGATTGAAGGCGACGGGTCCTGGGGGCTTGAAGATGGCGCCCAGCCCGCCGTGCGCGTCGGTGCAGCATGGCAACCGTCCGACGAGGGCCTTCAGCTGCGCGCCGGGTACGCTTTCGACGACGCCGACGCTTCACGACGATCGCGGCATTGGGTCACCGCAGGACTCGCCTGGAACACGGCCTCGATCGGGCTGGGAGCCGCTGCCGCCTTCGATGTGGAGCAAGCGCAGGACTTTACGGCGACGGTCGGATTCGTCTGGCAAGTCCCTTTCGACCTGTAACGATTCGGCAAACGAGCCAAGCTGTGCTACTGTCGCCGGACGCTCTCATGAACGCTTCGTGAGAGTGACAACCGCGCCGGACAACGGTGCCAGGAAATGGGTACGTGCAGATGGGAAACAAGCTTTTTGTCGGTGGCCTGAGCTGGGGAACGACGGACGAGTCGTTGCGCTCGGCCTTCGCAGAGTGTGGGGATGTGACGGACGCCAAGGTCATCACGGATCGTGAGACCGGCCGCTCGCGCGGTTTCGGCTTCGTTACGATGGCGGACGACGCCAGCGCTCGCGAGGCGGTGAGCCGCATGGACGGCCAGGCGATCGACGGTCGCACCGTCAAGGTCAGCGAGGCGCAGGAGCGCAGCCCCCGTAGCGGCGGCGGCGGCGGCGGTGGCGGCTTCGGCGGCGGCGGCGGCGGTGGTGGCGGCTACGGCGGCGGCGGCGACCGCGGCGGTCGTGGCGGCTTCGGCG
>CAJBNH010000023.1 GCA_903955385.1 uncultured Myxococcales bacterium | reverse complement strand
GGAGACCGGCTGCACCTTCGCCGCGAACACCTTGCCGTGCACCGATGGCAGCGCCTGCACGACGCAAGACGCCTGCGCCGGTGGGGCGTGCTCTGGACAAGCCGTGACCTGTAACGACGCCAACCCGTGCACCGACGACGCCTGCCAGACCAAGTCCGGCTGCGTGTTCTCGGCCAACACCGCGCCGTGCACCGACGGCAACGCCTGCACGGTCGGCGACTTGTGCGGAGCCAAAGCCTGCGGACCCGGCACCCCCAACGCTTGCGACGACAAGAACACTTGCACGACAGATAGTTGCGATGTCTCGACGGGCCAGTGCCTGCACTTGACGCTCGACGGCTGCTCGACCGACCTGTGCAAGGACGACGCCGCTTGCGACGACGGCAACCCGTGCACCATCGACACCTGCAACCCTGCCAAGGGCTGCGGATACGCGTTCGCGACGACGGCGTGCAGCGACGGCAACGCCTGCACGCAAGACGACGGGTGCAGCCAGGGAGCGTGCCAGGGCAAGCCGGTCAACTGTCAGGACGGCAACGCGTGCACCGACGACAGCTGCGTCCCCGCCTCGGGTTGCGCCCACGCCGCGAACACCGCGCCGTGCAGCGACGGCGACGCCTGTACCCAGAACGACGGCTGCGCAGGTGGCACTTGCAGCGGCAAGGCGCTCGCTTGCGACGACAGCAATCCGTGCACCGCAGACGCCTGCCAGTCCGGCCAATGCGTCCACCCCGCAGCACCCGGCCCCTGCGACGATGGCAACGCCTGCACCCAGAGCGACGCTTGTGCGGGCGGACAATGCGGCGGCCAGACGGTGCCGTGCAACGATGGCAACCCGTGCACCGACGACGCGTGCGCGGCAGGCTCGGGCTGCACGCACAAGGCCAACGCCTCCACCTGCGACGATGGCAACGCGTGCACCTCAGGCGACGCGTGCAGCGGCGGCCAGTGCGCGGGCAAGGCAGCCACCTGCAACGACGACAACCCCTGCACCGACGACGCCTGCGCTCCGGCCAGCGGGTGCGTCTATTCGGCCAACACGGCCGCCTGCAACGACGGCAACGCCTGCACGGCACCCGACGCTTGCGCCGTCGGCAAATGCGGCGGCAAGGCGGTGACCTGCAACGATGACAATGCGTGCACCAACGACGCGTGCGCTTCCGTGTCGGGCTGCCTGTTTACGGCGAATGCGGCCGCGTGCGACGACAGCGAGCCCTGCACGGCACAGGACACCTGCTCGGCGGGCAAATGCGGCGGCAAGGCCGTGGTCTGCAACGACAACAACCCGTGCACCAATGACAGCTGCGTCATGGGCAGCGGCTGCAAGTCCACCAACAACACCGCGTCTTGCAGCGACAGCAACGTGTGCACCACCAAGGACGCGTGCTCGGGCGGCGCGTGCGTGGGCTCCAGCCCTGCGAGCTGCAACGACAACAACCCCTGCACCACCGACGCTTGCGACAAGACGGCGGGCTGCACCCACGACGCCAACACCGCCGCCTGCAACGATGCGAACGCCTGCACGACCCAGGACGTGTGCACAGCGGGCAGCTGCGTCGGTTCTGTCCCGCTCGACTGCGACGACAGCAATCCTTGCACGGACGAACTCTGCAGCAAGACCAGCGGCTGCCTGCACTTCGCCAACGGCGCCCCGTGCACCGACGGCAGCGTGTGCACGCCCAACGACGGGTGCTCCGGGGGCTCGTGCGTGGGCTCGGGCGCACTGCCCTGCGACGACGCCAACGGCTGCACCGCTGACTCCTGCGACAAGGTGCTGGGCTGCCAGTCCGTTGCCACAGCAGGGTCCTGCTCCGACGGCAACGGTTGCACCGAAAACGACACGTGCGGCTCGGGTTCCTGCTCGGCCGGCCCCTCCAAGAACTGCAACGACAACGACGACTGCACGACCGATGCGTGTGACGCCAATTCAGGTCAGTGCCTGCACACCGACATCGTGGGCTGCGGCACGCCGACGTGGTCCAAGGTCTACACTCAGGTCCTGGAGCACTGCACCGGTTGCCACGGCAACGCGGGAGGCTTGTCGCTCGGTCCCACGGCCGCGACGGCCTACAGCGCGCTCGTGAACCAGCCGGTCACCGCCTCAGGCTGCAAGGCGACGCTGCGCGTGAAGCCCGGCAATGCCCTGCAGAGCCTGCTTTACTTGAAGCTCGCCCCCAACGCGGACTACGGTTGCGGCGGCCCGATGCCCCCAGGTCCCGCCCTGTCGGCTGGCCAGATCCAGCTGCTGAAGGGCTGGATCGACGCGGGCGCTCAGCCCTGAGAAGGGGCGCGACGCTGCGCTGCCTGCGCCCCCGGCACCAGGTCAAAAGGGGCTTGCATCCGCCTCGGGAAGCCATAGGCTGAACGGGTTGCCGTTGTTGCGTGGCTGACTACCGTCCACGCCCCCCCCACCTCGCTTCAAGTCAGGTTCCCGGACCGAAGGAGGACGCGTGCGCTCGCTTCTCTTCCCCGGCGCGATCCGTACTTTCCGCCCTGTCCTGCAGCTCGCGCTCGCCGCGATGCTGACCGGGACGCTGGGCGGTTGCGTTGACCGCGACCCGAGTTACGAAGATCCCCTCGACACCGCCAACCTTCTCGAGGTCGGCCAGAAGCTGCTGGTCCTGAACCCGGCGCGTCAGCGCGTCGAGGTGATTGCGGCCAACGGAACGGATGTCCAGACCTCCTCGTTCGGTCTGAAGTCGCGCCCGGAGGTCGTGCTGACCAGTGCCGACGGCTCCCGCGTCGTGCTGCTGGACGTCGAGCGGCGCGAGCTGGCACTGCTGACCGTCGACGGCGTGAAGACTTGGCCGCTTCAAGCCGAGTTTACCGGGCTGGCCCTCTCTGACGACGGCAGTCAGGCGGTGCTCTACCACTCCGCCAGCGGTCAGGCCGTGTCGTCGATCGTCAGCACCGACCAGATCGCGCTGGTGGACTTGGCGGCGGCGCCCAGCACCACCAACCCGCGGCTGGCCACGCTGGCGGGTCTGTCCCGCGCGCCGGTGGCTGCCCACATCGGACCCGAGGTCAAGATCGGCGCCATCGCGCATCGACTGGTGTGGGTCGAAGTGCAAAATGCCTTGGGCGTCGCAGACTTCTCGCAAGGCGAAGTACGCACGACCATGGTGCCGCTGGCCGCCGACCCGACGGCCAACATCCGACCCGCGCGCACGGTCGCGCGCATCGCCACCGGCGGCACTGACCTGTACGTCATCGCCAACGGTTTGGACGACGTGATTCACGTCCGCATCGACCAGTCGGCGCAGGATCTGGGCGTGTCGCTGGACCAGATCGCGTCGGGCAGCGGCCCCGCGGATCTGCACGTGTTCGAGACCAAGGAGGGTCTGCGGGTCTTCACCGTCAACGCCGGCTCGCGCGACGTGGCGCTGCTGGACCCGGCCACGGGCACCAACCTCGCGATTCCGTTGCAATACATCGTCAACAGGATCGTCCCGTACCTCGGTCAGGACGGCCTGCAGCACGCGCTGTTGCTGCGCGGCGACGCGACCGTGTTCACCGCCTACGTCGTCGATCTGGACGACCTGGCCAAACGCAAGGGCAAGGCGCTGCACCTCGTGACGTTCGACCACGGCATCGGTCAGGTGGTGCAGGCGGGACCGCGCTTCTTCGTCCGCCCGGTCAATGTCGCCGGTCTGACGGTGCTGGACCCCGACACCCGCAACAAGACCGCCTTCAACGGTGCCGGCGTGGTGACGGACCTGCGGGTCAGCGGCGACGCGGTGTTCGTGCTGGGCAAGGTCGACGGCCAAAGCCGCCTGTCGCGCATCGATGCGGCCACGCTGCAAGGGTCCAGCCTGACGCTGGGTCATGTGGCGACGCGCCTGACTCGGCTGGGACAGGACGGCATCGCGGTCGCCGGAACCGGTGTGGCCGGCTGGTGGATCGCTGCATTCCCGACGGGCGTGCTCGATCAGGCCTCAGGCCGCTGGGTCGAGGGCTTCGCGCTTCAGGGCGTCTCGGAGGGCTGGTGATGCAGAAGTTCCTCACGATCCTCGCGCTTTTGACGTCGTCTGTGCCAGCGACGGCGTTCGGTCTTGGGCTGGACCTCGAGCTGGGCGGCACGACCCAGCAGCTGTACGACGACTCTGCCAACACCGTGACGGCCGATCGCTGGTTGGGCGGCGTCGTGCTGCGCGGCGGCGTCTCTATCACCGACGAGCTGGCCGTGGGTGTCGAGTGGTGGCCGACCAGTGAACAGGCGGTGCTCGCGGGCCGGGACACGCTGCTGGACCTCGACACCTTCACGCTGGATGCGCAATACCGTCTGGTCACCAAGGGTTGGGTGCAACCTTACCTGCGCGGCGGCGTGGGGGTCACCTGGACGACGTTCCGGATCGACGACCCGGCGTCTTTCGCGTCCGAGACGTTCGCGCCGCACGGACTGGCCGCCATCGGCTGTGCGGTGATGATCCCGCGGGAGCTGCCGGATCGCACGCTTTCCGCGTCGTTCGGGCTCAGCGTCGAGCTTGGCTACCAGCACGCGCTGGGTCAGGACCTGCTGCTGTCGAACGACCGCTCCCGCTCGCCGGACCTCGCGGCCGCGCCGCTGGACCTCGGCACGTTGACCCTGACCGGCCTGCTGGCGCGGGTCGCCGTGGTCGTGCGCCTGTAACAAGGGCTCGGAGGACACCATGCGGTTTCCGTTACCGATCTGGGGGATTCTGGCGTTGCTGACCGTCGGCTGCGGCGACAGTTCGATGGAAAACAGCGGTTGGGACTACTACGCGGCTTCCGACACGACCAGCCCGATGGACACCAAGTCCGACACCAACTACGGGGACTCGAGCGGGACGGCCGGCGACACAACCCTGCCGCCCGAGCAAGAGAAAGAGACCGACTTCGGCGCTCCGCAGGGCAGCCCCAACTACGTCTACATCCCCGCCACTGCTGAGGATCGCATCGTTCGTGTCTCTGGAAACTCCCTCTCGGTCCGCCTGATCGACGTCGGCGACCAGCCCACTGTGCTGGCCATCATCCCCAACCAGGACGCCGCCGTCGTCATCGACTATGGCTCCAACGAAGTCGCCGTCATCCGCTCGACCGAAGCCCAGGACACCGTCGCCTACGTCCCCGTCCTGCCCTACTGCAACGCCTTGGCCATG
>CAJBNH010000022.1 GCA_903955385.1 uncultured Myxococcales bacterium | reverse complement strand
GGGGCTTCGCCCTTGCAGCACGGCTTGTCGGTCGGGGCTTCGCCCTTGCAGCACGGCTTGTCGGTCGGGGCTTCGCCCTTGCAGCACGGCTTGTCGGTCGGGGCTTCGCCCTTGCAGCAGGGTTTGTCGGCGGCTGCGGCTTCGCCCTTGCAGCAGGGTTTATCGGCGGTGGCGGCCTCGCCCTTGCAGCAGGGTTTGTCACCTGCACGGGTCTGGGCGCCGCAACACCCGAACGCGAGTACGGAGAGCGCGGCGACGGCGGCAAAAGCGAGGCGGGACGAGAGGATGGAGAGGTTCACGGCAAGACTCCTGAGTGGGGGCGAGGCACGGGGCCCGGAAGGGGAAGGGCCGCACCGTGCCAACGCCCGCTCAGGTCGTCAAATTCAGGGCTTCTCAATCGGGCTGGCAGTGTTCTGCGGGTTGCGCGCCGTGCGGACGATGAAGTCCGTCTTGTTGTCGTTCGCGTCCCAGCCGTTGCCCTTGCTGACGTCCACACCGCCCGTGCTCATCGTGGCCGCCGTGCTGGTGGTGAGGGCCTTGCGCTCCATGCTGCCGCCGCCTGCGGCGGTGTGCACCGTCGCGGACCCGGTGCCTTCAAACCGCGTAAGGTTGGTCAAGCCGAAGCCGAACAGGTCGAGCACCGTGGTGCCGACCGTCAGTTGCACGGCGCCGGCCGTGCCTGACAAGGCCAAGTCACCGGACGCCTTGAAGTCCGCCGTCACGCCGCCGGTCCAGGTGTTGGTGCCGGTGATGAGGAAGTAGCCGTGGGCGGGGATGGTGTAGACATCGGAGAGGCCGGTCGCACCGGTCTTGCTGGACCACGTGGTGCCGGTCGCTGCGCCGTACTCGACCTTGAGGCCCTTCAAGCTGGCAGGGGTCTCGCCGGGGTTGTAGAGCTCGATGAACTCGTCACCGCTGGTAGCGCCGCAGAACGCCGCCACTTCGGAGATGACGACCTTCACGGTGCACGCACCGGTCACCGGCGCGCAGGAGTAGCCCGGGTCGCAGGTCTTGGCGGTGTAGGCGCAACCGTTGGTGGCGTCGCAGGTATCCACGGTGCAGGGGTCGCTGTCGTCACAGCTGACGGTGGCGCCGCCGCAGGTGCCGTCGGTGCAGCTGTCGTTCTCTGTGCAGACGGTGCCGTCGTCACACTGGTTGCCCGTGTTGGCGGTGTTGGTGCAGCCGCTGTTGGGGTCGCAGGCGTCGTCGGTGCAGACGTCGTTGTCGTCGCACGAGATCTCGCTGCCCTGCTGGCACGAGCCGTCGCCGCACGCATCGTTCTCGGTGCAGGCGTTGCCGTCGTCGCACGGGTCGTTGTTCGGGTCGTTGATGCAGCCCACGCCGGGGTCGCAAGAGTCGTTCGTGCAAGCGTTGCTGTCGTCGCACGTCGAGGAAATGTCGTTGTTGACGCAGCCGGTGGTCGGGTCGCAGCCGTCTTCCGTGCACGCGTTGCCGTCCTGGCAGTCGCCCGAGACGTCCGTGTTGATGCAGCCGCTGCCCGAGTCGCACGAGTCATTGGTGCAGGCGTTGCTGTCGTCGCAGTTGACGGTCGTCACATTGGAGCAGCCGCCATCGGCGCACGTGTCGTTCTCTGTGCAGGCGTCGGTGTCGTCGCAAGGCTCGGTGTTGTTGTCGTTGACGCAACCGGTCGAGGCATCGCAACTGTCGTTGGTGCAAGCGTTCTCGTCGTCGCACGGGTCTACGGCGCCAGGCTGGCAGTTTCCGTCGGCGCAGATGTCGTCGAGGGTGCAGCTGTTGCCGTCATCGCAGGTGCCGTCGATGGGAGTCGTCGTGCAACCGCTGGACGGGTCGCAGGCGTCGTCGGTGCAGACGCTGCCGTCGTCGCAGACCGTGGGGCTGCCCGAGATGCAGTCGCCGGCCTCGTCGCACGCGTCGTCGGCGGTGCAGGCGTCGCTGTCGTCGCACGGGTTGCCGGCGGTGACGACGTTGGAGCAGTCGCCGTTGGCGTCGCAACCGTCGATGGTGCAGGGGTTGTTGTCGTTGCAGTCCGGACCCGCGCCCGGCACGCAGGAGCTGTCGGCGCAGACATCGCCCTTGGTGCAGGGGTTGTTGTCGTCGCATTCCGCGGTGTTGGCGGCGTTGATGCACGCTCCCTCAGCGCAGGTGTCGTCGGTGCAGACGTTGTCGTCGTTGCAGGCCTTGGTCGCGCCCGCGACGCACTCGGCGTCCTTGCACGTGTCGTTCTCGGTGCAGGCGTCGCCGTCGTCGCAGGCCTCGGTGTTGTTCTCGAAGACGCAACCCTTGGCCGGGTCGCAACTATCCGTCGTGCAGGCGTTCTCGTCGTCGCAGACCACGGCCGCGCCGGGGGCGCAGTCGCCGTCGGCGCAGGCGTCGTCGGCGGTGCAGGCGTCGCCGTCGGTGCACGTCGCGTCGTTGGCGATGTTCACGCAACCCGCTTCTTTCTCGCAGGCGTCGTCGGTGCAGATGTTGTCGTCGTCGCACTTCACGGCCGCGCCGGCCGCGCACTTGCCGTCCTTGCAGGCGTCGGTCGCCGTGCAGGCGTCGCCGTCGGTGCAGGTGGCGGTGTTGGCCAGATTCACGCACCCCTTGGTCTTGTCGCATGAATCGTCAGTGCAGATGTTGCTGTCGTCGCACTTCAGGGCCGCGCCCGCCTCGCACTTGCCGGCCGCGCAGACGTCGTCCTTGGTGCAGGCGTCGCCGTCGCTGCAGTCGTCGGTGTTGGCGACGTTGATGCAGCCCTTGGCGGGGTCGCACGAGTCGTCGGTGCAGGCGTTGCTGTCGTCGCACTTCTTGGCCGCGCCGGGAGCGCAGTCGCCTTCCTTGCAGCCGTCGTCGATCGTGCACGCGTCATCGTCGCTGCAGGTCGCGGCGTTGGCCAGGTTCACGCAGCCCTTGGCGGGGTCGCACGAGTCGTCGGTGCAGAGGTTGTCGTCGCCGCACGCCAGCGCGCCGGCGGTGACGCAGACGCCGTCCTTGCAGGTGTCGAGCAGCGTGCAGGCGTCGTTGTCGCTGCAGTCGCCCAGGGCGGTTTCGGTCTTGCAGCCGACCGCGGGGTCGCAGGAGTCGATGGTGCAGATGTTGGCGTCATCGCAAACGACCGGGACGGCACCCGCGCACTTGCCCTCCGCGCACTTCTCGTCGCTGGTGCAAGCGTCGTTGTCGGTGCAGGTCGCGTCGTTGGCCAGGTTCACGCAGCCCTTGGCGGGGTCGCAGGAGTCTGTGGTGCAGCCGTTCTTGTCGTCGCAGTCCTTCTGGTTGGCGGAGACGCACGCCCCGGTCTGGCAGGTGCCCGCCAGGGTGCAGGTGTCGCCGTCGTCGCAGTCCACGCCGTCGGGTGAGGTCTTGTGCTCGCAGCCCTTGGCGCCGCAGACGTCCGTGGTGCAGGCGTTGCCGTCGTCGCACAGGCTGGCGCCGTCGGTCTTGCCGTCGCAGTCGTTGTCCACGCCGTCGCAAGTCTCGGTGATCGCTTCGGGAGCATCGCAGGCGCTCAAGCCGCCCTCATCGGGGGCTCCGGGCTCGCCCTTGGCCAGGCAGGTGCGGGTGCCGGAGCAGGGGTTGGGCTCCACCGAGCAGTTCGTCTGGGAACCCAGCTCGATCGCGCGGGGCGAGCAAGCGCAGGTCGCGCCTTCCTTCGGCTGGCACTGCTTGACCAGCTGGCCGTCCACATCCTTGCCGGTCGCGCAGGCGTAGTTTTCGGGGCAGTCGGTGTCCGCGTTGCAAATGATGCCGCAGAACGAGCCGTTGGCGCCGCCGTCGATGCAGGCGCTGGCGAGGTTGGCGACCGCGCAGTCGCCGTTGTTGTCGCACGGGTCGCACAGGGCGATGTCGCTCTCGACGCACAGCTTCTTGCCGGGGGCGCACGAGAAGCCCGCAGGGCAGGCGTTGGTGCAGGGCAGCGCGCAGGTCTTGCTGCCGTCGCGCCGCAGCAGGCACGCGCCGCTCATGCACTGCGAGTCACCCTGACAGGGGCAGCCGACCTTGCCGTTGCAGGCCACGTCGATCTCTTCGACGGTGTCGGTGGCGTCGATGACATCGGCGATGTCGGTGACGTCGGGCTCGACAGTGTCGATGTCCGTGGGGGCGATGTCGGGAAGAATGGTGTCGACGTCGACCGTGTCGGGCGTGACTTCAGCTACGGTGTCGCCCGGAAGCTCAGTGTCCGTGCTGTCCAGAGCGGTGTCCGCCGTGGAGGTATCCTTGTCGGTGGCTACGGTTCCACCGTCACAGCCGTAGGCCGCAAGGACCAGGGTAAGAGCAGCAAGCGCGCGACAACAGTAGGGGATTCTCATCAGGTTGACTCCGGTGCCGCGTGAGGTTCGGGGCGGCTTCTGGACGGGCGGGGAACCAGGGTGTTCCTGCGCGTGGGAAGGGCTCTCTGTTCGGCATGTGCCCGCCTTGGAGCGGCCATGCTTCCGCAATGTTGCGTTTGCCCGGCCTCGACCGCAAGTGAAACCCGCGGACGCAACCGATTCGGCACGGGGGGGGTGCCGAATGAGCAGCGATCTTAGGTCGCCACGGGTCGAACGGCAACCCTGCCCGGAAATTCGGCAGGAAGCTTTACGCCTTAGCCGTAGAAGTGGTCACGCTTTGCTGGCATCCTTGCGTGTGTCGACACCCACGACACGTGGTCAAGCAACGGTGGTGCGACGGGGGGACGATGGTGCGGAAGTGGCAGAGTGCGGGACTGGCAGGCGTCGTCGTGGGGCTGGCCCTGTTCGGTTGCAGTGAGCCAGCGACGGTCGATGGGGGCATCTCGCTGCCCGACACCGTCAAGCCCGGCGACGGCAACTTCCTGACTGATGTGCTGATCCCGGATCAGTCCGGGGACGACAGTGCTGCAGTGGACGACATGACCGACGGCGAAGAGGTCCTGGACGTCGCTGACGAAGAGATCGTCGTCGAACCAGGCAGTTACGGTGCGCCGTGCGCGACGAACGACGACTGCAACAGCGGCTTCTGCGTGCAGGACGCGGGCGGCAAGGTGTGCTCGCAAGTTTGCTCGGGCGAGTGCGACAAGGGCTGGCTGTGCACCCAGGTCGCCTCCGGCGCGGACACCGCCTACATCTGCCTGCCTTCGTTTGCGCGGCTGTGCGACCCGTGCGCGACCTCGACCGACTGCAACCCCCCGGGTGGCGGACCGAATCTGTGCGTGTCGCGCGGTGATCTGGGCAGCTTTTGCGGCGTCGCGTGCGACCCGGAGGTGGCGGACTTCTGCCCCACAGGTTTTGCGTGCAAGACCCCGGACGGAGGTTCCGGAACGTCGGCGGCGCAGTGCGTTCGCGTGTCGGGCGACTGTCCGTGCAGCGCGACGGCCGCAGCCGGGCAGCTTCAGACCGCGTGCAGCCACACGACCAGCGACGGCAGCTGCACGGGCACGCGCGGTTGCGCAGGCGGCAAGCTGTCGGCGTGCACGGCCACCGAGCCGGCGCTGGAGACCTGCAACACGCTGGACGACGACTGCGACGGCCAAACCGACGAGATCGAGGTCCCTGAGCCGTGCTTTGAGGAGAACGAGTTCGGCAAGTGCACCGGCACCATTCAGGAATGCAAGGGTGGCCAGCCGGTGTGCTCTGCCGCCGTCCCGACGGCCGAGGTCTGCAACGGTCTGGACGACAACTGCAAGGACGGCGTGGACGAGGGGCTGTGCGCCGACGCTGGAGACGCGTGCAACTCGGGCGCCTGCGACATCACGACCGGCAAGTGCGTCCCAGTGCCCAAGCTGGGCGGCTGCGACGACAAGAACGCCTGCACCGACAACGACACCTGCCAGAACGGCGCGTGTGCGGGAACGCCCAAGGACTGCTCCGCTTTCGGCAGCGCGTGCCAGCTGGCGGTGTGCGAGGAAGGTGCGTGCGTAGCAGGACCGAAAGACGGCGCCTGCGACGACGGCAACCCCTGCACCATCAACGACACCTGTGCGGGCGGAACCTGCAAGGGCGAGCTGTTGGACTGCAGCGCGTGGACCGACTCGTGCAACACGGGTGTCTGTCAGGCCGGTCAGTGCGTCCCGCAGCCCAAGGCGGGCGGCGCGTGCGACGATGGAAATGCCTGCACCGTCAGCGATTCCTGTCAGGCGGGAAGCTGCATCGGCCAGTTGAAGGACTGCGGCATGGCGGCCGACATCTGCAACGACGGCGTTTGTGGGGAAGGGGGCGTCTGCGTCCAGAAGCCCAAGTCGAACGCCACGGTGTGCAACGACAACGACTCGTGCACCTCAGCAGACCACTGTCAGGCCGGGCAGTGCACCGGGACGATGAAGGACTGCAGCAACTTCACGGACTTGTGCAACACCGGCATGTGCGAATTCGGTTCCTGCACCAAGAAGGTCAAGCCGTCGGGAACCGTCTGCAGTGACGGTGACGCCTGCACGTTGAACGACGCGTGCGCGGGCGGCGTGTGCAAGGGCAGCGCGAGGGACTGCTCGGGCGCTGGGGACCAGTGCAACGTGGGCGCGTGCTCGGGCGGCTCCTGCGTCAAGGTGCCGTCGAACAACGGCGGGTCGTGCACCGACAGCTCGACCTGCACGGTGGCCGACAAGTGCAGCAACGGCCAGTGCATCGGCGCGTCCACGGCCGACAAGTACGAGCTGAACGACTCGAGCGGTTCAGCCACTGCGCTGGCCGACCGCAGCGACTGCGACCCTGCGATGTCGCTGACGGCCACCCACAGCCCCTCGGGTGAGGTCGACTGGTACAGCTTCGTGGCCAAGGACGACTGGGGCTGCACCATCAAGCCCAGCGTGCAACTGGCTTCGATGGCTTCGGATTACGACGTCTGCCTGTACTTCCGCTGCGAGGGCGGCTCTGTGGCCGAGGGCACGGTCTCCTGCACCAACGGAACCAAGACCAGCGGCGGTCCCGGTGGGTCATGGGGCTGCTGTTCGACGCTCTCGAGCACCACGAACGAGTTCGCCAAGGTGAGCCCCAACTGCTCGCTGGGCGGGTTGGGCAGCGAGTCCGGAACCCTGTGGGCCAAGGTCTATCGCAAGTCGGCCGCGTCGGTATGCGGCGGCTACACGTTGACGTGGTCCGCGAAGAACTGAAGCGACACGCAGGGTTGACGCGGCAGCTGGGGCAGGGCGGCGGGCCCCTTGCGTCGGCCTCCCTTGCGCGGCCTGCGGGCTGGCTTACCCTGCGTGCGCACTTGGCCAGCGACAGGAGACGAGCATGGGTGGCGTGAATCCCTATTTGAAGCAGACGGCAAACGGTCCGGCGCAGCAGCCGTTCCGGGTGCGTGTCGCTGGTGTCCAGCAGCCGATCGAGGTTGCCCCGCAGGACCTGCCGTACGGTCGCGACGGGCTGCCGGGGTCCCTGCTGGACATCCTGTTGCACCACGGCGTCGAGGTTGACCATGCCTGCGGTGGTGTTGTCGCGTGCTCGACCTGCCACGTCTACGTCAAGAAGGGCGGCGCGAGCTGCCGTCGTGCAGAGGAAGCTGAAGAGGACATGCTGGACACCGCACCTGCGCTGACGCCACAGTCCCGTCTGGCCTGCCAGTGCGTTCCCGACGGCAGCGAGGAGATCGAGGTCGAGATCCCCAGCTGGAACAGGAACCGCATTCGCGAGGACGAGTTCTAGGTCTTCGCCGTCGCGCGGGATTGCAGCACGCCGAGTCCGCTGGTATTTCACGTCGGCGACCTCTGGCGTTTCCCATCCCCCGGCTGCCGCGGAGCCCCGTGCCACTGACCTCCCGCAACCTGTCCGACTGGCTCGACCGCTCGCCCTTGCTGCGGCCTGTCGTGCTGTGGTCGCTGGTCGCCTTGGTCGCCCTGCCACTGCTGGTCGGCGCCGGATTCCTGACGTTCACGGTGTTCGCGGGGCCCGAGCCGCCGCGCGGGAATGCGCCGGGACCGACCCGGGCCACGCGATCGTCGGAGACTCGCCTGCTTCTCGCGGGTTCTGGCAGCAACGTGCCGCTGACGCGCCAGCTGGCGGACGCGTGTTCCCGCGCGCTGCCGGACCTGCATGTCGAGGTGGACGAGGGCATGGGGTCGACCGGGGGCCTGCGTGCCCTGGCGGACGGCGAGATCGATCTGGCGCTGGTGTCGCGGCCGTTGCGTGACGCAGAGCGGACGCCAGGGCTGACCGTGGTGCCGTATGCCCGCGCGCCGGTGGCCGTCGCGACCCACCCGGGCGTGGTGGACGAGGGGGTGACGCAGGCGCAACTCGTCGAGATCTTCCAAGGGGTTCGCGGGCGGTGGTCCGACGGACGCGTGGTGGTGCCGGTGCAGCGCGAGAGCGGCGACTCCAGTCACGCCGCGGTCAGCAAGCGCCTGCCCGCCTTCGCGGTGGCCGACGAACAGGCGCGCCCCGAGCAGCGCTGGCTCGTCGCGTATCACGACCGCTCGATGCACGAGGCGTTGCTGGCGACGCCTGGGTCGGTCGGTCTGGTCGATGCGAGTGCGGTGCGGGTGGGCGGTTGGCCGCTGCGGCTGCTCAAGGTCGACGGCGCGGCACCGACGGGGGCGGCGATCGCGGCTGGCAAGTACCCGTTCTGGAAGGATCTCTCGTTTGTGTCGAGTGGACGTCCGTCCGCAGCCGTCGCCAAGTTTCTGGCTTGCGTGGCGTCACCGGTGGGGGAGGACGTGATCCGCAAGGCAGAGTCGCTGCCGCTGTCGGGAGGCGCGCGGTGACCATGACGCACCCCATCGACCTGTCCCGCGTGCTGCGCGCGCGCCTGACGCCCGTCGCCGTGATGGTGCTGGCGGTGGTCTGGCTGGCGATCCCGTTGGGTTGGGGGGCCTTGCGGGTGGGCGAGCTGCGTGCCCTTGCCCAATCGACGGGCGTCGAGGTGGCCGATCTGGTGCAGCGCGAGGTGTCGACACGTCCGCGACTGTGGCGCTACGACACGATCAAGCTCGCCGAGCATGTGCGCAACCATCTGGCGCGACCCGACGTCGTCAGTCTGGTGGTGGTGGACGGCCGCGGTGTGGCGCTGGACGTCACGTCATCGGCTCAGGAACAAGCGCCGGGACGCATCCTTTGGACCCGCGTGCCGTTGACGCTGCCGGGCGAGGGGCAGGGGGCGGTGTGGGTGGGCTTGTCGGCGGGGCGGCTGCTGCAGGGGGCCTTGGCGCAGGGGATCGTGTTCGGTCTTCTGGGGTTGGCCCTGGCGTGGCTGATCCGCACGGTGCCGCTGCTGACCGTGCGGCGGGCAGAGGAGCGCATCTCTGGACTGGTGGGCGAGCTGGACGGGCTGAACCAGACGCTGGCGGCAAGGGTGGCTGCGGCGGTGCAGGCGCTGGAGGCCAGCCAAGCGAGGCTGCGTGAGCTTGCCGCGCGCTCGGTCGGGTTGCAGGAGGAGGAGCGGCGTCGCATCGCCCTGGACCTGCACGACGGGCTGGGGCAGACGCTGACGGGATTGCGATTGCGTCTTCAGGTGTTGCGCGAGACTTCCGACCTTGCTGGCGCGACGCGGCAGGCCACGGACGACATGCTGCGGCTGGCAGACGAGTCGATTGAGGAGACGCGCCGCACTGTGCGCCGGTTGGCCCCGCCGCTGCTGTCCGAAGTGGGGCTGGGGCGTGCGTTGCAGCGGCACTGTCAGGCGCTGCACGACGGCACCGGCCTGCCGGTCCAGTGTGCGGTGGAAGGGACGACTCAAGTGCCCGCGGCGATTGAGGTGGCGTGCTTCCGCATCGCGCAGGAGGCCCTGACCAACGCCGCCCGACACGCCGAGGCGCAGCGCATTCAGGTGCAGCTGCAAACGACCGAGGCAGGCGTGGAGCTGACGGTGCGGGACGACGGGCAAGGATTCGATCTGCAAAAGGTTTCCGGTGCCGGACTTGGTCTTGTCGGGATGCGCGAGCGGGTCGAGCTGTTGGGCGGCAGGTTCGAGATCGACGCCAGGCCCGGCGCAGGCACGCGGGTTCACGTCGTGTTTCCGGCGGCGGTAGTTCTCTCGGCCAGCGAGGCAAACCCATGAGTGCGATTCGGATTCTGCTGGTCGACGACCACACGATCGTTCGTGAGGGCCTGCGGGCCTTGCTGTCGGGTCGCGACGACATGACCGTGGTGGGCGAGGCGTCGACGGGCACCCAAGCCGTCGAGCTGGCGACCGCGCTGGAGCCCGACGTGGTCGTGATGGACCTGACGCTGCCGGGCATCAGCGGTCTGGACGCGACGGAGCTGATTGCGGGGCGACGGCCCGAGACGCGGGTGCTGGTGCTGTCGATGCACGACGGTGAGGAGTTCGTGCGGCCGGCGATTCGGGCGGGCGCCAGCGGCTATCTGGTGAAGGGGTCGGGATTGGGCGATTTGGTGGCGGCGATTCGCGCCGTGGCGGCGGGGCAGGCGTTCTTCAGCCCTGCGGCGGCCAAGGTGCTGCTGACCGATGCGAAGGCGAAGGGGCGATCTGCCGACAGCGGTACGCCGGGACTCGAGGTGCTGACTGCGCGAGAACAGCAGGTGCTGAAGCAGGTTGCACTGGGACGGACCAGTCAGGACATCGCCGACGACTTGGGGATCAGCGTCAAGACCGTCGAGGGCCACCGCGCCAACCTGATGGCCAAGCTGGGGTTGCGCGACCTGCCGGCGCTGGTGCGTCTGGCGATTCGCACGGGTCTGATCGGCCTCGATTAGACGCGACACGCTGTCGGCAAGCGACACGGATTGTTGCCATTCGCAGGGATACTGGTGGTGCCACGAAGGAGGCCCGCCATGCCTGCGTCGGACACTGACGAACCCGTTGCACGACGCCGGGGCGAAAGCGCAGTCGGAAGGCAGTGTTGCGGGTCGTCTAGCAGGTGATGGCAGTCCCGCGACGGGTGCGCTTGGCAGGATCAGTACTCGGCCGTCATCGACAAGGATGCGCCGATCCCGGCCTCATTGACGCCCGACCCATGCAGGCGATAGGCCGCGTCGGTCAAGTTGGTCAGG
>CAJBNH010000021.1 GCA_903955385.1 uncultured Myxococcales bacterium | reverse complement strand
ACTGACCACAGCCACCGACGACGACGCCCGATTCAACCACCGTGGGGAGCAGGGCCGGACGCTGCACGGACGGCCGAATTCCCGCCACGGATCGTGCAACGGAACGGTCACGTTGGTGACAGCGGGCGCGCTACGTAACAACACGGTCGCCCGAAGCGGCCCTTCTGGCGGTCCGCCGGCCGCACGCTGCTTCTCAGCAGCCTGCTAGTCCGCAACGGTGATGCGGACCACTTGGATGGGCTTGACGGGCCGGTCGCTCAGGGTCTGCGCCGACTCGATCTTCGTCACCACCGCCATGCCCTCGATGACCTTGCCGAACACCGGGTGCTTGGAAGCGCCGGGGCTGAAGAAGTCCAGAAACGAGTTGTGCTTGGTGTTGATGAAGAACTGGCTGCCGCCGCTGTTGGGCCGGCCGGTGTTGGCCATCGACAAGGTGCCGGGGGTGTTCGAGATTTGGGCGTTGGAGGGAAACTCGTCGGCGATGGTGCCGGTCGGCGGGCCGCCGGTGCCGGCGCGGGTGCTGTTGGGGTCACGACTGTGCGGGCAGCCGAACTGGATCATGAAGTCCTTGATCACCCGATGGAAGTGAAGGCCGTCGTAGAAACCCGACCGGGCGAGCTGCAAGAAGTTGCCGGCCGTGATCGGCATCTTGTCGACGAAGATCTCGACCTGGAACGAGCCGAGGCTGGTCTCGAAGGTAGCAATGGGATTGCTCATGGCTTGGCTCCGGGCGCGGGCGACCGCGCAAGTGGGTTCGGGCGGTGGCGGAGACCGCGGCGGCGCACGTTAGCCGGCTCGGTCTGGGCCGGCAAGGGTGGTGCCAGGGTGTCAGGACTAGACATCTGACACCTTTCCGTACCACGCGCCGCGATGCAGGTCGTCTGCGCGACTCCAGAATCGCTGAACAGCACGGGGTTCACCTGACCATCGACCGCTGGGGGTGCCGCGCGACCGAGTTCGTCGGCGACGGGGGCCGCAGCCGCCATCGCGGGTCCGATTGCGGCCAGGATGGCGGGACGGCGAGGGCGGTGCTTGTTCAGGGGCGAAAGATGTCAGGTGTCTAGTCCTGACACCGATCTTCCCGGAGGTTACTGCCGTGGGGCCGCAGGCGCTGGCTGGGTGGGCGGGTTTGCCGGTTCGTGGGTGGTGGTGGGCCGGTTGGCGCGGGCTTGAAGCGCGCGCCGCCCGCCCGGGGGCCGACCATCTGTTCGTCAAGGTGTCCGTGCGCAGCGGAATCCCCAACCGGGCCAATTCGGATCTGCATACGCCCGTCTCGATGTGGCGAACAACTTGTCGCTGCCGCAAGCGCCACCCCTGACTATCCGCTCGCCGACGTTCCCGGGCGGGCCTTGCGGATTCGTGAGGGGAGAGACGGCGTAGTACTCGTATCCCCACCAGTCCGCCACCAGTTCGGGGGTATTGCCAATGACGTGGTAGAGCCCGAATCCGTTCTTGCCGCTCCCTGTGCCGACCGGCATGGACAAGCCTGTGCCGCAGCATGGGCTCGTGCCGACGTCCATGTTGGCGGTGTTGGCCTGTCCTGGCGTGCAGGTAGGGGGCTCGTCACCCCACGGAAACCGCTTGCTTTCGAGACCGCCCCGTGCCGCCTTCTCCCACTCCGCCTCCGTGGGCAGCCGACGGCCCGCCCACTGGCAGAACGCAAACGCCTGGTGCCACGCCACCGTGTTGACCGGATGTTGCTCGCGTCCAGGCTTGCCCCAATTGATTGCGGCGTTGCCGTCCTCCACCCACGGCGCCCCGCACTTGCCGGCCGCCACGCACTGCTGGTATCGGGCAACGGTGACCTCGTACGCGAAGGGTGGGTGTCAGGACTAGACATCTGACACCTTTCCGTACCACGCGCCGCGATGCAGGTCGTCTGCGCGACTCCAGAATCGCTGAACAGCACGGGGTTCACCTGGCCATCGACCGCTGGGGGTGCCGCGCGACCGAGTTCGTCGGCGACGGGGGCCGCAGCCGCCATCGCGGGTCCGATTGCGGCCAGGATGGCGGGAGGGCGTGGGCGGTGCTTGTTCTGGGGCGAAAGATGTCTGGTGTCTAGTCCTGACACCGATCTTCCGATCTTCCCGATCTTCCGCCGATGGTCGAGCGGGTGGTCGTCGTCCCGAGCTAAACTCGGGCGGCAAAGTGTCTCAAACTTGTT
>CAJBNH010000020.1 GCA_903955385.1 uncultured Myxococcales bacterium | reverse complement strand
TACGTCAGCGTCAAGGAAGTGCTGGCCAACACCCTGACGGGCGACCTGAAGGTTGCGGTCACGGGACCGCGCGCCGACATCTGGATCGACGGCACCTACCGCGGCAACACCACGGCTGAGGTCGAGGGCGTGCCCGTCGGCGCCCACCTGGTGACGGTGCGGTCGAGCGGCATGGTGACCGAGCGTCGCTTCGTCGAGGTTCAGGCCAAGAAGGCATCGACGGCGGAATTCGAGCTCAAGCCCGCGACTTTTGGCCCTGATCTGGACCAAGGGCGCAACGTCCTGATCGCCAACTTCAGCCAGCCTGCGGTCGTCGAGGACCGCATTCGCGAGCTGCGCAACCAGCTGGGCGCCGACCAGATGCTGGTGCTGCGGCCCAAGCTGGGCAAGAAGGCCACGGAGCTGACGGGCTACGCGCTTGGCGCCGACGGTACCTTCCGCAAGGTGGAAGCGACACTGGACAAGGACGAGAACTACCTGAACAAGCTGGCGGAATTCGTGGCCACGACGGTGGGTTCCAAGCTGCTGCCCGACCCGAACACGCTGCCGCTGGACCAACGCCAGAGCGTGCTCGCCAACAGCGGTGCCGGCACGGCGGGACCCGCGGTCGTCGAGACCATCGACCCCGACAAGGAACTGTTCGGCGACGAGAAGAAGGCCAAGCCCCTGACCGGAGAGTGGTGGTTCTGGGCAGGCGTGGCGGGTGGTGCCGCTCTGGTGGGTGGCGCGCTGTGGTGGCTGGCTTCGACCGGAGCGACCGCCGAGGATCCGCCGGCCGGCGACCTCCTGATCACGCTGCACAAGACCTCAGGCAACTAGGCTTCAGTGTTTGTCTTTCGTCCACAAGCACCCTGCATCGTGCTCGTGGCGTGGACGGCGCTTGCCCTGCTGCTCGTTCCCACCGACGCCCGCGCCGACTGGCTGCAGCTGCGACGGCAAGGGCCAACCGCCATCCTCGCCGCTACCGTGCAATCCAGCGCCCCGAAAGCCTGGCGTGGCGTCTGGGCGGCAACTCTGCCCTCGACCCACCCGTTGCACGGCCTGCGCATCGCCGTGACGCGCTCTGCCGACAAGACCGGAACGGGCCAAGGCTCCCTGCTGGTGCGCGTCGAGGGACCGTCGTCGGTGGCGGGCGCGGGTCTTGTGCTTCGCAGTGGCAAGGGGTGGCTGCGACACCCAAAGGGCAAATCGCAACCCCTTACGCTTGCTGGTCTTTACGAGCGAGTCGACACGCTTGGCATGCCACTGGTGCTGCTGGCGGCGCTGTACTTGCCGGGGGGCTTCACGGCAACGGCCGACGGCGAAGTGGACGACTTGGGCTATGTGCGACTCGACCCTCATTGTGACGCGGGTCCGGGCGTGAGGCCGCTGCGGCTGGCCGTGTCCAAAAGCCGGGGGACCCTTGCCTTTGTCGAGGTTGGCGGGCCGCAGGGTCCCGGTGCGGCCGTCCTCTGGCTACTGCCTCGCGACGAGGATGGACTGCCGCTGCACGGCCGGCTGCGGCTGCGCCCGGACCGAGGCGAAACGGTTGATCTGGATCTGGTGGAATGGCAACAAGGTCGGGGAGTTCCGGCGCGCTTCGATCGGACGTCCCTCGAGCGACGGTGAACTGCGGCGCCCGCGTTGACCCGCCTCCGCATCACAGCTAGATTCCAATGAAATGCTGAGCTCGTCCGACGAGCGGGGAGGCAAAGATGACCGCCCATACACGCACGGTGTCCCAAGACTCGGGCCCCGACCTGTCTTGCTGCGAAGACACGCTGGAGCAGCACCGGTCATTCAACCCCCTCATCGAGGCGATTCTCTTGCGGGTGGTTCGCCTGCCGGACGAAAAGGACCCCTGGCTCGCCGACCTGACGAAGCGCTTGTCCCAGCTGGCGGAGCTGCTGGGTGCACACTTTGCAGACGAAGAGTTGAGCTGTCTGTTCACCGACATCCCGCTGCAGTGTCCCCACCATGCCGAGAAGCTCGAGCGGCTCAAGGGGGAGCATCCGATGCTGATCGAGCGACTGAAGACGGTGCTGGACGGTGGCGAGGCACTGGACATGGCCGTGGTCGCGGGACGGGTGCAGCGCACCATCGCACAGGTGCGCCGCCACGAGGCAGAGGAAACCGAAATCATCCTCGAGTCGTTCTGGGACGAAGGCGGCAGCAGCGAGTAGTCCGGCCACCGCCAAGAACACGCAAACCGCGGTGCGATCGCGCAACTGCGACGCGTGTGGCAATTCTGAAAAAATCTCGTTGACTTCCACACACCTCTTGACCTTGATCAAGCCGGAAATTGACCCAAGTCATAGGTCGGTGTTGGTCCGTGTGGCATGGTCGCCGCCGCTCGCGTCCGGGGGGGAACGCGCGCCAACTGCCATGCTCCACCGCTGCTGATTTTGCCCCTCCTCCGAAGTGCCTGCGCGGCGCCGGTCCTCAGTCCTCGACATTACCGTCGCCGTGGCCGCCGCGAGGCACGGCATCTCCGCACGCGCGTTGACGAACCCCATCCCTGCAAGGACGGTCTCGATATGACGACTTCAGCCACGGTGGCTACGGACCAGGCTCCGCGCCCCGCCACGATCCGCACGGTTTCGCAGCACATTGTCGAGTTCGTCTCGGACTCTGGTGAGGGAGCCCAGACCGCAGGCCAGCTTTTCGGCACCATCGCGGCCAAGAGCGGCAACGGCGTGTGGACCGTCGAGATCATCCCCGCCGAGGTCGAGCCCCCCGCCCGGTCGCGTGCCGGCGCCAGCGGCAACCGCGTGCGCGTCGGCACCAAGGAAGTCACCAACATGGGTGACACCGCCGACATCGTCATCGCCTTCAACGAACAGGTGCTCTACAGCCGCATCGACGTCGGCGCGCTCAAGCAGGGCACGATGATCCTGCTGGAGAACAAGTGGGCCAAGAGCGGTCTGCCGGGCGTCCCCGAAGCCTACGCCGAAGCGCTGGCCGACTTTGCCCGCCGCGGCTACGTCGTGGTCGAAGTGCCGATGGAGGCCGAGTGCCTCAAGGTCGTCAAGGACGCCAGGCGCGGCAAGAACATCTGGTGCTTGGGCCTGTTGTGCGCCGTCTATGACCTCGACATGCAGCACGTCGAGGTGGAGCTGAAGCGCAAGCTGGGCAAGAAGAGCGCCGAGGTCGTTGCCAACAACATCGCCCTGCTGACCAGCGGCCGTACCTGGGGCGACGCCAACATCGAGATGCGGTTCAACGTGCCGGTGGAGCCGACGACCCAGACGATGGTCGTGATGAACGGCAACCAAGCGATCGCACTGGGCGCCATGGCGGCAGGCTTCGAAGTCTGCTCGATGTACCCGATCACGCCGGCCACGTCGGTGTCCCACCACCTCGCTTCGGTCTTCCATCGGTCGGGCGGCTTCGTGCATCAGGCCGAAGACGAGATCGCCGCGATCGGCTTTGCGCTGGGCTGCGCCTATGCCGGCAAGACGCCCCTGACAGTGACCTCGGGTCCGGGCTTGGCGCTGAAGACGGAGTTCATTGGTCTGGCCGTCATGGCCGAGCTGCCTATCGTGCTGGTGGACGTGCAACGCGGAGGTCCGTCGACGGGCCTGCCCACTCGCGTCGAGCAAGGCGACCTGCTGTCGGTGCTGTTTGCCGAGCCCGGTGACGCGCCGAAGATCATCCTGGCACCCGCCACCATCGCCGAGTGCTTCGACTTCATGATCACGGCCCGCAAGTTGGCCGAGACATTCCGTGGCCCCGTGATGGTGCTGACCGACGCCAACCTCGCGACCGGGCAGCAGCCGTTTCCGCGGCCAGAGCTCAAGGAGGAGTGGCTCGCCCCGCCCATCGACCAGTCGGCCTGGGACCGCACGGTACGACCGTATGAGTGGGACCCGGCGACGGGCCTTTCGCAGCGGCCCATCCCCGGACAGCGCAACGGCAATTACGTTCTGACGGGTCTGGCGCACGACGAGCACAGCCGCGTGGCCTACGAATCGAGCATCAACCAGCACTCGATGGAGATGCGTTCGCGCAAGCTGGCCACACTGCTGGACTCGCTGAAGCCGCCCACGGTGCGTGGCGACGACACGGGGGACCTGCTGGTCGTGGGCTGGGGCTCGACCCTTGGCGCCATCGACGAGGCGATCGACCGCTTGCGCGCTGAGGGCCATCGGATCTCGTCGGTGCACCTGCGCTACTTGTCGCCGATGGAGCCGGGACTCAAGGAGATCTTCGCCCGCTTCAAGAAGGTGATGACGGTCGAGATCAACTACAGCGACGACGTCAACGCCGCCGGCTTCACTGCACAGAACCGTCGCTATTCGCAGCTGGCTTTCCTGCTGCGGGCGCAGACGCTGTGCGACGTTGACTGCTGGTCACGCGTACCCGGCAGTCCGCTGTCCCCGTCGATGATCGAAAACGCCCTGCGCACCCACCTGACCAAGGGCTGAGCCCCGGCAAGGCGGACGCGAGACCGAACCACCCGGGCGGCCCGGAACAGGCAGCCCCCCGCAGACCCGAACGGGTCAACCGCGGCGAGAGGAGACAGCATGTTTGGCTTGAAGCAGGACTGGCAACTCGATGAGAAGGCCCGGCATTTCGTGCTGGAGGACTACGAAGGTGCGGCGCCGCGTTGGTGCTCGGGCTGCGGCGACAACGCGGTGCTCAGTGCCGTGCAGCGTCTGGCCCGCGACCTGCAGCTGGTCCCGGAGAAGACCGTGACGGTGGCGGGTATCGGGTGCTCCAGCCGCTTCCCCCACTACATGAAGACCTATGGTTTTCATGGCTTGCATGGACGCGCCCTGCCCGTCGCGTCGGGAGTCCGCGCACGCCGCCCCGACCTCGACATCTTCGTGGCGACCGGTGACGGCGACTGCTGCGCCATCGGCACGGCGCACTGGATCCACGCCATCCGCTACAACATGAAGATGGTCGTGATGCTGCTGGACAACAACGTCTACGGCCTGACCAAGAAGCAGACGTCGCCGACCTCGCGCCGCTCGTTCACCTCGAACACGCACCCGCAGGGCTCGCTGCTGTCCCCGCTGAATCCGCTTTCGGTCACGCTGGGCATCACCAACGCGTCGTTTGTCGCGCAGACCGTCGACTGGAACCCCGCGCACGTCTACGAGACGCTGAAGGCCGCGCACGCGCACCCGGGCCTCGCTTTCGTGCGGATCCTGCAGCGCTGCCCGCACTTCATGGACGGCCACTTTCAGGACATTCAGGACGATCCGTCGAAGATCCTGCTGATGACCCACGACAAGGGCATCCCGATTGACCCCTCGCTGAAGCGGCTGTTCAAGAATCAGGTGGTCCACGACCCCAGCGACTTGGATGCCGCGCGCCGCTACGCAGACACCCAAGATGCTGTGCCGATTGGCCTTTTCTACCGCAACGAGCACGCCGAGCGGTACGATCTGGACACCGCCCGGGGCATCGACATGACGCCCCAGCAGCGCATGAAGGCCGTCGATGCCGAGCTGGACCGCTTCCTGGTCTAGCCGCACCCGCCCCGCCACCCACGACCGCCGCCTACCCCAGGGCGCGACAAGGGAGCCAGCCTTGGTCACCAAGCAAGCTACGCGCAGCGATTCCGCCCTGCCCCGCATGACCGCTTCCGGCCAAGCCGAAACCCAGCCCCAAACGCGCGATGTGCTGCGCCGGTTCCACCTGACGGGCCAAGGCGCTGCCACGGCGCAAGGGGCGTTGCGACCGGCCGTGACCGTCGCGCTTGCTGCCCCCGACAAGGTCTGGCACGACCATCCGGTCCTGCTGCCAGTGGACGGCGAAGCGGTGGGCGTGGGACGCGTGGTCGAACTGGCGCTGACGGCGATGGGTCAGGCGGGGGAGGCGACCGACCTGCTGGGAGCGACCGTGCCTCGACTCGTGCGGGCGGTTGCGAGAGCGCTCGACGGGCGACAGGACGCGGCGCCGGTAGCGGCGGTGTGGCAGGCGGCTTCGGACAGTTTCGTCGGCGAGTTTGACCTGAGCCCCGCGGCCCTGCGCGAATTGAACAAGCAGCTCGAAGGGTTGCGCAAGCAGTTGCCGCAAACTGGGACGCTGGTGGGCCTGAACCCGGCGTTGCTCTATCACCTGACGGCTTGGGCGGTGCGCCGCGACCGGCAGCCCCGGCGGGAGGCCTTTGCCGTCGAAGCACGGACACTGACCTCACGGTTGAGCGAGCTTCTGCGGGTCGACGACCTGAACGGTCCCCAAGCGAGCTCGGAGCAAGTGCTTTCGGCGGCAATGGGCCCCGGCGCAGGGGCTCTGGACCTCGGCAAACTGGCAGGACGAATCCCGGTCCAACGTGGCTCGCAGCGGATGGACACCGCGCGGCGACAGCGTGTGCAGTTGGCGCTCGGGACGATGCAGACATGGCTGGGCGCGATGGCGACGATGCCCCTGATGGTGGTGTTGGACCCTGGCGTGCTGCCGGAAGGGTTGACCCTTGCCGGAGTCGATATTCGTCGTACTTCCGAGCCGTTCCTTGCCGCCGCCCAGACCTTTGACGGCCTTGCCGCCGCCGCTGCCGACGTGTTGCGTGCAGTGAGAATTGCCCGACTGGAGATCGCAGGAGAGTACGACGCGACGCACCACGACGAGCCGCTGGCCCGGCTGGATTGGCAAGCGTTCGATACCGACGAGTTGCTTTGCCTGCCGGCCGTCACCGTCGTCGAAACCGGCGACCGCCTTGCGGGCAACGGCAGCGCGGTGCTGAACCGCCTGCTGACCGGAGGGCGCCCGGTTCTGGTGCTGGTCGCCGAGTTGCCGGTCGGCGGGGAACCCGATGCTGTACAAGGCGTTGTGGTGCACGACCCGGGACTGGGCACGCTGGCCATCGCCCATCGCGAGGCGCTGGTGGTGCAAGCCTCGACGTCGCGGCCGGACGAACTGGCTCTGGGCCTTGCGTGCTTGGCGCGGACAACCACGCCGGCCGTCGCGGTCGTCGCCGTTCCGGGACCGAGTACCGAGACCGCGTGGCTGCAGCTCGCCGCCGCACGCGAAGGCCGTGCGCTGCCAGCCTTTCGCCACGACCCTGACGCCGGACCGACCTGGGCCGACCGCTTCGACCTGTCCGGCAACCCGCAGCCTGAGCGTCCGTGGCCGCTGCACGCTGTTGCCGTCCTGGATGCCAAGGACGAGCTGACGACGTTTGACGAGGCCTTCACCTACGCCCACGCCGCCGCGCTGAACCCCTCCTGCCGCAACCAGTTCCTGATGCTGGACGAGGGGGCTGCCACCGAGGACCTGACGCCGGTCGCCGACTATCTGGACGCGCTGGACCACGGACCGCCCCGCAAGCTGCCGTTCCTGTGGGTGGTGAACGCGGACGGGCACTTGGCCCGCGCGCTTGTGTCCCGCGAGCTTGCGTTTGCCGCGCGCGACCGGGTGCGGATGTGGCGTAACCTTCAGGAACTGGGCGGCATCCACAACGAGTATGCCCGCCGTGCCGCTGAGGTGGCCCGGCGAGAGGCGCTGCGCGAGGCTGAAGTCGAGCGCGATGCGCTGCGTGCGGAGTACGAACGCCGCATCGAGCAGGTGCGGGCAGAGGCTGGCGCCGAGGCAATGGACCGTCTGGTTCACGTCCTGCTGGACGCCGAAGCGCTTCCGCTTTCAACGGGTTCTACATCGCGTCCTTCGACCGCTCCACGCGTTCGCGAGCCCGCTGGGACAGCTGCCGGTCAGGTTCCGGCCGCTGCCACACCTGTCGCCGTCGTCGCGGAAGAGGAAGAGGTCGGCGGCTTCGATGAGCCCTACATCGACACGCCGCTCTGCACGTCGTGCAACGAGTGCACGGCCGCCAACCCCGTGTTGTTCAAGTACGACGGCAACAAGCAGGCGACCATCGGCAACGCCGCCGGCGGCACGTTCCTGGAGCTCGTCACCTCAGCCGAGAAGTGCCCCGCGCGCTGCATCCATCCCGGCAAGCCCCGTGCGGGGGACGCAAGCGCGTCGCCGGACGTCATCGCCCGCGCCGTGCGGTTCAACCGCTAGAGGTCTTCGCATGGGCGACGTAGCACTCGCGGCCGGGATCATGTTCGGGATTGCCCTGTTCTTCGGGGTGATTCTGGCAATCGCGTACAAAAAGATGCGGGTGGAAGAGGATCCGCGCATCGACGAGGTCGTCGCTCGCCTGCCCGGCGCCAACTGCGGCGCCTGCGGCCAGCCGGGCTGCCGCGCCTTTGCCGAGCTGACCGTCCAAGGCAAGCTGTCGCCCGGCAAATGCACGGTGAATTCCGCTGATGGTATCGCGGACATCGCCGACTACCTGGGCGTTGCCGCTGACCTGCAGGAGAAGCGCGTGGCCCGGCTGCACTGCGCCGGTGGCAAGTCGGCCGTGCGGAACCTCGCGGACTACCGCGGGAGCAGCTCGTGTCGTTCGGCGGTCGTGGTCAACGGCGGCGGGCGGGCCTGCCCATGGGGCTGCCTCGGCCTGGGCGACTGCGCGCGGTCCTGCTCGTTTGACGCGATTGCGATGAACGCCGACGGCCTGCCGGTCGTCGACGTCGTGAAGTGCACGGCCTGCAACGACTGTGTCGTCGTCTGCCCGCTGAGCCTGCTTTCCATCCACGCGATCTCGGATCACGTTCTGGTGCAGTGCAGCAGCCCACTGACCGGCCTGATGGCCAAGGCCTCTTGCTACGTCGCGTGCGACGCTTGCGGTCGCTGCGCGCTCGATGCCCCTGAAAACGTGATCGTCATGCAGGGCGGCCTTCCCATCGTCAAGGCCCCTTCCATCGCTACCGCCACCGCGACCTTCCGCTGCCCCACGGGGGCGATTCAGTGGGTCGAAGGCAACCAGTTCACCCAGGAAACGACTGACCGGAGGCGTCATGCCTAGCCTGACCGACTATGCCGCCAGCAAGCTGCGCGCCCTGTTCGGCGTCAAGCCGGCCATCAGCCCTGCGCCCTACCCCGGCACACCCGCGACCCTGACGGGCCGTGAAGGGCTGCAGCGGGTCGATGGCGCGCTTGCCGACCATATCCTCAGCGGGGACCATGGGTTGCAGCTCGCCGTGGGCGAGGCTCTCGCGGGTCGGCGCGTCACGGTGCTCACCTCGGCCAAGGCGCTGGCAGCCCAAGCCGAGGTTGTTCGCGTGGCCGTCGAGCAGCACCTGCCGATGCTGGTGATCGCCGAGTCGCGCAACCCCAAGCACGGCAACGACGACGAGGCCCTGCACGCCCTTGCAGCTTCCGGCGCGTTCGTCGCGGTGGCGCGTGACCCGCAGCACGCGCTGGACCTTGCCCTTGTCGCTCGCCGTGTGGCTGAACGTGCGCTGATGCCTGCGATCCTGGTTGTGGACACCGTCGGCGTCGCGTTGACCGCTGCTGAGGTCCTGCTGCCTGAGACCGCTGCGCTGCAGGCCTATCTCGGTCATGCCGACGACCAGGTGGCCGCTGGATTGCCCGGTCAGGCGCTGGTGCTGGGAGAGAAGCACAGGCGGGTGCCCATCGTGTTCGACCCAGACCTGCCGACGGCGATTGGTGCGGCCCATTGCGGGCTCGATGGGGCGGTGGCGGCAGCCTCGCGCCAAGTGTTCTTCGCCGACCCGGTCGCAGCGGTTGCCCGCGAAGCAATGGAAGAATGGTCGCGGTTGACCGGCCGGTCCGTGGCGGCCGCGACAGCCCACCAGTTGGACACTGCGACGGCGGTGGTTCTGGCCCTGGGCCCGGAAGTCGCGGTCGCGGAAGCAGTTGCGACCGAGCTGCTCGCGCAGGGCGTGAAGGCCGGGGTCGTGGGCCTGACCGTGCTGCGGCCTGTGGATGCGGACCTGCTTCGCGCGGCACTGGGGAATGCGCACGCCGTCACCGTCCTGGAACACGCACACCCGGGCCTTGCGTTGACGGCCCCGTTGCAGGCGTTGGTGCGGGAAGCGCTTGCGGCAACCTCAGTGAAGGTCGTTGCGGCTGTTCACGGTGACGTCGGCCAGCCGGTCACGGCCGCGCAGATCACCAGCCTGTATCGCAACATGCAGACCGACGAGGCGATGCGACCGCGGGTGCACCTGGGTCTCGACACGCCGTCGCTCCCCTCGACCCACCCGCGCCGCGAGGTGCTGCGCCAAGCGATCCTGCGAGGGCACCCGCACTTGGACGGGGCCACGCTGCCTGGGGCCGCCGCCCCGACGTCCGGTCCGTCGACACCCGGCTCCCACGGCGCCGTGCCTGCCACCGTAAGGCGTTTCACCCGCGACCCCGGCAACGCCGCGAGCCTGCCCCGCTTTTGGGGAGAGGTCCTGCAGCCGCGGTTGGAAGGTGACGGCAGCCGCACCTACGACCCTTGGCTCGCACTGGGTCGGACACCCGCCGCCAGCGCTGCCTGCCTGGATCACACCGGTGAACGCAGCCAAGTGCCGCAGTTCGACGCAACCGCCTGCACGGCCTGCGGTCGGTGCTGGACCTCATGTCCCGACGCCGCAATTGGCCCCCTGCTGTTGTCGACGGAGGCGCTGCTGAATGCCGCCGCCGACCGCGCCCATGCCGGAGCCGACCGGACGGTCGCCGCCGACAAGCTGCGCCGTGCGCACAAACAGCTCGCCGGCCGTCTGGACGGACAGTTGGCCAAGGACAAGGGACGGACGTTGACGCCAGAGGCCGCGCGCGACGGCCTGCAGTGGCTGACCGAGAAGCTGGGAGTGGACGACGCAGAGCGCACCGACATGGCCCGCGCGTTTGAGCGGACGCTGGCGGAGGTGACACGCCTGCCGATCGCCGTGGCACCCGTTGCCTTCCACGACTCCCACGCCGCCGCCAAGGGCAGCGGGCTCTTGCTGTTGCTGGGCGTCGATCCGCACGCGTGTCAGGGCTGTGGCGTGTGCAGCGCCGTCTGCGCAGAGGGTGCCATTACGGCCGTGCCGCAGACGCCAGAAGTGGTCGCGACCCTGGCCATGTCCTGGCAGGCGTTCGAGACGACGCCGGACACCGCAGGTTCGGCGATCGCGCAGATGATGGCCGTGGAGGGAAGCGACCCGCTGGCCGCAGTGCTGCTGTCACGCCACTGCCATGGGCTGGTGCCGGGTGCCGATGGTGCCGAGCCGGGCTCTGGGTCGCGGCTAGGGGCGCGGTTGGTCACCGCCGTCGTCGAATACCAGCGTCAGCGCGAGCTCTTGGGCGTCGTCGATGCTTTGGGCAAGCAGGCAACCCAGCTGCGAGACGCGCTGCGGGCCACGGTGGCCGACGCGGCCAATGTGACCGACTTGGATGCCATGGACCAAGCGCTGTCGGGTCACGCCGGACGCTCGACGCACCTGCCGACGGTGCTGGCCAAGGCCAACGAACTGGGTGCGCGCACGGCTCTGGACGGTCAGAAGGCGCTGCGCCTGACCCGTGCAGCGCGCGACGTCGAGGGGCTGAAGGCGGCCCTGCTCGAGGGGTCGCTGGGAACCGGCCGTGCGCGCTTCGGCGTGGTCGTGGCGGGAGCTTCTGTTGCTGAGTGGGCGGGGCAGTTTCCGTGCAATCCGTTTGCCGCTCCCATGGTTCTTGACCTGGAGGGACACGGCGTCGACGTGGCCATGGGGCTGGCGCAGGGACTGTTGGCTCGCACGGTCGCCGAGGCACACGTCACCCGGTTGGCGGCGCTTGCGCTGCAGAATCCGTCGGATCTGCCCGCGCGCGAAGAAGCCTTGCTGGACCTGAAGTTGCACGACCTGACCAACGCCGAGCGCGCACTCTGTCCGCCGGTGTTGGTGTTGGCCGACGGCCCGTCGGCGCGCGGCGTCGCTCTGGGCACTTGGACACAGCTGTTGTCGAGCGGTCTGCCGGTGAAGGTCGTCGTGCTGGACCAAGGCATTCCGGACGCGAGCTTCGACCCGGCTCCGCTGGCGGCACTGCCCGGCAAAGCGCTGGTCGCGGCAACCTCGTTGGCCCACCCGGCCCACTTGTTTGCAACGGTCGGTGCAGCTTCTCGCCACCCGGGCGCCGCGGTCGTGCATGTGTATGCACCCAGTCCGCGGCGGCAAGAGTTCCCGGCCGAGTCCTTGGTCGAGCGGGCCAGGCTGGCAGTGGCGACGCGCGAGTTCCCTCTGTTCCAATTCGACCCCGCCGCGCCCGGGGCTTTCGGCAAGCGCCTGTCGCTGCAAGGCAATCCGACAGAAGTCGAGGCAGGCCTGCAGGTGGCTGCAGCCCCGGCGGACCGGTGGGCGATGCTGCAGGAGTGGGCAGGCGAGGTCACTCCGTTCGTCGGCGACATCCGCGCACAAGTCGAGGCCGAGCTGACGGCCGCGCACGCCGCGGAGCTCGCGGTGCTGGAAGCCGCCCACGCACAAGAGCGCTCTGCGCGCGACGCCGATGCCGCCCACCGCTTGCGCGAACGGTTGCTCCAGCTCGCGAATGGGAGGGCTTCGTGAGCCTTTTCAAGATGTTCGCTCAGGCGGCCACGTTCCGCCACGGCGTACATCCCCCCGAGCACAAGCACGCGACCGAGGGCCTGGCCATCGAACGGATGGGCTTTGTGCCTGAGTACGTCCTGCCGCTCTCGCAGCACATTGGCGCGCCGTCCAAGCCTGTCGTTTCCGTCGGGGACAAGGTGGTGCGTGGCCAGCTGCTGGCGGGTCCGGGTGGCTTCATCTCGACCTCGCTGCACGCTCCGGTGACGGGGACGGTGACGGCCATCGAGCTGCGACGCCACCCGAACGGCAAGGAGGCGCTGAGCCTGGTGCTGACCACGGACCCGTTCGCCAGCCAGCGCTTCGTCCCCACGGGGCCGTTGGGCATCCCGAACACCACCGCAGAGCTGGTGCAGCGGGTGCAGGACGCGGGCATCGTCGGTCTGGGCGGTGCGGCCTTTCCGTCGCATGTGAAGCTGGCGGTGCCAGAGGGCAAGAAGGTCCGTTTCGTGCTGCTGAACGGCTGCGAATGCGAGCCGTACCTGACGTGCGACCACCGCGTCATGGTCGAGCGCCCCGACGCGGTGGTGCGAGGCTTGCGCATCGCGATGGCGCAACTGAACGCTGAGAAGGCCTGGATCGGCGTCGAGAACAACAAGCCTGATGCGATCAAGGCGCTGCGGAATGCGGCAGACGGCGACCCGACCATCGAGATCGTGGGGCTGGAGGTCAAGTACCCGCAGGGCGCCGAAAAGATGTTGATCGATGCGGTGTTGCACAAGGAGGTCCCGAGCGGCAAGCTGCCGCTGGATCTCGAGATCGTGGTGCACAACGTAGGGACGGCGGCCGCCTTGGCTGACCTGTTCGACGCGGGGACGCCACTGATCGAGCGCGTGGTGACCGTGACCGGCCCCGGTATCCGCCGCCCGGCCAACGTGCTGGTGCCCATCGGCACGCCCGTGCGCGCGCTGGTCGAACACTGCGGCGGTCTGCTGCCGGGCGTGCGTCAGGTGATTCTGGGCGGCCCGATGATGGGCATGGCGCAGAAGACGTTGGACGTTCCGGTGACCAAGGGCACCTCCGGCGTGCTCGCCCTGATCGACCCGGCGCGCGACGCCGACGAGCAGCCCTGCATTCGCTGCGGCCGGTGCCTGGAGGCCTGCCCGATGCACCTGAACCCGCAGCGGCTGGCCCTGATGGTACGCAACGAGCGCGCCGCGGAAGTCGAGGCCTTGCACATCACCGACTGCTTCGAGTGCGCCAGTTGCTCGTTCGCGTGCCCGTCGAACCTGCCGCTGGTCCAGTGGATGCGCGTCGGCAAGGGCTTGATCAAGCAGAAGAAGGCGGTCTCATGACCCAGCAAGCTCCTCGACTGGACCTCTCGACGGCCCCGTATGTTCCCCAGACGCTGACGACGTCGCGGGTGATGTTCGAGGTGCTGGCCGCCCTTGTGCCCATTGTCGCTGCCGCGGTGTGGTTTTTCGGCGTTACCGCGCTGCTGATGGTGGTGGTCGCAGGCGTCGTGGCGATGGCAACGGAGTGGCTGTTCAGCGATCGCAAGGGCTGGGGCTCGTTGCGCGACGGCACCGCGCTGTTGACCGGCGTGCTCGTGGCGCTGACGCTGCCGCCGGCGCTGCCGCTGTGGATGGTGGTGATCGGCTCTGCGGTGGCGATTGCGCTGGGCAAGCTGGTGCTGGGCGGCATGGGTCACAACCTGTTCAATCCGGCGCTCATCGGTCGCGCTTTCCTGCAAGCGGCCTTCCCCACGGCCATCACGACATGGACGGCACCGGGTCAGGGCTTCTGGCATCTGGAGCCCAGCACGCTTGCGCCGCCGATGATGCACGTCGATGTCATGACGACCGCCACGCCGCTGGGCCTTGCGAAGTTCGAGCACAAGCTGACGGAACTCGGGCCGCTGCTGCTGGGCAACACCGCAGGATCGCTGGGAGAGACGGCGGCCATTCTGCTGGTGATCGCGGGCATCTGGCTCGGCATCCGGCGCATCTTCGACTGGCGTCTGCCGGTGTCGACGCTGGGGACGGTAGCGGTCTTCAGCGGCGTGCTCTGGCTGTTCGGCGTCTCACCGCCGCCCACGTTCATGCTGGCGTCCGGCGGCTTGCTGCTGGGCGCGGTCTTCATGGCCACCGATCCCGTGACGACCCCCGTCACGTCCAAGGGGGCGTGGTGGTTCGGCTTTGGCGTGGGGGTACTGGTGGTGCTGATTCGCAACTTCGGCGGTCTGCCCGAGGGCGTGATGTACGCGATCTTGCTGATGAACGCGGTCACCCCGCTGATCAACCGCGCGACGCAACCGCGTCGGCTGGGAGGTTGACCATGTCCACCCCGAAGGAGCCAGGTTCATTCGCGATCATCGGCACGCTGGCTCTCGCCGGCCTGCTGTCGGGGCTGATCCTCGTGGTCGTGTTTCTGGCGACGCAGCCGAACATTCTGGCCAACAAGGCGCGGGCGCTGGAAGCGGCGGTGCGACTGGTCGTCCCGAACGCCGCCAGCGCCCAACCGTACGAGTTCGTCGGCGGCAAGCTGCAACCCTACAAGGGCGCGGCGGGCGTCCCCAGCACAAACCCCATCGCGTACGCCGCCGTGAATTCGCAGGGCCAACCGGCGGGCTACGCGATTTCGGCAGAGGGTCCGGGCTTCTCCGACACCATCAAGCTGATCTACGGCTATGACGCCAAGACCGGTCGCATCATCGGCATGAAGGTGCTGGAGAGCCGGGAGACCCCGGGCTTGGGTGACAAGATCCTGTCGGACGCAAAGTTCCTAAGCAACTTCAATGCATTGTCCGTCAGGCCCAGCATCGTTCCCGTCAAGTCCGGCGCCAAGACGCTGCCCAATCAGGTCGACTGCATCACCGGGGCGACCATCTCGTCCAAGGCCGTGGTCAAGATCCTCAACTCCAGCACGCAGCAGTGGTTTCCCCGGCTGCCGGCGGGCAACTAGTCCCGCAAGGAGAGGCATCGCATGGCGTCCCCCATCAAAGCCCCGCCAACCTCGCTGCAAGAGCTGATCAAGGGCCTGTGGCGCGAGAACCCCATCTTCGTCATCGTCATCGGCCTTTGCCCCACCATGGCCATCACCACCACGGTGATCAACGGTCTGGTCATGGGCGCGGCGACGACGTTCGTGCTGGCGGCCTCGTCCGCGATGATCTCGGGATTGCGCAAGGCGATTCCCGGTCCGGTCCGCATCTCGGTCTACGTCGTCATCATCGCCACGTTCGTCAGCGTCGCCGACTGGAGCCTCGCCGCCTGGCTGCCTGAGGCCCACAAACAGCTCGGCGCCTTCATCGCCCTGATCGTAGTGAACTGCATCATTCTGGGACGCGCAGAGGCGTTTGCCGCCAAGAACCCGGTCGTCCCTTCCATCGCCGACGGCATCGGCATGGGCTTGGGTTTCACGCTGGTGCTCGTGATGATCTCGGCACCGCGCGAGGTACTGGGAGCCGGAACGTTCCTGGGCATTCCGCTGTTCGGCAAGTCGTTTGAGCCGTGGGTCATCATGGTGATGCCCCCCGGCGGCTTCCTGACGCTCGCGGCAGAGCTGTCGCTGCTGGCGTGGTGGAAGGACCGCAGCGAAAAGAAGAAGGCCGCCCTGTCCGCGCCCCTTCAGGAGGCCGTCTGATGGAAGACCTCGTCCTGATCTTCTTTTCCGCTAGTGTGATCAACAACTTCACGCTGACCTACTTCCTTGGCCTGTGCGCCTTCATGGGCGTCACGAACCGGATCGACACCGCGGTTCGTCTGGGTCTGGCCAACATCTTCGTGCTGCTGATCACGTCGCTGGCGACCTGGCTGCTGAACACCTACGTACTGGTCCACGCGCCTTATCTCTCGCTGATCAGCTACATCGTCGTCATCGCGGGTGCCGTGCAGTTCGTCGAGATGGCCATCAAGAAGTTGAGCCCGACGCTGTTCCGCGCACTGGGGATCTATCTGCCTCTCATCACGACGAATTGTGCCATTCTGGCCTTGGCCCTGTTCCAGACGAGCCGCGGCTATGGACTGGCCCAAGGACTCGTGTACGCACTGGGAGCTGGCGTGGGTCTCCTGCTGGCGCTGGTCATCATGGCGGGCATCCGCGAAGAGGTGGAGATGTCGCCGACGTCGAAGCTGATCCGCGGCACCGCCCTGTCCTTCTTCATCGCGGGCATGTTGTCGCTTGCGTTCATGGGCTTTGCCGGCCTGTTCAGCAAGGCATAGGGAGACGTCTGCCATGACCCACGTGCTCGCCGTCCTCGGGTTGATGGTCGCCATCGTCGCGTGGCACTTCCTGCAGAAGGCCACCGGCCGACGCGCGGGCGGCTGCGGCGCTTGCGGCTGCGGCGGACAGGGTGATGGCGCTTGCCGCAAGGAAGGGGCCGAGGCCTCCCAGTCACCGCCGACCGACAGCCTCGACAGCGGTTCGCACTGACGGTTCCGGCGCATTTCCCCGGCCTGCCCTTGCGCTTGCGGGTTCCCGGTCGCGCGGCTATGCTCCATCGACGGTCTTCAACGCAGCGGATTCGCAGGACCGCGAGGATACCAAGATGGCAGATCCGAAGGCTTTCCCGCGCATGGCAGGACCGGGCCTTGTCCTCTGTTTGGCACTGCTCGTCGGTCTTGCGGGCTCACTTCCGTCCGTCGAAGCGGACGCGGCCGAGCTGACCGACGTGCTGGACGCCTTTGATGGACCCGACCCGTTCGACTTCGCCATGCGCCTGCGCTTTCTCAGCGACACCCGCACCTCGACCGTTGCGCGGCAGGTCAAGTGTCTCGCGGGCGATGCGATCGGCGGCCAGGTCTGCCCGGATGCCTCCGGGATCGTGCTGGCCAAGGAACTGGCGTACGAGCGCGTGCGCAACGTCATGGCCATCGACGCCCGATTCGGCTTGTACAAGGACATGGAAGTCTACCTCAGCCTGCCGATCGTTCTGTGGGACCAGTGGCAGCACGACTTCGCCGATGGCGTGACCAAGGAAAACTCGACGATCCGCACGCCCACGGACAATGAGTCGCTGTTCGCCATTGATTACGCGAGCAACCAGCGCTCGGGTCTGGGCGACATGCAGCTTGGTCTGCGTTGGGCGCCCTTCAACTGGTATCGCGACGCGACAGAGCCCTCTTGGGTCATCGGCGTCGACTACACCCTACCCACCGGCACGCCGATGACGGCGCAGAACGACACGGTCGGCTACGGGCTTTCGGAACTCCAACTGTACACGACGATTTCTCGTCGAACCTTGCGGATGCTCGAGCCCTACTTCCACCTGCGCAGCATCATCCGCTTCGGTTCGCAGGACGGTCTGTTCGTCAGCCACGGCCAAACCCAGACGCAGGAGGCCCCCGGCGCCGTCATCGGCACCCAGGTCGGCTTGTCGGTACTGCCGTGGGAGAATAATGTCCGCGACGAGCGCGTCGAGATCGAGGGCGGCTTCGGGATGGACTATGTCTTCCGCGGCCGCGAGTACACCGAGATCTGGGAGGCACTGGCCTCGCCCTCGAACCCTTGCCAAGCCTCGCAAGGCTGCACCAACACCCTGAACACCAAGTCCGCGCTGGACGCGAGTGGCCAGATGACGCAGACCGACGGCATCACCGATGTCGAGGCCTACGGTCGGTTCGCCGGTTGGGTCGGCGTGCACTACCAGCCGGTGAAGTTCTTTCAGGTATCGGGCCGGCTGGGCTGGGTGACGGAGACGCCTCACTTCATCACCTACGGCGACTACGGCAAGAACTTGGACAGCAACCCGGCCGTGGAGCAGTCGAACAAGCAAGGGCAGAACGAGTACAGCCCCACCTTCTTGCCGTCGGTCGATACCCCCGGATCCCGTCTACGCGTTCAGGACGTCAGCACCTTCGGTCTGATGCTGTCGATCCAAGGCAAGCTCTAGCCTCCCTTGACCCTTGTGTGACCGGCCGCGCAGTGCGTCGGTTCGGTGTGCGCCGGTTGAAACGGCCCGGGGCAGCGGTTACGCTGATCCACTGGTCCGAACCTCGGCGAGGTTGCCGCCCCCGGACGCGACCGTTGCCCTGACAAACGTTTGGCTGACCAGGACATGTCCATGATGCGACTCCTATTCCCCCTGACCGTTCGGCCATCGTGTGCAGTGGCCCTCGTCGCGACGGCGTTCGCTGCCTGGCTGATGGCCGGCTGCGGTGGCACCGATGCCCCGGGCACGGTCGTGACCATCCCCTGCTCAGTGCCCAGCGACTGCCCGCAGGGACAGGACTGTGGCCCGGCGAACGTGTGCGTGGCGGCGGGCTGCACCACCGCGGCTCAGTGCGGCGGCCTGGCTTGCGTCAACGGCAAGTGCCAGACGGCGACGGTCTGCTCCTGCCTGCCCAGCGATCCGTGCACGGCCACCACGCTGAAATGCAAGGATGCGGTCAGCGACTCGAGCGTCAGCGACACTTCGACCGGCAGCACCTGCAGCAATGACGCGGGTTGCGACGACGGCAGCGCCTGTTCGATCGACAAGTGCGTCGCCGGCAAGTGCACGTACCAGTACTCCGGCAGCGACGGCTGCTGCGTCAGCGATGCCGGCTGCCAGAGCACCAACGCGTGCCTGTTGGGCCTGTGCAGCGAGTCCTTCGAGTGCACGTATCAGCCGGTCGGGGGCTGCTGTGCCACCGCGATCGACTGCGACGACGGCGACCCCTGCACTCAGGACGCTTGCGACGCGGGGACTTGCACCAACACGTCGACCGGCACGGCGTGCTGCAAGACCGACACCGAGTGCGATGACGGCGTCACCTGCACGACCGACCTGTGCGTCGCCGGCAAGTGCACGCACCCCAAGAAGACCACCGCCGAGTGCGGCTGCGACTCGACCAAGGATTGCGACGACGGCAACACCTGTTCTGCGGACAAGTGCCTGAATTCGCAGTGCTCATACGGCAAGTACTACAACCCGACCGACCCCGACCCAGCCTGCTGCAGCGAGGACGCCGACTGCGACGACGGCACCGGCCTGACCGTGGGCAAGTGCACGCAATTCCGCTGCACATACCAGAAGTTGGTCAAGTGCACGACCGACGGCAACTGCGACGACGGCAACGCCTGCACCACCGGCAAGTGCGAGAGCGGCCTGTGCACGTTCATCACCAACCCCGAGTGCTGCACCAAGAACAGCGACTGCAACGACGGCACCGCGTGCAGCAACGACGCCTGCCAGAACGGCAAGTGCGTCCACACGGCTTCTACCGGTTCCGGTTGCTGCGGCGTCAACACCGACTGCAACGACGGCATCAGCTGCACCACCGACGTCTGTGACAAGTACACCTGCAAGAACACGCCTGCGAACAAGGACTGCTGCCTGTCGGACGCAGAGTGCGATGACTCGACCAAGTGCACGGTCGACACGTGCCTGAAGGGCGTGTGCCAGCACGTCAAGCCGCCCGAGGGATGCTGCAAGGTCGATGCGGACTGCAACGACCTGAATGCGTGCACCAATGACGCTTGCATGAACAAGGACTGTGTGTACCAGAAGGCGCCGGGCTGCTGCACGTCCGCTGGCGACTGCGACGACAAGGTCGCGTGCACGGTGGACACCTGCGTGAGCGGCAAGTGCCAGTTCAAGTCGCAGGGCAAGTGCTGCTCGATCAATTTGGAGTGCTTCGACAGCGACGACTGCACGCAAGACACCTGCAGCAATGGCCTTTGCGTCAACACCGCCATCCCCAGCTGCGGCCCCAAGTGTGGCGACGGCAAGTGCACCGCCCCGACGGAGACATGCAAGAACTGCCTGACCGACTGCGGCGCGTGCCCCAGTGGCTGCGGCGACGGCACCTGCGCATTCTCGGAGTCGTGCTCGTCATGCCCCGCCGACTGCGGCTCATGCGGAACCGGCGGAGCCGACTCATGCGTTGGCAAGTGCGGAGGATCCTCGATCAATTGCTACTGCGACAGCTCGTGCAGCTCGTTCGGCGACTGCTGCTCCGACTTCAACGCCGTGTGCGGCGGCGGCACCGACCCGTCGGGCTGTGGCGCCGACCCCTACGACACCTGCGAAGGTGCGTGCGGCGGGTCGGGGAAGTTCAGTTGCTACTGCGACCCGTCGTGCCTGGACTACGGCGACTGCTGCAGCGACTATGACCAGTGCTGCCCGTGACCGAACCCGCCCCCTGCGCCGCCCCATTTGGGTGAGTGCGGGTGGCTTCGTTCCGGTGCCGCGCAGGTCGCGGCCCGAGGAGAACTGACGTGCTGAATCAGCTCAAGGACATCGCGGCCCGTCAGGTGGGCAAGGTGCTTTCGTCGGACGCGACGATGCGGGTGCTGTCGAGCCCCCAGCTGCAGAACGTGATGATGACGGCCCTCAACCTGCGAGCAGAGGCCAAGGACATCGTCGAGAAGCAGGTTCGCGAGGTGGCGAGCGCGCTGGAGCTGGTGACGCGTGAAGACGTGGCCAAGCTGCGCCGGTCGATTCGCGACCTCGAGGACCAGGTGGCCGACCTGCAGACCCAGCTGCACGAGGCGCACACGCAGACCGCGGCCGTGCCGGATGAAGCCACGACGACGCAGGAGCCGACTGCCAAGCGGGGACGTCGCGGTCCCGGCGGAGGCCGTTCGCGCGGCCCTCAGGACTGACCCGCGCCCAGAGCGGACAGGAGATCAGGATCCATGGCGATTCGCGACATCGTGCCCTTCCCAGACCCGATCCTCAAACAGAGGTGCGCAGAGGTCGAGGTCTTCGACGCTGAGCTGCACCAGCTGCTCGACGACATGGCCGACACCATGGGCGAGGCCGACGGTCTTGGCCTCGCAGCCAATCAAGTCGGCGTTTCGCTGCGCATTTTCGTCATGGACGTCCCCATCGACGACGACACCCGCACGGGCCGCATCGAAGTCATCAATCCCAAGGTCAAGGCCAAGCGCGGCGAGATCAAATACGAGGAAGGCTGCCTGTCGTTCCCCGGGGTACACGAAAACGTCATTCGTGCTGCTGAGTTGGACTTGGACTTCGTCGATCGACAAGGGCAGCCGCAAGCCGTCACCGCCCGCGGACTGGTCGCCGTCTGCATCCAGCACGAGCTGGACCACCTGGACGGCATCACCTTCGTAGACCGCCTCTCGCCCCTGAAGCGCCGCATCGTCTTGCGCGACTACCTGCGCGAGAACCGCGAGTTGATCGAGGATGCCCAGCACAAGGCGCGACTGCGGGCCCGACAGACCGGCGTCCAGGGATGAGCCGCATCGTCTACATGGGGTCGCCGGGGTTTGCGGCCACCGTGCTGCAAGGCCTGCTGGATGCGGGAGTCAACGTCGTCGGCGTCGTGACGCAGCCCGACCGCCCCGCTGGACGCGGCAACGCCCTGCGCGCGCCTGCGGTGAAGGTGCTGGCCCTGTCCGCCGGGCTGAACGTGATCCAGCCGCTCAAAGTGCGTGACGGCAGCCTGGCCGCGTGGATCCGCTCGCTGGATGCCGACTTGGCCATCGTCGCTGCGTATGGACGGATTCTGGTGCCCGACGTGCTGAACGCGCCGCGTCTGGGCTGCGTCAACGTGCACGCGTCGCTGCTGCCGCGCTGGCGGGGTGCCTCGCCCATCACCCGCGCCATCGCCGCTGGCGACGAGAAGTCGGGCGTCTGCCTGATGCGGATGGAGGAGGGGCTGGATACAGGCCCGGTCCTCGCACGCGTGGAAGTGCCTATTCTGGATACGGATACGACATCGACTCTGGAGGAGCGTCTGGCCGACGCCGGAGCCCGGCTGCTGGCGGCTCGTCTGGACGACCTGCTGAACGGTCGGCTTGCGGAAGTGCCTCAGGACGACGCGGCCTCGACCCACGCGCCCCCGTTGCAGAAGGCCGAGGGCCGCATCGACTGGTCGGCCGACGCGCGTCAGGTGCACGCCCACATTCGCGCGATGCAGCCGTGGCCGGGCGCCTGGACCGAAGTGACTGCCGTGGGTGGCGAGCACTGGAAGGTCGCCGCAGAAGCGCTTGCGGTGGGCGACCATGCGGGTGAACCGGGGACGCTTGCGGCCGTAGACAAGACGGGCGTCTGGGTGTGCTGCGGTCGGGGTTCGGTGCGTTTGACCCTGCTGCAACGGCCGGACCGCCGCGCGATGCCCGCCCCCGAGGTGCTGCGAGGCGCGCGGTTGCTGGTGGGGGCGCGCTTGGGGGCGACCGAAGCCTCTGTATCGACTGCCAACGAAGCCTGACGGGTCAGACCCGCGCTGGGGAGAGACCGTGCCACTGCGTCACGCCAATCGGTTCGGGCGGTCGCCGACACGTCTGGTTGTCGCGGCCCTTGTCGCGTGGGGGACTGCGTGGGCAATTTGCGCAGGTGCCTCCGAAATTCAAACGCAAATTCAAGACGTTTCCCTTGAAGTGCTTGGCACCTGGTCGGTGGTCGCCGAGGTAGACGCCATGGGGAGCCCGCGGGTGCTCGACGCGCGCTGGTCACCGGGTGGGCGCGTCACCGGGCGCAAGACCGCGCAGCGTCTGGGCGATCCGCGCTGGCTGTGCGCCTCACTGGACCAACCCCAGCGTGCCGGGGCGAACGTCGACTGCCGCCCTGCCCTGCGTCAGGTCCACGTGCCACCGCGCAATGACCGGGAACTGCCAGCCCACGCCGAAGTGCCGACATCGGTCGTCCGGTTGCGGTTCCGCGGCCCTGCGGTGGACGCCGTCACGGGTCGGACGCCCAGTCTGCGCCTGCAGTTCGGCACTCGGGAGCTGCGCTGGACCCCACCCCCACCGCCCGCCAAGCGCGCTGCCTCGGCCGGTGACCTGCAGGTGCTGCACGCCAACGGGTCACCGGACCAGAGTCTGGACGTGGTGATCGTGGGCGACGGCTTCACGGCCGACGGCGAATATGCGTTTCTGGTCGCAGCCAAAGCGTGCGCGGAGGGCTGGCTCAACTTCCCGCCGTACCAGCATTCGATGAATTTGGTGAACAGCTACGCGCTGTTTGTCCCTTCGGCCCAGAGCGGCGCCGACCATCCGTCCAAGGGGAAGTGGGTCGACACCGCGTTTGACACGACGTTTGAGTACGCGGGCGTCGAGCGGCTGGCCGTCGCCAACACGTCCAAGGTGATGGCCACCGTCAACCAGGCGTTTCCGCAAGCAGATCTGGTCGTGGTGCTGGTCAACGACCCGCAGTACGGCGGCTCGGGCGGCAGCGTGCCGGTGGTGTCGTTGCACGTCCAGTCCATCGATGTGCTGCGCCATGAGCTGGCCCACACGATCGCCGATCTGGCCGACGAATACACCGCCCCCTACCCCGGCTATCCCGACGACGACCACGAGCCCAACGTCTCCCACTACAGCAACTTGTTCCCGCCCAAGTGGCAGGCGTGGGTCACGCCCGGCACGCCCATCCCCACGCCCGCCTCCGCCATCGAGAGTCCGACCACGCCCATCGGCGCGTACGAAGGGGCCAAGTACAAGTCCGCAGGCGTGTATCGGTCGACACCCAACTGCTTCATGCGAGAGCTGGGCGCCGACTTCTGCCCGGTCTGCGCCGAGGCGATCGTACTCGCCGTTGCGGCCGAGACCGACATGCTGCGTGAGTGGACGCCCGTGCAATCCACGATCAACTGCGTGCTGCCGAATTGCCCCGTGTTGCAGGTGCTGGTGGCCGATCTGCCCCAAGCCGTGGTCGAGTGGTGGCGCGGCGACACCCTGTTGGGCAAGGGGACGTCGTGGCAGCCAGGGCCGAACGACGTGGGGTCCGGCACCGTTCACGCGTGGGTCCGCGATGCGACGCCGCTGGTTCGTCATGATCCCGAGGTGTTGCAAGTCGAGACCCACTCCTGGCTGGTGACCGTGCAGGCCGCTGAACCGGTCCCTGATGCCGGAACGCAACCGGACGTCGACGCCGACGCTGCCATCGAAGCGACCGCGGATTCGGACCCCAATGCATCCGAGGGCTTTACTAGTGACGGGGCTCTCGCTCAAGATACCGGCGGCGCGCAGCCTGCCTCCCCCCCCTGGAAGCCCGACGGCTGTTCCACCAGGCCCGCCGCCCCCGGATCGTCTACGTGGACGTGCGTGCTGTTGGCCGCCCTGGCGATTCATACCGTTCGGCGCAACAGGCGCAACGGAGGAAGGTCGTGGACCTGAATCGAATTGGCATTGTGGGTTGCGGCACCATGGGCAGCGCGATGGCCCAGCGATGGATCACCACGGGTACCGTGCAGCGGGAACAGATCGTGGCCTGCACCGCGACGCCCGATGGCTCCCGCAAGGTCATGGATCAGCTCGGGATCCTGTGTGGAACCTCCTGTCTCGCCGTCGTCGAGGCCGCCGACGTGGTCGTCCTCGGCGTCAAGCCGCAGCACCTGGACGCGCTGCTGCCGTCGCTGGGCATGCACGCCCGCCCCGGGCAAGTTTGGCTGTCGATTCTGGCCGGGGTGACGACGAAGCGTCTGGAGGCCGGCCTGCCCTCGTCGACTCAGGTCGTACGCTGCATGCCCAACACGCCGTCGCGTCTGGGACTTGGCATTGTGGCGGTGGCTCCGGGCACCCACGCGAGTCCTGAGGCGGTGGCGCGGGTCCGGCAGCTGGTCGAGCCGCTTGGCCTTGCCCTCGACTTGCCGGAACACCGCATGGACGCCTTCACGTCTGTCGCGGGGTCGGGACCGGCCTATGTGTTCCTGTTTCTGGAGGTGTTGGCTCGGGCGGCGCAGGCAGAAGGCTTTGAACCCGACTTGGCTCGCGAGCTGGCGTTGCGCGTCCTTCTGGGTGCCGGAGAGCTGGCCCGCGTCGACGGGCGTGACCCGGCCAAGCTGCGCGCGGAGGTGACCAGTCGCCGCGGCGTGACCGAAGCCGCGCTCTCGGTCCTGGCAGAGGCCGGTTGGGCCGACACGATGGTCAAGGCGGTGGCGACGGGCCGACTGCGCAGCTCAGAGCTTGCGGGCCACACGCCGACGCGACACTCCGCTTCCGAGATCCTGCAATACATGGAGCGCCGCTGACGCAGGGCCTCTGCCCCGGGTTCAGCGCGCGAGGATCCCCAGATGGCCCAGCAAGGCCTCTGCCTGTCCTCGCAACGACTTGGCCACCTCGGGGTCCGACAGACCGGTCGCCACTTCTGCGGCTTCGGTCAGGGCGTCGAGCGCCTCGAGTGCACGGTCGTCTGCCAGATAGAACGCACCCATGGCAGACGCGGCCACCAGGAACCCCAGAGAATCGCCCAGATCCTGCGCGTGCAGGACGGCCTCGGCCAATAGCTGGACCGCTGCGCCTGTCGAGCGCGCCGGCGCGATGTCGATGGGCAGACCGAGCCACGGGTCGGGTTGGGCGTGCTGCGAAGCGGACTGGGACGCGGCCTCGGCCGCAGAGCGAGCGTGCTCGACCGCTGACGGGAAGTCCGCAGCCTGCATGGCGATCGCTGCGATCACGGCTTGCAGGTTGGCCAACTCTGCGCAGGCGCCGGCACCATCGGCAACCGTCGCCGCCTCGATCAGGGCACGCGCCGCCAACCCCCGCTGTCGTCCCCGAAGAAACAGCTGGGCAAGGGCCGCCTGACTCGCGTAAGCCACGAAATTCAGAAGGTCATTGTGTGGAAGTGGGGTGCGACCCAAGGTAGCGAGCTCTTGTCGCAGCCGCTGCGTGTCGCCCGCCGAGCCCAGCCACGCCACCCGCGCCAGCAGCACCTCTGCCTCGCAGAAGCCGGGCGTCAGTGCCGGGGGCAGCTCTGCCACCGTGGCATCCAGCAGCCGCGCGTCCTGGGCCGCCTCGACCGGTGACGGCACGGCCAGAAACGGCAGGCGCCCCGCACGGATCACCACCTGCGCTGCTACGTCGGAGGTCTCGATGGCGCGGAACAGCGCGTGGTCGGCGGCGGCAAGGCCAGCGGTCGTCTCGCGCGCGGCAAACGCGGTGCGGGCAATGGCGGCCAGCAGGCGAACCTCAAGATCGTCCGGGCATTCTTCCCCCAGCTGCACCACGCGGCTGCGGGCATGGCCCAACCACTGCGACCGGAGCGCGACCTGCGACGAGAAGGGCGCCACCGACTCGACGACGTCCAACATCGCGGTGGCGGCAACCACAGCATTCGGCGACCGCACCGCCGCACGCAAGGCGGGGGCGAGTTCTTCGAGCAACTGCGCGGGCAAGCCGTGGTCCTGCCGTTCCATGGGACTCCTGGGGGGGCTGTTCGAACCGGCAGATCATCGCACAACAACAGGTTGGGCGCGAATCCTGCTCCATTCCGTTCCGGGGTGTCGAAGGCCCGCTGCCGATTGTCGTGGCGGGACCAAACGGCTAGGCTCGCGCCGTGCCCGAAGGCATCCGCTCTCTGCCCCCCTCCAGACGAGGCTCCCCTTGCCCCCCAAACCCCTCATCATCGGCATCGCCGGCGGCACTGGCTCCGGCAAGACAACGCTGGCACGCGCAGTACTCGCTGAATTGCCTGACGAAGCCGTCGCGATGATCGAGCACGACGCCTACTACCGGGACCACCCCGAGCTGAGTGCCGAGCAGCGCGCCCAGGTCAACTACGACCACCCTGACGCGCTGGAAAACGAATTGCTGATTCAGCACCTGGACATGCTGTGCCACGGGCAGGCGATCGAGCGGCCGAACTACGACTTCGTGCACCACCGGCGCAAGACCGAGACCACCCGCGTCAACCCATGCGCTGTCATCGTGGTCGAGGGCATCCTCATCTTTTCCGACCCTGCCCTGCGCGAGCGCTTTGACGTCAAGCTGTTCGTCGACACACCCGCAGACATCCGCGTGCTGCGCCGCATCCGGCGAGACATGGAGCGCCGCGGCCGTACCTTTGACGACATCCGACGCCAGTACTTCAAGTCGGTTCGGCCGATGCACGAGGCGTTCGTCGAGCCGACCCGGCACATGGCCGACCTCATCATCCCCGAAGGCGGCAACCAGCGGGTCGCCATCGAGATGGTGGTGGATCGCATCCGCCGCGCCTTGGGCTAGCGCGCCCGGTCGCGGAAATCGGCAGAACAAAAGCTTCCACGGACGTTGTCGCCCGCGATTCCAGAGGGATAGAATCGGACCCCCGCGCCGATTCGGGGGAATCGGTTCGCCACACGCACTCGAGTGCTTTCTCTGTCGTTTCCACCCGTAACCCACGACCGCCCGCGTGCGCGGCGCCGGTGCAGGAGCCCCATGTTTCCGATGCTTTCCAGCCTTCCACTGGCCTCGGCCGCCCAAGGTGTCGCGGGGTGGCAGATTGGTCCCGTGCCCGTCGAATTCATCCTTTTCGGTCTGACACTGGTCGCCGTTGCGATCTTTCACCACTACACCCTGCAGGTGGCCCTTACGGGTCTCGTGGCCATCACCGCGTACAAGGTCGGCATCACCGACTTCCCCATGGTGCAGCACCTGTTCGGGCACGGCGGGCAGAGCGGCGAGTGGGTGATCCTCCTGAACCTGTTTGCCCTTCTGACCGGTTTCGCCTTGCTGGCAGACCACTTCGAGAAGTCGCACGTGCCGGCGCAGCTGCCCGCGATTCTTCCGAACGACTGGAAGGGCGGATTCGTGCTGCTGATTTGCGTGATGGTGATCTCGAGCTTCCTCGACAACATCGCCGCGGCACTCATCGGCGCGTCGGTCGCGGGCGTCGTGTTCAAGCAGAAGGTCCACATCGGCTATCTGGCGGCCATCATCGCGGCGTCCAACGCAGGCGGCGCGGGCAGCGTGGTGGGCGACACGACGACCACGATGATCTGGATCGCCGGCGGCTCACCCCTGGACGTGCTCCACGGGTTTGTCGGCTCGTTCGCAGCCGTTGCGATCTTTGGCGTCGTCGCCGCCAAGCAGCAGCACGCATACCAGCCGATCGTGAAGGACGCGACTCAGGCGCCGAAGGTCGACTGGGGGCGGCTGGGTATCGTCGCGCTGATCCTTGTGCTCGCCATCGTCGCCAACGCAAGTGTCAATGTGGTCGAGGAGTTCAAGCCCTACGCCAGCGTTTTCCCCTGGATCGGCGCTGCGGTATGGGTGGCGGTGCTGATCGGCGCGTCGTTCCGCAAGACTTCGTGGGGCCTGATGCCGAGTGCGGTCAAAGGCTCGATCTTCCTGCTCTCCCTGGTCACCTGCGCGAGCATGATGCCGGTCGAAAGGCTCCCGCCAGCGTCGGCTGCGTTGACGATGGGCCTCGGCTTCATCTCTGCCGTGTTCGACAACATCCCGCTGACGGCCCTGGCGATCACGCAAGACGGCTACGATTGGGGCGTGCTCGCGTACGCGGTCGGCTTCGGCGGATCGATGATCTGGTTCGGTTCGTCGGCCGGTGTCGCTGTATCGAACGTGTATCCCCAGGCCAAGTCCGCGGTTGCGTACTTGAAGGCCGGCTGGCACGTCTCGCTCGCCTACGTCGTGGGCTTCGGGGTAATGATGCTGGTTGTGGGCTGGAATCCGCACCCGCTGGTCCGCGTCGCAGCCCCCAAGGCGGCCATCGTCGCGCCCGCCACGCCCGGCACCCAGGCCCCGCAAGCCGCACCTGCCCCGGTTCCGGTCGCGCCGACGGCGCCCTGACCCGAGCCAACTCCCCACACGCGCTGCACTATCCGCCCGCTTTCCCAGGCCCCGGCTCGGGATGCGCCGCGACGGCGTGGCCCTCGTGTGCCGCGGCATCGAGCTGCTCGGCTGCCTCGGGGAAGAATCGCCGCCAGAGCTTGGACGAAGCCACCGACAGGTCGTCGAACAGCGAGTAGGCCACCGGCGTCGCCAGCAGCGTCAACATCAGCGAGAACGTCTGGCCGCCGATGATCACGAAGCCGGTCGCGCGGTTGGTGCCGGCGCCCGCTCCTGAAGAGATCACGAGCGGGATCATGCCGGCGACGAAGGCCAGCGTCGTCATCAGGATTGGCCGCAACCGGTCGCGGTTGGCCAGCAGGATCGCGTCCAGGCGCGCCATCCCCTTGGCCCGCAGCTTGATGGTGTGGTCGATCTGCAGGATCGAGTTCTTCTTGACCACGCCGAACAGCACCAGGATGCCGAGCATCGAGAACACGTTGATCGACTGGTTGAACAGGATGATCGACAGAAAGGCAAACGGGATCGTCAGCGGCAGCGACAGCAGGATCGTGATCGGGTGCAGCCACGACTCGAACTGGGCGGCCAGCACCAAGTACATGAAGATGAACGACATCGCGAACGCCATCAGGAAGTTCTGCATCGTCCGGCCCAGCTCGCGCGAGGTGCCGACGGGCGCCGCCGAATAGCCGGGCTCGAGCTTGAGTTCCGCAACTGCCTTCTCCAACCCCGCCACGATGGTTCCCTGCGAGAAGCCCTGCTGCACGTTCGCCATCACCATCGCCTGCCGGCGGCGGTTGTAGCGGTCGATCTTCGACGGCCCCACGCCCTCGGTAAACGTGACCAGGTTGTCGAGCGTGACCGACCCCAGCTTCAGCGACGGCACCGACAGGCGCCGCAACCCCTCGACGTCGGCGCGGTGACCGGGCTCGGCGCGGGCGTGGACCTCGTACTGCTCGGCGTGGTCGTTAAACGTCGTGACCTCGTAGCCGCCGACCAACAACCGCAGCGCCGACGCGATGTCTGCCACGCTCACGCCCAATTCGATGGCCTTGGCGCGGTCGATGTGGGTGCGCAGCTCGGGCTTGCCGACAATCAGCGAGGTCTGCGGGTCCACCACGCCGGGCAGCTTGCTCAGCTTGGCCAACAGCCGGTCGGTGTACTCGGTCAGTTGCGTCATGTCCGGGCCGGAAAGCTGGAACATCACGGGAAAGTTCTGCCCGCCGCCGCTGAAGCCCGAGATCTGGCCCACGGTGATTTGCAGGCCCTTGCCCGCGTGCTTGGGCACGACCTTGTCGCGGGCGGTCTGGACCAGCTCCAGCTGTGACTGCTCCCGCTCGGACACCGGCACCAGCTTGACGTAGATCGACGCGAGATTCGGCGTCTTGGCGTTGTCGTCGCCGATGGTCGTGACGGCATAGCGAACCCCGGGCAGGCGCTCGGCATC
>CAJBNH010000019.1 GCA_903955385.1 uncultured Myxococcales bacterium | reverse complement strand
GTAACGGGCCAGCCAACCCCATCTTCCGCGGCCTTCGGCGTGCAGCCAGACTGCGCGCCGGAGGTGAACGATGGCGAGTTCAGCGACGGGTGATTTCAAGCCGCGGCGGTGCAGCCGCAAGGCGCCGTGGACGCGCGCCGAGGCCGAGCAGGTACTGGCCGATGCCGGCACATGCGGCATGACGCTATACGCGTACGCGCGGCAGCACGGTTTGCGTGACCAGGTGCTGTACGGCTGGCGGTTGCGGCTTCGGCGGCGCACCGACGCCGCGAACGGCGCTGGCGGTGAACTGGGCTTTGTGCGGGTGGTGGCGACGGAGTCGACCGCTGCGACGACAGCGGGTTCAGTGCTGCACGAGCAGGACAGCGGCATCGAACTGGCGGTGGGGCCGGTGACGGTGCGGGTGACGCGGTCGTACTGCGACGCGACGCTGCGGCGGCTGCTGCCAGCGGTGCTCGAGGCCGTGTCATGCTGAGGCTGCCGCCGAGCGTGCAGGTGCTGGCGTGTACCAGGCCGGTCGACCTGCGCAAGTCGTTCGACGGCCTGGCGGCGGTGACGGAGTCGGTGCTCGAACGTGACCCGATGAGCGGGCACATCTTCGTATTCTTCAATCGGCGGGCCGACCAGATTCGCCTGCTGTGGTGGGATCGGGACGGCTGGCTGCTGGTCGCAAAACGATTGGAGCGCGGGCGATTTCCGATGCCGTGGCAACGCGCGCCGAGCCAGGGGCTGGTCTGGGGGCTACAGCCGGGTGAACTGTCGCTGCTGCTCGAAGGCATCGACTTGCGCGGGGCTAGGCGTCTGCCGAGGTGGCAGCCTTGCGATGTAACTACATGAAATTACATGATCTAGCGCTTGACCTTGGCGAGCCGTTCTGGCACCATGCGAAGCATGACGAACGGCGCCTCCCAGCAGTCACCGACCCAGCCCGCGGAGGCCACACCAGCCGAGATCGACCCCAGCAACCTTGCGGCCGTGCGTGAGTTCCTGGCCGACATGCTGGCCCAAGGGCGGCACGACGAAGCCCTCGACCAGGTCATCAACCTGCTGCTCCAGGTCCTCGCCGACAACACCGCCAAGGCCGAGCACATCGCCAAGCTGGTCAAGGCGCTGTACGGCCGCAAGTCCGAGAAGATCAGCCCCGCCCAGCTCGAACTGTTTCTCCAGCAGGCCGCTGCTGAAGAAGCTGGGCAGGCGCCCACCGATCCCGAAGCCGACCACGTCGACGAAGAAGCCCCGCCGCCGAAGCCCGAACCGCGCGAGCAGCGTCGCCCAGGCCGCAACGCGCTGCCGGCGAACCTGCCGCGCGAGCGCATCGTGCTCAAGGTGCCCGAGGCACTGCGCAAGTGTCTGCTGTGCGGCCTGGACAAGACCTGCATGGGCCACGAGGTCAGCGAGGTCCTGAACTTCCGGCCTGCATCGCTGTACGTTGAGCAGATCGAACGCGAGAAGCTGGCCTGCCGGCCCTGTCAGGAAGGCGTGGTCATCGCCCCGGCGGCGCACAAGGTCATCGACGGCGGCATGGCGGGCGCGGGCTTGCTGGCGCACATCACGGTGTCGAAGTACCTGGATCACCAGCCGCTGTATCGCCTGGTGCAGATCTTGTCGCGCTGGGGCGTGGAGATGGCGGAGTCGACGCTGGGCTCCTGGATTGCTGCGGTGTCGCGGCTGCTGCAGCCCCTGGCTGACGCGATTGCCGCCAAGGCGCTGGGCTGCCGGGTGTTGGGCGCCGACGACACGGGCATGAAGGTGCTGGACAACGACGACGAGCGCGGCATCAAGCGCGGCCACATCTGGATGTACCTCGGCTACGAGTACGGCGTGGCGACCTGGCCGGCGTTCACCTACACCATCGACTGGGCCAAGACCGGTCCGGCTGCGTTTCTCGCAGGTCGCACCAGCGGCATCTTGCAGTGCGACGGCTACAAGGGCTGGCCCAGCCTGGCGAAAAATGAGCTGGTCGGCCTGATCTTGGCTGGATGCTGGGCGCATTCGCGGCGCAAATTCGTAGAGGCGATCGAGGCGGGCATCAAGTCGGCGGCGACCGCGGTCAAGCTGATCGGTCAGCTGTATCGCATCGAGCAGCAGGCGCGCGACGACAAGCTGGACTGCGACGCGCGACGACAACTACGCCAGCTCTTGGCGGTGCCGGTGCTCGCCGAACTGAAGAAGTGGAAGGACGAGCGCATCGGCAAGACCACGCCGAAGTCGGCGCTGGGCCAAGCGCTGGGATACCTGCACAACCAATGGGATGCGCTACAGGTGTACGTCGACGACGGCGAGGTGCCGATCGACAACAACTTGGTGGAAAACAAGATCCGGCCGATTGCGCTTGGGCGGCGGAACTACTTGTTTTGCGGGTCGGATGCAGGGGCGGAACGCGCAGCGACCATCTACACCGTGCTGGCGACCTGCAAGCTGGCGGGCGTGGAGCCGTGGGCGTACCTCAACGACGTGCTTCCGCGTCTCGCACGGCTCCCCGAGGGCGGCGGTGTCGCGGACCTGCTGCCGGTGGCGTGGAAGGCGGCTCGCACCGCGCAAGGCGCGCTCGGGCCCGGCGACCTGACGGCTGAAGCTGCCTGAGCGGTGCGGTTCGCTGGTCCGTTACGC
>CAJBNH010000018.1 GCA_903955385.1 uncultured Myxococcales bacterium | reverse complement strand
GGGCGGATCCGGCCCCGCGTCAGCGTCTCGTACACCGCGACAGCATTGTAGGTCACCGTCCACGTCGGGACTGCGGGGTCCTGCATCAGCCGGTTCGCCATAGGCTCTTGCGCCGAACGGGCGAACAGTTCGGCCACCGGACGGGCCAATGCACCGTGCATTCGATGGGTTTCCCACATGCCGTTGGCCACGACCGCAACCGCCACAAGCGCCAGCAACACCTCGACGAGTCGCCCGCGCCGCCGGTCCGGCAGCCGGTTCGCGTACGTCCAGACCCGCGACACCGCAAGACCAAAGGCCAGCGGCACCCACGGCACCAGCAGGCCGTACAGACTCATGCCGGTGTAATACAGGCCGACGTACAGCAGCAGCGTCGTACCCAGCCCCACGCCGAAAGCCCTTTGCGCAGGAGGAACTTGCCTCTGTCCGCCTGCAGCGACCGCGGCGACCACGCACAGCGCCACCATTCCGCCCACGGTCCAAGCCCGCACGCCCAGCTCAGGCTGCACGCCGACGGCGATGCCCTGCACGTAGCCGCCCAGCCCCCCGAAGGCTTCGATGAAGTGGCGGGCGAAGAAGGCCCAGCGCGCCGGGTCCAGCAAGTCCGCGGGCGACGGCAGGTTGTCGATGCGCTGGGCGAACGCGCCCGTGTCGGGTCCCACCAGCAGGAAGGCGACCTGCGGCAACAATGGCAGCCCCGCGACCAGCCCCGCCAGCCCCAACGCCCGCAAGCCGGGCCACGGCAACAGCCGAAACACCAGCACAGCCGCGAACATCCCCAACAACGCCCAGCCCGCCGTCAGCTTGGCCGACACCGCCAGCCCCAGCAGCAGCGCACCCAACTGCCCCCAGACTGGCCGCCTGCTTCGCCCCCAGCGGACAAACGCAAGGACGGCCCACAGGGGCAGCACCCAGGTCGCCTGCTCGTCGGGACGCGCCCAGTGGTGGAAGAACGCGAGGTGCGGAGACGCCGCGGCAACGGTTGCCGCCAGCCACCCCGCCAGCGGCACCGACAGCGCGTAACCCAGCAGGATCAGAGCCAGTAGCACGCTTGCACCGTACAGCGCCGACACCGCCCGCGCGGCCGTCAGCCCGCCCAGCGCGTGCGCCCACCGCGACGGCGCGAACACCAACGCGCCCTGGTGACCGTCGACCAACAGCGGCGTGTACGACTGGTCCGGCCAGACCACGCCCCACACGGGAAGGTGAGCAGAGGCGCGCAGTTGCGGGTGGTCGGCGGGCGCAGGCTCGACTTCGCCCGTCCCAGGTCGCGGCGGCGCCACCCGGGTCAGTCCGACCGCCTCCTCCGCGTGGGTCGCCATGCCCTGCTGCAGCGGCATGACCGCCCACAGGAACACGCCGAGCAGGACGGCAAACGCCAGCAAGTGCAGCGACTTCACCGCGACCTCGGCCAGACGCGCCGCGCCATGTGCGTCAGGTAGAAGCGGGCATAGGCGGCGTGCTCGGGGTTACCGCTGGCAAAGCCCGCGACGAGATCGGTGGCCATCGTCAGCTTGTCCAGCACCGGCACCGGCACATGGTCCAACCATGCGGGACGCAGACGCCGGCGAAGGGGTGCGGGCAGCACGGGCATCAGCTGGAACAGGGCGGCGTAACTCTGCAGCCGTCTTCGCAATTGCGGGTCACGCACACTGCTCTGGCGGAAGAAGGTGGGGTCGCCGCGCTCAATGCCGGCCAGCTGTTCGGGGGTCAGGTTGCCGCTGTCGAGTGCCTGACGCGTGATGTCGACGCCCGGCAGCCAGGTCATCCAGAAGGGGCTGATCCGCGAGGGAGTGTGGGTCGCGTAGAAGGCGCGCGCGAGCTCCTGTGACGCCACGCCCTCGCCCACGGACCCCAGGATGTGGTCGCCCTTGACCCCCACGCCCGCCTTGCGGAAGGCGTCGATGGCCCACGCAGTGTCACCGACCTTCTCGTAGCGCTTCATGGTGTGAAAGCGGTGCTGCTCGTCGACGGACTGGATGCCCAGCTGCACCCACTCGCACCCGGCCGCCGCAAGCCCGTCGACGATGTCCTGGTCGACATACTTCGGGTGGGTCAGGCACATCCACGGCAGGCCAACTTCACGTCGATAGCGCTCCAGAAACTCGTGCAGCCACACCTTGTCGATGGTGAAGATGTCGTCCTCGAAGTCGACATACCGGATCTTCCAACGCTTCTTGGCCTCGACCAGCTCGGCGATCACGTGGTCGACGCTGCGCTGTCGCACATACTTGCCGCCCGCGACGCCGTCTTGCCCCGGCAGTCGCGCCCAGAAGTTGTTGAAGCAGAACGTGCAGCGGTACGGGCAGCCGCGCCCCGTCATGGTGATGTAGACGTCGCGGATGCGGACATGGTCCTCGTACAGCCCCTTGTCGATCACCGGCAACGCGTCGAGATCCTGCAGAAACGGCCGCTGCTTGCCGCGCACCACCACGCCGTCGGCGCGCTTGAACCAGATCTGGTCCACGGCCGCGACCGTGTCGCCCTGTTCGAGCGCGCGCAGCCAGGCGGGAAAGGCCACGTCGCCCTCGCCCACGCAAATCGCGTCGACGACCGGGTCGGCAATCACGACCTCGGGCACCGCCGACGGATGCACGCCACCGAAGATGACCTTGGCCCCGGTGCGCCGCTTGACCTCAGCCGCCACCTGCAGGCCCCAGCGGTACGTCATGGTCAGCGCCGAAAAGGCCACCACGTCGGGTCGAAACGCCACCGCCTGCTCGACCACCTGGCGGTCGCGAGAGAAAAGCCGCGCCAATACGGGAACATGCAAGTGGTACTTGTCGTCGAACAGCGACGGCGTAAAGGCAAGGCCGACCTGGTGCCCGTCGCGCTTCAGGATGGCCGACAGCTGCTGCACGCCCAGCTGTTCCGCGCCGATGCCCAGAAAGAGGACGCGCATGGTCAGGTCGTCTCCCGCGCCGCGTTGGCCGTCGCCCTTTGCACCGCAGCGACCACCCGGTCTGCCTGCGCATCGGACATATCGGCAAAAACAGGCAGTTGCACGAACCCGCGCCAGGCCGCAAACGCGTGGGGAAAGCGGTCGGCGTGCAGGAAACCGGGACAGAAATCGCAGACCTCAGACCCAATGCCCACGTCGACGCCCAAGCGCAACAACGCGCGGCGCAAGCGCATC
>CAJBNH010000017.1 GCA_903955385.1 uncultured Myxococcales bacterium | reverse complement strand
CTCGCGCCCGCCGAGTCGCCGGACGGCAAGTGGCACCTGTTTGCCAACAGCCTGCTCGGCATCCACCACCACGTATCGGCAGACGGGATCGCCTGGGAGCGCCTGAAGCCGCCGCTGTTCAGCCTGGGTGCCATGCGGCCGTTCATCCTGCGCGACGGTGGGCGATACCTGTTGTTCTACGAGCAGTTCAGTGGCTTCGACCAGTCGTCGATCCAGCGCACCGAGAGTGTCGATCTGGCGACCTGGAGCACGCCGACGACGGTGCTCGAGCCGACGCTCGACTGGGAGAAAGAGGCGTTCGACACGATCGGCAACCCCTACGTCACCCACCGCGACGGCAAGTACTGGCTGTACTACAGCGCCTCGACGGTGTTCCTGGCCGACGCGGGCTTCAACGAGCCGCGCTATGTCGGCGTCGCAACATCGGATTCGCTCGACGGCCCGTGGCAGAAGCACCCGCAGCCGCTGCTGGGACCTGATCCGAACGTGTCGTGGCGCAACCACGGCGCCGGGTCGATCAAGCTGCTGGACGACGAGGTCAACGGCCAGCGGATCGCGTTGGAGAACGGCATCTACCTGGACGCAGAGGGACACTCGCGCAGCGCGATCGCGGTGTTGGCGAGTGACGACGGGCTGAAGTGGCGCGAGGTGTGCACCGGGCCGGTCATTTTGCCTGGCGTGGGGTGGAAGAAGGCGCTGGTGTACGCGTTCGATACGACGAGAGAAGGCGACACGATTCGCCTGTACTTCAACGCGCGCGACGACTGGAAGGGCGGGGTCGAGCGAATTGGCTTGGCGGAGCTGGGGTTGGCGTTGCCGTAGCTTCGTTCAGGCGACGCGGGGCAGTTCGACCACCAGCGGTTCTCCGGGACCGGGCTTCAGCTCGCGCAGCTCGCCGTCGAGCAACGACATGACCTGGTCGCCCTCGCCGATGCGACCCGCCATCCAGATCCGCAGCACCACCTCGGTGTTGTACGCCATGCCGGTGGGTCGCTCGTTCTTGCCCTCCCACTGCGCCACGACCGAGTGGTTGGCCATGTGGAGGACCTTGGCGAAGTCGGCTTGACGCAAGCGCTGGTGGCCTCGGATGAACTTCAGCTCGTCGCCGGTCAGGCGCGTGGGCTTGTGGACGAGCATCCGGAAGACGGCGAGTTGCAGGTCGCGCATGTTCGGGGCAGGAAAGACCTCGCCGCGGAACTCCATCATCGGCGGATCGATCAAGAGGATGGGGAAGCCGAGTTCATTGAAGATATGGTTCGCCATCGTTCAGTCCTCCTTTCCCAGGCGCACGACCGTTACCACCATCATCCAGTCCTGGAAGGTCACGATGACCCGCAGTGCGGCACCGTCCGGGGACGGTCCCTCGATGCAGTAGTTCCAGGCGCCGTGGCGGGTTTCGTACCGGTCCCGGCTCGGGACGTGCCGGCCGGTCTCCAGGGCCCACGCCACGAAGCTCGCCGGCAAGTCTCGTTCTCGACATCGCTGGCGTGCATGGGGCTTCAGCGCGTATTGACCTGTTCGCACTGCGTTACGCACGATTCGCAAGAGCAGCGCCCCCTCGATCTTCGGGGGCCTCGTGGGTCGGCGCATGGCGTCCCCTCCCGGCATGTTAGCGGTTAACGCACGGCCGTTCAAGCCAAGTCCGACGGTGGACTTGGCGCGAGATGATCGCTCGCTGAGGGATTTCGCCGCGGGGTGGGGGGAAGAAAGGCGGGCGGCGGGAGGTCGAGCTCAGGAGGTTCAGCGTCGCCGGCCGAGATGATTCCAACATGAAACGACATCTAATCTATTGGAATCATGCGCGACTACTGACTGCGCCTGCCGAAGCTCCGGAGCAGGCTCGGCTGTGAAGCCAGGGACCGCGTCTTACTGTGCACCGGCCGTTTGCCGCCCCGTGGCCGTCGACCCCTCGACGGCGTCGACGGCACGGGGCGACGGGCCACCACGCACGCGGGCCCGGCTCGGCCTGGCCCTGTCGACGCCGTCGAGGGGTCGACAGGAGGCAGGCCCGCCGGACCCCGGCCTCGACCGCAAACCAAGTTGCCTGCCGTCCCCTGTCCCGTTTCGTGGCTCGTGGAACCGGCGCTTGCGGCGGCATGGGCAACTGGCCGGCGAAGCGGGCTTCTGGCATTTGCCGGCAGCTTCAAACGCCCAAACACCGGTCAAGGCCCGACCTGCATGAGTCCATCCGATGTGCAGGATCGTCAGACCTCACCCCGACTAATTCGGATCCCCATCACATTTCGCAAACGTGTCGACAAGCGCCGCATGGCCACCGTCTGCCCCGATGGGCACGCAAACGATGGGCAGCGTCCGCTCGGCCGTACAACCATCCTCGACCAGCGCGCCGCCCGGCTGGCTGACCACGAGGCAGTCCATCGGCTGGCACGACCGCCACCCCGAACCGAACGACGAGTGATAGGTCTTGTAGCTCAGCCCCTTCCACTCGAAGACCGCCATGTCGTTGTGGTGGTTGCCGCCCCAGTCGTACTCGACCGACGCGAGCTTGGTGACCTTGGTGCCGTCCGAGAACCACGCCTGCGCCGCCAGCACCGGCAGCTCGGTGTTGTACGGGTTGCAGTCGACCGGCGTCCCTTGGACGTAGACGAATCCTGACTCGGCGCCGTAGGCAAAGGTGCAGAGCCAGTCGGTGTCCCATAGCTTCTGGGGATCTGAAGGGAACACCGGGTTCTTGCACACGACGGTATGCTGCTGCGGCACGCGATACGTGAAGCCGTAGTCGCCAGGCTCGGTCTGCGTCGCGTCGGTCGCGGTGTCGGTCGCGGTGTCGTCGTCGGTCACCGCATCGGCTCCCGTGTCGTCGACCAGCCCGTCGGCAGCGTCGTTGGGCGCGGGGGTTGCGGTGGGGTCGCTTTCGCAAGCGGCGAGGCCGAGCGTCAGGGCGCAGGTGAAGGCCAACCAGACAAGCGGCTGAGCAGTACGGCGCATCGGTCCTCCAAGCGCGGTCACGAACGAGGCGTGGCGCTGGAGAGTGTCAGCGTGCGTGGGGGGTTGTGCAAGGCCGGGGTGACTCGCGCCGTCTTTGGTCGCTTGCAACCGACTTGCACGCTGAAGACACGCGGGCGCGAACGCAGCGGCCTATCGCAGTTCCACCAACCAGCTCCGCTCTTCCTCGGTCAGTTCGTCCGCCAGGCGCGGCTCCTGCTCTACCAACGCGACGGCATCGGCAATGTCGCGCAACCGCTTCGACCGACGACGCGCGGGGTCTCGCCCTGCCACCAGCTTGGCCCGCAACAGGTCGGCCGCCGTGATGATGGGCAAGGACTCGTTCTCCAACGCGATCGTCGTCGCACGGTCGATTGCGCCGAGCCACGCCGGGTCGGCCGCGAATTGCACCGGCACCTCCCCGGGGCCGATCCAATTGTCCGAGTGCGCAAAGGTACCCTGATGCCGAAAGCCCGCGGCTTGCAACGCCTGGAGCGGAAGCGCGGTCGCGTCGGCGAGTGCAACGTCGATGTCCAGCGTGGTGCGCGCCTCGGCCAGACGCACCTGGGCCGCGACGCCGCCGATGATGGCCCAGCGAACGCCGCGGCGGTTCAGCACCTGAGCGAGCAGCAGGAGCGCGGGTTCCTTGGTAGTGTCCATCTCGCCCCGCAGAAGGTGGAAGCGCCGGTCGAGGGCGAAGCCGGTCGCCAGTGCGTGTTCGAAGGCAGACATGTCCGTGGGCACCGTGCCTGGCCGGAAGTGGCCGAACCCGTTCATTGTCACGGCGGCTTCGGGGTTTCGCAAGGCGAGACGGCGGCTCACCACGGCCACAGCTTGCGGTACCAGGGGACCGGTGGGGGGCGGTCGTAGGACCAGCCGCCCCGAGGATCGCCAAAGCTGTCCTGCCAACCCTCTGGAGGCTCGCCGAAGCACAGATCGTCGGTCCTCGTGAGCAGCACGGCGGCCGCAAGGAAATCTCCGCTGGCGGCGGAGGCTGACCAGACCCGTCCAGGCAGTGTCATCTGGACGACGAGGTCGTCTCCTGCGGGATAGAAGTCCTGGCGAATCGCGACGCCCAGCAGGGACTTCGACGTCCTCGGTGCTTCAGGCACCAACGATGCGGGGCGCAGCACGAAGGGAACGCTCCCTCCAAGGCACTGAACGCCGTGGGGGATGCAGTCCTCCTCGGCGACAGAACCTCCGCGAGGGGGGAGCAGCAGAGTGCACTCAAGCGCGTGGTCGGGCGGCGTCGGCTGGCTGTCGGTCCAAGACTGGATGTCCAGACGGCAACTCCACAATCTGCGCTCCTGCGCCTGGTCCCACGTGAATGCGAACGCTCTGCTCGTCGAGCCCGCTCCGGTGTCGAGGCGGCAATTCGATGCCCTCGCCTTGACAGTCCCCCGAAACACCACCGTCGCCGTCCCGCTTCCCACCTGCACTACATCCCGCCCGTCGGACCGCCGGCCATCGACGACCGGAACCTCCACCATCCCCTCGATTTCCTTGGGGTCGACCAGCACCCGGCTGGTCCCGCCACAGCCGACCGCCGTCAGCGTGCCAACAAAGGCCAACCAGACAAGCGGCAGTGCGGTGGGGCGCATCGGTCCTCCAAACGCGGTCACGAACGAGGCGTGGCGCTGGAGAGTGTCAGCGTGCGTGGGGGGTTGTGCAAGGCCGGGGTGACTCGTGTCGTCGCCGGCCGCCGGCAACCCGCATCTGCCCCGGAGGTGAATGGAACCTGACGGGCGCAGAGGCCTAGGGACCGTACATGTCTGCGTAACCATGCGTGTCCATACGACTTTCGCGCCTCACCCCGTCGCTTCGCGCCACCCCTCTCCATGCTCACCCACGGGCGGCTCATCGCCGCCCGGCAGGGCGACATAGAGAGGGGACCTCCGACCAACGTCCCCTCTCTATGTCGCACAAAGTGCTTGTTCTACAAGCAGTTTGGCGAGCATGGAGAGGGGTGGCGCCGATAGGCGACGGGGTGAGGCGCGATCCCGTCGCCAGGGCCACACGTCTCGATCAGACGTGCCGGTCGCAGACGCGAGTGAGATGTGACGAATCATCAGGCGCAGAGGCCCGTCCCAACCCGGACACGACACGACCCGAGGTCACGCCACCGGCGCCAAGTCCGCGGGAGCCGCCACAATCCCAACGCAAATCCCCGTCACGCCCACGGGATTCACGGGATCGCCCGTGCCGACATGCTCGCCCTGCGGCGCCGCAAAGCTCCACGCCTCGGCCCTCGACGCGGCCAGCCAGTCCCGCTCGAGCGGCGCCAGTTCCTTTCGCTGCTCGGCCGTCGCCTGCACGTACACGACGTCCAACGGCCGACCACCGCCCAGCTTGGCCGCGGTCTTGCACTGCCGCACGGCACCCACCAGCGCGATCAGCAAGTCGCCCTGCTTCTCGGCCTCGACGTCCCGCACGCCACCGAACACGTCGATGGCGCCGTCCTCGCGCTGCGGCCATGCCGCGACATGGATGCTCGGCGGCGCCTTCTCGCCCAAGAATGGAACGATCGCCTTGAAGTACAACTCCTCGGTCAAGAACGGCAGCACGGGCGCGAACAGCCGCAGCAGCGCGTAGGTCGCCTCCATGATGGTGCGCCGCCCCGCCTCTTGCTGGCCCGCCGTCCAGCGGTCGCTGCCGCGGAAGCGTTCCTTCACGATTTCCAGGTAGTTGTCGCACCAGTCCTTCCAGAAGAAGCCCTCGACCGCGCGCAGGGCCTTGCTGTACTCGTACTGCTCGTAGGCCTCGGTCGCCTGACCGATCACGTCGACCAGCCGGCTGCGGATCCACAGGTCGGCTGCGGTCGGCTCTTCGACCACCGCGCCCGGCTGCCAGCCTTCCAAGTTGGTCATGGCAAAGCGCGTCGAGTTCCACAGCTTGGTCAGCAGGCGCTTGCCGCCCTTCACGTCGTCTTCGATGTAGCGCAGGTCGTGGCCCAGCGTGGCGCCGGCCGCCCAGTACCGCAGCGCGTCGGCCGAGTACTTGGCGATGACTTCCGCCGGGTCGACGAAGTTGCCCGCGCGCTTGGACATCTTCTTGCCGGCGCGGTCCAGGCCCCAGCCCGAGATCATCACGTCGCGCCAGGGCAGCGAGTCGGTGTGCAGGTGGCTCTTGGCGACGGTATAGAACAGCCAGGTGCGAATGATCTCGAACGCTTGCACACGCACGCCCATCGGGTAGATCTCGGGGCGCGACCGGTCGGCCATCGGCGTCGCGGCGTCCTGCTTGTCCTGCCACATCGCCCAGTTGGCGTTCAGCAGCGGGGTCAGCGACGACGTCATCCAGGTGTCCATCACGTCGGGCTCGGCGCGGAAGCTGGTGCCGCCGCACTTGGCGCATTTCTCGCGAGGACACGCGGACATCATCGGGTCGATGGGCAGCTCGGCCTCGGTCGCGAACGACGGCGCGTTGCACGACTCGCAGTACCAGACGGGAAACGGCACGCCGTAGAAGCGCTGGCGGCTGATGTTCCAGTCCCACTTCAGGTTGGTGACCCAGTCCTCGTACCGCTCGCGCATGAACTCGGGGAACCAGCGCAGCTCGCGACCGCGCTCGATCAGCGGCTCTTTCAGGTCCAGCAGGCGGATGAACCACTGCGGCGCGACCTGGATCTCGACCGGCGTGCTGCAGCGCTCGTGCACGCTCGCCCGGCTGACGTTGCTGCGGATGGGGCCCAGGTAGCCGTGCGCCTTCAGCAATTCCACGGCCGCCAGTCGCGCCTCGCTGTACTGCGAGCCCTTGGCCGGCACGTGCACGCGCTG
>CAJBNH010000016.1 GCA_903955385.1 uncultured Myxococcales bacterium | reverse complement strand
GCCGTGGCAGCCCGCGCAGTCCGCACCATTCACGACCGAGACATCCGTCTTCTTGTTGCGGTGCAGAGAGCTACCGATGATGGTCAAGCCGGGACCGGCAGTTTCCGAGTGGCAGGTCTCGCAGGCGTTGCCGGTCGGGTGCGGCGCAGCGGGCGGGGCGCCGTGACAGCCCGCGCACGATCCAGGACCGACCGCAAATTCAACCTTGCCGTTCATGTGGTTGGCCGCGTTCGCGATGGTCATGTTCGGGCCGGCCGTCTCGCCGTGGCAGGTCTCGCACGCCGTCGCCGCCGGGTGCGGCGAGGGCGGGGGCGCGCCGTGGCAACTGCCGCAGGGGGCGTTGGCGGCAAGCATGATGTCGACCTTGCCGTTGATGTGAGAGGCCTTGTTGGCGATGGAGAGTCCCGGACCCGCCGTGTCGGCGTGGCAACCCGCGCACGCGCCCTTGGTCGGGTGCGGGGCGGGCGGCGGCGCGCCGTGGCAAGCGTCACAGGCCTTCTGGGAGCCGTCGACAAGCGTCCACTTCGGCGAGTTGACCTTGCCGCCGCCCTTCAACGTCGCTCCGTGACAGTAGGTTCCAGAGCAGGTCTGCGTCGCCGGGTCCCAGGTGGGCGTGGCGCCGTTGGCAAGCGCGATGCCGGTCCACATCACGTCGACCTTGTCATCCAGGTGGACGCCCTCGTAGGTCGTCTTTGGTACGACGTGGCACGTCGCACACTCGACGGCGGTGGTGAGACCGGCCTTCAAGTGAGCCTGGTGCGCACCCACTCCGCGCTCGGTGGTGGCAGTTTTGCCGCCAATCGCCTTGGGCGGAGCGGAGTTGTCTACACTGCCGTGGCAGGCGGTGCACGTCTGGGTCGCGTCGGCGTCAGGTGGCAGCTCGCGCGCCGTGTCGCAGGCCGCCCACAAGGGCAGGCAGGCAAGCAGCGCAACGAGAGAGCCACGTGACGGCGACGACAGGGATCGGCGGATCCTCATGGTGGCATCACGGCCGCGGGCATCGCGGCAACGGGGACCCCTGCAAGCAGGAGTCGGGGTGATCCGGGGCGCACTGGCGGGAGATCCGGCCAGGGCCAACGAGCAATGCATGACGTGCTGAGCGTTTCGCCCGGCGAGAGGCAGTGTTGCGGTCCCCCCTGCCCCTCGCCGGACTCGTTCTCAGTTACTTACTTGGCGAGCGCGGCCGTCGTGGCCTCGATAACCTTCTGGTAGAACGTCGGGTTGTGCACGCCGTGCGTCCCGTCGCTGTGCAGCAAATCGTAGTTCCAGATGGCCTTCATCACGGTCGACGCCGGCGCCGTCAGCGTGGTCGACGTGTTGTCCACCGCGACCACCTTGATGGTGCCCGACTGGCAGTACAGTTCCTTGATGTTGGTCTTGCCGGCATCGGCTCCCGCCGCGGTGACCCAAGGAACTTCGATCGCGTCCTTCATGACGAAGCGGAACGAGATCTGGCCGTGCACGTGCTCGAGCATCACGGACTCGGGCGCGACCTTGATCTCGACCGTCGGGTCCTTGGGGCTGCTGTAGTAGTCGGTCACGGGGTCGTTCGCGCGAACGTAGACCTTCTTGCCGGCAGCCAGGGCCTCGACGACCAACGCCTTGACCTTCGAAGTGATCGACGCCTCCAGACCCGTCATCTGCAGGTGCACGGCTTCCTGATAGCCCTCGCCGTCCACGTTCGTGTGGCACTTCTTGCAGATCGTCGTGTCGGTCCTGAACGCGTGGTTGCTGGCCTGCTTCTTGGCGGCCTGGGCGTCGGTCGGAATGGCCACGTGGCAGCCTGCGCAGGTGTCCTTGATCGCCAAGTGGTGCGAGGGCGTCCAGCGCGGCATGAAGTACGCGTTGAAGCCGTAGAGCACGTCGGTCTCGGACGAGTAGTGGGGACCCGTGAAGCCCGTCGGGGCCGCCACGAAGTCGTTCTTCTCGCCGTTGCGCGTGTTGTGGCAGGCCATGCACAGCGCGCCCGCGCCGACGCCCTTGATGCCTTTGATGCCGTTCGGCAGCTCGGCGATGTCGTTGTACAGGCGCAGCTGCGCGGGGTTCGTCGCCTCGTGGGGGTCGTGGCAAGCGGTGCAGGTCACCGGCTGGACGTTGGCCTTGTCCAGACCGTTGTCGCGAGCCCACTTCTCGGACTTCGCGGTCTGGGCGGCCTTGTTGGCCACGTCGAACACGAGCACGTTGCTGCCGTCGGCGGCGGGAAGCTTGCCGTCCATGGTCAGGTTGCCGGAGTAGCCGAGCTCGAGTTGCTTGGCGTACTTGGCGAAGCCCTGCGCCGCGTGGCAGCGACCGCAGTGGCCGACCGAGGCGTTGCGGTTCTCCCACGAGGCCTCGGTGACCGCGATTTCGGCGTTCGAGTGGCCGGTGCCCTCCATCTGCTCGGGCTTGTAGTGGTACGGCTCTTCCTGGTGGCACGCAGCGCACACCTCGTTGCTGAACGAGACGCGCGAGGCGCCGCCCTTGTGCGCGGACGAGCTCTGCGGACCGTGGCAGTTCTCGCACTGGATGCCGGCCAGCTTGGCCAATTCGGGCTTGTCGCTCAGGAGCTTGGCCCAGGTGCCGGCCGCGGGCTTGTCGAAGATCCAGTTGCTGGTGGCGGCTACGTCGTCAAACCCGCCGTTGTTGGCGACGGGCGACCAGCCGACCGAGTGGCAAGCCATGCATTCTTTGGGAAAGTACGCGCCAGAGACGCCGTCGAGCTTGCGCTGGGCCGCGCTGTAGTGAGCGGTCTTCTTCCACCCCGTGAACTTGTCGGCAGCGGTCGAACCATCGTGGCAGACCGTGCACATGTCGTCGCCGACCATCACGCCCGTCCACGTGCCGGCGAGGATGTCCATCGTCTTGGCGGCCTTGGTCTCGGCGAGCTTGTAGGTGCCCTTCACGTCGGGGGTGAAGTGCGGGAACTGCGTGGCGGCGTCGTCGAGCTTGGCGGTCGAGCCGACGGGAGCCGACAGCGTCCATGCCCACTCGGTCTTGTCCTTGCCGGCGCTGTCGAGGTCGTCGCCCTGCAGGTACACCACCACGCCGTTCGGGACGTTGCGCAGGCTGGAAGCGACCTCGGCGGCGGTGACGGTGACGGTGGCCTTGCCGACGTGGCCCTGCGGGTCGGTGACGGCGAGTTCGAAGGCGTAGTCGACGTCGTCGGGGGTGAAGCCCAGCACGCCGAAGCGGGCCAACTCGATGACCTTGGCCTCGGACACGGCCTTGGTGGTGAACGAGAGCTTGGCGGTCGTGGCGCCCGCGAGCACGACGGTGCGACCGGCGGTCTGCGTCCACGTGAACTTCAGGTCGATCGCGGCGTTGTCGTCGTCGACCACGGTGGCCTGGACGTCGACGGCCTTGCCGAAGCCGACCGAGTGCTGGCTGGTGACGGTGATCGTCGGCGTCTTGCCGGCGGCCGGATCGACCTCGAGGGCCACAGCGAGGGTCGTCGTATTCAGCGCGACGACGCCCACGGCAGCGATGGTCTTGGGGAGGAAGCCCGCCTTCTCGAAGGCGACGGAGTATGCGCCGACCGGAAGATCCTTGAGCTCGAACGCGCCGTCGGCACCGGTCGTCGCCGTCTGGCCGACGGGGGTGACGGTGACCGTCGCGCCTTGGATGCCCTTGCCGTCCTTGTCGTTGACGGTGCCGGACAGGGTGCCCTTGGCGGAAGCGACGTTGCCGTCAGCTCCGGTGTCGCCCTTGTCGCCCTTTGTGCCGGGGTCGCCCTGGTCGCCCTTGGTGCCGGGCAGGCCGTCGGTACCGTTGGTGCCGTCAGCGCCGTCCTTGCCGGGATCGCCTTGGGTACCCTGGAGGCCGGTTTCACCCGTCGCGCCCGTCAACCCCTGGGTCCCGTTCTTGCCCGCAGCACCCTCGCAGCCCACGGCAACGAGCGCCAAAACGGCAAGCATCACAGTCGTCTTCAGATAGTTCGTCATTTGGATGGCTCCCCCGCGCTAGCTGCCAAAGCCGCGCCGTGTACGCGCGTCACGTCCTGCAATCCGCGTGCCAAGGAGGCCTTGCGTGTGCCATTCCTTGCCAATTGACCCAGACCTTCCTACCGTCACGCCCTCGCGCAGAGATTGCCGTGCGGAGCCGCTTTGATCGTCACCTTCCCCGACACGACGGCTGGTCCGGTCCACCTCTCGCTGAAGCCTGGGTCGCTGACCGCAGCGCTGGGGCGACATCGCGTCGACACGTGGGACGCGGGCGGGCGTTGGCTGGGGGGCATTCGCGACGGCCGCTACTACCGACGGGGGCTGGACCATCGGATGGTAGCTGGGCTGGTCGGCACACGTCCGGCGCGGCGGATCGAGCGAGAAGCTGCCGACTTGGTGTTGGCTCGCGTGCAAAGCGAGACGGCCGCGTTGGTGGAAGACCTGCGCACACGCGTCCCGGCTTCAGGAACTGTCGTTGCATTGCGCGACGCTGCCGAGCGCTTTCTGGCCTTCACCGCGACGCAAGGACCTGCTGAGCACGCCGCGGATGCAGCGCGGTTCGAGGCGCTCTACGGAGGGCCCGTACCCGCGGTGCCGGGAGAGCTGTACCGTGTGGTGTATTTGCAGTCGACTCGCGGCTGCGCGTGGAACCGCTGCAGTTACTGCACCTTATATGCGAACGTGCCGACGTCGGTGCGCAAGGGTCTGACATGGCTCCAGCACTTGGACGAGGTTGCACGCTATTTTGGACCGGCGTTGGACATGCGCCGCACGGCCTTCTTGGGTGACGCTGACGCCTTCCTGCCCCCCCAAGAGGTGCTGCTCGATCAGCTGCGGGCGATTCCGACTCGATTCCAGTTCGCTGCCGTCGATGCCTTTGGTGCGCCGGACTCGGTCTTGCGGCGTCAGGTTACGGACCTGATCGAGCTTCGCAACTCCGGGTTGCGGCGGGTCTATCTCGGGCTGGAGAGCGGGTGCGTCGACCTGCGGGAGACGCTGAGTCGGCGCGAACCGCTGCGGGATGTGCAGTCCGCTGTGGAACGGCTGGCCGAAGCGGGGCTGTCGGTCGGACTGACGGTGCTGGTGGGCGTTGGAGGTAGCGCGTGGGCGGACCGGCACCTGCACGACACGACCGAGGTCCTGCGCCGAATGCCACTGGGTGTCCAGGACGTCGTCAGCCTGTCGCCGTACCGCCCGTTCGAGGGAGCGGAGGGTGCTGGGGACGCGCGAAGTCCCGATGCCCTGCCCTTGGACGAGGCGGAGCGGGAACTCGATAAGTTCAAGCGCGCACTGGAGACCGTATGGCCTTCCGGTGGTCCCCGCGCGGCGCCTTACGATCTGGATGCTTTCGTCTGTTGAGCCCCCAGCCGGACAATCAGACGTTGACCTGGATCACATTCCCTGCGACAAAGCGCCTTGCTCTGTCCCAAGGAAGACCCTCGAATGCCCACGCCTTGCCCCGTCTGCGAGAAGAAGATTCACCTGCGGCCCAGCTGTTCGACCTGCAACGGTCGGCCGGCCAACCAGCTGAACATCCAGCGCCACAGCACCTTGTACCTGGAGGGCGACGTCGCCGATGCGGTGTTCACGGCGGTCGATGGCTTTCTGCAGGAGACGCGCACCCTTCCGGATGGTCGCAGTCAGGGCATCCGCTTGATCAAGCCGGGTGATCTCATCGGGACCGAGGCGCTATCCCACGGCGTCTACCAAGGCACCGTCGAAGCCGTGACGCACGCCAGGGTGTGCCGGGTTCCGGTTCAGGCCGTGTTGGACCGCATCCGCGGCACTCCGGAACAGGGTGTTGCGGTGGTGAAGGCCCTGAGCGAGGAAGCAACTTCCCTGCGCCGTTCTGTCCTGCTCGTCGGTGCGATGACCGCGGAGGAGCGGGTGCGCGCCCTGCTGCTCGACCTGACCGACCGCGCCGAACCTGGCTCGTGGACGCGACTGCCGATCACGCGACAGGAGCTTGCCGATCTGGTGGGGCTGGCCCCGGCCACCGTGTCTCGCGTGGTGCAGAGGCTGGCGCGGGCGGGCCTCGTGACCGTACGCGGCCGCTGGATCTGCAAGGGAGTGCCCACGCGCCCGATTCCCCGCTCCTCGTCGGCCGCGGCACGCTCCTGACCGCCTCGCACGCATCCCCAGAGGTGGGTTCCATGACCCTGCGCAGCCCCCCCCTACCCGTCCAGAGCGTGTCGCTGCAGCGGCTGCGTTTGGACGCGCTGGTCCCGTTCCAGCGCCGCCGCGTAGACGGACGGTGGCTGTTGACGACGGATTTTGGCGACCACGCCTTCGTGGAGGACGACGAACTGACGCGAGTCCTCGAGGGCCGGGTGACACCGGATGAAGAACTGCATGTCCGCTTGGCAGAACGTCATTTTTGGATCGATGGACTGGACCGCGACCTGCTGACCGAGCGGGTGCGTCGCAAGCAGCGGTTCCTGGCCTTCGGACCGAACCTGCACATTCTGGTCGTGACCCTGCGCTGCAACCACACCTGTCAGTACTGCCACGCGTCGCGGGCGCGCATGGATGCCGTCGAGACCGACATGTCGATCGAGATCGCGGAGCGGTCGGTGGACTTCGCGTTCGAGACCACGTCGCCCTCGTTGACCATCGAGTTCCAGGGCGGAGAACCGCTGGTCAACTGGCCGGTTGTGGAACACGTGATCGAGTACGCGCGGCAGAAGAACGCCATCGCCGGCAAGTCCCTGATGTTCGCGCTGGTGACGAACCTGAGCCTGATGGACGAAGAGAAGTTGGCGTGGCTGCTCGATCGCCAAGTGCAGATCTGTACCAGCTTGGACGGTCCCGCATTCCTGCACGACGGCGTGCGGGTGTGGAAGGAAGGCGCGTCCCACGAGACTGCCGTGCGCTGGATCCGCCGCATCAACGAAGCGTACGGACAGCGGGGGTTGGACCCGACGCTTTACCGAGTCGAGGCACTGCCCACCGTTACCCGCCTGTCGCTGCCCCACGCCAAGGCGTTGATCGACGAGTACGTCGCCGTGGGCTGTCGCGGCATTTTCCTGCGCCACTTGGACCCGTTCGGATTCGCCAGCGTCGCTCGCGAGCGGTTGGGCTACGACATGGACGCGTTCCTTGCGTTCTATCGCGAGGCGTTCGAGGCCGTCGTCGACCTGAACCGCCAAGGCGTGGACTTCGTAGAGCGCACTGCGGCGGTGTTCTTGGGCAAGATTCTGGGGCATGACGAGCCGAATTTCCTGGACATCCGCTCTCCATGCGGTGCGGGCATCGGGCAGGTGGCTTACAACCACGACGGGCGGCTATTCACTTGCGACGAGGGGCGCATGGTCGACCGCAAGGGCGACGCCACGTTCCAAATCGGCGTGGTGGGCCAGGACCGCTACCGCGACGTAGTCTCCGGGGCCGTCGTGCGCGCCATGTCGCTTGCCTCAACGTTGGAAGGGCAGCCCGGTTGCGCCACCTGCGCCTACAAGCCCTGGTGCGGCGTTTGTCCGGTGCACAACTACGGCGAGCAGGGCAGCCTGCACGGGCGAATGGCAGACTCGACGTGGTGCAAGAAGCACATGGGTATCATGGACTTTCTGATGACGCGCATCCGCCGCGCCGACCCGTTCGAGCGCGAGTTGTTCCAGCGCTGGGCCTCGCCCCGCGAGCAACCGCACTACGTGCAGCCCCGCGGACCTTTCTGACCCGTGCCGAAAATGTGACGGCAGGGGCTGACATCCGCACTTCGCGCGACCTAGACTTGGCCCATGCACGTTCCCCCACGCACTCCCCGCGCCCTTCACGTCTCCGAAGAACTCCGCCGATTGCTGACCGGGTTCCGCGCCCGCGAACACGCCCGTCTCGAACGCACCCAGCGCGACGACCCGGACGACGCGGACACCCATGAGTCCGACGACTTGCATGGTCCTGCCTGCATCGAGTTGGACGAACTGCTCCGCATCGAGGAGGAGCTGGGTACCGCTCTGCCGGACGACGTCTTGGCCGTGTTCGCCGCTCGACTGCCGGCGCTGCGGAAATGGCGGTCGTTTGGCTTCGATCAGGTCGCCGCGAACACGCAACGGGCGTGGAACGACCACGGGATGGCCCGCCGCCTCATCGCGCTGGCCGTTCGCCCCGAGCCCGGCGACCGCACGACGTTCATCGCGATGGACCGCACCGTGCCGGGGGACCCCGTCGAGATCGAGATGCTGACGTACTTGGGTACCGAGCGGATGGCGGCCGACAAGGTCACGCTGTTCTATTGGGTGCGGGACGTCTTCACGTACTTCCACGGGGAGGCGGCGATCGTCGATGCCCTGTCCTCGTCTGGCCACGGGTCGTTCAAGCCGATGCTGGTCGGGCCCGCGCGTCCGACGGCTCGCGTGCACCACGACCGATTCGGCGATGGCGACGTGGTGGCGGACCGCGGCGACAAGATCGAAGTGGAGTTCGCGGAGTTCGGGCGCAAGGTTCTGCTGCGCCAAGCCGTGCGCTTCTTGAATCCGGACTGACCGGCTAGTCGCCCAACGCCACGCCCAAAGCCCGTGCCGTCTGGATGGTGTCGCAGTCCAGCGGCACGGTCTTCATGCGCTCGATGGCCTGATTCAGCGGGATGGCTTTCACCGTAGGCGGGTCCAAGGCCACCATCACGTTGATCTTGCCCTCCGCCAAACAGCGGACCGCGGCGGCACCAAACCGCAAACCAAGCAACCGGTCGAAGGTCGAGGGGCTGCCACCGCGTTGCAGGTGGCCCAGCACGATGCTGCGGGTCTCCTTGCCGGTTCGCGCAGCGATTTCCTTCGCTACGTACTCACCGATGCCGCCGAGCAGGACCTCGCGTCCGGCCTCCTTGGGACCACGGACCAGCATGTCCATGCCGGCGGGGTGGGCACCCTCTGCGCACACGACGATCGAGAAGTGGCGACCGGCTGCCTCGCGGCGCTGCACCTTGGCGCACACCTTGTCGATATCGAACGGGATCTCAGGGATCAGGATGATGTCGGCCGACCCGGACAGCCCGGCGTTCATGGCGATCCAGCCGGCGTAGCGCCCCATGACCTCGACGATCATCACGCGCTCGTGGGCCTCTGCCGTCGAATGCAGCTTGTCGATGGCGTCGGTAGCTGTGGCGACAGCGGTGTCGAAGCCGAATGTCATCACGGTGCCGGCGAGGTCGTTGTCGATGGTCTTGGGTACGCCGATGATCGGAATGCCCTTTTCAATGAACTTCTGGGCAATCCGCAGCGAGCCGTCGCCGCCGATGCAGACCAGGGCATCCAGACCGCACTTGTGGAAGTTGGCGACCACCTCGTCCGAGCGGTCGACCACGGACACGGTGCCGTCGGCGGCCTTGACCGGAAACTCAAAGGGATTCCCCTTGTTGGCCGTTCCCAGAATGGTCCCGCCCAAGTGGGTGATGCCGCGCACGGCCTTGGCGTCCAGACGCATCATGTCGTCCAGATCCAGCAGGCCGCGGTAACCGTGGCGGATGCCATAGACCTCCCAACCGCGCTCGAGCGCAGCCAGCGTGGTGGCACGGATGACGGCATTCAGGCCGGGGGCGTCGCCGCCGCCCGTGTTGATGGCAATACGCTTGATCTTGGTTGCGTCGAACATGGGGGGAACCTCGATGCGAAGTGTGCGCCAAGCGTAGTCCACATGGGCATTTCGGGCCAGCGAACGCCGCTGCCTCAGTCCCGGGGACGCTCAGCGCAGTGCAGGACAGCGACACCAGCCAGCAGCGGAACCACGTCGAGCACTCGCAGCCCGCAGGACGTCATCAGGGCTGCAAACGCCTGAGGGTCAGGGAAATCCGCTGTCGACTCATGCAGGTACTTGTACTCAACGGGAGCCCCGGCAAGCAGCCCGCCCAACCACGGCACGACGCGACCCATGTACAGACGGGCCCCCCAGGCGATGGGGCCTCCGCGCGGCTGGCTGGTCTCGAGGATGACGACCCGGGCTCCCGGCTTCAGGACGCGCGCCATCTCGCGCAGGGCGGCGGCGCGGTCGGGGACGTTGCGGATGCCGAACCCCATCGTGATGCCGTCGAAGCTGGCGTCGTCGAACGGCAGGGCCTGAGCATCGCCGGTCAGGAGCTCGATCCTGTCGACCAGCCCCAAGCGGGCGATCTTCGCGCGACCGACGGCCATCATGCCTTCAGAGGGGTCCAGCCCGGTGACGTGGGCGTCGGGCAGCTGTCGCGCCGCCACCACCGCCAAGTCTGCCGTGCCCGTCGCCAAGTCCAGAATGCGCGCGCCCTTCGTCGCCTGAAGCATCCGCACGGCGCGGCGACGCCAGCCTTGGTCTACACCAAAGGTCATCCAGCGGTTCAACAGGTCATAGCGCGCGGCGATGCGGTCGAACATGGCACCGCTGCCGCCGGCCACGCCGACTTGGGCAAGCGGCGCTCCGACCGGCGTCGCAGGGGGTGTCTGGAGCGTGTCGGTCATCCCTTCTCCCGTAGGGCCGCATCGGGCGAGTGCGAGTCCAGCCCCTGCTTGCGTGCGTGCAGCCGCATGTGCCCTTGCTGAATGCCCTCTCCCGAAAGCGCTCGCAACGCCGCGAGGTTGGAGGCCAGACCGACGGCGGCCAGCAGGCACGCAAGCATTCGGGCGCCATCGACCCGGGCGAGCTCGAACGATGCGCGCACGCCCGGGTGCGCCCGCGTGGACCCACCGACAGTGCCCACCGCGAGCGGCAGCGCGATGTCACCGCGAATGCCTGTCGGGGTGCGCCGCCAGACCGCCAGCGGCCGATAGCCCTCACCCTGCCCCGCGTACGCGTGCGCGCCAGCTTCAATGGCCCGCCAGTCCTGACCCAAGGCCAGGGCCGCAGCATCGATCCCGTTCAGGATCCCTTTGTTGTGGGTAACCGCGCGAAAGGGGTCCAACTCTGCGAACCGACTGGCAGACACGATGCCGTCTGCCAGCTGCGCGCTGCCCAAGCTCTCGACGCTGACCTCGCCGTGCACCCGAACCATGCGCCGCAACGGCAGGTTGGACAGGATCCGCAGCCCCACGCGCCCACCGACCCAAGCCTGTAGCTGTGGCGCCACCGCCTCTGCCACGGTATCGACCAGGTTCGCACCCATCGCGTCACCGACGTCGACGTACAAGTGCACGACCATCATCCCCGACTCGGGGTCCAGTACCCGCACGTCGGCATCGACGCAGCCGCCGCCCCTCGCGACCATTCGCGGGATCGAGGCGTTGCCCAGCGCCAACAGCTCGTCTCGCCGCTCCCGAATTCGCTCGGCGGCTTGCACTGGGTTGGGCACACCGTCGAGTTGCACCTGCGTCGTCTGGATCGACGGGTCCGCAAGCCCGTGGAACCCGCCGCTGGCCCGCACGAGTCTTGCGGCGTTCGAGGCGCCCGCCACCACCGACGGCTCCTCCACCACCATCGGAACCAGATGGTCGCGCTGGTTGACCCGGAAGTTCAGCGCCACCGACAGCGGCAGCGCGAAGGTCGACACGACGTTCTCGGTCATCCGGTCGGCGATCTCGAAGGGCAGTCGCCCATCGTTCAGCGTCGCAACGGCATCGGCAGACAGCAAGGCAGACGCCGCCAGCACACCGCGCCGCGTCTCACCGTTCTTCTCATAGAAGCCCGCATGGCGGCTGGTGTACTCGGGCGCGGGGTCTCGTGGGTTCATCGTGGGAGTTCCGGGACGGTCGAGGCGTGGAAAGCGACCGCGGCAACGCGGACAGCGACGGGATCGTAGGGCAGCCTGCCGCTCTAGTCCATCGCAGCCGAGGATGCTTTCGCCCGTCGCGCAACAGCAGATGTCGATTGCGTTCATGATCCGCGTCAAGGATAATGCGAAGGTTTATGTGCGGGCCTGTCGCCCGTACGGAGCTGCTTTTGGTTGCCTCCTCGCCACAGCACACGGACCCGCGCAACTTGCCGTTCTTGAAACGGTTTGCGCGCATTGCCGTGGTGGCTGCCTGGTTGGTGGGGCTGTGCTTGACCGGTTGCCTGCGGGTGCCTCCGCCCACCAAGACGGCGTGCAAGCTCGACAGCGAGTGCGCCACCGGGCGCTGCCTCGCCGGGCTGTGCATCGAAGAAGTCCCCGACATCACAGACGTGAGTGGGACGACCGACGCGACCAGCGACCTCACTGGCGCCGATACCGTCGATGCAGACGTCGACACGACAGGCAAGCCGACGTGCGCGGTCGACGAAGACTGCCGCAACGTGTACGGAATCTTGCCGCCTTGCCGAGCCGCGGTTTGCGACAAAGGGGTGGGCACCTGCACAGTCGCACCGCTTGCGGAAGACGCGACCTGTGTCACCGACACCATTTGCCCGACAAGTGGCACGTGCAAGCTGGGCGAGTGCTCGGCATCTCCCAAGAGCAAGCCCTGCGATGATGGCAACGCTTGCACCCTCGACACTTGCACCCCGAACGGTTGCCTGTGGGTTGCGTTTGCCGACGCAACCTCTTGCGACTCCGACAACCTGCCCTGCACCACCGGAGCGTGCCTGGACGGCAAGTGCGAGATGACGGTCACCGCCGGCAACTGCCTGATCGACGGCGAGTGCGAGGTAGGGGGCGTCGCGTCGTCGACCGAACCCTGCGCTCGCTGTCTGCCCGACCAGAATGCGATGGCGTGGACCCAGGTCTATGCCGGTCCCTGTGTCGACGGCGATGCGTGTACGGAAAACGAGTCCTGCGACGAGGCCGGCATGTGCCACGGCACGCCGGTCGTCTGCTCGGACGACGACCCCTGCTTGACGCCTTCGTGCGCGCCGAACGTGGGGTGCGTCACTTCACCCAGCCCCGGACCGTGCGACGACGGCAATCCCTGCACGCAGGGCGATTCGTGCAGCGACGGCACCTGCACGCCAGGGGCCCCAGTCGGTTGCGACGACGGCAACTCCTGCACGCTCGATGTGTGCCAGGTACAACAGGGATGCACGCACACTCCTGACAGCGGGTCTTGTCTGGCGGATGCCGACCCGTGCACCGAAGACATGTGCATGGGTGGCGCCTGCATCGCTGTCCCCTTGACGTCGGTCTGTAAGATCGCCGGGACGTGTGTGCCCGCAGGGGTCAAGGCAGACGCGAACGCTTGCCTGATCTGCAACCCCGCTCGCGACCCCACGGGCTGGACGCCGCTGGAAAACGTTCCCTGCAGCGACGGCAACGCGTGCACGTTCGTCGACGTATGCCTGGGCGGCAAGTGTGTCGGAGAGCAAGGTCAATGCGACGACAAGAACACTTGCACAAAGAACACTTGCACCCCAGAGCTTGGCTGTCAGTTCACGCCAGCGGCCGGGCCGTGCGACGACCAGAACCTGTGCACGATCGGTGACCAGTGCGTCGCCGGCAAGTGCGCGGGAGTTGCCTTGGGCCTGCTGGACTGCGACGACGACAACCCGTGCACCGACGACGCCTGTCTGGCCGCCGCAGGGTGCACGCACACGCCGAACAATGCGTTGTGCGACGACGGCAAGGTCTGCACGAGCGGCGACCACTGCAACGCCGCAAAGTGCATGTCGGATCAGGTCGTTTGTGCGTGCGCCGGCACAGAGGACTGCGACGACGGCAACGCGTGCACATTGGACCAGTGCGTGACCGACCAGGGGTGCGAACACGTCAAGCAAGTGCTGGCGACCTGTGACGATGCCGATGCCTGCACGTCGGGTGACGTTTGTGCGGTCGACGGTGGCTGCCGCGGAACGAAGGTGGACTGCGCAGACGGCAACCCGTGCACGATTGAGAGCTGCTCATCGACGATTGGGTGCGTCGCCCTGCTGGTTCCCGGTACCCCCTGCAACGACGGAAACGCGTGCACGTTTGGAGACTTGTGCATCGGCGGCCAGTGCAACGGCACGGCCAAGACGTGTGACGATGGCAACGAGTGCACCATCGACCTCTGCGACCCCAAGACGGGGGGCTGCCAGCATGAAGACGCCGTGGGTGCGCCCTGTCAGGACGACGGGATCGCCTGCACCATCGACCAGTGCGCGGGCGGCGCGTGCAAACACACAGGGATCTCGCCTGGTTCCTGCTTGATCGGCGGCGCCTGCTTGGTCGACGGCCTGCCACACCCGGCGGACCCCTGTCTTGCGTGTCAATCCGAGGTCAAGAACACCGGCTGGTCCCAGCGCGTGGGCCTGCCGTGCAACGACGGAAATGCTTGCACTGTGATGGACTTGTGCCTGTCGGACGGCAAATGCAAGGGCTCCGAGCTGGTTTGTGACGACCAGAACGCGTGCACGTTCAACGGCTGCAACCCGCTTGCCGCCGAGCAGCCCTGCCTGTTCGTCCCCGTGACCGGCGCCTGCAACGACGGTGACGCGTGCACTGGCTCGGATGCGTGCTTGGGAGAAACGTGCGTGGGTCAGCCCTTGACCTGCAGCGACGACAATCCTTGCACCGCGGACGCTTGTGACAAGAAGACCGGGTGCTCGTGGACGAAGCAGGCGGACGGTTCGGCCTGCCCCAGCGACGGGTTCGACTGCACGGAGGACGCCTGCATGACGGGGGACTGCCTGCACACGGTCCAGCCCGCCTCCTGCTTGATCGACAACATGTGTCAGGTACCGGGCCAGTCGTCCGCAGAGCTGCCCTGCCTTGGGTGCCTGCCTCAGGTGTCGCAGACCGAGTGGTCGGTGTTGAAGGGGACCCCGTGCGACGACGGCGACCCATGCACGACGGCCGACGCGTGCTCCGGCGGGGCGTGTATCGGAATGCTCGGGAACGTCTGCGATGACGGCAACCCGTGCACGGCCGATACCTGCTCATCGAAGACGGGCTGCTCCCACGAGCCCATCGCGGCCGCCTGTGACGACGGCAACGCTTGCACGGTCGAGGATGCCTGCGCCGCCGGCAAGTGCCTGGGGGGCAAGGTCAAGGTCTGCGACCCCGCAGCCGCCACGGGCTGCACGACACCGCAGTGCGACCCGCAGCTGGGATGCATCCCCGTCTCGACGTGTCCCGCCATGCACGAGTGCATCGACAACCTCTGCCTGACCGTGACGCAGCCGGGCGTGGCTGGGGCGGCCCTTGTGCCGTTCGACCCTACGCTGGCTCCGCAGCCTCAGGCGCCGAGCTTGCGGTGGCAACCGGCCGGAAGCGGCGACACCCTGCCTCGACTGGTGATCACCGCGCAGACCAAGGCCTGTTCGCCGGATCAGGGTGTTTTCTCAGGCGTTTGCGTGGCCTCGTTGGACCCGGTCAAGGGTGCCCCTGCGTTCCACTACTTCCAGCCCAAGCCGCCGCCCGAAGCTCAGGGCTGGTGCGCGACCCTTCCGATTGTCGTTGCGCATCCCGACCAGCCGTCGCGGCTCGTAGCGGGTTGGGTCGAGGGTGGGGCTCTTGCCAGCAGCTGTCCGCTCGATGCGACGGGCGGGCAAACGCGGCTGGCGGTTCTGGATCCGGCGACGTCCGCGCTGACCGTTGCGCCCGCTGCGCCCTGCCCCACCAACCTGCTGTCCGGACTGACCTCGCGGCCGGTCGTGGTGTTGTTGCCCGGGTTCGGCGCGGACCCCGCGGACCCGACCGGGCTGGGCGGGCTGTTGCTGCGTGCGTCTCCTTTGGGGCCGTTGGGCTGGAGCGGTCTGGCGACCACGACTTGGGGCGGCCCCGGAACCGCTTTGCCTGTTGCGCAGTTGGGGGATTCCGTTGGCGTCGGTACGGCGGCTCGGCCGATGCGGGTCGTGTGGGGTGCCCAGCAGGCCGTCCTGACGATCGTGCAGCACCAGTCTGTGGGCCTCGACCCGCAGCCGACCGTAGAGGTCGTGACGTTCGATGCGGCCGGAGCTCTGGCGCCAAAGGCAGCTGCGGTGGCGTCCGGCGTGGCCTACGTAGCCACTGAGGTGGCCTACCAAAGTCTGGATGCTGCTTGGGATTCTGACGGCCAGGCACTCGGCATTCTGGTTGCCGGAACGGCGAAACATCAGGGCGTGGTCAAGGGCTTCCTTGCCTTCGCCCTGTCGCACCCGTCGGCGCCCGCAGCGGTCCAGCCGGCGATGCTCAAGCTGTTCACACCACCAGCTGACCTGTTGGGCCCCCCCGTACTGCAGGCCTTCCGGCTCGCTGAACTGCCGGGAACGGCCGACTTTCTGGTTGCGTGGTCGATGCCGGCCAGCGGGCAGGTGCAGGTGGTGCGGGTCACACCGGTGGCCGATGGGACGCTGCTGGTCAAGGCGATCGAGACGGTCGGCACCGACTTCGTCAGCCACGCTTCGGGCTCCGTCGTCACCAGCTCGGGCGGCCTCAGCGACCTTGTGATCGACCCCTCCGGTACGCGCTTCACGCTGGCGTGGGAGACGGACGGCGGGCTGCGGCTGCTGACGGCTCAGGTCCCCTAGTCGTCGCCGCGGACGGCCCCCTCTGGTCTCGCGGCGCGCAGGCTCCTACACTCCAGCTACGCTGCGGCTTCCCCCCTGACCGCCGCTCGCCCAACCCCTGCCAGGAGTTTCCGCCATGTACGGTTCCTTCCGCGACCGCCTGCAGACGACGCTGAACGACATCGACGCCGCCGGTCTGACCAAGCCCGAACGCGTGATCCAGACCCCGCAAGGCCCCGGCATCACGGTGCTGAACGGCGACCGTGAGGTGTTGAACTTCTGCGCAAACAACTACTTGGGCCTCGCCAACCACCCCAAGCTCGTGCAGGCGGCCAAGGACGGTCTGGACCGCTGGGGCTACGGCATGAGCTCGGTGCGCTTCATCTGCGGCACCCAGGGCATCCACAAGCAGCTCGAGCAGACCATCGCCCGGTTCTTCGGCACCGAGGACACGATCCTGTACGGCAGTTGCTTCGACGCGAACGGCGGCCTGTTCGAGACACTGCTGGACGAAGAGGACGCGATCATCTCGGACACGCTGAATCACGCCTCGATCATCGACGGCATCCGGCTGTGCAAGGCGCGTCGCTATCGCTATGACCACACCCGCGGCGACCTGAGCGAGCTGGAGCAAGCCCTGAAGGACACGCAGGATGCCCGCACCCGCATGATCGCGACGGACGGCGTGTTTTCGATGGACGGTGACGTGGCGGATCTGCGGGCGATCTGCGACCTGGCCGAGAAGTACGACGCCCTGGTGATGGTCGACGAGAGCCACGCGACCGGATTCTTTGGCCCCACCGGCCGCGGCGTGCCCGAGTACCGCGGGGTGCTGGACCGCATCGACATCATCACGTCGACGCTGGGCAAGGCGCTGGGCGGCGCAAGTGGCGGCTTCACCACGGGAAAGAAGGAGATCATCGCGCTGTTGCGCCAGCGGTCGCGGCCGTACCTGTTCTCGAACACGCTGGCCCCCACGATTGCGGCGGCGTCGGTGGCGGCCTTCGAGCTGCTCGACACCAGCAACGACCTGCGCGCGCAACTGGTCGAGAACACGACGTGGTTCCGCGAGCAGATGACCCAGGCCGGCTTTGCGATTCGGCCGGGCGTGCACCCGATCGTGCCGGTGATGCTGGGCGAGGCCAAGCTGGCCCAAGACATGGCCAAGGACCTGCTGGCCGAGGGGATCTACGTCATCGGCTTCTCGTTTCCGGTGGTACCCAAGGGCAAGGCCAGGATTCGCGTGCAGATCTCGGCGGCGCACCGGCGCGAGCACCTGGAGCAGGCGGTCGCGGCGTTTACCAAGATCGGCCGGAAGCACGGCGTGATTGCGTAGGCGAGACCGGGCCTTCCGAGTCGCCTGAGGCGTGACAGCGTCTGCCTCGGTCGCCTCAAGGCACCTGCGGCGTGGTCCCTTCGAGCAGCATCGGTAGTTGCTTGATCGGCGCCGACGTCCCCAGATCGGCCCCCCAGCAGACAACCGCGCCATCCTTGCGCAGGCCGCACGCGTGGAAAGCGCCCACGGCGACGTCACGCACCCCGCCGAGCACGACCTGCGGCACCGGCGTCGGATTCAGGTGCCCCAACCCCAGCTGGGCTGCATCGTTCGGTCCCCAGCACCAAAGTGCTCCGTCCGGTGTCACGGCGCACCCGTGCTCGTCGCCCAATGAGACGTGTTGCACTTGGGTCAGCACCGGCAGCACTTGGATCCCCTCGACCGGCTTGGTACTTCCGTTCGACATTTGTCCCCGCCCGTTGTCTCCCCAGCAGGCCAGCGCCCCAGTGGCCTCCAGAACCGCGCAGGCGAACGTGCCGCCCACCGCGATGCCGGTAGCCTTGGTCGGCAGTGAGATGGCCTTCGGAACCGCGGAGAGCTTCTCGGTCCCGCCACCGGCGCTCGAGGCCAGACGTCCCCAGCACCAGACCTTGCCATCGCTGTCGAGGGCGCAGGTCTGGTCGCCGCCGGCCGCCAAGGCCGTTGCGCCAGAGAGTCCGACGACAGGGGACGGGACCGACCCGCCGCCAGCCCCGCCGTTGCCCAGCTGCCCCGCCGCGTCTGAGCCCCAGCAGCGCACCGAACTGTCGAGCAGGCGGGCGCAAGTGTGGGCGTTGCCTGCGACAAGTTCTGCGGCCTTGGGCAGGGTGATCGTGGTGGCCTCCGTCACGACCGGCGGTGACGCGACGCCTGCCTGTCCGTCTGCGTTGTTGCCCCAACACTGCACCGACGCGTCGGTCGAGATGGAACAACCGTGCGACTGCCCCAGGGTGAAGATGACCGACTTGGACAGCTTCTCGACCATCTTGGGCACCGCACCGACCGTGGCGGATCCCAACGGGAGCGCACCGGGTTCGCCCCAGCAGCGAACGGTGCCCCATGTGTCGAGTGCGCAGGTGACCGCCTTGCCCGCCTGGATGCGCGTGGCCCACGGAGCCGTGCAACTGCCCGACACGCAAACGCCTGCCTCGCCGCAGGCCTGGCCAAGCTCGACCGGGGGGTGCTGGCAGCCAGACACGCCGTTGCAAAGGTCCAGCGTGCACGTATTGCCGTCATCACAGGAAGTTGGGACACCGCCTGTGCACTTGCCAGCCGAGCACTGGTCCTGCGTTGTGCAGGGGTCACCGTCGTCGCACGAGCCCGCAGCCGGGCCTGCGACGTGGCTGCAACCTGCCCCGTTCTCACACGCATCGTCCGTACACGGGTTACCGTCGTCGCAAGCGGGACCTACGGGAGCACAAGCCCCCGCCGCGCAAGTGCCAGGTTCGGCGCAAGCAGCCGCGGTTTGACACGTCAGCGCGTGCGCTTGCCACTTGCAGCCCTGACCGCCAGAGCAGTGGTCGTACGTGCAGACGTTCCCGTCGCTGCAACCCGTCGTGGACTTGCCGGTGCAGGGGTCAGCGGGCTCGCACTCGAGCGCACCCCAGGCGTCGGTGCGGTAGATGGCCGGCATGGCCGATTTCAGGTCGCTGTCAGCCGCCCGCATCCCCGCGAACACAAAGCCATCTGGTCCCGACGCTGCGCCGGCGGCCAGAGCAGCGTCCTGATTCCAGCCCCGCGTCCCCAGCAGGATGCCGTCGTCGCCGAACCACCACAGGGACGGCTGAACCGGCTTCTGAGGCGACGGGCCCGGCGCATAGCCAACACCAAGCCAGCGGTCATCGGGCAGCGCGAGGATGGCCTCGATGGACTGCAGACCCGACAGGCCGATCTTCTTGTGCCACAGCAGCTTGCCTGCAGCGTCGAGACGAGCGACGTGCACCTGGCCAAAGTCTGACGCGAGCGGAGCGACTCCCGTCACCAACAGCCCCCCGTCGGTCATCCCCCGGACGGCCCTCAACTGCGCGTTCGCCAGCTCAGGCACCTCAAGCTCGTAGGCCACCAGTCCAGTGCTGTCGAGGCGAGCGCCCCACGGAACCACGGCGCCGCCGGGTATCACGCGATGGCCCACGACGGCGAATCCGTTTCCGGGCGACACCGCGAGGTCGGTGACTGAGACGCCTTCGGTGGGCAGTACGCGCTCCCAAACGACTTTGAGCGAGGCATCGAGCCGCATGACCAACGCTTGCGTGGGGCCATAGGTCACTTCCTGCGCCTCTCCGGCGACCAGCAGATGACCGCCTGGCAGCAGCGCGGCGGCAGTCAGCGACCGACCTCCGCTGCCCGCGTACTCCACCGGGTCGCCGATGGCTTCCCCCTGTGAAGTCAGGCGCATGACCATGCCGGAGACCTTGCCCTTCGTCACCTGCACACCGACGGCGAGCAAGTCGCCGTCCAACGAGGCCACCAGGTCTGCGACACCTCCACTACCCCCGGTCCATTTCCAGATTTGGCTACCGAGCTCGTCGAGCCGAATGACCATCGGCTTCAGGTCAGGGTACTTGCCTACGGAACCCGCGCCCACAGCCCCGCCGTCGGGCATTGCGACGACCGCCCGCAACGCTCCGGCTTCCAGATCCGGTTGGTACGCAAAGCCCAGCGGATGACCTGCGCAACCCAGGACCGAACAAGTGTCTTCGACCGTGCAGGGGTTGCCGTCATCGCATGAACCAGTCAGTTGGGTGTGGGTGCACTCGCCAGACAGCGCGACGCAGTCATCTTGCGTGCAGGGGTTGCTGTCGCCGCAATCGATGGCAAGGGGCTTGGCGCAAGTCCCCGCAACGCAGGCGGCAAGGGCCGTGCAGGGGTCGCCGTCGTCGCAGTCGGTATCCGTAGCGCACTCCGCCATGTCCACGGGTACGTCCACGTCCTCTGCGACATCCTGTTCCGCGTCGGGGGTCGCATCGACGGCGATGTCTGCGGCAACGTCGGTAGCCGCGGCGTCGGACTCAACTCCATCGGCTTCGTCGGATGCATCGGCACCGTCGGGAGGTTGAGCCGAGTCGGTGTCGCCATGCGCGGCCAACCATGCGTCGAGATCAGGCCCCACATCCCCAAGTCCGCAACCTGAGAAGAATAAGGTCATTCCACAGAACCATGCGACCGAAATTGGCTTCATGCAGGCGCTTCCGAGGTGGGGAAGTTGCAGGGTACGGCCAGTCTAGCTTGGAAAAGGACGGTCTGCACCTGGAACGGACGGACCGGCCTCAACGGTGACGCCGCCGTCTGGACTCGCCGCGTGCTTGTCGCTAGGCTCGGCAACCGTCGGTCACCTGCGCCGGTGATGCGACCCCCGATTCCGTTCGCCCGACCTGGCGGAGACCCTGCCGATGACGGACCGCTTCTGCCCCCAATGTGGCACGGACACAGCGGAACTTGTCTGTCCGGCGCACCACTGCCCCACTGTGCTGCGCACGCCCACGTCGGTCGATGCCGTCGTGCCCGGCGCCGTGTTCGGCGGCCGCTATCGCATCGAAAAGATGTTGGGGCGCGGTGGCTTCGGTGCCGTCTACCGCGCCAAGCACGTCGCCACGCAGCAGGATCTGGTCGTCAAGGTGCTGAAGCCGGATCTGGCGGACGACGCGACCCAAGTGCAGCGTTTCTTCAACGAAGCCCGCACGACCTCACAGCTCACGCACCACCACACCGTGCGCGTGTTCGACTTCGGCCAGACGGACACCGGGCTGCTGTACATGGCGATGGAGCTGCTGAACGGCGTCGAGCTGGCGGCGCCCCTGCGTGAGACGGGGACGATCGAGCCGCTGCGAGCCGTACGCATCGCGGTAGGCGTGTTGCGGTCGCTGGCAGAGGCGCATCAGGCCGGGTTGGTTCACCGAGACCTGAAGCCGGACAACATCTTCCTGTGCAAGGTTCATGGCGAGGACGACTTCGTCAAAGTAATCGACTTCGGCATCGCCAAGGCCACCAACACGTCCAGCGACTCGGGGCTGACCAAGACGGGCTTTACCGTCGGCACGCCCAAATACATGAGTCCCGAGCAGGTCTTGAACAAGCCGCTGGACGGCCGGTCGGACCTGTATGCCCTGGGCGTCATCCTGTACCAGTGCCTGTCGGGAGAGGTGCCGTTCGTCGGCAACAGCCCGATGGAGACGCTGATGCTCCACCTGCAGCAAGAGCCCCGGCCCCTGCGCGAGGTGGCTGCGGCGCCCCTACCCGCCGGCCTGCACGACGTCGTGATGCGTGCCCTGCGCAAGCAGCCGTGGGACCGCTTTGTCGACGCCGAAGACATGCGCGCGGCGCTGGAAGACGTCCTGGAGCAGACGGGCGTCGGTGCCGCCGCGGGTCAGAAGCGAGCGCTCTCGGCCAAGGTGCGTGCGGTCGAACCCGCGGGAGCCGAGGACCGTGTCGCGACCGTCCAGCAGCCCACATCGGCGCCACCGCATCCGACGCAAGGAAAGACGGGCCAGACGCGGACGGCGGTGCTGGACTCCTCGGAACTGCAGGCGGCAGGCGGCGATGCGAATGTGCACACCGACTTGACCCTGTCGCGTCCGGTACCCGTCGTCTCTGTCCGCAACCGTCGATCCCGATGGTGGGTGACCGGTCTGGTGGGCGCCGCGCTGGTCGCCATTGGCATCGGTGCGGGCGTGTTGCTGTGGACGGGGGCTCCTGCGCCCGCCCCGGCCGCCCACCCCCTCGTGGTACCTGCCGCGGCCCCGGTGACACCCCTTGCCCCGGCGTCCGTCACGGCCAGTCCCGTGCCAACCGCAGCTTCTGCTCCAACGATTGCGCCTGTTGTCGTCCCGGCCGCGGCTCAGGCTCCAGCAGCAGCCCCCGCACCTGTCGCAGCGGTGCCCGCGGCAAAGCCGGATCGTCCACGCGCCGCTCCAAAGCGTCCATCCCGGTCCAAGCCGGCTTTCGATGGAGATCAGGCGCTATGACAACTGCCCGCCCGACCCGCAGCGGCTTCTCTGGACTGTTCGCCTTTGCGCTTGCCGCGATCGTCGTCGCACCCATGTTTGCGGCCCGTCCTGCTTTGGCCGAGAAGAGCGTGCAGGATCTGGGCAAGGAGCTGGCGGACGAGGCCGCTGCCCTGTTCAAGGAGGGCAAGTTTCTGCAAGCCGCTGAGCTGTTCGAGCGGGCCTTTTCGCTGAATCCCGAGAAGCTGGTGAGGTTGCGCAACGCCGGACGCGCCTTTGAGGAAGCCGGGCGTCTGGAGCACGCGCGCTACCTGTTCGAGCGCTATCTGGAGCTCGCCCCGCCGGGACCCGAGCGAGACGAAGTCGTCCACCGCCTGTCGCAGCTGAAGTCTCGGCTCGAGGCCGCTGCAGCACCCGCTCCCGCCCCTCCGCCAGCACCGGTTGTGGCGCCTGCCCCCGCACCGGCTGCCGCGATCGCTGCACCGCCGCCCATGGATGCCGTGGCGGCCCGGTCCGTCGACGCTCCCTCTCGCGCTCCTGCCTGGGCAACCGCGGCAACTGGAGTCGCGGCAGCAGTGGTCGGCACCGCGTGGTTGATGCAAGTCGCCTCAGCGCAAGAGGCTTTGGATGCCGATGAGGCGGCCGGCAAGTACGTCTATCCCGGTGGCTCGGACAAGGCGGCCAAGGACCGCGACGTGATCTCCATCAACCGTTGGGGCGCCTATGGAACCCTCGGCCTGGGAGCCGCGGCGCTGGTGGCAGGTCTGACTTGGGCCGTCTGGCCACAACCCGCGGGGAGCGTTGTGGCGGTCTTGCCGTGGGGCGGCCCGGACAGCGCTGGCATGGTCGCCGCCGTCCGCTTCTGACCCATCGAGCGTGAGCAAGGCCGCGCGACGCCTGCGGTGTCCCACTGCGATTCGGTTGCGCAGGACGGGTTGGTCTCCCACGGGGCTTGGGCTATACCGTCGCCGGGCCTCGCTTTGCCCGCCTCTACCGGAGCCGCATGCACCCCAGGACCCTCCGCATCGCGTTGCTGATTGTCGCCCTGACCGCCCAAACCGCGTGCAAGCGCGACCCAGCCTCGTCCAAGGCCAGCGCCCCTCCGGTTGCCGACCGCACGATCGCCGCGGCACCTGCCACGGCTCCAACGCTTGTCGCCGCGGTGACCATGCCGACTGCTGCCACACCAAGCACAGCCGAACCGCGCATGGACGCCTCGATCGCGCTGCACGTTGCTCCGAAAGGTCAGGATCAGTTCCGCTTGCCCAAGGCTGGTCAGCCTTCCGTACTCCGCATCACCCCTATCACCCGGTCCGGCGAGCCCGTGCGCGACCTCGAGACCGTGCTGGGAGCCCGCCTGACGCTTGTGGCCTTGCGCGCCGATCGGGGCTGGGTGGAGGTGATCCGGGCGACCGCTCTCAGCGCCCCGACGCGCGCCACGCACGAATTCGAGATCACGTTTCCGACCTCGGGCAGCCACGTGCTGTACGTCGTCTTCAAGCCGAAGGGCTACCAGCTCACGGCCGTACCCGCGTTCATCACGGTCGATGGTCCTCCCGTGGTCGATATCCCGCGTCAGGACACCGTGTTGCGCTGGTCGGCTGCGGATGGTGTCGAAGCAGAGCTGCTGCCGTCCCCACTCGGTCCCACGGCCTGCCAACCCACTGGCCTGACTTCAATTTGGACGCGAAAGGGGGCTCCTGCCAGCCTTGCGGCAGACCAGACAGGCTCACAGGTGGCTTACCTCGCGATCGACGCCGACCAAGGCAGCGTTGCGGCGGGCGCAGGCACACCGACGTCCGCTGTCCTGACCTTTCCCCGTCCGGGAGCGTGGCGTGTCTTCGCGCTCGCCGCCCCGGGAGACCGCAAGCCGAGCCCGTGGACCGCGCATTTTGCTGTGATGGTCGGAGGCATCGTCCCGCCCGAGGGCTGTGCGCCGTCGACTGCAAGGCCTTGAGGCCTCCCAACAAGCCCCAGCACTTGCGCCAGACGCGCATCGCCCTTACACTTCGCCGCCCTATCCGCATCCGCGGACCCCATGGAACGGCGCCGACGCCGACAAGGAACCTGACCGATGGCGAACACGAAGAACGTCCAAGACATCTCGCTCCGCAAGTCCCTGAAGCGCGCCCAGCGCCGCCGCCTCAAGGCCGTCATCGGCAGCCTCAGCACGGCGACTCGCGACAAGCTGCGCCGCGTCCGCAAGGAGAAGATGGTCGGTCTGCGCGCCTTCCTGGCCAAGGAAGCCAAGTAAGGTTCGCTGCCGCGATCTGGGTCAGGCCCGGGTCCGTTCCGCCGAAGTCCCGTTGCGTCCCGCGGCTGCATCCCTAGCCGCTTCCGACGGAACTAGGGGAGGCGGAAGTCCTCGACAATATACAGATAGCCTTCCGCGGCACGCACGATGCCAACGCCGACGTGCGTCACTTCGCGGTCCAGAATGTTGGCGCGGTGGTTCGGCTCGAACGCCGGTTCGTCCAGAAACAGTTGGTGCGCCGACTCGATCGAGAACGTTTTGGCGATATTCTCGCTGATTCTCCGCCACGCCAGCCCGCCGCCCTCGATTCGGTTCTGCAGCGTCGCGCCATCCGGCGTGATGTGGTCAAAGTAGCCTCGCCTCGCCATGTCCGCCGCGTGGGCCCGAGCGACATTGGCCAGTACCGGGTCCCACACGAGCGGCAGCGCCCTCCCCTTCGTTTCTGCCTGATACGCTGGACTTGCGCGAGCCTGATCGATCAGCTGCGCCATGCGTCGCTCCAGCAGCTCGGTCGCCTCTTGCGGCCCGTCCTGCGACGGCGGCGTCACCCACACACGTCGATAGCCGTGGGGACGGCCAACCTCGGGCGCATCTTCTCGAACCTGGGCTGAACCGCACGCGCTCAAGGCCAGCAGCACCGTCAGGGTGAGCAGGACTTGCAGGCGCGAGTGCGGGTTACGGCAATTCATGGCGTCAGTTCACCGCCATCGGGTCGGCGAGCGTGAAGGGCGCGACCAGGGCATCGAAGGCCTCACCGTCCTCCCACACCATCTGATACGTGCCGTGCATGGTGCCGACGGGGCTGTCGAGGGGGCAGCCCGACGTGTACTGGAAGCCCTCGTTCGGTCGCAAGCTGGGCTGCTGGCCGACGACGCCGGCGCCGCGCACCGTCTGGACCTTGCCCTCCGCGTTGGTGATGACCCAGTGGCGGCTCACCAGCTGGACGGTGCGCTCGCTGAGGTTGCTGATCGTGATCTGGTAGGAGAAGAACCAGTGTCCCTGTTCCGGTACCGACTGCTGGGCGTCGTAGCGGGCAGAGACGTCGACCTGGATGCCGCGGGTGTTGGCGCTGGAGGTGTACATGTCAGGGATTGTCGCGATGACCGGGAAAGGAGGCAACCCGCAACTGACAACTCGACATTCTGACTCGCAGACAGGGCCCGGCCGACTAGCGGGTGCCGGCGGGACGCGCAGCAGCCTTGGGAACGCGGACCGTGGCGGGGGCGCCGGGACGGGTAGCGGCCTTGGCGACGGGCTTGGCGGCGGCCTTGACGACGGGCTTGACCGCGGACTTGCCAACGGGCTTGGCGGTTGACTTGGCCTGACCCTTGACCACCGGCTTCGTGGTCACCTTGGCAGCGGGCTTCAGGTTGGTCTTGGAGACGGGCTTGATCGTGCTCTTGGCCACCGGCTTCGTCGGCGCTTTCGTGGCCTGCTGGACGGCCGACTTGACCACGGGTTTGGTCGCAGTCTTTGCGACGGGCTTGCCAGCTGCCTTGACAGCAGGCTTGGCGACGACCTTGACAGCAGGCTTGGCGACGACCTTGGCAGCGGGCTTGGCGACGACCTTGGCAGCGGGCTTGGCCACAGGCTTGACGGCAGCGACGCCAGGGACCTTGGTGACGGGTTTGACAGCGGGCTTGGGCGCAACCACGACCTTGCTTCCCGGCTTGGCGACAGTCGGCCGCCCTTCAGCGGCGTCTGACTTGGGCGCCGTCTTCTGGGCGATGGGCTCGTCCTGCACGGGCTTCGCGACAGGGACCAACTTCGCAGCGGGCTCAGGCTTGGCGGCGGACTCTGCCTTGGCAACGGCCTCAGGCTTGGAGGCGACAACGACCTTCGCAGGCGCATCGACCTTGGCGTTGACGGCGACCTTGGCGTTGACGGCGACCTTGGCAACGGGTTCCGGCTTGACGACGGGTGCCACCTTGGCCACGGGCGTGGGTTTGGCTGCGGGCTCGACCTTCTCGGTGGGCTCTGCGGACTTCGGCGTCGGCTTCTCGACCGTCTCCAGCGGCTTTCCGGCCCACGCCGCACGCTCGGCGTTTTCCTCGACCATGCGCTGCGCCATCCGCTCTTCGCGAGCCTGGCGGGCGGCAGTCTCGACGGGCGACGGGGGCGCGGCCTTCTCGACCGGCAACTCCTGGCGGGCCACCGTCTTCGAAATCAGGCGAGCTTTGTCCAACTGCAGCGGGCTCTTGGTCGATGTCACGCGGTCGTGCGAGACAGTGGCAACTGCCTCCGCCGAAGCCACGGCCGTAGCGTCCGAACGCGCGACAGCCGGCTCGTCCTCGTCCCACAGGCTCGCCACCATGTCGTCTCGCATCTCAGGCAGCTGCACCTGAATGCCCACGACCTCGAGGAGCACGGCGAAAGCAACCAGCGCGCCACACGACCACGCGACGATGCTGGCCATCGCCAGTCCCTTCTGATCGGGGGTCAGCTTGCGAGAAGCCACAAGGGTCTGACCCTTCGCGGCCGAGCGGTGCCGGGTTGCCTCCGAGGAGGCTGACGTCATACCGGTCAGGCCGGTGGTCGCATCGACGACCGGCTGTCGCGGGCTAGACATACGGGGCTTGGCGGACGCGGCGTCGTCAGGCGCGTACGACTTGCCGACGACGACCTCCGCGGGAAGCATGTCTGACCGACTGGGGCGCGACGGGCGCGGCATGGGCTCGCGAACCCCGGTCACAGGCTTCAATTCGGCGATGGGGGCGTCCCAAGCGATTCGTCCGTCAGGGCGGTCATTCCCCAATCGGACCATGCGCGCTTGCAGGTTCAAGTCCGTGCGCCCGATCTGACTGGGGCGCAGCTCGGACAACGGCTCGGCGGCGACTTCGCGGGCGCGCGCTCGGCTGGGGCTGTCGATGTCCTGATCAAGGAACAGGCGCTGGTCGCGCTGCTTGCTGCGGCTGGCGTCGGGCAGGTCGAGCAGGCCGAGCAAGGCCTCAGGGCTGTAGTGGGTGCGCGAGGCTTTGTGGATGCGTTCCATCGCCGCAAGCATGGCGTCGGCGGACTGGAAACGGTCCTCCGCCTTGGGCGCCAGCGACTTCATCAGCCAGTTGCGGACGTCTTCTGGCAACCGCCCAAATTTCGCGCTGAATTCAAACTGACCGGTCCGAGCCCGCTCGTGCAGCACTTCCGTGGTGCCGGGGCCGAACAGCGGCTGGCCCGTCAGCATCTCGTAGGCGACAGCGCCCAACGCGTACAGGTCAGCGCGCGCGTCGACCTGAACGCCGGCTGCCTGTTCCGGCGCCATGTAGTGCATCTTGCCCTTGACCGTGCCGGTGCGGGTGCGGTCAGAGCGGTGGGCACCACGGGCGATGCCAAAGTCGGTCAGCTTGATCAGGGGCTGGCGAGAGATCAGCAGGTTCTGGGGGCTGATGTCACGGTGCACGATGCCCAGACCGCGGCCGTTGCGAGACTTGTAGCCGTGGATGTAGCGCAGCGCAGTCAGCGCCTGGCGCAGGATCTCAAACGCCGGCCCCTGGGGCATCGTCACGCGATTGAGCCGATGCGCGACGAGCAGCTGTGCCAGGTCGCGGCCGTCGACGAGCTCCATCGCCAGATAGTGGGCGCCATCGACCTCACCCACTTCGTACACGCGGACGACGTTCGGATGCTCGAACTGCTGGGCAATGCGGCCCTCGTCCTTGAACATCCGGATGAAGTCGGAGTTCTCGGACAGGTGCTCGTGCAGGATCTTCAGGGCAAGCGGCTTGCCGTGCAGAGGGTCGTTCTCGCCGACCTCTGCCCGATAGACAGTGGCCATGCCGCCCGAAGCCACTTTGGCCGTGAGCAAGAAGCGCCCGAAGGGGCGCTGGGGATTCAGCGAGCCCGAGATCATCGCCATGGACCACCCGACCGGTTGCCGGAGCACACTCACCCGACTTCGGGCAGATGCACTCAAGGTCGGAAACTAGCGGTTGGTGGGCCGCGGTCCAGTTTTTCGTGCGGAGGATGCCCAGACCTGGACACAGCCTCGAAAAGCGCCCGAATTCCGATCGTCGGAATAGGAAAATGCCGCAGCAATCCGATGGGTTGAACTAGTCGAGCCGCGCACCGGGCAGGACGACCCGCGACACATACCGCGGACCGCTTCCGACCATGGCCTCGATGTCGTGGATTTCCTTGACGCATTCTGCGGTGAGCACTTCCGGCGCCCCTCCCGTCACCAGCACATCGTCCTCGATGCGCACGCCGATGCCGCGGAACTCGACCGGGGCCTTCTCGTCGTCCTCTGCAACGTACAGTCCGGGCTCAATCGTCAGGACCATGCCGGGTGTCAGCGGACGCCACTCGCCCTTGGCCCGGTAGGTTCCGACGTCGTGCACGTCCATGCCCAACCAGTGGCTGGTGCGGTGCATGTAGTAGCGACGAAAGCTGTTATCGGCGATGAGCGCGGCAACCTCGCCCTGTAGCAGCCCGATCCGCACCATGCCCTCCGTCAGCAGACGCACCGTCAGGTCGTGCACGTCCTGAACCGACTTGTCGGTGCGGCAAGCGTCGATCGCTTCCTTCTGCGCGTGAAGCACCACCTCGTACACCAAGCGCTGCGCTGGCGTGAAACGCCCTGAGGCCGGAAACGTGCGCGTGATGTCCGCAGATTGATAGCGGTACTCCGCGCCAGCGTCGATCAGCACCAGATCCTGAGCGCCGATCTGCATCCGGTTGGTGTTGTAGTGCAGGATCGTCGCATTGGCGCCCGCGGCCACAATCGAGCTGTACCCTACCCGGTCCGCGCCCGCTGCCTTGAAGACGTACTCGATGGCGGCTTGCAGCTCGCGCTCTCCCAACCCCGCAGCCGACAAGCGCATGGCCTCGTTGTGCGCGTGGGCGGTGATCGATGCTGCCCTGCGCATGTCGGCCAGCGCTTCGTCATCCTTGTGCAGACGCATCTCTCCCAGAACGACGGCAGGGTCGCTCCAGTGGTCGGGCCCGTCCAGACCCAGCCGGGGCTGCAGTCGGTGGCGGCGAGCCGCGCGAATCACCTTCTGGTCCAGATCGGGGTCGCGACCCAGCGTGAAGCAAAACTGCTTGGCGTTCTCGCAAAGCCGCGCCAGCTCGACCTCGAAGGCATCGACCAGGAAGGCCTTGTCGGCACCGTAGTCGGCCACGGCGCCTTCGACTCCAGCCCGCCGGCCGGTCCACGTCTCGGCGTCGCGGTCACGCGGCCGCACGAACAGCACGGTCTCCTCACCTTCACGACCAGGAGCCAGCACGAGCAGACTGTCGGGCTCGTCGAACCCGGTCAGGAACCAGAAGTCGCTGTCCTGCCTGAAGTCATGCTCGACGTCGCTGTTGCGCGAAACCATGTGCGCGCCGGGGATGACGAGGATCGAACCGGTGCCGTATGCGTCCATCAAGTGGCGGCGACGGCGAGCGAAGGGGGTCGACATGGAGACTCCTGTTGCGCTTTCGGTGCCGCGGTCGAAGCGGTTGGACCGGATGCGCGTTGCAAGGGCGTGGTAGTGCTTTCCGCGGCCGGACGCAACCCGGGGCGGAGCAGGATGGGGCGAGGTGACGGAACCGATGCGGTTTCCCCTGCCGTTGGGGGTGCCGGACGTTGACTTGAGTCGGGTGTACTCCCATCATGCCCGGCTCGTGTGCGCGCAACAGCGTCTGCGCGCCAGGCAAGAGGCGACAATGGTCAGGTCGACGTTACAGGTGCAGCGACAGGGACTTGCGGCGGGAGCCGGCCGACTGGCCTTGGCTGCGGTTGCGCTGGGTCTGTGGACCGCCTCGTGCGGTGGCGCGGGCTTTGAGCGGATGACTGCGAACAAGTACCGCTCGTTGCCGGTGGGTACGGTGGTACGCATTGCAGCAGCGGAACACGATCTGCCCCAACCGACCGTGCTGGTGGGCGTGCTGCGCACCACCACCAAGGGCGACCCCGCAGACCGTCCGGCTGCCGAAGAGACCCTGAAGAAGTTCGCCGCGCGCTATGGCTGCGATGCGGTTGCCGAAATCGTGTCGATCCGCCGCGAAGTGAAGTCGACGCGCCGCAACAAGACGTTGGGGGCCAACGGAGTGCCGATCTATATCGACGAGGTCGTGATCAACCCCGAGCACGACTGGGAAGGCAGATGCATTCGCACCGCCGACGCCCCGATCGACCCCGTGACGACTCCAGGAAAGACCCAAGGCACTCCCACCACCGGCAAGTCGTCGGGCAACGCCGCTGACCGAGCTGCCGCCGAGCGCGCATCTGCTGACCGTTCCGCCGCGCAGAAGGCTCTGGCCGAGCGCAAGGCGGCGGACAGGGAAGCTGCAGAGCGCGCCAACGCCGATCGGGCCACTGCGGAGAAGGCGCTGGCCGACCGCGCTGCCGCCGAACGTGCACTGGCGGCCCGCGCTGCTGCTGAGAAAGCTGCTGCCGAAAAGGCCGCTGGTGACCGACCGGGCGGGCCGAAAGTGGACTACGCCGCAGTCGAGCGAGCCGCCGCTGAACGAGCCGCTGCCGAGCAGGCTGCCGCGGACAAGGCAGCGGCTGAGAAAGCGCTGGCCGACCGCGGCCGCGGTGGTGCACTGGAGCGCGCCGCCGCAGAGCGCGCCGCTGCCGAGAAGGCCGCCGGCAAGACCGATGCGGAGCGTGCGGCTGCCGACAAGGCCGCGGCTGAGAAGGCTACCGCCGAACGCATCGCCGCTGAGCGGGTTTCGGCCGAACGGGCCGCTGCCGAGCGCGCCGCCGCCGAGAAGGCCGCCGCTGCAGAGCGCCCGGTCGCGCCGCCAGCCGAGACGTATGACCCGAAGATCGCAAGCGAAGTTGCCCGTGCCTTCATCGGGTTCAGCGACTGGATGGTCCGGGCGAACGTGGACAAGCTGTGCGCCGCCTTCGACGAGACCGTGGCCATCGACATCACCGCCGGCCAGCCAAAGATGCGGATCAAGCAGGAGTTCACGACGGCTGAGGCCTGCGAGTCCGTGCGGAACGGAGAATTGGCCAACTACGTGCGCGACTTGGGGCCGGCCGAAGTGCACGCCGACGTGGCCACCCTGATCCCGACGCTGTTCGGCATCCACCGCGGCGCCTACCTGCGGTTGGACGACCAGCAGCAGAAGAAGTACTCGGAAGAACTGACCAAGCAGCGTGAAGGCAAGAAGCCGCTGGCGTGTACGATGTACAACGTGGTGCCTGCGGGCGAGCTGTTCCGTGTGTCGCTGACGTGCTCAGGCGTGGCCAACTTCCGCCTGCTGCTACGTCGGGCGGCCGAGAACAACTTCAAGATCGTGCAGTTCTCGCACTCGCGCCAGTAGTCTCGGGTCCAAGTTTCCCTCCCCCGCATCGCCTCAACCGCCCTTGCACCACATCGCCACCGATAGCGGGCGATGGTAGGCTCGTGCGACCACTCCACGCGAGGTCGCCCGTGTCTACGCGCCTGCACGGTTCCGCAGCCCGTCCCGCCCTGACCGCCCTTGCCTGTCTGGGGCTCGCCTGTCTTTCCGCTGTGTCGACCGCCCGCCCAGCCGACACTGGCGTGTTTCTGGCGGGAGAGACGCTGGCGACACCCGACGGCGCCCTCTCCCTCTCCTCTAACCCCGCAGGGCTGGTGGGTCCTTCCGGTTTCGACGCCCGCCTGCAGCTCAACGCGGGGGGCGATCGGCTGGGGGTCGCCAAGGATGCTGGTTGGGGAGGATTCTTCGGAATTCCCATCGGCCCGCTCGCGCTGGGTGCATCCGTCGAGCACGACGAGGACCCGCTGACGGCTGGGACAAGCCCCGCTTGGTACAACGCCTCACGCTGGTCGCTGGGCGCTGCGGTGGCCATGGGAGAACGCGCCTCCGTCGGCTCTGTGGCGAGGTGGAGCGCGGTGGCGGGTGGCACGGACTTGCGTTCGTGGGACTTGGGGATTCTGTTGCGCCCGTGGTCCTGGCTGTCGGTGGGTGCTCGCGTGGCAGGTTTGGGAGAGGACGGGGCCGCTGGCAGCATCAGCCCCCAACCGACGAGATGGGGGTGGGGCGTCGCGGTGCGGCCCTTGCGGGGCAGCGACCGCTTGACGCTCGCCGTGGATGCCGAGTGGCCGGCCGGCGAGAATTTGTCGAGTACGTCTGCACTTGTCTCGTCTCGCGTCATCGACGGCGTGACGGTGGCGGTGGAAGCGCGTCATGCGCGGGCCGGCGGTGGGGACTGGACGGCCCTGGAACAGCAGGACCAGCGCATCGGCGTGCTGTTCCGCTTTGGTCTGGGCAACAAGGGCGTCGACCTCGCGCCCCATTACGGTCGTGCTGCGGGTCAGGAGCGAGAAGCTGGTCTGGCCGCGGGATTCCGCTGGTCCGGCGACGTCCCGCACTCGATGACTCAGCAGGGGCCCTCGGCCGTGCGGGTGGACTTGCGGGGCGCGCTGTCAGAGCGTCAGGACAGCGGCGAGACGCATTTTGGCCGTCTGATCCTGGACTTGGGCCGCATCGCCGCCACGCCGGAGACCCGACTGGTCGTGCTGCGCGCGCAGGGGATGCAGGCCAGCTGGGCGCAAGTCGAGGAATTGCGGAGCGTCATCGGGCAGATGCGCGCGGCCGGCCAGCGGGTGGTGTGGCACGGCGACGACCTGGACACGCGCGCCCTTGCCGTGGCAGCGGCGTGTGACCGAATCGCGGTGCCCGCGGCGGGAACGCTGTCGGCCCACGGAATTGCTTCAGACTACGTGGGGTTGCAAGAGGCCTTGGCCAAGGTCGGCGTCGCCGTGCAGGCGGTTCGCTTCGGCGCGCACAAGACGGCTCCGGAACAACTGACCGGGTCCACGCCCTCGCCCGAGCTGGTGGATCAGGTGCAGCACGCGATGCAGCGGCGCTGGCAGACCTTTACCGACGCGGTTTCGCTGGGTCGTCAGGTGTCGGCGACGGCACTGGAAGAGACCCTCGCGCGCGGCGCGATCTTCCCGCAGGACGCGCTGGAGGCCGGGCTGGTCGACGCCGTGGTCGAGTTCACGGAATTGGAAGACCGCTTGCGCGACTGGGGCTTCCTTGCGGCGGGAGAAGACGTGCAGCCAGACCGACCCCTGGCGGCAAGGCGTTCCCGCTGGGGGGCGCGCCCCAGCGTGGCCATCGTCGAGATCGAGGGCAACATTGCGGACCGGCAGGGAGGGATCTCGCCGCTGGGAAGGACGTTTGGCGGTGCGGAGATGGCCGCGACCATTCGAGAGGCGTCCAAGGATTCAGACACGGTCGGCATCGTCGCGCGCGTGCACTCGCCCGGGGGCACGGTGCTGGGCAGCGACCTGATGCGCGAGGCGCTGAGCAAGGCCAGCGAGGAGATGCCGGTCGTCGCGTCGATGGCGGGCGTGGCGGCAAGCGGCGGCTACTGGCTGTCGCTGGGCGCGGACACGGTCTACGCAGACGCGGCGACGGTGACGGGGTCGATCGGTATCTTCGCGATGAAGCCGTCGCTTGCGGACCTGTGGCAGCGGCTGGGCGTGACGGTCACGCCCTTCGGCATCGGCCCGCACAGCCATGTGACCAGCCTGAACCGGCCATGGACGCCTGAGGAGCTTGCGTCGGTGCGCAAGGCACTGGGCCGCTACTACGACCTGTTCCTTGACCGGACGTCGCAGCGCCGCAAGATCGAGCGCAACGCCCTGATCGACCTGGCGGAAGGGCGGATTTGGTTTGGCGACGAGGCGGTGGAGCGCAAGCTGGTCGACCACGTCGGCGGCCTGAGCGCGGCGATCTACGATGTGGTGCAGCGAGCGGACTTGGCAGAGGCCCCGACGATTCGTTTCCTGCCGGAACCCGGACTGTTCCAGCAGCTGCAAGGGCTGGCGACTGGAGCGAGCGCGGCGGGTCAGGTGACCGCGTCGTGGGTCAGCGCGCTGCGGCCGGCGCTGGGTCCGTGGCTGGACGCGGCATCCTTGGCAACTTTGGCGGCGGACGGCGCGCCGCTGGCCTTGTTGCCCATCGACATCGACGGCGACCCTCGCTGAACACGATCCGGACGTTCGGCGATGGCGAGGCCGAAGAGCGCCGTGTATAGTCCCGACATGCGTGAAATACCCGGCGAGGATCGATGACCAGCGTGGCGAAGCGTGGACGAATCTTGGCGCACGCCATCGCTTGGGGGCTGTTGGTCCTCGCGCTGGGGTGCTCCGACGGCACCACGTCCGACTCGACCGGCACGGACGCGGACGCCTCCGACGCCAAGTCTGACAGCGACATCGGTTCCCAGCCGCCGTCCAAGCCATTGTCCTTGCTGCAGCTTTCGCCTCCCCGCGGTCCGCTTGCCGGCGGCGGTGACGTGGACATCGAGGGCACCGGGTTCTCCGACGAGACACTGGTGTGGTTTGCCGACCAACCGGCCGAGGTCCTGTATCGCGCTGGAGGCAGCCACATCTACGTTCGCGTGCCTGCGGGCAAGGCACCGGGAACGGTGGAGGTTCTTGCCAGAAACGGCAGCGGCACGCCGGTCTCGCTGCCGCACGGTTATGCCTACCTGACCGAAGTGACGGTGGATTCTTTCGAGCCTACGCAGGGTCCCGCGCTGGGAGGCGTGGTGATCAAGGTGCGCGGCAGCGGCTTTCTGCCAGGCGACCGGATTCTGGTTGGCTTGGCCGAGGCGCAGTCGACTCAGGTCGTCGACGGCACGACGCTGGTCGCCCTGACACCGCCCTGCCCGCTCGACACGCAGGCCGACTTGAGTCAGGTCCTGGTTTCCGTCAGGCATGGCAGCGGGTTAACCCATGCCGCCGGTTCGTTCACTTGCGGGCGTGCACCGCGACTGGACCGGGTCGAGCCGGGTGTCGTGGGGCTGGACGGTGCCGCCGTGACGCTGAACGGTGCAGCGTTGGGCAACGTGACATCTGCGTCGGTTGGGGGCGGAGCTGTAGAGCTGTCTCCCGGCAGTGCGGGGTCGGTGCGCGGGGCGCAGGTGCCGGCGCTGTCGTTGGTGTCCCCGGTGGCCAAGCCGGGTCCCCAGGCGATGACGCTGCAGGGGCCGTTTGGCGCGACGATGCTGAACCCCGCGATCCTGT
>CAJBNH010000015.1 GCA_903955385.1 uncultured Myxococcales bacterium | reverse complement strand
TGTTCTCACTGTCGGGCTCGAGTGCGATGCAGCTGTGCCGACCCGTGGCCAGTTCGCTGAGGCGATACGAGACGTTGCGCCAGGTCTCGCTGCCGCAGTCGTGCGCTTGGCCAGACCAGCGGCACGTCAGCCAGCCGTCGGGACCGCGCTGCCGCTGCACCTGCGCCTCCGCCAAGCGATGTCCAAAGTCGAACGCCGTGCGCGACGGTGGCAGGGCAAACAAAAAGCCCGCCGTGCCGTGGCCGAAGTCGCGAGACTCCAGATGCTGAGCGGACTTGCCCAAGTCCAACTCGTCGGCGAATTCATGCGTGGTGACGACCCACAGCCGCAGCTTGCCGTCGGCGTCCCAAAGGTCCAGCGGGTTGGCGGGCAGGTAGGCGTCGTCGAAGTTCAGGCCCTTGCGCTGGAACGCCTGCGCGAACAAGCCCCGATGCGCCGCAGACCAGCCGGGGACGATCGCGATGCCGTCGCCGTCCTGCAGCCGCGGCTCCATCCAATCCGCGGCGGCCTGCAACGAAGCCGGTCGTGGCGATTCGGCGATGCGGGCACTGCGCCCCAGCGTCATCCATGCCGCGGCGCCGACCAGCAGCAACAGTCCGAGCAGCGCGGCAAGGCCGTGCAGCGTGCGGCGGGACTGGGAGGGCAGCTTGAACATGCGACCGAAAGCTACCGCATCGCGACGCGTTTGTCGCGCCGGGTGGTCGGCCCGGACGGTGGGCTGTTGGGCACGGGGCCTCATGCCAAGCCACGGAATCTATCCGTTATAGATTCATCTCTCTGCAAGAGATCCACACAAGCCAAGAGGGACTTCGAAGGCAACTACTTCTCGCGCCATTTCCTGATGTTGCACGATTCTTGGGGGATGGCACGCCCCCTGCACCAAGCCACGGCACATGCCACTGAGCGCGCCGGACGTCGGCGAACCCAGAGGCTCGCATTCCCGAATGGTGCGCTGGAGGCTGTCATGGTTGGCAAGGTGCGGATACTGCGTGCGAATATGGTGTTGGCAGGGCGCACGGTGGCTGTTGTTGCGGCGACCGGAGCTTTCCTGTTGGGCGGCTGTGAGGTCGGCGCCGGGGCTGCCGCGGTAACGGTGGCCGACGGCTGGCCCTACGACACGGCTGCGCGCGACGGCGGCGTGCTGGATGCCTGCTGGCAGGACGGCAGCTGGCGTGACACCGCGAACACGAGCGAGCGCCCGCTGGCCCCGACGGGCTGGGGGCTGACAGCGGTGGGGGGCATCAACCCTTGGGGCGAGCCGTTGCCGCCCTGGGTCGACCGCGCGGCGCGCGCCAACCTGTCGCGGGTCCACGAGAATCGCAGCGACGAGGCCGCACCCGTGTGGCCGCATCTGCACGCAGAGGCGGGCTTTGTCGTGGTCGAGCGCGACACGGAGCTGGGGACCGCTGCGTTGGCCGGCGAGCCGCGGGTGATCGAACGCGGCGACACGACGCGGGTGGGTTGGGGTGTCGAGGCCGATCGGGTGCCGCTGGCGCTGCGGGCACTGGAGGGCGAGCGCCTGCGTCTGTACGACGGGACGACGCCTGTGTGCGAGGCGACTGCGGGGCCGCTGGAGCTGCAAACCCGCTTTGCGACGCCCTGGTACGATGCGGAGGAAGGTGTGGTGCCGCTGGACGACGGTGAGCTGGCCGTTTGGGCGTGGGGGCACGAGCTGTCGCAGCCGATGCTGGTCGTGGGTCTGCGCGACGTCAAAGGCGACTGTGCGGCGGCGACGTGGGCCCGCAGCGCTTCCCTGGCCGAGCCGACGATGGCTCGGGCGCGCGAGCCGGTTGGTGCGGAGGAGCAGGCGTGGGTCGACGAGGTGGTGCGACGCACACGGGCGCTGCCAGAGTGGCGCGACACCCAGAACGACTACCGTCAGGCGCAGGCAGACCCGGAACAGCGCAACTTCTTTCGGGAGGTGTACCCAGAGCGGCTGCCGAAGCGCTGGGACGAGCTGGAGCCCGCCCAAGTGACGGTGGTGCGCGGTGCAGGCGAGGCGTGGGTGCTGGTGTCGATGACGGCGGGCGCCGGGTGCGGCGAGTTCGGCGGCAGCGTCGAGACCCTGTGGCGGGTGGTGCCGGGAGCCAACCCCAAGCGTCCCCTGATCCTTCAGCGCGGCGTGGGGGGCTGGCTTGGTCTGGAGCTGCTGGGCGGGGCGGACCTGGACGGCGACGGCGAGTGGGAGCTGCTGCTGCCTTCGGGTCTTCTGCGCGGCACGCTGGACGGCGTGGACCAGATCGAGGTGCCGCGTGAGTTTGAGTGTCCGTGCTGACAGCTTCCGGGGCTGCCGCTGCGCACTGCGGGCCGCTTCCCATTCGCGGCCGTCAGGTGCAGCATTCGCCGCCTGCCCTGCCCCGGAGCCCGCGTGCCGCCCACCGCCCCGACCCTTGCCACCCGCATCACCCTTCTTGCCGCCAGCAGCCTGACCGTGATGGCGGGTGCCGCGATCGCCCCATCGATGACCGCGCTGCAAGCGGCCTTTGGTGGCGTGGAGCACGCGAATCTGCTGGTTCCCTTGGTGATGACGCTGCCTGCGCTGGTCGTGGTCATCCTCTCGCCGCTGGTCGGCTTGGCGCTGGACCGCTGGGGTCGCCGTCGGATGCTGCTGGGCTCGCTGCTGATCTACGCTCTGGCTGGTGCCGCGGGGTCCTTGGCCAACTCCCTGACCGAGCTGCTGATCGGCCGCGCGCTGTTGGGTGTGGGCATGGCCGGCGTCATGACCGGCGCCACGACGCTGCTGGCCGACTACTTCCGTGGCCCTGCGCGCGACCGCGTCATGGGCGAACAGGGCGCGTTCATGGGTCTGGGCGGCGTCGTCTTCCTGCTGGCCGCTGGCGAGCTGGCCGAGGTGTCGTGGCGCTTGCCGTTCCTGATGTACGGTCTGGGGTTACCCGTCGTTGTGGCCGGATGGTTCTGCGTCCGGGAGCCTGAAGTGGAGCCGGAGCCGATCGAGGTCGCTGCGGGCGACGAGCACCGCCCCGCGGGAAAGGTGCGCCTGCCTTGGGGACTGATCCTCGGCATCTATGCGGCGGGCCTGGTGGGGCACTTGGCGTTCTACTTCGTGCCGGTCAAGCTCGACTTTCTGATTCACCAGCAATTTCAAGGAACCCCGCGCCTCAGCGGCATCGCCATTGCGGTGATCACCATGTCCAGTGCGCTGACGGCCCTCGGGTACGGCTCGCTGCAGCGTCGCGCCAGCCACCTGACCATTCTGGCGGCGACCTTCGGCCTGCTGGGCGCTGGCTATGTCGGCATGGGCCTGGCCTCCAGCTACGTCGTGCTGCTGCTCGGCTTGACGGTGGCGGGTGCGGGTCTGGGCATCCTGATCCCCAACCTGAACATCTGGCTGGTGGGGCGCACGCCGGCTGACAAGCGCGGCCGGTTGCTGGGCGGCGTGTCGATGGCCGTGTTTCTTGGGCAGTTCCTCAGCCCGTTCATCAGTACGCCGCTGCAGGACGGCATGGGCATCGCGAGCGGCTTCGTCGCTGCGGGCTGGGTGCTGGTCGCCATTGGGGTGGTTGCAGGGCTGAAGTCGCTGTGGGACGCGCAGCTGCGGTCCCGCCAGAGTCGCCAAGCGGCGTAACAAGTCTCGAAGCGTTGGCTACTTGCAGGTCGCGCCGCCCGAAGGCGTGGCCGGGTGCTGATAGCACGGCGTGATGCAGTAGGCGCCGTCGGTCTGCCACATCTGACCGCCCTTGGGGTCGGACGGGTCCTTCTTGGCCAGACAGGCACTGCCGGTTTGCTTGCACGCAGTCAGGACGGGAAGCTTGCCGCCAGCGACCTCGTTGGGCCAGTTCAGCTTGCCGACGTACCACATGTCCAGCGGGTGCAGCTCGACCTGCTGGAACTCGACCACCTGCGTGCCAAAAACGTAGATGCGCAGGGTCGCGAATGACGTGCCGAAGCCGTGGTCGTTCCAGTAGTGCACGCCAATCGGGTACGTCATCGGCTCGGCTTGGGTGCCGGCCGGTTGCGCGAGGTTGAGGTTCTCGGGACCTGCGCCGTCGGTGTCGTCGAGGTCAAGCGTCGGGTCGTCCGGAACGCCGCCGGACATGCTGCCCCAGTTCGGTGCAGGGTTGAGCCAGAAGGTATCGAATGGATTGGAGAACCACGGGTCGCCGGTGCCGTCGCAGTCCAGATCGGGTCCGGTCGCATCCTGATGGGCAAAGTGCAGGTCGACGTCGGAGCCCATGGCGGGTCCAGAGTCGGTCTCGTTCTTGTCCGCCGGCGTGTTCCACAACAGCTCGACGTGCAGCGAATCGCTGGGCAACACCAGCACGGTCAGACAGGACTCGACGCACGACTTCTGGTCGGTGCCATCGGTGACGACCAGACAAAAGATGTATTCTCCTGCGACGTTGGGCGTGAACGTGGGCGTGGGGAAGGTGGTGCTGGGCAGGAAGGTCTGGGCCGACCCCTCAGGCTGCTGCTGCACCGACCACTTGTAGCCCTTGATCACCCCGCCTCCAGGAGCGACCGAGGACGTGCCGTCGAAGTGCAGCGTGGTCTGCGGGATGACCTCTTCGCCTTCGTCGATCTCGATCTTGGCCTGCGGACACGCTTCCTTGACGCCGATCCCCTGCATCACCAGATTCTGCGGCGCAGCATTCGAGGCGGCAACCAGCGTGGCAACATCGGGCTTGGCCACTCCGGTCGCTTCGTCGATCGGGCTGATCACATTGGGTTCATAGGTGACCTGGAACTTGACGGACTGGTTCACGCCAAGCTTGAGCGGCTTGTCGGCCGTGGGGCCCTTGACGGGGTCGAGTCCGGGCATGGTCTCGGCAGCCAGCGTCCAGTCGGGGGTGAAGTTGCCGTTGCTGCCCGCCTTCCAGTCGATCGAGGTGATCGTCAGGACCTCAGAGCCGCAGCTGGCGACCTCAATGTCGCGGGTGGTGTTGTTGCCGAAGACGACGGCGCCGAAGTTCAGGGTGGCCTCTGGCGTCAGCTTCAGGCAGGGCACCTTGGAGTTCGCCGTCAGCACCACCGGCACGCCGCTGACGGGCGCAGAGGTGTCATTCGAGCGGATCTTCAACAACCCCGAGCGCTTCAGACCGTCCACCGGCGAGAACCGTACGACCAACGGCCAGCTGCTGCCGGGGGCAACCTCGCGGATCGGGTTGAACTCGATCGGTTGGCCAGGCGCGTGCACGACGTTGTCGGCGACGAGGTTGAAGGCGGGGTCGGCCTCAAAGTCGATGCGATCGATCAGCAGAGCCGCGTCGCCGGAGTTCGTGACCGTGACCGTGGACGTCAGCTCTGAACCCAGCGGCACGTACGGGAACAGCACGTCGGTGGGCGCGACCAGAATCTTGGGCTTGCCCAGCGTCGTCTGGAACGTCATGCAGAAGTCCTGCGTGGCGTACGCGAGGTCCCCTGCGAAGTCGATGCAGACCTTGCCCTTGCGGACCTTGCTGTCGAAGTGCTTGTAGCGAATGCGAAACTGCTCTTGGGCAATTCCGTCCGCCCCCGCCAGACTGGCCGGCACGACCTTGGCCCACTTGCCATCCATGGCAGAGCACTTGGTCTGGCCCTTGGCGTCGTAGCACTCAAACGCACGGCTGGCGGCCGTCTCAGCGGGCGACGCGGCCTCGTACTCCAATCGGATTGTCTTGATGACAAGCGCGGAGGCGGCCGTCGACCCGGCGGAGTTGACGATCGAGAAGTCCAAGTCCATCTGCGCGCCGACGACAACGGAACCGACCTGCACCTCGACCTTGGCACTGTTCGGAAGCAGCTTGCCCGTCGCGATCTGGCGCACCTCGGCGGCGGCCTTGCAGTCGAGGTCCGTGGACCCGCTGAGGCAGGGCTGGTTCTCGCTGACCTGCGTCGACGTCGTGCCGTCGGAACAGCCTGCGGTCACGCTTGCGACCAACACGAACAGAAACAGGAACTTGCGGGAGGACATGACCGGCTCCGAGTGCAGGGACAAACGCGCATCGTGCGGGACGCAGCCGCGCAAGGCAAGTGAAGGCCGTCGTTCCCGGCGGAGCTTCGGCGCTGACAAGGGGAACCCGTGACGTCAGGAAGGCTTGCCCGCCACCGGGCTGTCGAGGACCAGGGGTGGCCGCTTCCACCTTGCCCGCAGACGATTCAGCCCCGCCAACACACCGGGGCGCAACAGGATCCAGCGCTCCAGACGGCGCTTGCCGGGAACATCGACCAGCAACAGCCCCAACAGAATCGTCAGCAGACCCTGCCCCGGCACCCCTGGCAGAGCGAGGAACACGCCCAACACGACAACGGCCACGCCCAACACGTTCTTGCCCACCAGCAACGCAAGGCGGACTGGCCGGGAGAAACGGGCGAAGCTGGGCCCCGGATGCGAGCTGAAGTGGTCGGGAGCCAGACGGACCAGCACGAACCCTGTGACCAGCAGGCTGACGGCCAGCAACGTGACGAACAGCGCAAGGCCGACCCACGGCCCGGCACCGTGCAGAGCGGCGAGCCAAGGCGGTGCGGAATCGTGCATCGGCCACCCTTGGTCAGATCGTCAGGTCCGGATGCGGTTCGGGTCGCGGTGCTCGGCGGCGCGGGCGTGTGCCTCCAACCCCTCGATCCGCGCCAGGGTCGCCGCGGTGCGCGCCAGACCGGCCGCAGCCCCCGGCAACGCCGCTTGCGTGCTGACGATCTTCACGAACGTATAGACCGACAGCCCGCCTGTGTAGTGCCCAGCGCCACCGGTCGGTAGCACGTGGCTGGGACCGGTGCAGTAGTCGCCCAGCACCTCAGCCGCGTCGCCGCCGATGAACAGGCCACCGTAGGCCGTGCAGGCCCGCGCCAGCCCCTCGGCATCTTCGACATGGATCTCCAGATGTTCCGGAGCGCGCTGGTTGGCCACCGCTGCCATCGCCGCGCGATCGGGCACGACCAAAATGCACCCGTGGTCGGCGATGGAGCGGGCCGCTACCGCGCGGGTCGGCAGGCGCTCGAGCGCTTCGGTCACCGCCTGCGAGATCGCGTCGGCCACAGTTGGATCGTCGGTGACGGCGATGGCTTGGGCATCGGGGTCGTGTTCGGCCTGGGCCAGCAGATCGGCGGCAATCCGCTGCACGTCGGCGCTGCGGTCCGCCAGCACCATCACTTCGGACGGGCCGGCCAGCGCGTCGATGCCGACCTGACCGTAGACCTGGCGCTTGGCCTCGGTCACCCAAGCGTTGCCGGGACCGACGATCAGGTGCACGGGGCGGACCGACTCGGTGCCATATGCCGCCGCCGCGACTGCCTGAACGCCGCCGATCGGATGCACGGTCGTGGCCCCGGCGCGCCAGGCCGCCGCAAGGATGTAGCGGTCGGGCAGGCCACCCTTGGAAGGTGGCGTGAAGACGGCGATCTCGGGCACGCCCGCGACCTTGGCGATCAGCACCGTCATCAGCACGGTCGAAGGCAGCGGATAGCGCCCGCCGGGCACATAGCAGGCGACCCGGTCGATGGGGAGGACGCGCTGCCCCGCCACGACGCCGGGCTCGATCTCAATCGTGAACTCTGTCAAGTGCTTGCGCTGCGCAGCGGCGAACGCGGTGATGTTGCGCGCCGCGTGGTCCAGCGCCTGCTGCTCGGCTGGCGTCAGGTCGTGCCAAGCGGCCTCCAACACTTCCGGCGGTACGGTCAGGTCGTCCAGCTGGGCCCCGTCCAGCCGGGACGTCCACTCGCGCACCGCCGCGTCGCCTCGGGCGCGCACGTCGGCAAGGATCTGCGACACACGCAGCGGGTCGGCAGAGCTGGCGGTGGCGATGGGAGGAAGCTGGTCGACGATACGCATCGGGGTAAGCCCTTGCAGGTGCCTTTGCATCAAGGCGTTCCTTGGTTTACGCCACCCAGGTTCATGCCGCCGGGATAGCCATAGGCCGTCGCCGTGCCAAAGCCGTACACCATGAGGCCGAATTCGCCGGCGCCCTCGAACACGTGGCCGCCCTTGCCGACCTTGACGTAAGCGTACTCCCAAGTGCCGTCGCCAAAGGTCATGAACTCGCCGGCGCCGATGGCGACGCCGTCCGCCTTGACCTCGACCCCCTTGGGGCGCACCACCGTCGTCCAGTTGGTGCCGTAGCCGTCTGCGGTCAGGACGTTGTAGTCGGTGCGGTACTGGAACTTGGGCGGAATGATCATCATCGTCGGGTCGCCGGTGCCCTGGTCGGTCTGCATCATCGACACGATGAACTGCACGACTTGGATCTTGCCGGTGGCCTTGATCATGAAGCTCTGCGGACTCTCGACGCGCACCCACTCGCCGGGGCTGGCGAATGTCTTGCCGTCCAACCCCTTGATCGAAGGCGTGGTGGTGACTGAGACGCCAGGCTCGCCCGCCATCACGAACCAGATATCGGGCTCGATGCCGCGGGGCTTGGTCTTGACGCAGAACGCCTCGTTGCCCCACGCCTCCAAGGGCATCAACTGCTCTTCGACGTGCTCTGCGTATCCGGAATCGTAGCCCGCCTCCTTGGTGCCGCCCTCCCATCCCTCAACCAGCTCCTCGTGCCCTGCGAACACGGCAATGGGCTTGTCGGCGTCGATGTACGAGCCGGTCAGGTCGTTGCCGCCCTTGAAGTTCAGCTCTCCAAAGGCCTCCAGATTCAGGACGTCATGCTGCTTGAGCGTGAACGTGAAGCTCTGTCCCTTGGCGAGCGCCGGGATGGCGTACTTCGGTGTGGCTGCGACCTTGCCGGCGACCGTGACCTTGACGATGGTCGTGCCGGGGCTCGCGGCGGCGACCGTGAAGTAGCCGTGCTGCGCGGGGTTGCCCAACATCGGCGGACCCGATGGGCGCGTGACCGCGAAGTACTTCATGCCCAGTGCATTCATGGGCAGCAACAGGGAACCGTCGTTGCTGGCGGCACCCTCCGCATTGAACGGGTTGAACTGGAAGGCAACAATCGGCTGGTCCGACTTCACGCGGATGCCCTGCGGCCAGATGCCGTTGCCGTCGACCGTAAACACCGGCATCTTGAACTCGGCCGACGCCCCCGCCTTGACCACCGGATTGGGGATGTTCGGGGTGAAGGGCGCGGGCACGGTGAAGGTCAGGTTCGCATCGTAGATCCCGGGGTTGGACACGACGATGCTGTGCGGGATCAGGTCGGGCCGCTTGCTCGAAAATGGGTCGGGATAGTTGTCCAGATCGACGCTCCAGTACTCGCAGCCGACGTTCGACGTCACCTTGATGTTCGACTCGCACAAGCTCAGGCACTTGCCGCCAAAGCAGGTCGCGCCGCTCTTGCAGTCATAGGGCTCGCCGTAGCCGGACCCGTCCTCGGCGCAGGTGCGGATCAGCTTGGTGTTGCCGGGGACGCACTCGGAGAAGCCGGGCGTGCAGACGACGGTGCGGCACTGGCCGGCGGCGCACTGCTGCGGCGGCTTGCACTTGATGTCCGTCCACGCGTTGCCCGCCTCGTTGCACACGACCTGGGTCGAATAGCCGTTGCAGCCCTTGTTCTCTCCCGGCGTGCACTTGGTGGGGACGACACACTCGCCGGCCTGACAGACCTCTCCTTCGGCACACTTGGCTTTGAGGATCCAAGCCCCTTCCACGCAGTACTTGGCCAGGGTCGCGTTGTGACAGGCCGACTCCCCGTCCTTGCAAGGGTCGCTGGGGCCGCCCGTGTCGGTCTTGCTGTCGGTCAGGGTGTCGACGGGGGGCGTGACATCTGCGAGCACGTCCTGAGGGGGCGTTCCGCCGTCGGGCAACGCGGAGTCGCCGAACTGGGCGTCCGGGTTCTGACTCGCGTCGGTCACGGCAACGCCACCGCCGGCAGGGCTGGGCGAGCTGCACGCGAAGGTCGCAACGACGACGGCACACGAGATGAGCGAGAGCAAGGTCTTCATTCGCAGGCCTTTTTCGGGGATTGGCTGGCCCCCGGTCGACCCCCGGAGTGCCCTGCATCTTCCACCGGGCCGAGCTTTGCGGCAACAGGGACCGGCGTGACGTGGGTCAGCGCCGTCGCCCGTGACGCCCACGCAGCTCTCGCTCCACCTGCTCAAGCGTCAAGCCGCGCTTGGCCAGCAACGCCATCGTGAAGAACACGACGTCGGCAGCCTCCCACACCGTGTCGCGGTCGGTAGTCGCCTCAGTCAACTCCTTGGCTTCTTCCAGGATCTTGGACTTCAGCAGGTCCTCGTCCTCGAACAGCTTGCGCGTGTACGAGCCGGGGTCTGCGTGCTGCAGCCGGTCCTGCAGCACCTTTTCGAGATGCGCCAAGTTGAACCACGTGTCGCCGAAGCAGCCGTGCTGGGGCAAGTGGCACGCCCTGCCGATCTGGTCGACCTTGTACAGCAGCGTGTCGCGGTCGCAGTCCCAGCGCACCTCGCGGACGTGCTGAACATGGCCGCTCGTCTCGCCTTTCTGCCAACGCTCCTGACGGCTGCGGGAGAAGTACGTACCCAGTCCGGTCTCCAGCGTCTCTCGCACCGCTGCCCGGTCCGCCCATGCGTGCATCAGCACCTGACCGCCAGACTCCTGCGCCACCACAGGGATCAGGTCGCCGACCTTGTCCCAGTCCAGCAGGGCCAAGTATGCGTCGCTCAAAGCCAATCTACCCGTGTAGATCGCCATCCCCAGCTGGCAGGACGCGCCCATCCTGTCCAGCGCCACCACCTCGTCAACCGTCGTGATGCCGCCCGCGGCGACCACGTGCCGGTCGGTCGCCGCGACGACCGCGCGAACGGCCTCGAGGTCTGTGCCGCCCAGCATCCCCTCGCGGTCGACGACCGTGAACAGGAACTCGCTGCAGTACGGCGCCAAGGCCACCGCGCGCTCGACCGGGGTGTCGGTGGTCGCCTTGGTCCAACCCTCTGTCACGACTCGGTTCTTCTTGGCGTCCAGGGCGACGATGACGGCGTCGGCCGGATACTTCGCCAGGAACTCCGGCGTGGCAGCGGTGCCCAGGATGATCTTGCGGGCGCCCGCGCGCAGCAGCCGGTCGGCGCGAGCGTGGTCGCGGATGCCGCCACCGACGCGGGCTTCGACCCTGGCCGTGATGCGCTCGATGACGGCGAGGTTGTCACCACGGCCCAGCGCAGCGTCGAGGTCGATGACCGCAATCTCGCCGTAACGGGCGAACGTTTCGGCAAGGGCGACCGGATCGTCCACGGTCACGGCACAGTCGTCGGGGTTGCCGCGGCGCAGCTGAACGGCCTTGCCGCCCAGGAGATCGATGGAGGGAATGATCATGGGGAAGTATCGCTCGTCAGCGCACAGGGACCGCTGCTCATTGGGTCCACCGTAGCCGTTTCGGGCCTACCCCGCAAGGCGGTGGACCCCGCCGGTGGAGACGACGGCCTTGACCGTCGCCGTTTCCCCGCCGGCACCGTCACGCCCTACTTCTGGGCCAGCAGCTTCTCCATCTCGTCCATCGTGGCGTTCATCTCGCGAATGGCCGCCTGGAACGGGGCAGAGGTGGTCATGTCGACGCCCGCCTCTTTCAGCAGGTCGATCGGGTACTTGGACGAGCCGGAGGACAGCAGCTTCAAGTAGGCGTCGCGGGTCTTCGGCGTCCGGTCGGCGCGCAGGTCGGCCGCAATCTTGGCTGAAGCGGTGATGCTGGTCGCGTACTGGTACACGTAGAAATTGTAGTAGAAATGCGGGATGTAGGCCCACTCGATGCCGAACAGGTCGTCGACCTTGCACACGCCTGCCGCGTCGCCGTAGTACTCCTTGACCAACGCGCGGTAGAGCTCGCTCAACTTCTCGCCGACCAGAGGCTCGCCCTTCTCAGCAAGCTGATGGATCTTCAGCTCGAATTCGGCAAACAGCGTCTGGCGGAACAGCGTGGTCCGCAGCCCGTCCAGATGCGACCCCAGCAGGAACAGGCGTGTGGCCTTGTCCTTGGTCTGGTTCAGCATGTGGTGCAGCAACAGGTTCTCGTTCAGGGTCGACGCAACCTCTGCCACGAAGATCTTGTAGTCGTGGGTCGGATACGGCTGATGCTTGTCGGACAGGTAGGTGTGCAGCGAGTGGCCAGACTCATGGGCCAGCGTCGACACCTCGTCGTAGATCCCCGTGAAGTTCTGCAGTTGATACGGATGCACACCATACGCACCAGTCGAGTAGGCGCCCGACTTCTTGCCCGTGGTCGGGATCCAGTCCACCCAGCCCTCCTGAAAGCTGCGGTGCAGGTCTGCCACGTACGTCGGCCCCAGCGGTGCCACGGCCTGCTCCACCAGCGCCATCGCCTGCTCCGGGGTGTAGTGCAGGTCCACCTCCTTGACGATGGGGGCGTACAGGTCCTCGTACCGCAGCTGGTCCAGGCCCATCATCTTCTGCCGCAGCTTCAGATAGCGGTGCAGGGTCGGCAGGTTGGCGTGCACGTCTGCGATCAGCTGCGTGTAGACGCGGGTCGGCACGTTCGAGTCGAAGATCGCGGCTTGCAGGGCGCTGTCGTACTTGTGCACGTTCTTGTCGAACAGGTGCGTCTTGACCGTCGCGTCCAGCGTTGCGCCAAGCGTGCGTTCGAAGTCCTTGTAACGCGTAAAGAAACTGTGAAACACCAGATCGCGGTCCTGCCGGTCGGCCGACGTGCGGTACTTGGTGTAGGCCTGCGCGTCCAAACGCACCTTCTCACCGGACTTCAGGGTCACTTCGGGGTACGGCAAGTCCGCGTTGGTGAAGGTGTCGTACGCGTTCATCGCGCCATCGGCCATGATGGCGGCCTCGGCAGCGACCTTCTCTTCCGCCGCGCCCAGCGTGTGTGGGGCATAACGCAGGATGTCGTTCAGCCACGGAGCATAGGGCGCCAGCCGCGGCTCAGCGGCCACGAACGCGCGCACCTTGGTCTCGCCCAAGGACAGAATCTCCGGGCGGAAGTACGCCGCGATGGCCGCGAACTTGACCGCCAGACTCTCAGACGCCTGCTTCATCTCGCGGGGCTTTCCCAGCCGCGTGTCCTCGTCCGACCGCATCGAGGCGTACGTGACCAAGTGGGTCAGGTCCTTGTCCACGGCCATCAGCGCGTCGAGGCCGCCGAAAAGGTCGGCCGCAGAGGTCCCGAGCTTTCCTTGAAAGGACGCTAGCTTGGCAATGCGCGCCGCCAGATCGTCCTTGGCCACAATCCATGCCGCTTCCGTCGCAAACAGGTCCGAGGTCTTCCACTTGTACTTCTCGGCAACTTGCGAGCGTTCTTCGGCGCGTGCCCCCGAGGGAATCGAGAGGGTGGTCGCAGCAAGCAGGGCGAACAGCCGGGCGTGTCGGGTCATCGGAAGGCTCCTGTTCATCGGTGCTCAAGCACCCTCGTCAAGGGGGGGGGAGGAGCGCGGAGTACGCTGCGGCGGCTTGGGCGTCAAGGCGAAACGGCGAGGCGGTGGCGGCCGGGCGGGGAGACTGGCCAGCCGTCGCGATCTTGCCTATGCTCAGGACTGCACTTGCGGAGCGGCGGCGGCCGGATCGAATGCTCCCGCGACAGACCACTCGGGCAGGACATCTGGCCCGCTCTCCGCATCGCCAAGAGGGCGGAAATCTCCAGCGTTTGGTAGTTTTTGCGTCTTGAGAACAGGCACTTGCGTTCGTGAAGGGTACCGACAAGGAACCCTTGTCCGAGGGACGACTGCATGACCGAGGAAGCCGCCGAAGACCTCCGCAACCTGCTGCGCCACGAGACCGTCGCGCGTCAGAAGGCAGAGGCCCTCGTCCTGCAGCGCAACCGTGAGCTCAAGGCCAAGGCTTTGGAGCTCGACCGTCTCATGGACGGCGAACGCCGGGCTCGTCATCAGGTCGAAGTGTTGCGGTCCGCCCTGCAGTCCTTCACGCGTGAGCTGGCCCCGCGGGCCGTGCTGGAGCTCGTCGGGACGTTCTTGCGGCAGCTGGTGCCCCACGACGGCCTGGCCGCGCTGCGTGTCCGGGGTGGCTTGGTGGCCGACGAAGTGCTGGAAGGGATGCTGTCTGGCGATGTCCCGGCCGCCGTGCTGCGGAACCGACCGGCACCTTGGGAAAGGCTGATCGCCGAGTCGCAGCCCATGCTCTGCGTCGATGTCGCCAACGCCTTCGTCCCCCCGCTGTGGCCGCTGCACCCCGCGACGCGCAGCTGGCTGGTCACCCCGATGCGGGCGCGGGATCGCATTCAGGGGTGGATCGTCGTCGAGTCCCGTACCCCGGGCGCCATGACCGAGGCCCAGCTGGACCTGACGGAAGCACTGGCGAACGAGGCCGCCATCGCCTTGGACAATGCCAATCTTTTCGGCGAGGTGCAGCGCCTGTCGGTCACGGATGCACTCACGGGTCTGGCCAACCGACGACGGCTGGGGGAGTTCGCGCACCAGGAGTTCCAGCGGGCCGTGCGCCACGACCTGGCCCTGTGCGTCATCATGCTCGACCTGGACTTCTTCAAGCAGGTCAACGACGAATACGGTCACGCGGTGGGCGATCGGGTCCTTGCCAGCGTCGGCGCGGCGTGTCGAGCGGCCGTGCGAGCCACCGACGTCGCCGCACGGTACGGCGGAGAAGAATTGTGTTTTCTACTGCTGGAAACTGACGCGCTGAGCGGACATGACTTGGCAGAGCGGCTTCGCCTGCGGATCTCCCGCCTGATGTTCACGACCGACTCGGGCAGCTTCCACGTCACTGCAAGCTTCGGCGTGGCCCAGCGCGAGTACGCGGACGCCTCGCACGAGGAGATCTTCGCCCGTGCCGACGAAGCGCTGTACCAAGCCAAGCGCGATGGGCGCGACAGGGTTGTCACCCGCCGCCTGGAAGGTCGACGCTGCCCGACGGCCCGTGCGTCCCGGTCGTTCTTCATCTCTGGGGTGCTGTTGCCGACGAACCTCAAGTAACCGCGCCGTCAGTCGGGCAGGACGAACCCTGTCGAGAATACGGCGACGCAAGCGTCCACGATGTCAGCGCGATAGCGCGTGCCGCGTCCCGCCTCCACTTCGTCGAGTGCCGCCTGGATGCCCAGCGCAGGTCGGTACGGCCGATGTGACGCCATCGCCTCGACGACATCCGCGACGCCGATAACTAGCGCCTCCAGCAGAATCTCGTCGCCTAGCAGCCCTGCGGGGTAGCCAGAGCCATCCGGACGCTCGTGGTGCTGCACGACGATGTCGGCGACCGGCCACGGAAAATCCACACACCGCAAAATCTCCCAACCCGCCACACAGTGCTCGCGAATCAGCGCAAATTCTGCCGGAGATAGTCTGGTCGGTTTGGACAGAATATCGGTCGGCACCCGCAGCTTGCCCAAGTCGTGCAATAAACCGGCCATGCGCAGGCCCTCACGGGCGTCCGCAGACAGACCCAAACGGTCCCAAATGGCACAAGCAAGGGCGGTGACGCGACGTTGATGCCCGCCGGTATAGGGGTCTCGCATGCCGACCGCCATCGACAACGCCTCGGCCGTGCTGGTCAACAGCGCACTCAGCCGCTCCAACGCCGCCTCTCGCTGCTCGACCGTCTTCTGCAGTTCTTGGGTGCGCTCGCCGACCAAACTCTCCAGCTCGTCGCGGTGTCGCCGGTTTTCGTCGTTCAAGCGCACATTATCTCGGCGCAGCGCGACTTCGCGTGCGGCTCTGGCGACGACCCGACAGACTTCGTTCTTGCGCACAGGCTTGGCCAGATAGTCGAACGCTCCCAAGCGCAGCGCGTCGGTCGCCGTCTCCACCGTCGGTTCGCCGGTAAACAGGATCACCTGCGCAAGCGGCAGCGCAGTGCGAACAAACTCCAGAAGCTGCAGTCCGTCATCGCCGGGCATCACGATATCGGACAGCACGACGTCGAAACGATGGCGTTCGATGCACGCCCGCGCCTCCAGCGCGCTGGCCGCCGTCTGGACCTCATGACCGGCGTCGGCAAGAAAGATCCCGATAGTACGACGAATTCCGTCCTCGTCATCGACGATCAACACGCTGGCCATGAGCGAACCCCCCAAGCGTACCTGGCCGCGAAGCACCGCTGTCGGTCCCCTTTCTTTCGCAGGTCACGTCTGCTCGTTGTGCCATTTCGTCGGAGTTGTCGCAAGGGCCGCGCGCCGCTGGACCCGGTTGAGCCGCACGACCGGTCGGCGTATCGTTGACAACCTGCGCGCCCACCGCACCATGCGGACGCATCTTGCCGTCGCGTCGCAGATGGCCCACGGCCTGAAGGCCCACCGGCGCCTCCGCGCCACGGATACCCCCCATGCAGCTGGACCTGCGTACGGTTATCGTCAGCAGCGTGGCCTCGGCCGTCATCTGCTCGCTGGTCGTGGTCGCCCTGTGGCGCCAAGGCCGAAATCGCTATGCCGGAACCGGTTATTGGGCCGTCGGCTTCGCGATGCAGACGGCAGGCTTGTTCCTGGTCACGCTGCGGGGTCAGGTCCCGAACTGGCTCTCGATGGTCGTCGCCAACACGATCATCATCTCCAGCGCCGTGATGGTGCACTATGGTTTGGGGCGCTTCTTCGAGCGGAAATGTCGGAAACTGTTCAACACCGTGCTGGTCCTGACGTTCTTCTGCGTGCATGTCTACTTCACGATGGTTGAGCCCGACTTGGCCATTAGAAACCTCAACATTTCCGCGGCCCTTCTCATCGTGATCCTGCAGAACCTGTGGCTGATGCGGGGCAGCGTCGACCGATCGATGCGGAAGAGTTCGACGCTGCTGGCGCTGGTGTTCGGCGCCTACGGCCTGCTCAGTCTCGCCCGTATCCTCAGTTTCTTTGCGGTGAAACCCACGCAGCAGGACCTGTTCGACCCCGATCCTTTCGAGGCGACCGTGCTGTTGACGTATCAGGCGCTGTTTGTCCTGCACACGTTCGGTCTGGTGCTGATGGTGAACCATCGTCTGGTCACCGATGTCCGTGGGCAGGAGGCGAGGTTCTCTGCCGCGTTTCGGTCGGCGCCGTTCGCGGTCATGCTCACCCGGCTCACGGACGGACTGGTGACCGACGTCAACGACGGGTTCGCCGACATCACCGGGTATTCACCCGCCGAGATCGTAGGCGTGACGACTGTGGCGGCGCGCCTTTGGGTGCGACCTGAGGACCGGGCAGAGGTCGTGGCCGAGCTCGAACGGTCCGGCAAGGTGCACGCCAAAGAGTTCCCATTTCGCGTCAAGTCGGGCGACGTCATCACGGGTCTGTTATCTGCGCAAATGCTGCGTGTCGGCGGGCAGGTCTATATCCTGTCGACCATCAACGACATCACCGAATCCAGACAGCGGGAGCTGCAGCGTCAGCAGTCCGACGGCGTCGAGCGCCAGCGCCAGAAGCTGGAGGCCATCGGCACGCTGGCCAGCGGCGTGGCTCACGAGATCAACAACCCCCTGACCGTCATCCTGAATTACGGCGACCTGTTGCAGACGGAGGTCAATCCGGTCCACGTCAAGGACTACGCGTCGAACATCGTTCGCGAGAGCGAGCGGGTCGCCACGATCGTGCGCAACCTGCTGAGCTTTGCCCGTCAGGACAGCGACGTGAGCACGGCCGCCAACCTGGCGGACGTGGTGGACCGCACCCTGTCGCTCGCCCGTTCGGGTCTGCGCAAGGAACAGATCGCCGTGGAATGCAGCGTCCCCGCGGACCTTCCCGCCGTGACCTGCCGGCCCCAGCAGATTCAGCAAGTGCTCATGAACTTGCTGACCAATGCCCGAGATGCGATGCGGGAGGTTCCGCGCACCGACGGCTCGACCGGCGCGCTGCACATCGTTGGGGCTACCTTCGACAAGGACGGAACACCCTGGGTTCGGATCACCGTGCAAGACAACGGAACCGGCATCCTTCCAGACGTTGCACCCAAGGTCTTCGACCCGTTCTTCTCGACCAAGGCGCGGGACAAGGGGACGGGGCTCGGGTTGTCGATCAGCTACGGCATCGTCCGGGACCACCGTGGGGAACTGTGGTTCGAGACCGAAGTCGGCAAGGGGACTTCCTTCCATCTGGACCTGCCCGTCCAGGACGATTCTCGGTCCGAAAAGCCGGCTTGAGGCACACTCAGCGTCCCGTCGCACCCGGAAGGACCGCCGCCGAAGCGCGACACGTCACCGCCAGGGTCCAAAGCGACACCAGCGGTGCCCGACCGCCGAATGCGCGCTCGTCCTGGCGGCTCTGGGCTGCGATTTCTGCCCGCGCAAGCGCCGCCGGCAACCGCTGCGCCAGCCAGTCCGGATGCCGCAGCGGGCTGACGTCGACGTCCAGCGCCCCGGGAGAAACCACCAGTCGCTGCAAGGTGTTGCCGGTCGAGCACGCCTGTTGCCGTACCAGCCCCAGCACGCGGTCCCACGCTGTGTCATAGGCGGCGGGGTCGTCGTGCCGCGTCCCGACCGCATCGACGAACGCCCGGTGCGCGTGCTGAGGGCGGATCCGGCCCCGCGTCAGCGTCTCGTACACCGCGACAGCATTGTAGGTCACCGTCCACGTCGGGACTGCGGGGTCCTGCATCAGCCGGTTCGCCATAGGCTCTTGCGCCGAACGGGCGAACAGTTCGGCCACCGGA
>CAJBNH010000014.1 GCA_903955385.1 uncultured Myxococcales bacterium | reverse complement strand
CCTGACCGATCCCCTCATTCGACAATGCCCCGTCAGGGGAGCCGCAACAGCGTGAGCGCAGGAGATCTTGCGTAACAAGATCGCGGAGATCAAGCTCCGCGGCATGAAGAAGCCCACCGCCCCTGCCGCCCCTGTCCCGAGCGCCTTCAAGGCCGCGGATGTTCAAGCCTTCATCGACGACCTGTTCGGCGATGACCTCCACGCCAAGCGGGTCCGCTCGCTCGCCGACGCGACCGTGGGCGCCCTGCACGCCGGCGCGCTCGGCATCCACGCCATCGGACGCGGCTTGGCGGCCGCACGAGGTCTGCTGACCAAGCACGCGGTCAAGCAAGCTGACCGGCTCGTCGGCAACTGCGGCATCTCGGTCTGGGCGCTGTTCGGGCTGTGGGTGCCGTTCGTGCTGGCCCAGCGCAAGGAAGTGCGCGTCAACATGGACTGGACCGAGTTCGATAAGGACGGCCACTCGATGCTGGTGCTGTCGGTGCAGACCAACCACGGCCGGGCGACGCCGTTGCTTTGGAAGACCTTCGGAACCAAGACGTTCAAGGGCCACCGCAACGACTACGAGGACGAACTGCTGGTGCGCCTGCGCGAGGTCATTCCCCGCGACGTGGCGGTGACCATCGTGGCCGACCGGGGCTTCGCCGACACCAAGCTGTACGAGTTCCTGGCCAAGCTCGGATTCGGCTACGTCATCCGCTTCCGGTCCATCATCCACGTCACCGACCAGCACGGCACCACGCGCAAAGCCAAGGAATGGCTGGGCCCTGGCGGCAAGCTGCGCGTGTTCCGCAACGCCCAGGTCACGGGGCAGCACGTCTCGGTCCCGACGGTGGTCTGTGTGCAGGACAAGGAGATGAAGGACGCGTGGTGCATCGTCGCAAGCGACCCCAAGCTCGCCGGTCGCGACATCAAGGCAATGTACGGCAAGCGCTTTTCGATCGAGGAGATGTTCCGCGACCAGAAGGACCTGCGCTTCGGCATGGGCCTGGGGTGGCGCACGGTCGGCGACACCGGACGGCGCGATCGGCTCATGCTCATCGCGGCGCTGGCCCAGGCGCTGCTGACGCTGCTGGGCGCCGCGGGCGAGAGCCTCGGCTTTGACCGGATGCTCAAGACCAACACGGTCAAAACCCGCACCATCTCGCTCTTCCGCCAGGGCCTGATGTGGTACGAGCTGATTCCCATGATGCCGGAGGAGCGGCTGCGGGCCCTCGTGACCCGGTTTGGCGAACTCCTTGCAGAGCAAGCTATTTTTCAGCAGGTGCTGGGCGTCATATGAGGGGATGGGTCAGCTGGCGGACGGATTGCGTCCCAACCGCGCCCCCCTCACGAGGTCATCCATGCAACGCTTGTCTCTTCGAATTCATCCCCTTGGACTCTGTGTCATCGGGTTCACGCTGTCCATTGGGTTGTCTGCTTGCAGCGACGACCCCTCGACGACGGTCGACAAGGATGTCGCGGCAGACACCGTGGCAGACACCGAGGCAGACACCTTGGCTGACGTCGTCGATCCCGACGTCTCAGGTTGCGGCGATGGAGTCCTGCAGGGCGACGAGGCCTGCGACGACGGCAACGTGGTCGATGGCGACGGCTGCAGCGCGACCTGCACCTTCGAGACCGGCTTCAATTGCTTAGGCGTCCCCACCGTCTGCACCGACATCGACGAGTGCGCCGCCACCCCGAGTGGCTGCGACCTGGCTGCCGATTGCACCAACACGGTCGGCGCGTTTACCTGCACCTGCAAGCCGGGCTACGTGGGCGATGGCAAGGTCTGTACCCCGAAAGAGGACTGCGGCGCCGTTGCGTGCGACGACAGCAACCCCTGCACCGACGACACCTGCGACAAGGCCACTGGCTGCGTCCACGCCAACAATCCCCTTCCCTGCACCGACGACAACGTGTGCACCGAAGACGACGGCTGCAGCGATGGCGCGTGTGTGCCCGGCGCGACCAAGAGCTGTGACGACAACAACGTGTGCACGACCGATTCCTGTGACCCCAAGGTGGGTTGCGCGAACGCCCCGAACACCGAGCCTTGCGACGACAAAGACGCCTGCACCACGGGCGACCTCTGCGCAGCGGGCGCGTGCGTCCCCGGCGGCCCCACCGTCTGCGACGACAGCAACCCCTGCACCGACGATGCCTGCGACCTGGCCACCGGCTGCACCGTCACGGTCAACACCGCTCCCTGCGACGACAAAGACGCCTGCACCACGGGCGACCTCTGCGCGGCGGGCGCGTGCGTCCCCGGCGGCCCCACCGTCTGCGACGACAGCAAGCCCTGCACCACGGATTCCTGCGACCCCGTAAAGGGTTGCGCCAACGTGGCCAACACTTCGCCGTGCGAGGATGGCAGCGCGTGCACGGTCGGCGACGTCTGTGCGGCCGGCGAGT
>CAJBNH010000013.1 GCA_903955385.1 uncultured Myxococcales bacterium | reverse complement strand
TCGACGCCTGCCAGACGGAAAACGGCGGGTGCGACGCCAACGCGACGTGCACCAAGACCGGACCCGGCACCAATAGCTGCGCCTGCAAGACGGGTTACGAGGGTGACGGCAAGACGTGTGCGGAGGTCGACGCCTGCCAGACGGAAAACGGCGGCTGCGACGCCAACGCGACGTGCACCAAGACCGGACCCGGCACCAATAGCTGTGCGTGCAAGACGGGTTACGAGGGTGACGGCAAGACGTGTGCCGAGCGCGATGGCGACGGCGATGGACTGACGGACCTGAAGGAATGGGAAATCGGCACGGATTCCGAGAATCCCGACACCGACGGCGACGGGCTGAACGACGGCCTCGAGTGGCTGACACTGGGGACGAACCCGAATCAGGCGGACACCGACGGCGACGGCTTGGGCGACGGGGTGGAGCTCGCCAAGGGAGCCACCGAGGTCTACGAGCCCGGATCCGACACCGACCCGTTGGACGCCGACAGCGACGACGACGGCCTCAAGGACGGTGACGAGGTGCTCGCCACGGGTCCGCTCGCGGCCTTTGCATCCACGGACCCGCTGAAGAAGGACACCGACGGCGACGGGCTGGCGGACGGTATCGAGGTGGGCGTCGTCGAAGGCATTCCGGCTTCGGAGGATGCGAGCGGCACGGCCATCGGCGGCACCGGCCAACCGTTCGAGGGAGACGCAGACCCCGCGTCGACCACCGACCCGACCAAGATCGACACCGACAAGGGCAGCGTCCCCGATGGCGTGGAGGACTCCAACCAAAACGGCAAGGTCGACTCAGGCGAGACGGATCCCAATGTGGCCGCCGACGACGTGCCGAAGCCCGCCGACGGGGACGGCGACGGCCTGACCGACGAACAGGAGGCCGCGATTGGCACCGACCCGACCAAGGCCGACACGGATGGCGACGGGATCAATGACGGCAAGGACCTGTGCCCGCTGGTGCCGGACCCGAGCCAGACCGACACGGACGGCGACAAGAAGGGCGATGCGTGCGACGCCGACGACGACGACGACGGTATCGACGACGTCAACGACCTGTGCCCGCAGGTCGCTGACCCCAAGCAGGTGGACACCGACGGCGACAAGCTGGGCGACCTGTGCGACGACGACGACGACGGCGACGGCCTGTTGGACGTGGTCGAGGACAAGAACGGCGACGGCAAGCTGGACGACGGAGAGACTGACCCGCTGGTCAAGGACACCGACGGCGATGGCCTGATCGACGGCCTGGAAGACACCAACCAGAACGGCAGCATCGACGCGAGCGAGACGGATCCGCGCAAACTCGACACCGATGGTGACGGCCTGACCGACGGCCTGGAAGATGCCAACAAGAACGGCAACGTCGACCCAGGCGAGACCGACCCGCTGGTGCCCGACACCGACGGGGATGGCCTGACCGACGGCGCAGAGGACGCCAACAAGAACGGCAAGGTCGACGAGGGCGAGACCGACCCGTTGATTCAGGACACCAATGGCGACGGCATCCTGGACGGCAGGGTGAACCCGGCTGACGCGGCGATGATCGCAGGTGGTGGCTGCACGGCGGGTCCCGGCGGCAACGCGGCAGGTGCGCCGTGGCTGATGCTGTTGGGTCTGCTGGGCTTTCTGGTGGCGCGCCGGCGCTTGGCCCGGGAGGCGACCACGCCTCGCAATGAGACGGCGGCAGTGGCGGTGCGCGGCGCCATGGCGGTGCTGGCCGTAGTCGTCGTCGGTGCCGTGTTTGCCCCAGCGCAGGCTCAGGCGCAGACCGGAGCGTTTTCGGTCGAGCGGTTTCGGCCCCCGGCCTCGTCGCAGGGTCTGCTGTTCGGCGAGTCCGGAAAAACGCTGGGGCACCTGGTCCCGACCGCAGGTCTGTACCTGCACTGGGACCATCGGCCACTGCGCGTGATCGATACCGTGAACGACAAGGACCTCTACGACGAGGTGGGCTATCAGCTCAACGCTCAGGTCATCGCGGCGATTGGCATCACCAAGTGGTTCGAGTTCGGTCTGGCCATGCCCGTGATGCTCGCTCAGGGCGGCGACACTCGCGTGCCCGGTTTTGGCGACACGACCAACCTGTCGGCCGGCTTGGGCGACCTGCGCCTGGTTCCCAAGGCTCGCCTGTTCTCGTCGGGGCCGCTGAATGTGGCGCTGGCCGTGCCGATCTCGGTGCCCTCGGGCTCCGCGACCTACTTCTCCGACGATGGTGTTGGGTTCGACCCGCGACTGGCCGCATCGTGGGATGAGGACGCGTGGAAGGTCGTCGCCAACGTCGGCATGCGGATGCAGCCCTCGACCACCTTTGCGTTCTCGAAGAGCTCGCAGACCGTCGCGGTCGGCAACGAGGTGTCGGTGTCGGTCGGCGGTGAGGTGCGGGTTCATGAACTGGTGGACGTGCTGGCGGACACCTCGTTCGGCGTTTCGCTGGAAGATCAGGATGGTGGAGGCTTTGCCGGAGAGATTCTCGCGGGCGCGCGCGCGAGGCTGCCGCTGGACCTGTTGGCGACGCTGGCGGCCGGTCCCGGCGTCGGGCAGGGTCTGGGCACGCCGCAGTTTCGCGTCATCGCGGGCCTGGCGTGGGCCCCGGACCCGGAGAAGGACACCGACAAGGATGGCAACCCCGACGTGACCGACGCCTGTCCGACGCGGCCCGAAGACAAGGACCAGTTCGAGGATCAGGACGGCTGCCCCGACCCGGACAACGACAAGGACGGCATTCTGGACGGCGACGACAAGTGCCCGCTGGACCCCGAAGACAAGGACAGCTTCGAGGACGACAACGGCTGCCCGGACCCGGACAACGACAAGGACGGCATCCTCGACATCCAGGACAAGTGCCCGCTCGACCCCGAGGACAAGGACAACTTCGAGGACGACAACGGCTGCCCCGACCCGGACAACGACAAGGACGGCATCCTCGACGGCGACGACAAGTGCCCCATCGAGTTCGGCGTCAAGGAAGAGCAGGGCTGCCCGGTGCGCGACCGGGACAAGGACGGCATCCCCGACAAGAAGGACAAGTGCCCGGACCAAGCCGAGACCTACAACGGCATCGACGACGAAGACGGGTGCCCGGACGCCAAGGCGACCGCCATCATGACGGACAAGGAGATCAAGATCCTGGACAAGGTCTTCTTCGAGACGGGCAAGGCGGATATTCGCCCCGTCAGCTTCCCGGTGCTGGACGCGGTGTCGGCGATCCTCAAGGCGTACCCGAATGTCACCAAGTTGATGGTCGAGGGCCACACCGACGACGTGGGCAACGACCAGGCGAACCTGGACCTGTCGCAAGCGCGTGCGGCGGCGGTGGCGAAGTACCTGACGGGCAAGGGAGTCGACGTCGCACGTCTGGACAGCAAGGGCTACGGCGAGACGGCGCCCCTGTGTCAGGACGTGGCGAAGCTGTCGGCGGCCAAGAAGCAGGACAAGAAGGCGATTGCCGGTTGCCGCGAGCAGAACCGCCGCGTGCAGTTCCGCATCGTCGAGATGGGGGGCAAGACTGTGGAGTCGACGGAGAAGGTCGAGTCCGAGAAGCCCGTCCAACCGGCGCCCACCGGGACCAAGTAAGACGACTCGACCTCGATCCGCTCTCGGCGCCCACGCGGCGTCATCTGGCCCTTGGGTGCCGGGAGCGGAAGTCCCCCCACGGAGGCGAGGCGTATCGCTGAGGATCCTCGAACGGGCATCCCGCGCACCTTGGCTCTTGCGCAGCTGGCGGCCGTCACCACCCGCAACGTCCAGCCGATTCGACTAAGCGCGCGCCCTGGCCCGTCGCCGCTCGCGGTCTTGCCCCCACCACGCGTGAAACACCGCAACGGCCCACAGTTCGTTGCCCCGGTCGCGTTGTCGGCTGCGGTGCTGCTCGACAAGTGCCCGGACACCCTCGGCGCTGAACACCCCAGCTTCGCGCACCAAGTCCGGCGCCAGCCACGTGTTCTGCAGTCCGTCGAGGTTTCGCAGAATCCAGGCGCCGATCGGGGGGTTGAATCCCTTCTTGGGCCGTCGCAGGACCTCGGTCGGTACCAGCCCCTCCAACGCGCGCTTGAACACGATCTTTGACTGCCTGTGCCACACATCCAGCTTTTGGGACCAAGGAATTCCCAGCGCCAGCTCGACCAATCGGTGGTCAAGCAGTGGGACGCGGACCTCCAGTCCGTGCGCCATCGACATGCGGTCGCCAGCGTCGAGCAGGTTGCTGGGCAAGAAGGTCGCCAAGTCCGCCTGAATCGCGGCGTCGAGACCGTGCAAGTGCTCACTGCCGGCCATGGCGTCGCGCATGACCTGCGCCGTGTGGTACGAGCCGATCTGCTCAAGGGTCTGCGTTGACAGCAGGGGCTGCCGGGCCTCGCCGTCGATGTAGGTCTGCCATCGCGCGTACTGGTCTGCCCGAGGTAGCCCGACACCCTCCGCAAACCGTCTCACGGCGGCGGCCTTGGTGCCCAGACGTCCGGCCAGCTGGGCCGTCCATGCGCCCAGCGGTCGAGCCATGGCCGCAGGCAGGTGCTGCAGCGTCTCTGCCGCCCACACCGCCCGGTAGCGCGGATACCCCAGGAATAGCTCGTCGCCCCCGTCGCCCGCCAGCGCCACGGTGATGTGCGGGCGGCTCAACTTGGCCAGCATCCAGGCAAGCACCGCGGTCGGGTTGCCGTACGGTTCGTCAAAGCGCGCGGCAATGGTCGGCACCATGTCAAGCGTGGCGTCGGTGGCCATCAACGTTGTGTGCTGGCAGCCAAGCTGTTTGGCCACGCGCTCGGCAATGTCGGCCTCGTTCCACGCAGCGTCTTGCCCTTCATAGCCGATGGCAAACGACTGCACAGAACCGCTCGCCGCTTGCACCATGCAGGCTGCAATCGCGCTCGAGTCCACGCCGCCGCTCAAATAGACGCCCAGCGGCACGTCGCTCAGCATCTGCTCGCGCACAGCTTCTTGCACCAGCGCGCGCACGGCTTCTGCGGCGTCGGCCGAGCTCCCCAGCAGCGGCGCCGGCTTGGGTTGCCACCAGCGCACTTGCTCTACCACACCCGCCCGGACCTTCAGCAAGTGTCCCGGCCGCAACTTGTGCACCCCGGCGTAAATGCTTCGCGGCGCCGGGATGTACAAGTAGGCCAGGTAGTCCGCCAGCGCCCGCACGTCCATCTCGTCAGGGGTCTTGTGCCAAGCCAGCACAGCCTTGGGCTCCGAGGCGAACACCAGCTGGTCCTGTACATGGGCGTAGCAGAGGGGCTTCACACCCAACCGGTCCCGCGCAAGCCAAAGGGTCTGCTCCGCCTCGTCCCACACGGCGAGTGCGAAGATGCCGCGGAGCTTGTCGAGCGTCGCTGGCACACCCCACGCGGAGCAAGCATGGAGGATCACTTCGGTATCGCCCGTGCTCCTGAAGGCGTGGCCCAGCGTCTGCAGTTCGCTCCGCAGCTCCTTGAAGTTGTAGACCTCGCCGTTGTAGGCGATCACCCAGCGATTCTGTCCCAGGACCATCGGCTGTGCGGCCAGCGGGCTCAGGTCCAGAATTGCCAGGCGCGTCTGCCCCAGTTCAACGGTCGGGCCACCTTGCTCAGCCTCGCGGTGCCACATGCCGCTGCCGTCGGGGCCGCGCGGGTGCAGCAGCAGCACCATACGCCGCAGCAGGTCGGGTTGGGACCGGGGGTCAAGGCCAATAGAGCCCGCAATACCGCACATCGCACAGATCGCCATCGGCCGGGGTAGCCGCGGTCGGCAGAGTGCGCTGGAAGGCTCTCTTGGGCAAGGGGGGCCCGATGGCGGGCTGCCTCTGGACGTCTCCGGGTTGGCCGGGGCAGGAAGAGGAGGATGCGACCGGCGGACCCCAACCTCACAAATGCGCCGCTTCCTCGAACAGCCGGGCCTCGATGGCCAGCAGCGCCTTCTCGGCATTCGTGCCCTCGTCCACGTCCCCGTTGGTCAGGACGATCACGCCCACGCCGTTCTGGACCTGAAAGAACATCTGGGTCGACACGCCGCTGTCCCGCCCGGTGTGGCCGCAGTAGAGCAGGCCGTCGTCGCGCTGCTCGTACCACCAGGCCATCGCCTGCTCCGTGTCGACCTTGGGGAACTGAATCTTCTTCATTTCCGCGACGGTCGACGCCTTCATCACCTGCACGCCGTTCAGTTGGCCATCCCCCATGAAGGCGCGCAGGTACCGCGACAGCTCGTTCACAGAGGTCCGCAGCCGCCCGTCGGGATAGTCCGGATAGCCGTAGTGGCCGTAGGGCGTGTACCCCTTGGCCGACGACCAGCCGTACGGCATGGCAACGTGCGTCAGGTCCAGCCCCGCGAGCTTCCAGGAGGTCTCGGCCAGCCCCAGCGGCGCAAACAGTTGCTGCTCGCACCACTGGTCAAAGCCCATACCGACGGCGCACTCGACCGCAAAGCCGGCCAGCGAGATGCCGATGTCAGAGTACTCGTAGCGGGTGTTCGGCGGGTCGGCGTCCCAATTGCCGCCCTTGTTCCAGTACTTGCCTTCGGTCGTCAGCACGTCGCGCAAGAAGTCGCCCAGCGTCACGGGCGAGTCGCCGTCGGTGTAGACGTCCAGGATCACCGCGGGGTCGTCGATCAGGCTGGCGGTGTGGGACAGCAACATCCGCAGCGTGATCGAGACCTTGGGCGCATTCGGGTTGTGGACGGCGAACGGCAGGTATTGGTTGACGTCGGCGTCCAGGTCGACCTTGCCCAGCTCCCACGCCTTGGCCACGCCCGCGGCCGTGACCGTCTTCGAGATCGACGCGATCAGGAACAGCGTGTCGGGGGTCGCCGGTCGCTTCGCGGCAATGTCGGCCCAACCGTACCCGTCCGCCCACGCGAGCTTGCCGTCCTTGACGATGCCTGCGGCCAGCCCCGGCAGGTGTGCGGTCGAGAGCTTGCCGGTCACGAACGTCGCCAGCGTGGCCGCCCGCGCAGGGTCCATCGCCGAGGTCGTGGCGTCGCCGACGTCGTTCGCGAGATCCTGAGTCGCACCATCGGGTTCCGTCTGATCGGAGGACGCATCCACGGTGACGTCGGCGTCCAGATCCACCGCATCGGCTGCGGTGGGGGCAGCGGCCGGGTCGGACCCACCGCACGCCGTCAGCACGGCCAGACACGCCAGCAGCGGCAGGAAACTGCGCATCGCGTCCTCGCAAAGCTCTGGTCGACGCCAGCGTTCGGTCATCCCAACCCTCTGCCAGTCGTCGCAGCTTCGAGTCTGCTCGACCAAGTTGCGCGCAAGGCGACGAGGCCGTGAACCATGACGCCTGCCTTGGGGGGCGTCAAGGCGAGGCAGGGGCCCGCGCGGCACTGTCCGAGCGGAAGGCGCGAGGCACAACGACACCGTCCCATTGCAAGACGATTGCGGCCCAGAACTCGCCCCAAGATGACATGGTGGAGTCCCATCGGGGAACGGTTGGCGTTCAAGATTCGCTTCTGATTTGACATAGTTGCGCGTGGACGTCATACATCGGCTTCGGACTTTGCCTCGCGTCTTTCGGGGCATCCGTCTGAGTCAATTCCGGCTCCCTTCGTAGGTGAACGCCATGCGCGCGACCCGCCTGATTCGCCTTGACGTTAGTGATGCCGAGCAGTCGATTGTGCTCGCCGACGTCACGACTGTCGGCCGCCAGCCCACCAACACCGTGCAGATCATCGACCGGCTCGTATCGGGTGAGCACGCGGTCATCCAGCGCGTGCCGGGTTCCGCGACTTGGCAGCTGAAGGACCTGAACAGTCGCAACGGCACGTTCATCAACAACGTCAAGGTCGAAGAGGTCGTGACACTGCGCGACGGCGACGTGCTGCGGTTCGGTACGACGGAGTGGAAGTTCGCCGCCGAGGTTGCCCGCACCGTGTCGGCAGAGACCCTCCCCGAGTCCGGGAACCGCCGCTCCGAGATCATGCCGGCCGTGCAAGCGACGATGCAGGTTCCGTTCGCACAGCAGTTCATGCCCAGCGACATGGTCGACAACGATCGGATGCTGCGGGCGGACTACGAGAAGCTGCGCCTTGCCTACACGCTTTCGCTGGACTTGCACGAGGCCAAGGACATCGACACGCTGCTGGACCGCCTGCTGCAGCGCATTTTCGAGTGGCTGCCGGTCGACCGGGCGGCCGTCTTGTTCCTGGACGAGTCGCGCACGGACCACCCGGCCGACCGGCTGCTGGCGGCTGCGGTGAAGACGCGGCCGGGGGCTCGCTTCTCCGATGGCACGGGGACGTTGGTGCCGCGGTCGATTCTGCACCAAGCCATGACCATGAACGCGGCGATCCTCAGCATGGACGCCCGGCTGGACGAGCGGTTCAAGAACGCCGAGTCGGTGAAGATCCAAGGCATCCGGTCAAGCATGACCGTGCCGCTGATGACGAACGACCGACTGATCGGCGCGCTGCACGTCGACTCGCTGATCTCGTCGGGCCTGTTCACCGAGAAGGATTTGGCCGTGCTTGCCGCGGTGGCACGCCAGGCGTCGGTCTCCATCGACAACGCCCTGTTGCAGCGGCGGTTGCTTGAAGAGGCGGCGCTGCGTCTGTCGCTGTCGCGCATGCTTTCGCCCAACTTGGTGGAGCGGATCGTGTCGGGCGACCTCGTGATTGAGAAGAGCGGCGCGGCCAAGCGCGTGACGGTGCTGTTCGCCGACATCCGCGGCTTCACCAGCCTGACAGAGCGGCTGCCCCCGGTCGAAATGGTCGCGATGATGAACGACTATTTCGAGCGGCTCAGCAACATCGTCTTCCAGCACCAGGGCACGCTGGACAAGTACATCGGCGACGCCGTCATGGCGCTGTGGGGTGCCCCGTTGGGGACCGACGACGACGAGCTGCGCGCGGTGCAGGCCGGGCACGAGATGCAGATGGCCGTGCGCGAACTGAATTTCGAGCGGGCCAAGCACGGAAAAGAGCAGATCTGCGTCGGCATTGGCATCGCGACCGCCCAAGTGATCGCGGGTTACGTCGGCTCGACCCGCACCATGAGCTACACGGTGTTCGGCCGCGGCGTGAACCTTGCGGCGCGTCTGTGCAGTATGGCCACGGCGGGAGAAGTGCTGGTGTCCCCCTCGACCTACGAGGCCGTCAAGGACTACGTCAAGGCCGACGAATTGCCTGAGACGTTCCTGAAAGGCATGGCCGACCCGGTTCGCCCAGTGCGTGTGTCGCTGCTGCAAGAGCCGGTTTGGAAGACGATCACATCGCCAAACGGCAATACGCCGACGCCCGACGCGCCCGTGGTGGCCGTTCCTACCGCATCGGCGCTGCCCATTCCCCGCACAGGACGGTACGCGGTGACGGCCGGACCGCGCGCGGCAACGGCATCCTGAAGCAGGTACGTCTGGGGCACTGGGGAACGCTAGGGGTACGAGATCGCCGCCTCACGCCGCAGGATCTCGGTCGTCAGCACTTGCGCGGCGTGCTGCCACTCGGCCTCCAACATTGCAAGATCACCCTTGAGATCATGCAGTTGCAGCGACCGGCAGTGGTCTCCCATCGCCCTGAGGTGCACGCTGACGCCGCGCAGGCCGAACTGGGCCGCGGACGACGTCATGCGATGGCAAACCCTTCGGATCTCCGAATAGTCTTGGTGATTCAGCGCATCGTGCAGGCTGCGGAGATCTCGCGGCATGTCCGCCACGACCAGACGCATCAGGTCGACCACCAGCCCAGAGGTGCCGTCGGGGTCCAGAACGTCCAGCTCTGCCAGCTTGGCCAGATTGACGCCAGAGCGCGCCTCACTTCCGCCGCTGCCTTGGCGATGCACGATGGGGCGCGGCGGCAGGGCGCTTGCCACCTTGGCCAACCGCTCGTGAAGCTTGTCGAATTGCAGCGGCTTCGACAGGTAGTCGTCCATGCCGACGGCCAAGCAGCGGTCACGGTCTTCTGTGAGCGCGTGGGCGGTCATCGCAATGATCGGCACTTTGCCGCCGCGCGCCTCGGCAAGGGCACGGATGCGGCGGGTCGCCTCATAGCCGTCCATCAACGGCATCTCGCAGTCCATCAGGATGACGTCGCAGCCGACGGACTCAAGGGCCTGCAGGGCCTCGATGCCGTTGCCGGCGGTGTCGACATGGCAGCCCAGGCGGGTCAGCACTGCGACAATCAGGTTCGTGTTGATGGGGTTATCCTCCGCAACCAACACGCGAAGTCGGGGCTCGATCGGCGTCAGGCTTCGGAGTACTGAGGACGAACGGTGTCGCTCCCGCGGCAGGGTCGTCTCGGCCGCGAGTGTCAGCGGCACGACGCAGCGGAAGGTCGAGCCTACGCCCTCGGTGCTTCGGACGTGGATAGAGCCTCCCAGCAGCTTGATCAGGCGGTCCGAGATCGAAAGGCCCAGGCCGGTTCCGCCAAAGCGGCGCGCGGTGGACGAGTCGGCCTGTTCGAACGCGTCGAAGATCCGTCCCAAGGCTTCGGTGGGAATGCCGACGCCGGTGTCCGTCACCTCGATGATGAAGCTGGCCGTGTTGGGACCTTCCGGGGTGGCTGACACCCGGACGTCGATGCTGCCCTTGTCGGTGAACTTGGCGGCATTGCTGCAGATGTTCACGATGATCTGGCGCAGCCGACCCGAGTCGCCGACCACATGGCGCGGGGTCTTGTTGGGGTAGGTCAGGCGGATGTCGACCGGCTTTTCCTTCAGCAGCGGGATCGTCAGCTCCAGAACCTCTCCCAGCAGAACCTCAAGGTCGAAGTCGGTGTCCTCGCGGGTGATGTGGCCTGCCTCGATCTTGGACAAGTCCAGAATGTCGTTGATGATCGACAGCAGGGCACGGGCCGAGACATCGATCGCCTCGAGATAGCCGCGCTGCGTCTCATCGAGCGTCGTGTCCACCAGCAGTCCGGTCATGCCCAACACGCCGTTCATGGGCGTGCGGATCTCGTGGCTCATGGTCGCCAGAAACAGGCTCTTGGCCCGGCTGGCGGCCTCTGCGCGCACCGACGCTTCTTCCAGTCGCCGATTCGACTCGAGCATCTCTGCGTCGGCCCGGTTGCGCTGGATCGCACTGCCGATCAGGTGAGCCATGAAGCGCAGCATGTGCGCCTCGAAGTCCTGCCACTCGCGCTTGCTCCGGACCGAGTCGAAGCCCACGAAGCCAAGCAGGGCGCCTACATGGATCATCGGGACGACGATCAGCGACTGGATGCCTTGCGGTGCCAGAATCTCGCGCTCCGCAGCCCAGTCCTGCGGTAGGTCGACCACGCTGGAAATGCGAATGTCTCGCAGGGCCTCGAGCTCCGCGACCCAGCGGGGCAGGACATCGCACGGTACGTTGCGCAGGTTTTCGATTTCAGGAGTGATTCCGGGGGCGCACCACTCGTGCGTGTTGTCCATCAGCTCGTGGTTCGCGTCGAGTTGGAAGACGTAGACGCGGTCGGCCTCGATGAATGTGCCGATGCGCCCCAAGGCGTCGTTGACGACTTCATCGACGCCGCGGGTCGTGATGTCCACGAATTCGGTCGTCAGCTCGCGCAAGTGGCTCTCGAATTTGGCGCGATACGCGGCCTCGTGCTCGGCGCGGAGCCGGTCGCCGACGTCGCGGGCAAAGCCCACGGTGCCGAGCATGGTGCCGTCCTTGGCGAACACGGGCGACTTGAAGGTCTCAAACCAGTTGCGCTGGCCGTCCGAACTGATCTCTTCGACCACCGTCTTCTTGTGGCGGCTGGCCAGCACCTCAGCGTCGTCGGCACGGTAGGCCTTGGCGAGGTCGTGTGGCCAGATGGCGAAGTCGGTCAACCCAATGAATTCTGTGGTGTTTTCTCGACCGGCGGCCTGCGCGAACGCACGGTTCACGGCGAGGAAGCGGCTCTCAGCGTCCTTGAGCCACACCAGAAACGGAAACGTGTCCAGGATCGACTGCAAGTAGGCCGTCTGACGCCAGCTGGCCTCCATCGTAGCGCTTAGGGCGTCGACGGCCTTGTGCAGGTGCGTCAGATTTCGCGCGGAAGCCAGCAGTTCGCCGCCGGGGGTTGCAAAGATTTTCGCCTCGAATTGCAGGGTCTTGCCGGCGACATCGAGCTGGTAGGTGCAGGTCGTCGGAGTCCCTTGACGCTGCGCTCGTGCACCGGCATCGGCGAGCACCCGCACCACGTCGGGCGGCAACACATCCTCCGGGCGCTTGCCGATGAAGTTCGTGGGTGGAACGAGCAGGTCCGCTTCGTTACCCGCCTGAAAGGCAGCAAATCGGCCGTCCGCATCCAGAAGGAAGAACAGGTCGGCCCGCGCCTCGAGCAGCGAGCGCAGGTCTTCTGCGCCCAGCACGCCCAAGCCCATGTCCTGAGACTCAGCCTTGACCTTCACTTCTTGCTGCATTCGAGCTCACCATCGCCGCGTCGGGCAACGTGATTTCCGCTTCTCCGGCCCGCGCGGTGGGGTCGTACGCGTGTAACTGCGCGCGAACCTAGACCGTTGCGGCGTTCTTGGTCAAGTCACGCCCTATTCGTCTTCCGCGACATCCTCTGCACCACGCGAAGGTGGTCGGGTCCGACGAGTTCGGTGGTGTCGAGTGCTTGGGTTCGACCGGCTTGCACGCCACGTTGACCGGTTCGTGCGAGGGCGCTACGGTCTCCCGGCCGCGCCGGCATCCGCTCGCACCGCCGCGCCGGAGTTCCATGCCCAGTCCCAACGATCGTCACCACGCCACAGAGCGCCCGCAGCGCCGAGCGATGCTCGTTTCCGTGCAGCTGCCGGACGTCCCCGATGCCGAAGTGACCATCTCCCTCGACGAGCTGGAGCACCTGTGCAAGGGGCTTGGCCTGACCGTCGTGCATAGGCTGACCCAGAAGCGCCCCAACCTGACGGCGGCGCTGCTGCTGGGCGGCGGCAAGCTTCACGAGGCGGCGTCATGGACGGGCGGAACCGGCGAGATCCACGTCGGACCGCGCAACAAGACCCACGGCGGCAAGAAGGACAAGGACGACAATGAGTTGCCGGAGCCGACTCCGGAGCCGCGCCGCGCCGACCTGGTCGTGGTGGACACTGAGCTGGTGCCCGGTCAGCAGCGCAACCTCGAGCGGGCTTTGGGCGTGGAGGTGCTGGACCGCACCGGCATCATTTTGCTGGTCTTCGAGGCGCGCGCTCGGACACGCGAGGCTCGGTTGGAGCTGGAGCTGGCGCGGCTGCTGTACGACACGCCTCGGCTGCGCGATGACGACAGCATCGCGGACCGCGAGGGCGGCGGTGGCGGTCGCGGCGGTCGGGGCCACACGAACCTCGAGCTCGCCAAGCAGCGCACCCGCGACCGCACGGCGGCCCTGCGCAAGGAGCTGGAGACCGTCCGCGCGACCGAAGACTCCCGCCGTGCCCGCCGCACCGACCAGGCCAGGGTGGCACTGGTCGGCTACACGAACTCGGGAAAATCGTCGCTGATGCGGGTGCTGACCGGCAGCGAGGTCTACGTTCAGGATGCCCTGTTCGCCACGCTGGGCACGACGGTGCGCGCGCTGCAACCCGAGACGACGCCGCGCATTCTGGTGGCCGACACGGTCGGCTTCCTGCGCAATCTGCCGCACGGTCTGGTCGCCTCGTTCCGGTCGACGCTGGAGGAGGCGCGCGAGGCTGGCCTGCTGTTGATCGTGCTCGACGCGTCCGACCCTGAGATGCCGGCGCATCTGGCGGTGACGCGGCAGGTGCTGGCCGAGATCGGCGCGGGCGACATCCCGGTGCAACTGCTGCTGCACAAGACCGACCGGGTCGAGCCGGCCGCGCTGCAGCAGCTGAGCGCCCAGTTTCCCGACGCCCTACGGACCAGCACGCGCGACCCCGACACGATGCAGGCGCTGCGGCAGGCCATCGTGGACTACTTCGACTCGCAAATGGCGGCTGCCCAGGTCGACGTGCCCTACGCAAAGCTCGCGATGTTGGGCGAGATTCGGGCAGCCACGCGCGTCCTCGAAGAGACCTACCACGGCGAAGGCGTGCGACTGATGCTGCGCGCGCCCGCCTCGGTGCTGGAAAAGTTGCGGCGGACACTGCGGTAGTCGCGTCCCCGTTCGCCACTGCCGGACGTCCGCAGCCCCCCGAACCCGGAGACCACCGTGACCGACCTTCGCACCGCCCAGCGTCCCACAAGTGTTGTTTCCATTCCTCAGGTTGTGGTGGTCGGCTGCCCTTCGGTCGACCGGCTCGAGCTTGCTGGCCAAGTGCACGAGGTCATTGGCGGGGCGGGCCTGCTGACCGCGCTGGCCGCAAGGCGGACCGGAGCTCGGGTGGGTCTGGTCGCACGGGTGCCGATCGAGCTGCCTGCCCAAGTTGCGGTGGCGTTCGGCGACGGCGGGCTGGACCCGGGCGGTCTGGCGGTGCACGCGGGGTCGCTGCCGTCCTTCCACATCGTCTATGACGGTGCCGAGCAGGCGTCGTACCTGGTCGCAGAGGGAGGCATGGAGGCCGAAGTCGTCGCCGATGACCTGCCGCAGGAGTGGCTGGGCGCGGACATCGTCCACATCGCATCGCTGGGCGGTCGAGCCGAGACGCAGCTGGCCTTTGCCCAAGAGCTGCGGGCGCGCGGATTTGCCGGGTTGTTGAGCGCGGGGACGTACATCCGCTCTGTGAAAGAGGAAACCGAGACGGTGCGGGCGCTGCGGCAGCGCTGCGACCTGTTCTTCTGCAACCTGGAGGAATCGCGGATCCTGTTTCCCGACGGGCCGTTGCCCAACGCCCCCGGCACCCTGTGCGTGACGTTGGGGTCTCAAGGCGCTCGCGTCCATCAGGCAGGCCAAGTCCGCCAGCTGCAACCGGAACCAGGCGCAGTGCTGGTCGAGCCAACGGGTGCCGGGGATGCCTTCTGTGGCGGCTACCTGGGGGCACTGGCGACCGGAACGGACCCGCTGGCCTCGGGGCTGCGGACGGCGCGGGTGGCGATCTCGGCCGTGGGGGGGCAGGCGCTGGCGTCAGGGCTGCGCGACGGCCCTCGGCAGCCGGTGCAGGTTCGGGCACAAGCGCGGTCCGAAGGCGTCGCACGCATGGACGCAGCGCGCGTGGCCACCCTGGCCGGACGTTTTCGCGAGGTGGCGTCTGCCTCTGCGCTCGACTTCACGGGGCCGCAGTTTCCGGCGGTCGATGCCGCCCACGTGGTCGCGTTGTTTGCCCAAGCCACCGCGCACCAGTTCGGGTTCTGGCACGCCGACGACGCCGGCTTTGTGGGACCGATGTGGGCGACCCTGGATGGCCGGCGCTACAAAGGCTCCGACTTTGTCTGGCACGCCTTCTCCCGCGCCGCACGGCTGGAGCCCGAGCTGCTGGACCCCGCACGCATGGCTGCGGACCCGGTGCTGTTCGACCGCATCACGACCGCGGACGACGGCCGTTCGCCGGTACCCGCCATCGGCCTGCACCGCAGCCTGCATCTGGCGTTGGGGGCGCACCTGCTCGCCAGCGGTCCGATCGAGGCCTTGGTCGAGCGTGCGAACGCCACGCCCATGCCGATTCGTGCGCTGTTGGACCAGCTGCGACACGTTCCCGGCTTCGGCGAAGACCGATTGGCCAAGAAGGCGACATTGCTCGCGATCATTCTGGGAAACCGGCCCGAGCGCTTCCTGACCCTGCGCGACCCCGACACCATTCGCCCGATCGTCGACTACCACCTGATGCGCGGCTGTTTGCGGACGGGTTGCGTGCAGGTGGAAGACCCGGCGGTGCGGGCGACGATGGAGCAGCGGGCGTGGTTGGCGCCTGCCGACGAAGCGGCGGTGCGCGACGCGTGTTATGAGGCCTTGGAGGCACTGGTGTCCGCGTCGGGCGTGTCGGTGGCGGCCGTCGACGGCTTCTTCTTCGTCAACGGTCGGTCGAAGTGCATCGAGGTGGGGACGGTCGACTGCCCTGCGTGCCCGATCCGCGAGGCTTGCGGGCGGCACACGGCGATGTTCCAGCCGATCGTGCGGACCGACGCGTACTGAGAAAGACAAGCGTTCGCGCTTAGTTGCCGCTGGCCATGCCGACGATCTTGGCGCCGATGGCCGAGAACCGCAGCCCGATGCTCGCCGCGTCGCCGATGCCGTTGCCGTCCATGTCAATGTCGAGCTCGACCGCCAGCTGGACCAAGGCCAGCACGGTTTCCTTGCTCATGCCGTATTGGGCAAACAGGGTGTCGTCCAGCGCATTGATCACGTCGAACAGCGCCTGCTGCGGGACGGCCCCTCCCAGCACGCCTGCAATCTTCAGGATCTGCTTGCCGTCAGGCGTGAATTCGACCGTTCCCTCGATGCGCGCACCCTTGACGTACAGCGTGCCCGACTGCGCGCCCAGCAGCGCGGCATCCATCGCAAACAACGTGTCCGCTCCCCCCGCCACCAGCTGTCCCCCCACGACCTTTGCGTTCTTGAACGAGAACTTGGGCAGGCACGACGCATCCATCGCGTCCTGGGTCACCACCCACTTGCAGACTTGGGTCTGGGCGTCGCAGCCCGCGGACTTGGACTCCTGTGTCATCACGCCGTGGTAGAGGTTCAGCGTGAAAGGGATGCCCTCTCCCTTCCAGCCGTCGAACTCGGCAACGAAGCTCATCGACCCGTCGGCGATCGCGGCGATCAGTGGCTTGTTGATCAGGCCGGACAACATGCTCGCGGAATTGTTGATGCCGCCCTCGCAGTTGGCCTTGGGTGAGCAGGTCGCGGGGTCGCCGTCGATGTCCAACCCCTCACTGGGCTTGCCCGAGCTGCCGACCTGAAACACCGTCAGCTTGCCGGCCATGGTGTCGAAGATCTTCTCGCAGGTCGGGCACCACGCCGTCTTGATGCCGATGCACACGCCGCCGGTGCAGAGGTCTGGGGTGGTGCAGGACACGTCGTCGTTGCACGCAGCATGGTTCAGCCAGTGCGCACAGCCGGACGCCGGCTGGCACGAATCGTCGGTGCAGACGTTGCCGTCGTCGCAGTCTTTCTCGTTGCCGCCCGAGCACTTGCCCTCGGGGTCGCAAGTCTGGCCGACCTGACACTTGTCTCCGGTCGTGCAGGCGGCACCTTGGGCGAGCGCGACGTGGCCGCAGCCTTGGGTCTTGTCGCAGGTGTCGGTCGTACACGGGTCGCTGTCGTTGCACGCCGTCGGATCTGCCACGGCGGCGCAGCCCTCACCCTTCGCGCAGGTGTCGCTCGTGCAGGGGTCGCCGTCGTCGCACGTGAGCTTGTCCTTGCCCGCCATGCAGTTGCCCGCCTTGCACAGGTCATTGACCGTACAGGGGTTGCCGTCGTCACAGCCGCCGTCCTGCGCCGTCGAGACACACCCTTGGACCGGCTGGCAGGCATCGACGGTGCAGGGGTTGCTGTCGTCGCAGGGTGAGGTCGAACCCTTGCAAGTGCCCGTCGCGTCACAGCTGTCTTCGACCGTGCACGAGTCGCCGTCGTTGCAGGGCGTGCTGACCGGCTTGGGTGACCATGCGTCGGTGGCCTTGGCCGGCGTGCAGACCTTGCACGCGTCGCCCGTTGGGGTGGCGTCTGCGGCCAAACAGGCGCCGTCGATCAGGCAACCCTGCGAAACCGCGTGGGTGCAACCGTTGCCCGGGTCGCAACCGTCGGTGGTGCAGGGCAGGCCGTCGTCGCAGCTCGTCGCGACCCCCAGACACACCCCGGCCTGGCACGTTTCGCCTTGCGTGCAGGCACTTCCGTCATTGCACGGTTGCCCGTCGGCGGCCCTCAGGCACTTGGCCGCGAGGCTGTCGCCGGCCACATCGGCCGAGGCGTCACCGTCGGTAGTCGTCGACTCGGTCGAGCACGCCGCCAGCAGTGCCAACGCAACGGCGGCAACGGTAGCGACGGTGAAGGCACGGCGGGGCATCAGTTGCAGCATGAACCACCTGAGAGGCATGAGGCCCGGTTGGCACCGACTATCGGGGGGGGGAAGGAAAGTCAGCATAGCCGCGGATCTGGCGGGGAGCCAGCGGCGACACCAGGGTTGCGGTCTCACAAGGTTCGCGCAACCAAACGAGGGGCAGTTCCTTGCACAGCACCCGGTCATCGCTACCCTGCAGTCCCCGGGGGAGGCTTGTCATGTGCCGATTGTTCGGTTTTCGCTCCGTCACGTCGTCGCAGGTGCACCGCAGCCTCGTTTCGGCCGAGAACGCCTTGGCGGTCCAGAGTCGCGTCCACAAGGACGGCTGGGGCGTGGCCTGGTACCATCTGGGCGTGCCGCACTTGATCAAGGGCGCCGATTCCGCTTTTCAAGATCGCATGTTCGCTCGGGTCTCGGGCGTGGTCGCGTCGCGCACGGTGCTGGCCCACATCCGTCAGGCGACCGTGGGCGACATCAACGTGCTGAACAGCCACCCCTTCCAATTCGGCCGTTGGGTGATGGCGCACAATGGCACCGTGTTCGAATTCGCCAGACATCGTGAGGCCTTGCTGAACCTCATCGACCCCGCGTTGCGGCGGTCCGTGTTGGGCGATACGGACAGCGAGGTGCTGTTCATGCTGGTGCTGACTGAGCTGGCGCGGCGTGTCGACCTGGATGCGCCGGTCGTGTCGGTGCCGCAAGTCGCCGGAGCGATCGAGGCGGCCCTGAACCGGGTGCGGGCGCTGTGCGACGAGTCGGCGGATCGGGCCAGCCGGCTGACGGTGTTGCTGACCAACGGCGACACGCTGGTCGGCGCCTGCTCAGGGCGCGAACTGCACTGGTCCACGTGGAAGCACGCCTGTCAGGACAAGAACGTGTGCGCCTTCCATGCGCCGAATTGCGAGGCGCCGACCGTGGATGGCAAGGTCAACCACCTGATCCTGTCCAGCGAGCCGCTGCAGGGCGAGAACGACTGGACCGAGCTACCGTTCGGCGGCGTCGTGGGCGTCGATGCGGACATGCAGTTGTGGCGCGGCAGGCTGGGCGAGGGGGTGACGGCAGTGGGGCGGGCGGGCTGACCCTGCTGCGCGCAGTCGCTAGAGAAAGGCGATGGCCTCGACTTCGACCAGCAGCTCTGGCCGGCACACGTCTGCTTGAACGACCACAGCAGGCAAGTTCGGAATCCGCAACAGCGTCGTCACGCGTCGCCATGCTTGCGCCGCCTGAGGCGTCTTGCAGAACACCGTCGCCATGCGGATGTGCTCCAGCCCCGCGCCTTCCCGCTCCAGCAGCCCGCCAATGGCCAGCAGTGTCGCCACGCACTGCGCGTCCGGGTCGTCCAGGTACACGCTGTGGCCTGCGGGATCGATGCTGGCGGTGCCTGAGACGAACAGCGTGCGCTTGCCTTCGACGACCAGCGCCATGCCGCGCGAAAACGACGACCCGTAGCTGGTGGCGGTGCCCTGACGGTCGCTCTGACGCAGCGGACGTACCTCGGCACACGTGGGGTCCTGCGCGTCCAGGGCCAGGACGTCCATGAAGGCGGCCGCTGAGCCGCTGGCCCCCTGAATGCCGGTGCTGGCGGGCGGCGTTTCCGGGGAAACGCCATGACGGGCGTGGTGAGCCCCGCGTGAGCGATTCAAGTCCGCGTAATCCGTAAGCAAGTCGCGCACGTAGATCCAGGTGCGAAAGACCTGTCCGTAGGTCTGTCCGTGACGCGTCAGCAGCTCTTGCGCGCGCTCGAACATCCCGTTGAGCTCGGTCACGCCGCCCGCGTGCGTCGCGGCCTGCACGTTGGCCGCGTGCAGCAGCGCAAAGCCGGGACCCTGGAACCTCCGCACCTGATCCGGGGCGGTCCCCAGCGTCGACACCAGACCTCGAGGGCCGTCGTCGGGGGGAGCCAGCGCCCACACCTGCAGGCCATGAAAGGTGCCGGCGTCCATCGTCGGGCGCTCGATCGGCGTGACGGGGCAGGTGGGCAACCCGTTCATCTCGGCCGTTGCGTGCCACACGCGCAGCAGACCGGGCATGGCCTCTGGCGTCGCGTACAGCTTGATCTGCAAGGGCTCTGCACCGAAGGCGGCCAGTCGTTGCGCGGCGCGATCCAGCAGCGGGACGGCGTCGTCCGAGGGCAGCGAGTTCGCGGGGGCGGCTGCGGTGAGGAAGACTTCGGTGTAGCTGGGGCGCTCTGCGGCCCGCAGGACCACCTGGCCCACGTCGGCTTCCGGGCGCGGTGTGATGCCGGACATGCTGCTCCTTGGCGGCGGGCCGAACGGGCGCCCGTCACGCGGCGCGACCGTATGCCGCACTTGCGCCGCATTCAAGCCGCCACCCGCCGAAATTCCCCTTTCGTCACGGCGTCCAGCGTGGGCTAACCGGCACCGAACCGCTTCTTCAGGGTTTTGGTGGGGAAAAGCGTGGCGAATTTCGTGGCTTGCCAGCGCATGAACTTGTCGATGCAGGCCTGGCACAGATCGACCTCGTGGTGCTCGTCGAGGACCAGATGGTGAAACGCGGGCAGGTAGGCCTGGATCAGGCCTCCGCACAGCGCGCACGGCTGGGGTTCGGGCGTGGGGTTCGGTACCATGGCGTGCCCTCGGGGTTGTCGCGTAGTCTGGTCGGCGCGCCATCGGCAGGTCAACCGCGGCGTTTTGCCGCAGCGAGCGATCATGGGAAAGGCCACGTGGCCGCTGCCAAGGATCCGATGCCCACGCCGCACGCCCCGACCCTCCGTCCCTACCAACGCGACGCCATCGCCGCGGTGATCGCCGCCCGCAAGTCGGGCACAAGACGCATGGTGGTCTGCCTGCCGACCGGAGCGGGAAAGACCGTCGTGTTCGCAGAGCTGGCGCGCCTGGCCAAGCGGCAGGTGCTGGTGCTGGCCCACCGTGAAGAGCTGTTGCAGCAGGCCCGCGACAAGTTGCAGGCCGCCATCGGTCCCGACCGGGTGGTCGCCATCGAGCAGGCCGGCCAGCGCGCACCGGATACGGCCCAGATCATCGTGTGTTCGATTCGGTCACTGCACGAGTCGCGGCTGGCGCGGGTGGTGCGCGGACGCGACATCGGTCTGGTGCTCTACGACGAGTGCCACCATGCGGTTGCCGAGGACAATCAGCGCGTGCTCAAGCAGCTGGGGTGCTTCGGCAAGGAGTGGACCGGCACGCTGCTGGGCTTTACGGCGACGACCCAGCGCGGCGACGGCCTGCCGCTGCACGACGTGTTCGAACGAATCGTCTATCACCGCAGCCTGTTGGAGATGATCACGGAGGGGTGGCTGGTGCCCCTGCGCGGCTTTCGCGTGGCGACGGCGGCGGACCTGACGCAGCTGTCCGGCGGCGGCATGGACTTTCGCGACGACGAGCTGGCCGAGGCCGTCGACATCGAAGAGCGCAACGCCCTGGTCGCCCGCTCGATCCAGGAGCTGGCCCGCGACCGTCGGACCGTGGCGTTTTGCGTCACGGTCAACCACGCGCGCAATTTGTCCCATGCCCTCAACCGCTTGGGAGTGCCGGCGGGCATCGTCCACGGCGAGATGGCATCGGACGTGCGCGCGCAGGCGCTGGCGGACTTTCGCGCGGGGCGCACGCGGGTGTTGACCAACGTGGGCGTGCTGACCGAGGGCTTCGACGACCCCGGCGTGTCGTGCATCGCGATGGCGCGGCCGACGCGGTCTGAGGGACTGTACGCGCAGTGCGTGGGGCGCGGCACGCGGCTGTTCGAGGGCAAGAAGGACTGTCTGATCCTGGACTTCGTGGACCTGTCCTCGCTGTCGCTGGTCACGCTGCCGACCCTGTTCGGCCTGCCTCGCGACTTCGACATGCAGGGCCAGGACGCGGCAGACGCGGCGCGGGTGTGGCAGCGGATCCAGCTGGACGTGCCGGGCTTCGATCTGGAGGCCGGGGCGATCACGCTGGCCGAAATCCAGGACCGCGCGGCGCACTTCGACCCACTGACGCTGCACGTCGATCCGGAAGTGCGGGCGATCTCAGGTCTGGCGTGGAAGTCATTGGGGCGCAAGGGTTTGGCGCTGCACTACGAGATCAAGGCCGGTCAGCTGCGAGAGGTGTTGGTGCTGGACCAGGGCGGCCGCGGCAAGCGTTGGGCGGTCACGATCGACGGGCACGAGAAGGCGCGGTTCTCGCTGGTCGAAGAAGCCGTGCAGGCGGTGGACTGGGAGGTCGAGCAGCAGGGGCCGCGCGCGCTGCAGTCGGCCTTGCCCCAGGCGTCGTGGCGGCGGCGACCGGCAGGGCACGGGCGCAACAAAGGCGAGCAACTGCAGCTGGATGCGTTCGCCGCGCAGTACCCACGGCGGTGACGCTCAGCCGAATGGATCGTTCTTGCGGCCGCTCTTGTTGGGGACGTAGTTGATCTCGGGGTTCTCGAGCAGCCCCTCGAACTTCAGGCCGCATTGGGGACACTCGAGCCGCAGCCAGCCATCTTCTTCGCCATCCTCACACGTCAACTCGCCCCGCTCGCAGACGGGGCAGTGCAGGTGCTCGGTGTGGCCCGACGCGGCGGACGTCAGCACATCCTGCATCATCATCAGCAGCTCTTCCTGATCGTAGTCCTGGGGGCGCATGGAACTCCTGAAGCGGCGCGTGCGTCGGCGCCGGGCTGTCAGAAGCGGGTACACGCGGCAGCGAAAAGCGTCAAGCGCGGGCTGCGGCGAACGAAGCCTTCCCCCCCCAAGGACAAGGTTGGCACGCCAACCTCATCCCCCCTGCTTGGTCCAGTTCCTTCCAGATGATCTAAATACGACCATTTTGGTCCGGTATTGTCAAGAAAGAAAGTGCTACAGGCTTGGGGACTCCATTCCAGTTCACTGGAGCGCCGGCCCCCCGATTGACCCAACCCCCGCGCGCTAGCACACTCGCTCCGGTCCGCACTCTCCGGGGGCAGCGTCCATGGCCGACCGCGAAGCTACTGAACTCGAACGCCTGGTCGCCGAAGTCGTGCGGGCCGTGTTGGCCGAGTCTCAGGCCGCTGCCGGGCCGGTTGCCACAAGCCCGGTTGCTGCCGCAGGATTCGCGCCGCGCCAGGGCGACTCGGCCTCGCCCGAGCGTCTGTTTTCGACCACGCCCAACCCGCGCACCTCGGCCCTGCCCGGGATCGCCCGCCTGGCCCGCGAGGCCGCGCTCGAGGCCCTGACCCGCGCGTCGCCGGCACGCTTGGGCGTGGGCCGTGCAGGGCTGCGCTATCCGACCCAGACGTACCTGCAGCTGCGGGGCGACCACGCGGTGGCCAAGGACGCGGTGGTGTCCGAGCCGACGCCCGAATTCCTCGCCTCGCTGGGCGCGGTCGAGCTGCGGTCGCAAGCGACGGATCTGCAAACCTTCCTGCTGCAACCTGACATGGGCCGCGTTCTTGACGAGGCCTCCGTGCAGAAGCTGCGGGCGGAAGCGACGCGCGGCGCCGACGTGCAGGTCATCCTGGCCGACGGGCTCTCGGCGTGGGCGGCAGAGCGCAACGTGGGGCTGCTGCCGGCCTTGCAGCGCGAGCTGGCAGCGGCGGGTTTCAGCGTCGGCAAGCCGATCTGGGTGCACCGGGCGCGCATCGCGGTGGCCGACCAGATCGGCGTCGAGCTGGGCGCCAAGGCCACGCTGATCTGTCTGGGCGAGCGGCCGGGTCTGGGCACCGGCGACTCGCTGAGCATCTACCTCGCGTGGAACCCTGCGATCGGCCAGGACAATGCCGACAAGAACTGCATCTCGAACGTGCGTCCCGCCGGCTTCTCGGTCGACGAGGCCGCGCGCCAGGCCGTCGTCCTTCTGAAGAAGTCGCGCGAGATCGGCCGGGGTGGCCTTGCCCTGGGCGCCGCCGACGCGCCGGGGTCCAAGCCATGACCGTACCCGCCTATCTGCCTGACGACATCGCACCGCTGCGGCCCAAGCTGCTGTCTTGCCGCCTGATTCCGTCCGTCTCGCCGGCCCTGCGCGACGAGCTCGGCTGCGGCCCGCAGCACTACGCCATCGGTCTGGTCACCTGCGACCAGGACGACGCGATGTACGCCGCGCTGGACCAGGCCACCAAGTTCGCGCAGGTCGACGTCGTCTACGCCAAGAGCTTCTACGCAGGTGCCGCGCACGCATCGGGGCCCCTGTCGGGCGAGATCCTGGGCGTGCTGGCCGGACCGGACCCCGACGAGGTGCTGGAAGGCCTTGCCGCGCTTCGCGAATACCTGAATGATCGTGCGTGCTTCTATCAGGGAAAGGGGCTGCCGGGTGCCTCTCCCGCGTTCTTTCCCCATGTGCTGTCCGAGACGGGCGACTACCTGAGCAAGCTCGCCGGCATCCCGCGCGGCGCGCCGTTGGCGTACCTGATCGCGCCGCCCGTCGAGTCGGTGGTGGCCGTCGACGCCGCACTGAAGGCCGCAGACGTCAGGCTGTGCAAGTACTTTGGCCCGCCGACGGAGACAAACTACGGCGGTGCGTGGCTCACCGGCGACCTGGCCGCTTGCGAAGCCGCCGCCGCCGCGTTTGCCTCGGCCGTGCTGGACGTGGCGCGCCGCCCGCTGGAAGCCGCTCGAAGGCCCGCCCGCGACCGCGGCTGACCACAAGGATGCCTGTGGCCATGCCCGCTTCGCCCCGTCCGCCCGAGATTCCGCTCCTCTGGGGTTCCGCCGCCCTGCGCCGCCAGCTGCTCGCCGCCGCCTTGCCACACGACGGGCTGCGCGTGTTGGACCTGTCGCGGGCCGGTGCGCCGGAGGTCCCGACGGCGACAGCGGCGAAGGGCCGTCCGTGGGAGCTGGACCCGAATCAGCCGAAATTCGATCGCATCGTCGGGTGGTTGCCGCTGCAAGGGTTGGGCGTGTCCGACCGCTTGCGCTCGCTGGCCCGTTTGCGCGGGCTGCTGGTGGTTGGCGGCGAGCTGCACTTCACGCACGCCACGAATCGGCGCTGGCAGGTGGCCGCGCTGGCCACTTGGCGCAATCCGCGCGACGCCGAGGCCGCCGCCCGTCGCGCTGCCGAGCACGAGGCCGATCTGGCTGACCAGCTGCGTCAGGTCGGGTTTCGGCCGATCGGCGAGGATGCCGTCGCTTGGACGGTCCGCGGACCGGTGTCCCTGTTCCGCGCCGTCGCTCCCTAGTCGCCGCTCTGCGCCGTTGCTCCCTAGAGGTTTGCCGTGGCAGAGCCCGATCCCACCTTGCCCGAGGCTCCGGCCGGCCGACCCGAGCTGCAGCAGGCGGCGGTGGCGTGTTTGACCTTTCCGGGTCTGGGGTTCCAGCTCGAAGGGGCCTCGGTCGCGGGCGTCGAGACGTGGCTGCGCGTGCAGGCCTGGAGCCTAGCGATCGACGTCGGCCGCTCGCCCGAGGTGGTGGCCCGCTGCAAGTACCTGGCCCTGACGCACGCGCACATGGACCACGCCGGCGGTCTGGGGCAGTACCTGGCGCTGCGCAAGCTGTACGCGATGGGTCCGTCGACGGTGTTCGCGCCGGCCGAGGCGTGCGACGACCTGCGCGCCATCGTGCAGGCGTGGGAGCGGCTGCAGGGGTCGCCGTTTCCGTGGACGCTGCAGCCGATGCGCCCGGGCGACGAGCTGCCGATCGGCAAAAGCCGCTGGCTGCGCGCACTTGCGACCCATCACGTGGTGCCGGCGCTGGGCTATGCCGTGGTCGAGCGTCCCCACCGACTCAAGGCCGAGTTCGCCGGGTTGCCGCCGGAGACCCTGCGTGAGCTGGCCCTGCGGGGCGAGACGGTCTCTACCGCCGTTGAGAGGATTCGCCTGGCCGTGTCAGGGGATACACGCATCCAGGCACTGCACGACGCGCCCGAATTGCAGCACGCCGAGGTCATGGCGCTGGAAGCGACCTTTCTGGACGACCGCCGCACGCCGGCCCACGCGCATCTGGGCGGGCATGTGCATTTGGACGAGTGGATCGCGCGCGCCGAGCTGCTGCAAGGCCAGTGGCTGGTGCCGTACCACGTCAGCCAGATCTACAGTGCGCGCGAGGCGTTGCGTGTGATCCGCGAGCGTCTTCCCGAAGCATTGGCGGTGCGGACGCGGGCGTTGTTGCCGGGTGAGCGGGAGCCGGTCTAGCCCTCCGTCACAGGGGGTTCGGTCCGTTGGGTCGGTGGGCGCAGGGTGGAACTGTAGCGTCCGTGTCGAAACGCCGTCGTGGCTGCCCGGCCACTGAACTGGCGGGCTATCTTTGCGGCGTCCACCTCCGTGGACGCCCCGGGCCCGAGCCGCCCGCGCAGGCGGTCGGCGCAAACATAGCCCGGGGGTTCAGCCCCTGGGATCTGGGATCCGTCAACCGGTCAAGACCACGGCGATGAGGGGCTAACCCACCGCGCGCGCCACCCGACCCCGTCGCCGCGCGGCGTCTACGGCCTGCACGACCAGGGCCGCCAGCAGCACACCGCCGCCCAGAAGCGTCCAGAAGCTGGGCACTTCGCCCACCCCAAGCCAGGTCCACAGCGGGTTCAGCAACGGCTCGGCCAGCGTGATCACCGACCCCGCCACGGCAGGAACGGTGCGCAGGCCGTTGAGGAACAGCACATACGGCGCCGCGATCTGCACCACACCCTGAAACGCTACCAGCGCCAGCGCGGCCGGTGGGGCGTCGAGGATCCCATCGGCAAACGGCAGGATCGCCAGAAAGGTCACGAGGTTGTTGATGCTCGTCAGGGCCAGCACGTCCACGCCCTGCAGCGGCCGCTGCAGCAGCACAAACGCGCCAAAGCCCAGCGCCGACAGCATGCCCAGCGTAACGCCCAGCACCTCGGCCCCTTGCCACGACCCCACCACGATGACGACCACGCCCAGCGTGCCCAGACCCAGCGCCCAGGCATCGCCGCGCACCAGCCGCTCGCCGAACAGCGCGAACGACACGACGGCGACGATCAGCGGGTAGAAGTACTGAAGAAGAATCGCATTTGCCGCCGACGTCCAGACGTTG
>CAJBNH010000012.1 GCA_903955385.1 uncultured Myxococcales bacterium | reverse complement strand
GAAATCCTCCAGCCCCTGCAACAGGTACTCGGTCTCGCTCAATGCGAGGCGCTTGAAGTTGCGCAACGCCTCGGCATCGCCCAGCGTTGCGGGCCGGACCAGAGCGAGGGTGCGATCTTCACGAGGAGAAAACATGCCTTGGGAAGATAGAGCCTTTCCCTCCACGCCGGCAAGCCGCCCGATGCAGTTGTTGTTTTCGTCGGCCGCGCCAAGCTGGTACAGTGTCTGTTGGTCTCAGGCCGGTCTCTGCCGCCGCGATTCTGGAGGTTGCCATGCGAAACACAGCACAAAGCTTGATCTTTCGTTCCTGTCGATGCCTGCCGTTTGCGGTGGTGGCGCTGGGACTGGGCCTTGCCGGTTGTGGTTCGGATGTGGGGACGGTCGGTCCGGTTCTGGCCGACACGGGCGCGGATGGCCAGGACGGTCAGGGCGGCGAGGTCACCGACCCCGACGGCACCGGCACCGATGTCGTCTGGGTTGACCAGTGGGTCGACTCGGCGTGCGTGGTCGATGCCGACTGCGACGACGGCAACCTGTGCACCCAAGAGGCGTGCGTCGCCGGCCAGTGCGCGTCCGCGACCCCGTTCGCCTGTCCCGCCGCGCCGTGCTTCGTCGCCAGCTGCAACCCGCAGACCGGCAAGTGCGAGCAGTCGCCCATCTCGTGCGACGACGGCGACCCCTGCACCGCCGACCAGTGCACCAACGGCCAGTGCCAGCACCTGGCCGTGCCCGGCTGCGGGATGTCCTGCGCCGGCGACGAGTATTGCGATGACGGCAACCCATGCACCAAGGACGTGTGCGCTTGGGGCAGCGGACAGTGCGTTCACCAGCTGCTCGAGGGTTGCGCCGAGCCATGTCAGGGCGATGCGTCCTGCGACGACGGTGACCCCTGCACCCAAGACGTGTGCACCGACGCGGGCATGTGCGAGCACCTGCAGATGGACGGCTGCTATCCCAAGTGTTTCAACGACTACGACTGCAACGACGGCAACCCCTGCACTCAGGATATGTGCATTGGCGGGCAGTGCCAGTTCGCCCAGCTTCCCGGCTGCGGCGACCAGTGCAAGGACTCGGCCCAGTGCGAGGACGGCAACGCTTGCACCGCCGACCAGTGCATTCAGGGCACCTGCGTCTACAGCGTGGCCAAGTGCAACGACGGCGACCCCTGCACCAACGACATGTGCGACCCGACGATCGGGTGCCTTTTCTCGCCCTCGCCGAACTGCTGCACCAACGACAAGGACTGCGACGACGGCAACTTGTGCACCAAAGAGGCGTGCATGGGCGGCAAGTGCGTGACGGCTGGAGGGCTCGCTTGCCCGGCGAAGCCTTGCTACACCGCCAGCTGCAACCCCATGACCGGCCAGTGTGAGGTGCAGCCCCAGAACTGTGACGATGGCGACGCCTGCACCTCAGACGCGTGTGCTGCCGGGACCGGACAGTGCGTGCACAAGCTGCTGCCCGGGTGCGCCGGCTGCCAGTCCGACCTGCAGTGCGACGACAAGTTGCCGTGCACGCTGGACAAATGCGTGATCAGCGCCGACGGCTTCGGCAAGTGCCAGCACTCGCCTTCGGGCGCCAAGGGCTGCTGCAACCCGATGATCGACATCATGCAGTGCGTCGACGGCAACAGCTGCACGCAAGACGTGTGCGACTACAACACCTTCCAGTGCTCCAACCCGCTGATCCCCGGCTGCAACGCCGGCTGCAAGTCGGAGTTCGACTGCAACGACGGAATCGCCTGCACCGTCGACAAGTGCATGGTGTCGTCGTCCGGCGTGGGCAAGTGCGTCTACACGCAGGCGAACCTGAAGTCCTGCTGCACCCCGTCGATGTCGGCACCGCAGTGCGATGACGGCAACAAGTGCACCAAGGACTGGTGCGAGAACTGGACCTGCCAGCACGCCAAGGACCCCGCCTGCACCCCGGGCTGCACGTCGGACGCGCAGTGCAACGACAACAACCCGTGCTCCAAGGACTACTGCGACCCCATGTCGGGCCAGTGCATGCACGCGTCTTCGAGCAACTGCCAGCCGTGCAAGATGGACATGGAGTGCAACGACGGCATCGCCTGCAGCATCGACATCTGCAAGGGCGCGACGCCTGACGGCCAGCTGGGGATGTGCGTCTGGGTCCAGCAGGTCTGCAACGACAGCAACAACTGCACGATGGACAGCTGCGACCCCAAGAGCGGCAAGTGCGTCTACCTGCCGATCCCCGGGTGCGGCATGCTGTGCAAGCCCGGGCAGTGCGACGACGGCAACCCCTGCACCAAGGACCTGTGCGACGCAACCAACGGCAAGTGCTCGTACGTTCAGGATCCCAACTGCGCGATCCCGTGCAAGGACGCGTCAATGTGCGATGACAAGAACGCCTGCACCAGCGAGCTCTGCATCAGCGGCAAATGCCAGTACAAGACGCTGACCTGCAACGACGGCAACCCGTGCACGACCGACGCCTGCCAGCAGCCCTACGGCTTCTGCACCAACACGCCGATCGAGGGGTGCTACGCCAAGAAGTGCCAGTCCTCGCTGGAGTGCGCCGACAAGAACCAATGCACCGCCGACGCCTGCAAGTACGGATTTTGCTACAACGATCCGATTCCCGGTTGCCTCGGTCCGCCGACGCCGTAGCCGGGCGAGCGCTCCCGACGGTCAGCCCCGCACGCGCTCTCGGGACCGCGCGGACATGGCCCGCAACGCAACCTCGATGCCGCCCTGCAGCTCTGCATCGGTGCTCAGCACGTGGGCGTGGGTGTACAGGCGCTCGGCCTCTTCTTCCGCTCCCACCGACGTCGCAGCCTTGCCGATGCGGGCATACAGCAGGGCCGCTTCCTCGGGCTGTCCGCCCATCTCGAGGTGGTGGGCCAAGCGCGCGCTCTCTTCGAGGTCGGTGCGGCCGTGGCGGGCGATCCATGCGGCGATCCTGCGGTGCATCGCGCGGCGGTCGTGGGGGGCCAGCTTGTCGTAGGCGACGCGGCGGCGCAGGTTGGAGCTCAGGCGGTACTCGCGGTCACCAGGATAGCGGCAAGTGGCGTTGCGCACGACGATGCCGGCCTGCACCAGCTGCTCCAGGGCGTCGTCGACCTGCAGCACGCCCAAGTCCTGCAGGCAGCCGGCCCAGAATTCGGCACCGACCACGACCGCAGCCGACAGGGCGCGTTGGACGTGAGACGGCAGGGTGCTCACCAGCACGCGCAGCACGCTCTCCAGATTGCCCGGCCGGACTTCGGCGGGCAGGCGCTCGCGGACCAGACACCACTCGGACGCCCGCAGCTCCATGGCGCCTGTGCGCGCGAGCATGTGCACCAACTCTCCGGTCAGGAACGGAGCACCCAGCGCATGTGCCTGAATCCACGCCATCAACTCGGCGTCAACCGGCGCGGCGAGCATGTCGCGCACCAGACACGCGACGGCGCGCTCTGAGAGCGAATCGAGCGCAAGCTGCTGGTCGAAGTGGAACGGCGGCTGGTGGGGCACCAAGTGGCGCAGCGCGGAAGACTGCAGCCCCTCGACGTCGTCGGCCTCGGTCGAGCTGGCCACCATCAGCAGCGGCGATCCCTTCAGCAGTGACAGGAGATCATTGAAGAACGAGCGGCTGGACGCGTCCATGTGCTGTGCGTGGCGGATCAGCATCAGCACCGGCGTGGCGACGGCGACGGCCTGGAAGTACGTGGCCAGCGCCTCGGTCAGGGCGCGACGACCCACTGTGGCCATCTCTTCGCGGATGCCCATACGCGTGGGGTCTTCGATGTCAAAAGCTGGCAAGGCCGCGATCGTGTTGGCGATTCTGTCCGCCTCGGCCAGACGGTCCGGGGTCAGCTTGCGCTGGCCCAGCCGTGAGAACGCCTGAGCGACCATGCGCTGCAGCTTGGCGCGGGCCTGATCGGCTGAGTCGGTTTCGAGGATGCCTGCGCGCAGGCGAATCAGGTCGGCAAGGGTCGCGTAGGGCAGGTCGCGGCGCAGGCGGTTGCAGCTGACCTCGAGCAGGAAGTAGGTCTTGGTCGGGTGCTGCTCGACGGAGCGGCGAAAGGCGTCCATCAGCACGTTCTTGCCCATGCCCATGGCACCGGCCACCAGACAGATGACCGGTCGCGACCGCACCTCTGCGTCCTGCAGCAGCAGCCACAGCTGACCCAGCTCGACCTCTCGGCCGATCAGCGGCAGCTCGCTGGACCACGGATAGCACAGCAGCAGGATGTCGCCATTGGTTTCGCGGACATAGAGGGTCTCCATGGCATCGCGGTGGCCGTCCAGACGCGCCATCAGCACATACGGCCCCAGCGGCAGCTCGATTCCATTGAGCGGCGCGCAACCGATCTCGTACTGCGGAGAGGGACGCCCCACACTGCCGCGAATCTCGTCGAACGGGATCGCGTAGATGCGGGCGCCCGGGGGCTGCGAGCGAATGTGCAGGATGCCGGTCTGGCGGCCGCTGTGTTCCGACAGGTCGTGGGCCTGGCGGGCGAAGAACAGCTTGGTGGCGTTGTCCCCGGCAGCTGCGGCCTCGTCGTGTCGAAGCCAGTACAGCTCGATCAGCTTCTCACGCGCTTTGGTGTGGCCGTCTCCCTGATCGATGGCCTGGCGCAGGTAGTCCGAGGCCGTCGCAAACGCGTGCGCGTACAGCACTTCCAGCATCTGCAGCCGATGACGCACGGCCCACACGCTCTGCTTCTGCGCTTGGCTGTGCCACGGCCGCACGTCGCGGCACAGGTCGCGCTCCTCCTGCATCGCGAATTCGCGCTCGAACCGTAGCGCCTCGTACTGGGCCAGCTCTTCCAAGCCATGGCGGTAGCACTGGTCGGCTCGCTCGCGCAGCCGCTCACGCTCCTGCTCGCCCGCCAGAAAGCGTTCCAGTGCTTGCCACACCTCTCGCATCGACTGGGGGCGCCGCTCGCGCTTCTTCTCCAGCATCCGCATCGCCACGGCTTCGAGGTCCAGCGGGACAGAGCGGTCGCGGGCAACAACGGAGGGCGGCAGAGGCACGACGTTCTTGGTGGCTTCCAGCTGCTGCTGGGAATTCTCGCCGCCATACGGGCGCTTCAGCGCCAGCACCTCGTACAGCATCACGCCCAGCGCGTAGATGTCCGACCGGTGGTCCACCTCGCTGTCGTGGCCGGCGGCCTGCTCCGGGCTCATGTAGGCGGGCGTACCGACGATCAGTCCTTCGGCGTTGGGAGGGCGCGGCGACGCCAAGCGCTTGGCGATGCCCCAGTCCGTGATCTGCACTTCGCCGAAGTCGCCCAGCAGCACGTTCTCTGGCTTCAGGTCTCGGTGGACCACGCCCTTGCTGTGCGCGTACTCCATGCCCTGCGCCATCTGGATGAACACGCCGACCAGCCGCCGCAGCGAGAACTGGTCTCCCACCCCCTGATCGCCCAGCTGCAGGTGCTGGACCACTTCCCCCAGCGACCGCGAGGGCATCAGCTTCATCGTGTAGTACGACGCGCCGTCCAGCCGCGTCCCCAGCTCGTGCAACGGAATGATCGAAGGGTGTTCCAGACCGCCGATGATGCGCGCCTCGCGCCGCAGGGCGTTGACGTACTCGACCTTGTGGGCCAGGTCTTCGCGCAGCACCTTCATCGCCACGTCGCGCTTCAGCCCCGTGTCGCGCACCCGCAGCACCGTGCCCATGCCGCCGTGGCCCAAAGCCTCGACCACCTCGTAGCGGCCTTCGCACTCGTGGGGCAGCGGTTGGTGCTCGTCGTCGGCCAGCTCCAACATCGGTGCCGAAGTCAGGTTGCACAGCGCGTCGGCGTCGGTGCGCTCCTGATCGATCATGGCGTTGTGGATGCTGGACGCGGGCCTTGCGCCGACCAGTCGGGCGGGCGGCGTGAACCGCCACGGGGCCTCGGCGCCGGGATTCGCCTCTGCCGCATCGTCCGTCGGGGCCGTCGTGCGGGCCCGCTGGACATGCGTGCGAGCGGTGTCGCCGGAGTGTGAGTGCGGGAGATCGGGGACTTGCGGCGACGCCTCAGCTTCGAGTGCCGTGTGCTCGCCGGGGGCGGCAACTTCAGGCGCGCCCTGAGCTTCCCGCGCCCGTCGCTGCACCCGAGCGACCACCGAGTCGCTGATCTGCTGCGTCACTCGGAATCGCTGCATGATCGTGGCGCCGGCAGAGGCGTCGGCGTCGGCGTTCACCGCAGCGTCGGGGGCGCTCGGCTGATCAGGATCATGGGGGGGGAGCGGCTGGCTCACAGTGAGGCCCTCGCAAGTCAAAGAGCTTGCCACGTCGCTGATCCGGGCGCAATCGCGGCGTTTGGCGAAAATGGCAGCGAATACCGCGTGGTCCCGCGTAGACCCGGGTGTGGGGACGCGGGGTGCAAGCGGTCGCTGCCAGCAACATGGGAGTCAAGGTCGCGAGGCATGACAAGGCGATCAACTCCTAAAACCAATGAAAAGACGGAGTGTTGCCGTCTTTCGCGAGGGAATGACTGTCGACGTCAGCACAATCCAGCCGACCACTCGGGGAGGCTCGAGCAGCCAAAAAGCTTGCATTCCGGATCTGGATACCTGAACATCTGTACAGCCTATGGGCACCCGACTTCTTCTACCAGTACCCCCGGAACACCCCCTACAGGAGCCTTGAACATGGCGCGCGGCAAGAAGGATACGACTGAGAACGTCTACACCAGCGACAAGCAGCAGGCCATCGCCACCGCACTCGCCTCGATCGAGCGCACCTTCGGCAAGGGCGTCATGGTGCGGTTGGGCGACCACGGCGCGATGTTCAAGGACATCGAAGTGATTCCGACCGGTTCCATCGGCCTCGACATCGCACTCGGCATCGGCGGCATCCCGCGCGGCCGCATCGTCGAGATCTTCGGACCAGAGTCCAGCGGCAAGACGACCCTGGCGCTGCACGCCATCGCCGAGGCCCAGAAGACCGGCGGCATCGCGGCGTTCGTGGACGCGGAACACGCCCTGGACGTGACCTATGCCCGCAAGCTGGGCGTTCGTGTCGACGACCTGCTGTGCAGCCAGCCCGACAGCGGCGAGCAGGCGTTGGAGATCGTCGACACGCTGGTGCGCTCGGGCGCGGTGGACATCATCGTGGTCGACTCGGTGGCGGCGCTGGTCCCCAAGGCCGAGATCGAAGGCGCGATGGGCGACAGCCAGGTCGGCGCGCAGGCGCGGCTGATGAGCCAGGCGCTGCGCAAGCTGACGGCGTCGATCTCCAAGTCGAACACCTGCGTGCTCTTCATCAACCAGCTGCGCATGAAGATCGGCGTGATGTTCGGCAGCCCCGAGACGACGACCGGCGGCAACGCCCTGAAGTTCTACGCATCGGTGCGCATCGACGTCCGCCGCATCGGCTCGCTGAAGAACGGCGAAGAGAGCATCGGCAGCCGCACCCGCGTGAAGATCGTCAAGAACAAGGTGGCGCCGCCCTTCCGCCAGGTCGAGTTCGACATCATGTACGGCGAGGGCATCTGCTCGGCCGGCGACCTGATCGATCAGGCGACCGAGATGGGCGTGCTGGACAAGATCGGCGCGTGGTACAGCTTCGAGGGCGAGCGTCTGGGTCAGGGTCGCGAGAAGGTGCGCGCCCTGCTGAAGGACGAGCCCGCGCTGTTCAAGAAGATCGACGTGCGGGTGCGCGAGATTGCGTTCGCTCCCGACGCCACGCCCACGCTGTCCAGCGGCGGTGGCGACGACGACGTGACGATGGCGGATCAGGCCGAGGGGTAGCCCCGCCGCGCGCAATCTGCGACAACAGGGCCACCCCTCCGGAGGCCCCGCTATGTCCGACACCGCTTCTCGTCCGTCGGAACCGATCCACGCCCCGCGCGGCAACCAGCTGACCTGCAAGGGCTGGGTGCAAGAGGCCGCGCTGCGGATGCTCTGCAACAACCTCGACCCCGACATCGCCGAGCGCTGGCAGGATCTGGTCGTCTATGGCGGCATCGGCCGCGCCGCGCGCAACTGGCCGTCGTTCCACGCGATCGTCAAGTGCCTGCGCGAGCTGGAGGACGACGAGACGCTGCTGGTGCAGTCTGGCAAGCCCGTCGGCGTGCTGACGACCCATGCCGATGCGCCGCGCGTGCTGATCGCCAACTCGAATCTGGTGCCGCGCTGGGCGACTTGGGACCACTTTCGCGAGCTGGACGCCAAGGGTCTGATGATGTTCGGCCAGATGACGGCCGGGTCGTGGATCTACATCGGCACCCAGGGGATCGTGCAGGGCACGTACGAGACCTTTGCCGAAGCCGGTCGCCAGCACTACGGCCACGAAGCGGGCTTCGATCCGCGACGGCCATTGGGCGGCAAGCTCGTCGTCACGGCGGGACTGGGCGGCATGGGGGGCGCGCAACCGTTGGCGGCGGCGTTGGCGGGCGGCGTGATGCTGGCGGCCGAGGTCGATCCCACGCGCATCCAGCGGCGACTGCAGACGAAGTACGTCGACGAGTGGGTGCAGGACGTGGATCAGGGCATCGACCGGGCGCTGCAGGCCAAGGCGGCAGGGGAGCCGAGGTCGTTTGCGGTGTGTTGCACGGCGGTCGAGCTGCTGCGGCGGCTGGAGGCGCGCGGCGTGCGACCCGACCTGCTGACCGACCAGACCTCAGCCCACGACCCGCTGGTCGGCTATCACCCCACCGGTCACACGCTGCAACAGGCGGCAGTGCTTCGGCAATCCGATCCAGTCGCGTGGCTGCGGCTGGTGCGGCACGACATCGTCGAGCACGTGTCGCGGATGGCGGCGCTGCGCGAAGCGGGCGTGCATGTGTTCGACTACGGCAACAACCTGCGCGCAGAGGCGGTCGAGGGCGGGCTGCAACGCGAGGTCGCGTTCTCGTTCCCTGGCTTCGTCCCGGCCTACATCCGCCCGCGTTTCTGCAAGGGCGAAGGGCCGTTTCGCTGGGTGGCGCTGTCGGGCGACCCGCAGGACATCGCGGTGACGGACCAGGCGCTGCTCGAGCTGTTTCCCGACAACGCCGGCGTGCAGCAGTGGTTGCGCGAGGGGGCGCCGCGCATCGCCTTCCAGGGGCTGCCCGCGCGGATCTGCTGGCTGGGGCTGGGCGAGCGGGCCAAGGCCGGGATTCTCTTCAACGATCTGGTGGCGCAGGGCCGGGTGAAGGCGCCCATCGTGATCGGGCGCGACCATCTGGACTGCGGCAGCGTAGCCTCGCCCAACCGCGAGACTGAGGCGATGAAGGACGGGTCGGACGCCGTCAGCGACTGGGTGTTCCTCAACGCGATGGTGAATGCGGTGGGCGGCGCGTCCTGGATCAGCGTGCACCACGGCGGCGGCGTCGGCATGGGCTACAGCCAGCATGCGGGCATGGTCATCGTGGCCGATGGAACTCCGGAAGCAGCAAGGAGAATCCAGCGCGTGCTGACGACCGACCCGGCGATGGGCGTGCTGCGTCACGTGGACGCGGGCTATGACGACGCGGTCGCCTGTGCCGCCGAGCACGACCTGAACATCCCCATGGCAAGGTGAGCGAATCATGCGCATCCGACTGACCGGGGCCGTGCTGCTGACGGGCGAGGGGCCCGAGCGGGGACCGATCGGCTCGTGGGACCAGCTGGGGCTGCAGCGCGGCTGGGACGTGGTGATCGAGTCGGCACCGAAGGGAGAGCTGTTCCCTTGGCGGATCGCGTGGTTGGGGCCTGCCTCGGGAGCGCCGCCTGCAGAGCACACGGTCGATCTGCAGGGGCAGCTGGTGCTGCCGGGGCTGGTCGACGCCCACACGCATCTGGTGTTTGCCGGCGACCGCTCGGGCGAGTTCGTGCGGCGAATGGCCGGCACGTCGTACGCACAGATCGCCAGCGAGGGCGGCGGAATCCTGCACACCGTGCGCCAAACCCGCGCGGCGACGCAGGAATCCTTGGTCCAGTCCGCGGATGCCCGTCTGCGCGAGCTGGCGGCACAAGGCGTTCGGGTCGTCGAGGTCAAGACGGGCTACGGCCTCGACCTCGAGTCGGAAGTGCGTATTTTGCAATCGATTCGCGTGTTGCGTGAGGCGTGGGTCGGCCGGGTGCACGTCGTCGCCACCGCCATGCCCGCCCACGCGGTGCCGCCGGAGCACAAGGCGACCCCGGACCGCTACGTCGATCAGGTGGTGCGCCAGATCCTGCCCGCGCTGGCGCAAGCCGACCCGCAGCTTGCGTTCGTGGACGTGTTCGTCGAGCAGGGCTACTTCTCGGTGGCGCAGGCGCAGCGGGTCGACGAGGCGCGGCGACGGCTGGGCCTGCAACTCAAGGCGCACGTAGACGAATTCGCGTCGATCGGCGGCGTGCCGTGGGCGGTGGCGGCAGGCGCTACCAGCGTCGAGCACCTGCTGCAGACCACGCCCGAGGACGTGGCGCTGCTGGCGGCGTCGGACACCGTGGCCGTGGGGCTGCCGCTGACGTCGCTGTACCTGCGCGAGCCGGTGGCGCCCCTGCGTGCGTTGGTGGATGCGGGCGCGCGTGTGGCGCTCGGGACCGACTGCAACCCCGGGTCGTCGATGACCACCAACCTGATCCTGACCCTGCAGGTGGCGGTGTTGAACGCGAGGCTGACGCCGCAAGAGGCGTTGCGTGCGGTCACCCGTGGCGGTGCCCAAGCGGTCGGCTGTCCGGGCGG
>CAJBNH010000011.1 GCA_903955385.1 uncultured Myxococcales bacterium | reverse complement strand
CCACGAACTGACGCCCTTCGAGGACCTGCTCGACGTCCTGGAAAGCCTGGCCCGCAACCACGCCCTGGCCTTCCGCCTCGAGGTCGGCCGCGTGCTGCTCGACGCGTTCTTCGGCGGCGACAGCGCGGCCTACCAGAGCCACGACTCGACCAAGGACGCCCGCTTCGCCCTGTTCTTCGCCCATTGCCGCGACGACCTCGACAAGCTCGGCATCGGCGAGTCCACGGCCCGCAACTGCATCAAGGCCCGTCTGGTCTACGACCTGCTGCCCGCCCCACTGCAGGCGGCGCTGTTCTTCTCGCAAGTGGTCGAATTGACACGGGTGCCCGACCCGACTGCACGCACGCGCCTGGCCGTGGCCGCGGTGCAGGGCGACTGGACGGTGCGGCAGCTGCGCGACGCGGTGGGGCATGTGCTGGCGGGCGGCGAGATCGATGGCGATCCATCTGCACCGGGCATCCAACCGCCCGCCGAGGATCCGGCCGACGACGGTCCGCAACCCCAGGCTGGGCGCCTGGTCACGGTGGCCGAGAAGTGGTCGGTGCAGGTCGACGCCTGGACCGGGCGCTGGGCCAAGGTCGACCCGGCCAAGGTGCGGGGGCCGCAGCGCAAGCGGCTGCGGGCGGCACTGGCGCGGTTGCGGGGCAGGATCGAGGCGTTGGAGGGGGCGTTGGGGGAGTAGACTGGGTGCTGGCGAAGGAAGAGTCCCCAGCCACGCTACGCCGCATCCCGCAGTCGCGTCACCCGCACGGCATTCGGCAGCCCCGCGGCAGAAACAACAACGTACTCCGACCCGCAGTCGAGGGCACCGGCACCGCGTGAGACCAGGGCTCGAGTCGGGACGGTCGTGGATTGGATGTACACCCAGTCGACTACCCGTTGCTTGCGCTTCTCAGCGCCAAGCGTACACTCACGCCCAGTTCCGCGGACACTGAGCGTGAATGGTTACCAATGCCACAGAGGTTACGAATGGCGAACGTCTCTATGAATCTCGGCGACAAGGTGATCTTCGACGCCAATGACGCGACTAACCCCAGCACCACGTACGTCACCAATCCGGCCGCGGACACGAACCCCAACAACCACTTGCAGTTCGTCACCAACGGTGGCACTCGGCTCGACCTGAGAGATACCAATCTGATTCACACTCCGTCTGGACGGCCGGAAGTCCGATTCGGCGCCGGGGACGGTGGTGGCGCATCGGTCCAGTATCGGCTGTACATGCCGAACAGCACTCACAAGCTTCTGCTGTTTGCCGGTTCTGCGTCGCCCTGGCAGATGGCCGAGTTCGCCGTGCAGGCTACCGACATCCTGCTCGAGGGCAACGTCCAGGTGAAGGCGCGCGGAACGACCGCCGGCGACGTTTCCGTGGCAGGGGAGTTCAAGTACGCGGATGCTGGCGGTCGCACCAAGACCAAGGTGGTCTTCGCGGACCGTATCCAGAACGTCAAGCAAAGCAGCGCGCGTGGAGAGGTAGTTTGGTGGTCGAATAGCAGCGGTTCCACGCCAGCCTACTATGCACGGTTGAAGGATCAATCCTTGTACGACGCCCAGTTCATCGTGCCGTTGGACCTTCCTGACGGGGTCACCATCACGGGTTGGGAGATGCACTACCGGAAGGTCGCCCAAGCAGGCGGCAAGACGCGCACCATGCAGGCGGACCTGGCAAAGTACGGCGACATTGGCACTACTTGGTCTCCATCCAACTTCAGCACGCTCGACGTGGTCAATGGCGACGGAAGCACCGAGACGGGCACCAAGAGCGCCACGGGCCTCAGCGAAGTGGTGGCCAATGGCACCACCAGCTACTTCGTGATTGTCACGTTGACCAACAACGACACGGCAAATGGCGGGCCAGACGGTCTCGGGCTGGTTGGGTTCCGTCTCACCTACAAAATGTCAGTCCTTCAACCCTAGGTGCGGAGATGCCCCATGGAAACTCGGAACAGGTGGGCTTGGGCGGCGAGCCTTCTGCTTGCGTGCGGGCCATCGGAGCCCGTCGTTGGCCCCGGCGTCGCCACGGATGGTGCGAGTCTCGATGCGGCGGGCGAGGTCTCGGCCGTGGATGCCGACGCGGCACCCAGGTCCGACGTCTCCGATAGCGACAGCGAGACCACCGAACTGCCTGACGACGCTGCACTTCCGGACACCGACGCGGAGACCGAGACCCACCCGCCCGACGCCGACGCTGCCGAGCCCGAGGACGCCTGGGTCTGGACCGACGGCGATGCACCGGAATTCGTCGTGCCGGACGGCTACGAGGTGCTCGAACCGTTCGACGCCTTCGCGACCGACGCGTTCCCCTTCGAGGTCGCGCAACCAGATGTCACACCAGGGGATCTCGGTCCGTGCGGCGGTGCCGGCAGCTGCGACGATGGTCAGTGGTGCAACGGCGCCGAGACGTGCGTTGCCGGCCAATGCCAAGCCGGTAAACCGCCCTGCGTCGACGAGAACCCCGCGACCTTCGACACGTGCCAGGAAGCCGGCCAGAAGTGCGCGCACGACCACCCGCCGTGGGTCCTTGTGGCAGACGTCGTGGTGAAGGTGGGCAAGGAGGCCACGCTCGACGCGTCGGGCAGCGGCGACGACGACGGCGACTTCCTGGATGCCTTCGAATGGGTGCTGATGGATGCGCCGAACGGTGCACAGGCCATCTTGCAGCTCGACGGCGGGCCGCACGCCAACCTGACGCCCGACGTGGTCGGCATCTACTCGGTGGGTGTCATTGCCAAGGCCAAGGGGCTGTGGAGCCCGCCGAAGCTCGTGCGGGTGTTCGCGGTCGAGCAGTTGCTCGCGTGGATGGACGCGACCAAGACGACGCGGTCCGTGGGCGAGATGGTCCTAGCGGGCGGGCTGAATGCGTGCGTGCAGTTCAACCAGTTCATTGCCGGCAACCAGATGCAACTGCAGGCCGTGACGACGAATCCCCAGGTGGCCTTTGTTTCGTCGGGCGCGGCGTCGAGTGGCGCGCAGGTGTGCGGCGCGTTCAAGCCGAGCCAGGGACGGCTGACCCAGCTCGCGGTCGGCGACAGCATCGGCGTGCTGGGCTCGGCGCAGGGCAAAGAAACCGGCGACACGCTGAACTTCGCCACGAACTTCACGGTCACACAGGGCCCGGCGCCGGACCCGGGCGGTCCGCTGATCACGGCCGCAGGGACCGACGCGGCCTACTACCCGGGGCTGGCCGGCAAGGTGACGGTCAAGCTGCAGGACACGGACGGCGACGTATCGGCAGAGCTCAGCTTCCTCGACTACGCCTTCCTGAGCGTCGAACCGAAGTGCGGCGGCTTGCTCGCGGCCGGTGGCGGGTTTCAAGGGTACGACGACGGGAGCCACGGCGACATGACGGCGGGCGACGGCGTGTGGACCTTTGCGCTCAAGCCGAGCGGCAGCTTGAAGCAGTCGGGCCTGAAGGCGTGCCACTACGATGCGGCCGTGCGGGTCTACGACACCAAGTTCAACCGCAGCCAGATTGCGGTGTTCACGGTGACCGTCGAGATCTGACAGGAACCTCGGCGCTCGCCAAGCCCATGCACGGGTAGGGAGCGCAAGCAACCCCACCCCGGCATCGAGCACCAGCCAACCGCCCGGTCCATCACCATCGGACCCGAAGGCGCCAACAAGGCGTTCTCCGACCTCTACTCATCCGCTGGCTGGCCTCCGCCACGACACGCTCCGCGGTGGCCTCGACAGGCGTCCTGCCCTCGGCCGGGGCCTTCTTGCGCCGCCGAGGCGTCCTCGCTCCCGCTACCACGTCCATCGTCTGGTGCACGTCGAGCCGTACGAGTCGATCGAGCAGGCCATCCGTCGAGAGAAACAGCTCAAGGGCTGGCGCCGACAGCGCAAGCTCGACCTCATCACGGCTGAGAACCCCGGATGGGTCGACCTGGCACCACGAGGCGCAGGCTAAGCGCTTCGCGCAAGGTCCTTCGACTCCGCTGCGCTTCGCTCAGGATGACGTGGGGGAAGGAGGCCCTTGCCGCCAGCCTGGCCGTCGCCGGCCTCGCGGAGCAGCGCTCGGACCGCCGGCAACTCGCCGTCGACGACGCGGTACAACACCGTGTCCTCGGGCGTGCGGCGGCGGTAGGTGAACGCAGGGCTCGGCATGCCCCGTTGATCGCTCGCTG
>CAJBNH010000010.1 GCA_903955385.1 uncultured Myxococcales bacterium | reverse complement strand
GCGCACTTGCCACACGTCGCACGGTCGCCGGGTCACCACGGTCGTCGGCAAATGGAGGTGGGTCAGGATCTTGCGCACGATGGGACCGGGCGGGATCGCGGCGATCACCTCGCGCCGGCCGCTACAAACGGTGCACTTTTCGATGTCGATGGCGAATGCCGCGCGCAGGGCCTGTGACCGGCAAGCTGCCCGCCGCCGAATACATGGAGGCGGAATCAGGGCGGCGCGGCAGCAAGAATACCGTACTGGTGCGGCGTTCGACCTCCTGAGCCACGTAGGACACGCCACCAGTCTGCGGAGTCATCGACGTAGACTTCTTGAACGGTAGCCCACGGACTTCAGTCCGGGGACGGCCCACGGCACCCGAAACGCCCCGCACCCGCGCCGTCACGCCACCCTGGCAACCGCAGGTGTCCGATTCGGCCGAACCCACCGAAGCAACCGATCCATATAGTAATAAACGACAGGAGTGATGTAGAGCGTAAGCAACTGCGAAGTCAACAACCCACCGACAACCGCAAGCCCAAGCGGCTGCCGCGACTCGCCGCCGGCACCCAACCCCAGGGCAATCGGCAGCGTCCCCATCAGCGCCGCCATGGTCGTCATCATGATGGGTCGAAACCGCACCACGGCGCCCTCGAAAATCGCATCCAACGGCGACTTACCCTCGGTCCGCTCGGCCTCCAAGGCAAAGTCGATCATCATGATGGCGTTCTTCTTCACGATGCCCAGCAGCATGATGATGCCGACGAACCCATAGATATTCAGGTCGCAGTCAAACACCATCAACGTCACAAGTGCCCCAAAACCCGCCGCAGGAAGCCCCGACAAAATGGTGATGGGGTGGATGTAGCTCTCGTAAAGAACCCCCAGCACGACATAGATGACGAAAATGGCCATGACCAGAAGCAACCACAGACCGCTGAACGACGACTGAAACGCCTGGGCAGTGCCCTGGAAGCTGGTGCTGATGGTCGCCGGCAGCGTCTTCTGGGCCAGGTCGTCGACCACCTTCATGCCGTCGCCCAGGGCCACGCCCTCGCGCAGGTTGAACGAGACGGTAACGGCGGGCAGCTGGCCCAGGTGGTTGACCGTCAGCGGGCCGGTCGACTTGGTGACGGTGGCGATGGTGTCGAGCGGCACGAGCTTGCCCGACCCGGCGTGTACATAGAGCATCCCCAGCGCCGCGGGGTCGCCCTGATAGCGCGGCAGCAGCTCGAGGATCACCTGGTACTGCGCCGTCGACGCAAAGATCGAGGTGACCTGCCGACTTCCGTATGCGTACGCCAGCGCGTCCTCGACCTGCCGCACCGACAAGCCGAGACTGGCCACCTTGTCGCGGTTGATGTCCACGCGGACCTGGGGATTCGTGATCTGCAGGTCGCTCGTCACGTCGATCAGCTCGGGCGTGTCGCGCAGCCGGGCCTCGAACGCCGCGGCGGCCCGGTACAGCACGTCGGTGTCCTGCCCCTGCAACGTGAACTGATACATGCTCTTGGTCATGCTGCCGCCGATCTGGATCGAGGGCACGTTCTTCAAGAACACGCGCACGCCCGGCACCTTGGCGAGCTTGGGACGCAGCTCTTGGATGATTTCGTCGGCCGAAAGCGCGCGCTGGCTGCGGGGCTTCAGGCGCATGAACAGGCGACCGGTGTTGCTGGCGCCACCGCTCTGTCCGCCGCCGATGGAGGACATGAAGCCCTCGATGCTCGGGTCCTTGGCGACGATGGCCGCCAGCGCCTCCTGATGCGCCTTCATCGCCGCGAACGACGTGCCTTGGGCGGCCTCGGTGTCGGCATTGAGCCGTCCGGTGTCCTCGTTGGGCAAGAAACCCATCGGAATCACGGTAAAGAGCCACCCGGTCGCCACCGTGAGCAGCAGCGTGGCCACCAGCGTCGTGCGGCGAAAGCGCAGCACCTGCTTCAGCGAGCGCTGGTACACGTCGAGCATGCCGTCGAGAAAACGCTCGGCGAGCAGGAACAACCGCCCGTGGGCGTTGCGGTTCGGCGGCTTGAGAAAGCGGCTGCACAGCATCGGCGTCAGCGTCAGCGACACGAAGCACGAGATCACGATGGCGACGGTGATCACGACCGCGAACTCGTTGAGCAGGCGCCCCAGGATGCCGCCCATGAACAGCACGGGGATGAAGACGGCGGCGAGCGAGATGCTCATCGACAGGATGGTGAAGCCGATCTCCTTGGACCCCTTGAACGCCGCCACCATGGCGCTGTCGCCCTTTTCCATGTGCCGCACGATGTTCTCGAGCATCACGATGGCATCGTCGACCACGAACCCGACCGCCAGCGTCAACGCCATCATCGAGATGTTGTTGATCGAATAGCCGAGCAACTGCATGACCGAAAAGGTGCCGATGATCGACATGGGCACGGCCAGCGAGGGAATCACCGTGGCCGACACGTTGCGCAAGAACAGGAAGATCACGAGGATCACAAGGCCGATCGTCAGCAGCAGCGTAAACTCGACATCGCGCATCGACTCGCGAATCAGCTGCGAGCGGTCGTAAACGACGTTCAGTTCGACAGACGCGGGCATCTGGCTGCGAAACCCCGGCAGCAGGTTCTTGACGTTGTTGACCACCTCGACGGTGTTGGTGCCGGGCTGGCGTTGTACCGTCAGCATGATCGCGCGGGTGTTGTTGTACCAGGCCGCGGCCCTTGGGTTTTCCACCCCGTCGAGCACCGTGCCCAGGTCTTCCAGCCGCACCGGCGCGCCGTCGCGATACGCCGCCACGACCTGCCGGTATGCCGCCGCCTTGAACATCTGACCGCTGGCTTCGATGGTGAAGGCCTGCTGCGGGCCATCCAACGTGCCGACGGGCAGGTTGACGTTTGCCTCCGCGATGGCGTTGGCGACCTCGTCGATGCCGAGCTGACGGGACGCCAGCGCCTTGGGGTCCAGCTGGGCGCGTACGGCGAACGTCTGCGACCCGTGCACGCTGACCTGCGCCACGCCGCTGACCGACGAAATGCGTTGCGCAATCAGGGTCTCGGCGTACTCGTTCACGACCGACAGCGGCAGCGTGGGCGAGCTGAGCGCCAGATACAGCACCGGCTGGTCGGCGGGATTGACCTTGCGCAGCGACGGCGGCGCCTTCATGTCCTTGGGCAGCGAGCGCGACGCCGCAGAGATGGCCGCCTGCACGTCTTGGGCAGCGGCGTCGATGTCGCGGTCCAGGTTGAACTGGATGGTGATGCGGGTCGAGCCGATGCCGTTGCTGGACGTCATCGAGTCGACGCCTGCGATGGTCGAAAGCTGGTTCTCGAGCGGGGTTGCGACGGCCGACGCCATCGTCTGCGGGTTGGCGCCCGGCAGGTCGGCGTTGACCTGGATGGTGGGAAAGTCGACGTTGGGCAGGTCGTTGACGGGCAGCAGGCGATACGACGCCGCGCCGGCCACGAGGATCGCGACCATGACCAGCGAGGTCATGATTGGCCGGCGGATGAACAGGTCGGCGATGTTCATGGGCGCTTGTCCGCGGCGGGCGCTTTGGCCCCCGTCTTGACCTTGGCCCCCGGCGTCAGGCGCAACTGGCCGTCGACGACGATGGTCTCGCCCGCCGCAACCCCCTGGGTCAGCAGGGTGTCCTGCCCGCTGGCGAAGTCGACCGTGACCGGCCGCATCTCCACCGTCTGGTCGGCCTTGACCACGTACACGAAGGTGCCTTGCTGGCTGGTCTGGACGGCTTGCGTGGGCACCAGCAGGGCCTGCTGCCGCTGCCCCAGGGTCAACACCACCTCGACGAACTGACCCGGCCAGAGCTTGCGGGATTCGTTGGCAAACTGCCCGCGCAGCCGAATCGTGCCGGTCGTTGCGTTCACCGCGTTGTCCAGAAAGCGAATCGTGCCCGTCTCTACGCTGCCCACCTCGTTTGGCACCGCGGCCGTGACCTGCAGCGCGCCGTCGGCCATGCCGCGCCGCACGTCGGCCAGCATCCGCTCAGACACGCTGAAGGTGACGTAGACGGGGGCGATTTGGTTCAGCGTCACCAGCGCAATGTCGTTGGCCTTGACCAGGTTGCCCTCTTTCAGGGCGAGCAATCCGGTGCGGCCAGAGATCGGCGCGCGCAGGGTGCAGTAGCCCAGCTGGATCTGCGCGCTCTCGATGGCGGCGCGGTCGGCGGCCACGGCGGCGGCCAGCGACTCGGCATTCGACCGCAGCTGGTCGACCTGGTCGCGGGTAACGATTTCCTGAGCCAGCAAGCCCTCGTAGCGGCTCGCCTGCTGGCGGGCAAAGCGGGCCTGCGCCTGGTTCTTGGCCAGCGACGCCTTGGCCTGGTTCAGCGCGGCGAGAAACGGCTGCGGATCCAGCTCGATCAACAGGTCGCCGGCCTTGACCTCGCTGCCCTCTTGAAAGTGCACCTTGGCAATGCGCGCCGTCACCTGCGGTTGGAGGGCGACGGAGGCAAACGCCTCGACCGTACCGATGGCCCTGACCTGCACCGGCACGTCGCGCTGCACGACCGCTGTCACCGTCACCGGTACCGGCAGCTTGACCGGAGGCGGCACCACCGGAGCCTGGCAACCGGCGCCGATCAGCGGCACGACGAGAATCAGCAACCACTGCAAGCGAGCGATCATGGGGAGCTTTTGTCCGACCCGCGTTCGAGAAGAGCCGGCTGGGGCTGCACTGCAGGGTGCCACCGGTCGCCACGTCCTGTTCCGCAACCCGGGGTCGGTGCCCGAACGCAGGGGGGCACGCCGAGGGGAAGCGCCGCGCGACAGTACGCCCAACGCCCCCCGGGCTCAAGCGGTCGGGGACCAAGCGGCCCGCCCACCGAAGCAAGCCAGTGCGTGTCACGCTGCGCCGTGGACCTCGACCGCGTCTCCGCCCCGGTGTTTGGCGTGGTACAGGGCCTCGTCCGCGCGCCGAAGGAGCTCTTCGCCGTCGTGCCCCGCCTTCCACCCCGCGACGCCACTGCTGACCGTGATGCCCGCCGCGCTGAGCTTGCGACAGGCCCGCACCGCTTGCTGGACCCGCTTGGCGAACTGCCAGCCGCCTCGCTCGTCGGCACCCACCAGCAGCACCGTGAACTCGTCGCCGCCCAGCCGACCCAGGACGTCTTCCGTCCTTGCCTCCTCCGTCAGGATGGCCGCGAAGCTGGTCAGCACGCTGTCGCCCGCCGCGTGCCCCTTGGTGTCGTTGACGAGCTTCAAGCCGTCGAGGTCGAAGCTGACGATCGTCACCGCGCCCCCGTGCCGTCGTGCATAGGCGCAGGCCTTCTCCAGCGATTCGCGAAAGTGCCGTCGGTTCGCAAGGTTGGTCAACGGATCGGTCGCGGCGATGCGTCGGATGGTCTCGTTGGCTTGGGCCAGCGCATCGGCCTCTGCCTGAAGCTTACGGTTCAACCGCGCCAGGTCCTGCTCGCGCTCCAGCAGGGCAAGGATCGCGTATTCCGGGTCGATCGAGGACCAGGGCAGACTCGCATCGGTCTCGAAATCGCGGGCGTTCCACTCGACGACCCGGTCGTGCCCGGACCCCACGAACAGATAGCGGCGGGCGCCCTCTGTCTCGTCCATGTACTCGTACAGGGTACCGGGCGTCACCGACATCAGATGCTGGACGTGGTCGTAGCCCAGCGGCATGGGCGCAGAGGGCCCCGGCGGCAGCGCCCCGTCTGCAGTGTCGAACGGAAAGACTGCTGCCAAGTGCCGGGGCGGGGGGACCGACTTGAGTCGCTTCATGACCGACTCCTGCCTTGCGAGCAAAAGCGCTTTCCCCGAGCCACTCCTGCGCGAAAACAATCGCATCGGGCAGGCGTGATCACGGGGGCATCTCAATGGCTGGTAGAGAATCCTAGTCCTCCTGACACAGGTCGTCCATGTGGAAATGCGACGGCAACCACTCGCCGGATACACTTGCGCACCACAAGTCTCCGAAGATGTCAGGACCACGTTGGTCGCCTTCGATTGCGGCAACTTGCGACAACGGCGTGCTATAAGCCTTGACCCGTCGCGGACTGCACGTCCTTCCCGTGGCGCTCTGGGGGACCCATGCACACGGGATCGCGCAACCGACTGACTCCGCAGCAGGTCGACCTCTTTCCCGGCGACACGCTGTTTGCCCGGCTGGCGCGCGCGGTGTGCGGTGCCGGTGTGTTGCCGCGCAAGGAGCTCTACGAAGCGTGGGAGGTCGCCCGGCGCGTCCACCGGCGCCTGCGCGGCGGTCGCGTCGTCGACTTGTGCTGTGGCCACGGCCTGTTGGCTCAGGTTCTGCTGCTGCTGGACGAGACGGCGACGGGCGCGCTCGCGGTCGACACCCGGCTGACCGACAACCACTTGCTGCTGGCAGACGCGGTGGCCGCGGCGTGGCCTCGGCTGCAGGGGCGTGTGGCGTTCCGTCAAGCGCGGCTGGAGGACGTCGAGCTGTTTCCGGACGACCTGATTGTGTCCGCTCACGCGTGTGGCGACCTGACGGACACGATCCTGACGCGTGCCATCGAGGTGGGGGCGCGGGTGGCTGTCCTGCCTTGCTGCCAAGTCCTCCGGACGCATGGCGATCTGGACGGCTGGCTGGACAAGGCGCTGGCCGTGGACGTCGAACGGGCGGTGCGTCTGCGGGCGGCGGGGTATCAGATCCACACCCAGGCGATTCCGGCCGAGATCTCTCCCAAGAATCGACTGTTGCTGGCCTCTCCGGACTAGCGGTGCGATCGTCAGGCGCCCGTTCCGCTCCCCTTACACCACCTCTGCCTTCCGCTTGCGCGTCAACGCCCAGGCCGCCAGCCCTGCAGCCACTGCGACCACTGCCAACCGCAGCACCCGCAAGCGGATCTCGCCTTCCGGCGCGCGGTTCACGTTGTCCAGATGGGCGCCGGCGTGCAGGGCAATCGCGACGGCCATGCTGCGGCCGCTCCTCTCGAAGAACCAGGCGAAACACACGCTCCACAGCGCCAGCTCCAGCGCTGCAAGGCCCGTCGCCGTCAGGGCGTGCGCTACGCCCGACCCCGGCTGGAACATCATGCCCACGTGCCACACGCCCCAGACCAGACCCAGCAGCAGCGACCCCGTGACCATGCCAAAGCGCGCCGTGATACGGGGATGGGCAAAGCCGCGCCAGCCGAACTCCTCGCCGATGGGGAACATCAGCAGGGCGGCGATGCGCTCTGGTTCGACGGGAGGATAGAACCACTGCGCCGGGTGGCCGCCCAGCGCGACCTCCAGCAGCGTCGCGACCAGATGCAGCGTGCCCGGGGCGAACAGCGCGACGACGATCCACAACGGGTGGGTGCGCCAGCGGCCAAAGACCTGACGCGACTCGCCGCGCGGCCAAGCGACGAGCAAGGCGGCCAAGGTCGGTCCCAGTGCCCCCAGCCCGGTCAGGTTCATGGCATAGGGAGGCGGCGGCTGGCCCTGCAGGACCGCGAGCACCCAGGGCACGTCGAGGCCCCACGTCAGGCCGCACGCCAGGACGAAGAAGAGCAAGAGGCCTGAGGACTTGGACATAGCGGAACCCCGGGGCGGGCGTCGTGGACGCGCCATGTTGCCCGTGTCTTGTGGCGCAGCCAAGCGCGCCAACCCCCAGCATTTCCGGGTGCCGGTCGGAAACTGCGAAATGGTAATACCTGACCCCCCCCCCCACTTGCGCCGCCGCTTGCTGAGGCGCACCATCCGCGCCCCGTCTACGGCCCTTGTCCACCGCCCCCGAACCGAAGGAATTTCTTGCGTACACCGACCGGCCTGCAATCGCTGATGGACCAGGGCATCGTCGACGAAGTTCTGCGACCTCTGATGAGCGGCAAGGAAGCCCAAGTCTATCTCGTGATGTCGGAGGGCGAAGAGCGCGTCGCCAAGGTCTACAAGGAAGCTGAGCACCGGTCATTCAAGCACCGTGCTGCCTACACGGAGGGGCGCCGGTCCCGCAGCTCGCGCGATGCCCGCGCCATGGCCAAGGGCAGTCGGCACGGCAAGGCGCAGGAAGAAGCGGCGTGGCGGTCGGCCGAAGTCGACATGATCTACCGCTTGCGCGACGCGGGCGTGCGTGTGCCGACCCCACACCACTTCGAAGACGGCGTGCTGGTGATGGAGCTGGTCAAGGACGCCGACGGCCGCCCCGCACCCAGACTGGGCGACGTCGAGCTGCAGCCTGAGGTCGCACAAGCCATCTTCGACCAGCTGATCCGCGAAGTGGTCAAGATGCTGTGTGCGGGTGTCGTCCACGGCGACCTGTCGGACTTCAACGTCCTGCTGTCGGCCGATGGCCCCGTGCTGATCGACTTCCCACAGTCGTTCGACGCCGCGCAGAACCAGAGCGCGCGCGAGATCCTGCTGCGCGACGTCGCCAACCTGAACCACTTTCTGCTGGACCACACGCCCACCCAGGCGCCGCTGTTCCACGCGGCCGAGATGTGGGACCTGTATGCGCGTGGCGACCTGCTGCCCGACTCCGAGCTGACGGGGCGTCACGCGGCGACGGAAAACGAGGTCGATTTGCGCGGGCTGCTGGCCGAGCTGGCGGCGGACGAGCGCGACGAGCTGCGGCGGCGTGGGACGCTGTAACCCGGGAAGTGCGGGAGGGAATGGCCTGCCGCGCACCGATGCCCGCCACCAAGAACACGCCACCAGGCGCTCGCGAGTGCGTTCGCTACGCACCTTCAGCCGCAACCCGGTGCACGAAGTCGCTCTTGCCTAGTTGGACGCCTTGGACGACCGCACCTGCACGTCGTCGACGAACCAGCCGGCACCCGCGTTGTTCAGGGCGTCCATCGACTCGAAGCGGAAGCGGATCTGCAGCTTCTTGCCGGCGTACTTGGTCACCGGCAGCGTCACCTTCTTCCATGACTTGGCGTTGGCCGCCCCGTTGGACAACGTCGCCGAGTCCACGGTCTTGAAGCCGTCGACCGAGAAGTCGACATAGCGGATGTCGAAGTTCTGATAGTCCTCGACGTCGTACCAGCTCTGGAAGACCAACTGCGCCTCTGCCACCCCCGCCGGAACATCGATCGCAGGACCCACCGTGCCCGCCGCGACCGCTTGCGACGCGCCGCCGGGTCCCTTCAAGTCGTAGTTGATGCCGTTGTTCAGGTTCAGCGAGCACGCACCCGAGAACGCGGCGGGCTTGGCGGGCGTGCCGTCGATGGCCCAACCGGGGATGCCCTTGGCGTCGTCTGCGGCCGGCGCGAACGTCCAGCCCAGGTTCTTGTCGCAGGCGAACGGGTCGTCAAAGTGGACCGTGCACGCGCTGGTCAGCGCTCCCTTGCACGCGCCGGCCGCGCACTTGTCGCTGCTGGTGCAGGCGTCGCCGTCGTCGCAGGCGCCGCCGTCGCCGATGGCGGCGTGGGTGCAGGTAAAGGGCTCGTACTGGTTGGTGCCCTTCTGGCAGGCGTCGGCGGTGCACGAGTTGGCGTCGTCGCAAAGGCCGGCCACCGGGCTGCCGTCGCACTTGCCGCCCATGCACTTGTCGTTGCTGGTGCAGCCGCTGCCGTCGTCGCAGGCCTGTCCGTCTGCGGCCGTGGCGCTGCCTTTGCACTGCCCCTGGGCGCACTTGTCGCCGGTCGAGCACGCGTCGCCGTCGGTGCACGGCCCGCCGTCGGCGGCGGGCTTGGCCTTGCACGCGCCTGCCACGCACGTCTCGACGGTGCACGCCGATCCGTCGTCGCAGGGCGCACCGTCGAGCAGGTTGTGGATGCATTCGCCCGTCTTGACCACGCAGGCGTCGTAGGTGCAGCCGTTGGCGTCGTCGCAAAGGCCAGGCGCGGGAAATCCGGCGCACTTGCCGTCGGGTCCGCACGCGTCTTGCTGGGTGCATGCGTTGCCATCGTCGCAGGTGCCACTGACGGGCGCGCCCAGGCATTGTCCCGACTTGCAGCGGTCCTTGGTCGAGCAGGCGCTGCCGTCGTCGCACGCCGCATCGTCGTTCGTCGCGGCGTGGCTGCAGCCCTTGCCAGGCAGGCAGGCGTCTTGCGTGCAGGCGTTGCCGTCGTCACAGCCGGCCGGTCCGGCCTCGCACTTGCCGCTCTTGCACTTCGACAGCTCGGTGCAGGCGTCGCCGTCCTGGCAGGGCATGCCGTCGGGAGCCTGCTTGCCGCCCACGCACACGGAGTCCTTGCAGGCGCCCAGGAACAGGCACTTGACCGGGTCGTCGCAGGGCAGGCCGTTGCCGATGGGCGTGGTGGTGCACTTGCCCTTGTCGCACGTGCCCACCCCGGTGCACGGGTTGCCGTCGAGACACTGGGCCCCGTCGGGCGCCGGCGCGGCCTCGCAATTGCCCGTCGTGGTGTTGCATGCGGCCGCCTCGCAGGGGGCCAGGCTGGTCAGCGCGCACACCTTGGCGACGCCGATGCACTTGCCGTCGGCGCTGCAGGTGGCCGCAGACAGGCACTTGTTGTTCGTGGCGCATTCGGTGCCCGCGGGCAGCAAGGCCTTGATGCACTTGCCCGACGCCTTGTGGCACGAGTCGATGGTGCAGTCGTTGCCGTCGTCGCACGCGGCGTCTGACTTGCACGTCGTGTCGACCACGGCCAGATCGTCGATGAAGGGGCCGGCGCCGTTGTTGACCTGACAGTCCTCTGAGAAGAACACGAAGGCGACGTGGAACTTGGTGCCCGCATATTTCGCGAGGTCGAGCGTAACTTTCTCCCAATCGCCGCCCGGCGGGTCCAGGCTGGCGATCGGTGCCGTCTGCGTCGGGTCGGGACCGATCTCGACCACGAGCTCGTCGTACTGCCCCGCCTCCCACTTGCCGGCCAGGCGGAACGTCAGCGAAAGCGGCGCCTTGGCGGGCAGCGCCGACGCGTCGATCAGCGGCGACACCGCGCGCATCTTGGGACCGGGCGTCTCGCCGACGCACTGAAAGTCCGTGCCGTTGTTGAAGTTCAGCGAGCAGTCGGGCGAGAACGCGCCGGGCAGCGCGGGCGAAGCGTCGATGGCCCAGCCGGGTCCCTTGCCGACGGCCGCGTCGAGCTTCCAATCCTTGGCGTCGCCGGTCTTGCAACTGAAGGTCGTGGCGTACACCGGCTTGGGGCCGCACTGCGGAATCGCCTTGGCCGTGCACTCGCCCGTCACGGGGTCGCACTGGTCGGCCGTGCATTCGTCGCCGTCGTCGCACAGCTTGGGAACCACCGTGCACTTGCCCTGCTCGCAAGCGCGCTTTTCGCAAGGCGCGGCCGTTCCGCATGTCGTCACGTCGGTACACGGACAGTCCAGACCCTGGCAGGGCGCGGTGTCTGCAACCGTGTCGGTCGGTTCGGGCGTGTCGGTTGCGTCCACGGTGTCCGGAGCTGCAGTCGTGTCTTGCACGACCGCACCGGAACCGCCGGTTGCCGACTCGCAACCTGCCAACATCGCGATGCAAACGGCAAATGCCGAGACGGCCGGTCGCGGCCACCTGACGCGGATCGCTGCCATGAAACCCCCCAATAGGAAATCCCCTGATTTGCCGTTCGCTATTCTCCCACCCGAAAGGGAGAGCCCCGTGGCCCCCCGATTCGAAGGAGCGAACGGCGTCGTGTGACCCAAATTGCGCGCTGCAGGACGTGGGTCCCTCGCTGCACGTTTTGTGGTTCTTGGGATACTAGAACGTTTTTCCTACGGACGGAAGAGGCGCAAATCCGCGGCAATAGGGGAGGGCGACCCGAACCTCGTCGGTGCGCTGTCCCAGTCCTCAGCGCTCTGAAATCGAGCACGGCGGCCAGCGGTGTCCCCTGTCAGTGGTCCATCGCGAATCAGTCAGTGCCTGACGTCAAAACCCTGAAATGCCTCGAGCGCTTGCCGGGTGGCCAGAACGCTCTCGACCGACGCGTGCAGGGGGCCGCGCTCGCACCAGGCGACCATCGATGCCACGACGTCCTCAGGGCCCTGAAACACGGCCTCGACGCCTCCGTCTGCCGCGTTGCGCACCCAGCCCAGCAGACCCCAGCGCTTGGCTTGTTGCTGCGTGCTGAAGCGATAGCCCACGCCTTGGACTTGCCCCTTGACCACCACGTGCATCTGGGTGCGCCGTTGGACCATCGCGACCTCCACGCCGTGTTGCCGGATCAGGTGGAGTACTGGCACTCGCAAGTCTGCGGGTCCAAGGGCAACTGGTCCGGGCAGACCACGCACGCTCCGCCGCACGCCGTGGCGTCGGGGGTGCAGGTGCCGCAGTCCGCGCCTTGCGTGTGGTTGGGGCACGGCAGGATCGAGAGCTGCAGGTTCGGCGTCACGCCCTGGGTGCAGGGGCCCATCGTGCCGCAGAAGCCGCCACCCGTCAGGTCTAGCGTCTGGCCTTGGCCGTTGGCCGGGGTGATGCCGCCAAAGGCGAGGAAGCCGATGGAGCAGAACGTGTCGGCCAGCTCGAACGGCGTGCCGGACAGATCGATGCGCGCGGCCGCGCCCTTGTCCAACGTGCAGTTGCAGGCCGACGCGTACGGCACCTTGGCGATGGGCGGGGTGGCGGCGATGGCGCCGGTCGAGGTGGCAAAGGCGTAGTCGGACACCGTCACGACCAGCGTCACGGGGTCGATGCGCACGCGACTCCACGTCGTCACCACCTTGCCGGCAGGATAACCGCCGCCGCCTTCGCAGGTGCTGAAGTTGCTCTCAGGCGCGACGGACAGGTACTCCGTCGGTGTTCCCGCGACGTCGTCGCACCAGGCCTGCCAGGGACGCGTGGGGTCGTTGGCAAAGAACAGCGTGTATTCGGCGTCTTGCGGGTTGGGGGTCACGCCCTTGACGGTGGCGCAGGTGTTCGGCCACGGGTTGTGGCAACCGGCGACGCCCGACGCGTCGTTGCACGTCTCGCCCTCGGGGCAGCTGAGCTGGGCCACGCCGCATCCCGCCGTGCACTTGCCGTTCTTGTCGTTGTCCTGGTAGCCCTGGTTGCACACGCACAGCGCCTGGCCGGTGGCGTCCGAGCAGGCGCCCTCGCCGCAGTCCAAGGCCGCGGATGCGCAGTCGAACTCGCAGATGCCGTCGTCGTCGTTGTCCTGCCAGCCGGTGTTGCACGCGGTGCACGTCTCGCCCTTGTAGCCGGCGTCGCACACGCAAAGCGCAGTGCCGGTCGTGTCCGCGCACATGCCCTTGTTGCAAGTCAGGTTTGCGGTGCTGCAGTCTGCCGTGCACGAGCCGTTCGAGTCCTTGTCCTGCAGTCCGGCCTTGCACTCGGCGCACAGCGTGCCCGCGTGGGTGTCGTCGCAGAAGCAGTCGGCGGTGCCATCGGAATCCGAGCACTTGCCGAAGACGCAGGCGAGGTTGGCGGTGTCGCAGGTGGGCGAGCAGGTGCCGTCCTCGTCCAGATCCTGGTAGCCGGCGACGCAGGCCTTGCAGGTATTGCCCTCGTAGCCCGTCTCGCACCCGCAAGCGGCCTTGCCGGTGGTGTCTGCGCACTGACCGTGGCCGCAGTCCAGGCCGGCGGTCGAGCACGCGGGCAGGCACGCGCCGTTCTGGTCGTTGTCCTGCCAGCCTTGGGCACATGTCTCGCAAAGGTCGCCGCCGTAGCCTTCGTCGCACTCGCACGTTGCCTTGCCCGACGCGTCGGAGCAGGCACCCTTGACGCAGGCGAGCTTGGCCGTGTCGCAGGTGGGCGCGCACGTGCCGTTGCCGTCCGCGTCCTGGTTTCCGGGGGCACAGGTCTCGCACTTGGCGCCGACGTACTCCGTGGGGCACTGGCAGACGGCCGTGCCGGATTGCTCACTGCACGCGCCGTGCTTGCACCCCAGATTCGCAAGGGTGCATCCGGCGTTGCATACGCCGTCGCCGTCCACGTCCTGATAGCCGACGGCGCAAGTCGAGCAGTTGGGGCCGGTGTAGCCGACGGGGCAGGTGCAGACCACGATGCCGCTTGCGTCCGAGCACAAGCCCTTGGTGCACGTCGTCTCGGTGCAACCGGGCTGGCACACGCCGTTGCCGTCCTTGTCCTGATAGCCGACCGCGCAGCCCATGCAGGCGTTGCCGGCATACCCCAGGTCGCACGCGCACTTCGCCGTGCCGGACAGGTCGCTGCACGCGCCGTTCAGGCACCCGAGGTTGGCCTGCGAGCAGTCGGGTAGACACTCGCCGTTGCCATCCTTGTCCTGGTAGCCGGCCGCGCAGACCAGGCACTTCGCGCCCTGATAGCCCTTGGCGCATGAGCAGACAGCTTCCCCCGTCGTGTCCATACACGAGCCATGACCGCACTGGCCCACCACGCACGCGGGCTCGCAGACGCCGTCGCTGTTCTTGTCCTGGTAGCCGGTCGCGCAGCTGGTGCACGTGACTCCGGCGTAGCCGTTCTTGCACTCGCACTGGGCGGTACCGGACTCGTCGGAGCAGGCGCCGTTGGTGGTGCACTTCAACTTGGCCTTGGCGCACGTGGGCTTGCAGATGCCGTCGAGGTTCTTGTCCTGGAAGCCGGTCGCGCACTTCTCACACGAATCGCCAGTGTAGCCGGCGGCGCAGTTGCAGTGGACCACGCCGGTCTCGGATGAGCAGTAGCCCTGACCGCACTGCAACCCCGCCGTGCTGCACGCGCGCTTACAAATGCCGTCGCCGTCCGCGTCCTGCCAGCCGCTGTCGCAGCGGTCGCAGATCGTGCCTGCGTAGCCTTCGCTGCACGCGCACTGGGCGGTGCCGGTCTTGTCCGAGCAGAAGCCGTGCGTGCACGAGACCTTGGCAATCTCGCAGCCGGGCTTGCAGGTGCCGTTGCCGTCCTTGTCCTGCCACGTGGGGGCGCAGACGGAGCACGTGGTCCCCGCGTAGCCCGAGTCGCAAGTGCACAGGGCGCGGCCGCTGACGTCAGAGCAGGCGCCATGCTGGCAGGTCAGGTTGGCGGTGGCACAGTCGGGAAGGCAGGCGCCGTCGCCGTCGAGGTCCTGCTCGCCGGACGGACAACCGGTGACAGCGTCGCTCGCCTTGGTGTCTCCGCAGCCGACGGCAGTCAGCGCGAGCGGCAGGACAAACAGGGCAGGCACAAGGAATTGGAGTCGCATCAGGACCTCGCCGGTGCCCCTGCCGATCGAGGGGCGGCGCAGGGAAGAGTGGGTGGCCAAGAGAGAAACCGTCAGGTTCTCAGGCCGCGAGAGACGCTGCCACACTGGCCCGTTTGTGTCGATGGGCCGAGGGCGACGGCGGGGCGAATTCCCCGGGCCTGACGGGGGGCATGGTCGGCGTTGGCCGGGCGCGTCACCAGGTGAAGTAGGTCGAGCCGATGTCGAACGAGTCGTTCTTCGTCGCATCGCGCCACGCCACGCCGACCTTGCAGGACTGGTCAACGGCGATGGCAGGGTTCATCTCGTCGCCTTCCACGTCCTTGGCGATGGCCTCGTTCGCGGACCACGTCTTGCCGCCGTCGGTCGACCGGGCGGCGTAGATGTCGTAGCTCGACTTGTTGCGCATGTCCTGCCAGACCGCGTAAATCGCGCCCTTGCAGGCCGTCGCCGTCGCCACCACCATCGACGGATCCTCTTGGTACCGCGCGGTGTTGTCGTTGACCATGACGTCCACGCCCCAGGTCAGGCCGTCGGCGCTCGAGTCGGCGTACACATCGCCCTCGCTGTCGGTGCGCGAGTCGGACCACATCAGCACCACGCGGTCGTCGGGGGTGATGACCATGAAGCTGGCCTTGCCGACGTTGGCCTTGCCGGTCTCGTCGTTGACCTTCTTGGGGGCGCTCCACGTCTTGCCCTCGTCGGTCGAGCGGGCGATGAAGATGTCGCCGTCGAAGGTCTGCCAGGCCAGATACAGGTTGCCCATCGAGTCGCCGCCGATCGCCACCTGGTCGTCCTGCTCGGCGTCGGCGTGGACCAGCACGCCCGGCGAGAAGCTACCGCCGCTGAACACGCTGCCGTTGAACGCGTAGTAGGGGTCGTACCACGGCTCGAACGCGTGGTGGCCGCGCCAGGCCGCATGCACTTCGCCCGACGCGGGCACCCACAGGGCGGGGTCCTGGCCGTTGGTGCTGGTCGACACGAGCTCGATGGGCGCGCTGAAGTCCTTGCCCGTCTTGGACCACGCGAACGAGATCTCGGCGTCGGTGCCGAACGCGCCCTCCCAGACGGCATAGAAGTTGCCGGCCTTGTCCGAGACGACCGCCACGGCGCCCCAGTAGTACACGGCGCCCGCGGTCTTGTTGACCTGCATCGGCGCAACGACCGTCTTGCACGTCGTCGGGTCCTCCCAAGCGAGCATCAGGTTGCCGCCCTTGGCCACGTAGCTGACGTAGAACTGGCCGTCGCGCGCGGGGCTGATGAAGGGGTTGACGGTGCCGTCGCCGTTGGTGTTGACGAATTTGGTGCAGCCAGACGGCGTAAACGTGCCCCACGTCGGCTCTTGGGTGTCGGCCGTGTCGACGATGTCGGGCTGCACGTCGGGCTGCACGTCGGGCTGGATGTCGGGTTGCACGTCCTCGACCACTTCGACCGTATCCGGCACGTCGACGATGTCTTCGACCACTTCGGGTTCGACGTCGGGGACCACGTCCGGCTGCACGTCCGGGGTCACTTCGCCCGCAACATCGGGTTCCACATCCGGTTCCACGTCGGGGGTCACATCCGGCACCGCGGTGTCGTCGGTCTGGGCGTCCGCGACGGTGTCGGGCTGCACGGTGTCCGCGGTCAGGTCCTGACCCGTCAGGTCCGACTGGGTCGTGTCGGGCAGCGTGATGGTCTCGCCCCCAGAGCCGCTGTCGCTGCACGCGACGGTCAGCGCGGCCAAGGCAGCGACGGTCAAAAGACGCAGCCAGACGGAAATGGACCAACTCGCATTCGCCATGGGAAGCCTCGCAAGGACGTAGGGGGCGTCAACGGTATCGGTGACTTGGCGAGGATAGGCTGATTCCGGGGCGAAGCAAAGCCATGATCCGACGGATCAGCTCGACCCGGCCGAGCGGCGCGGTTGCGTGTTGCTGGCAAAGGTGTGCTGGCCTAGGCTCTCGTTCTCAGGCAGGAGGTGTCCCATGCGCATCGGCATCGTTGGATCGGCGGGTTGCGGCAAGACCACGTTGGCTCACAACCTCGCTTCGCACTTGCAGGTTCCGTACATCCAGGACCACGTGCTGGGGGTGTTGCGCGAGAACGGGCGCGACTCGTGGCGCGGCGTCAACGACGTGGTGCAGCGCCGGCGAATCCGCGAAGAGGCCCTGAAGCGCAAGATCTCTGCCGAGACCGAGCATGACGCCTTCGTCTCGGACAAGACCGTGATCGACTATCTGGCCTACTGGCTGCAAAACCAGAGCGAGCATGAGGAGCGCCACAACAATCAGGCGTTCGTCGACCAGTGTCGCGCCGCGGCCGCGCGCTATGACGCGCTGGTGTTTCTGCCCTACCGCGAGCAGGTCGACTTCGCCGTCGGCCGCAACCAGGACCCCACGCACAACCTGAAGGTCGCCGCCCACAAGCGCGGACTGCTGGCGCTGTGGAACCTGCCGGTCGTCGAGGCGCCGTATGCGTTCAGTGAGGACATCGGCCCTTGGTTCGACCGCCATCTGGCCCGATTTGCCCCGCCCCCCGCGGCTGAGCCGACGCAGGAAGTCGAGCCATGACGAGGCGTTCTCGCCGTCTGTGGCGGATCCTGTCGACGCTGGCTGTGCTTGTCGCGTGTCGGGGGCCTGCCCCCGCTGCACCGTCGTCCGCAGCCGAGGCGACCGTTCCGGCGTTCGAGCACACCGCAGTGGCCGCGCTGGGGCAGGGTGCCGGACCAGCGGGCCTGCGGCTGACACAACCTCTTGCCGATACAGTGTTTCCGCCCGACCTTGCGCCTCCCACCTGGCGCTGGCAGGACGCGACCCCGGCCGACGGTTGGGCGGTCCGCGTGGCGTTTGCCGATGGCCGCGAGCCGCTTGTGGCGGCGGTGTCGGGGCGCGAGTGGACGCCCACCGACGCGCAGTGGCAGGTCATGCGCGACCGATCGCGCAACGCGGCGGCACAGGTGACCGTGGTGGCGGTCGTCCGGCAGGCAGCGGGCAAGCCGCTGGCAAGCGGCGGGGCAGCGTTCACGACGTCTGCGGACCCGGTGGGCGCTCCGCTGTTCTACCGCGAGGTCAACCTGCCTTTCATCGATGCGGTGAAGGATCCCAGCCAGATCCGTTGGCGCTTCGGCCCGGTGTCGTCGCGGACGCCACCGCCCGTCGTCCTGACGGGGCTGCCGGTGTGCGGCAACTGCCACTCGTTCTCCGCCGACGGCAAGACGCTGGGCATGGACGTCGACTACTCGAACGACAAGGGATCTTACGCACTTGCGGACACGGCGACGGAGACGGTGCTGTCGCGCGACAAGGTCATCACTTGGAGCGACTTCCGCCGTGAGGACGGCACCCAGACCTTCGGACTGCTGTCGTCGGTGTCGCCGGACGGCCGGTTCGTGGTCTCGACGGTGAAGGACCGCTCGGTGTTCGTAGCGACCAAGGATCTGGAGTTCAGTCAGCTGTTCTTCCCGGTCAAGGGCGTGCTGGCGGTTTATCGCCGCGACACCCGCACGTTCGCTGCGCTGCCCGGCGCCGATGACCCGCGCTTTGTGCAGAGCAATCCGTCCTGGAGCCCCGACGGCAAGTTCATCGTGTTCGCCCGCGCCGCCGCCTACGACTTGGGCCTGAAGCACGACAAGGCCCTGCTGGAGCCGACGGAGGTTGCAGAATTCCTGAGTGGCGGAAGGGAGTTCAAGTTCGATCTGTATCGCATTCCCTTCAATGACGGCGCAGGCGGCGTGCCTGAGCCGATCGCTGGGGCGACGGGCGGCGGCATGAGCCATTTCTTCGCCCGTTACTCGCCCGACGGCAAGTGGATCGTCTTTACACAGGCCAAGAACTTCATGCTGTTGCAGCCGGACAGCACCCTGTGGATCCTGCCCGCGCAGGGGGGCGTTGCCCGTCGCATGGCCTGCAACACGCCGCGCATGAATTCGTGGCACAGCTGGTCGCCGAATGGGCGCTGGTTGGTGTTCTCGTCCAAAGCTCACGGGCCGTACACACAGCTGTTCCTGACGCACATCGACGCTGCCGGGCTTGACTCGCCTCCAGTCGTGCTGGACAACTTCACGACGCCGGATCGCGCCGCCAACATCCCGGAATTCGTCAATCTTCCGCCCGAAGGGCTGCGCAGCATCCGCGACGCCTTCGTCGACGATACGTCCTGGGTGCGCGCGGCGACCCTGCACTTCCAGGCCGGCGACTTGGCTGGGGCCGAGGCGAAGTTCCGCAAGGCGTTGCAGCGCAATCCGAACAACATCGAGGCGCACCGTCTGCTCGGCATCGCGCTTGCCCGTCAAGGTCAGCCACAAGCGGCCATCGAGCACTTTCGTGCGGTGCTGGTCGCACGGCCGAACGACCCGGAAGTACACGGCAATCTGGCTATCGTGCTGGCGACGCTGGGCGACCACGAGCGGGCCATCCAGCACCTGCAGCTGGCCGTACAGGCCGCCCCGGGCGACGCGACGCTGCTGTTCAATCTGGGGCAGGCGCTGATGGCGCGGCAGCGGTTTGCAGAGGCCGTGGCCCCCCTTCGCAAAGCTGCAGAGGCGGACCCGGCGTCCGAGCCGATTCAGGCGGCGTTGGCGCGGGCGCTGGCCGGCAGATAGGCGGGGCGGTCAGTCCAGCCCCGTCAGTCCTGCACAGATCGTGTCGATGCGCGCCAGCACCTCAGGCGTCAGCAGGTCTACCACGGCAACGGATCCGAGATTCTGTTGTAGCTGTGAGAGGTTCGACGCGCCGGTGATCACCGTGCTGACCCGTGGGTTGCGCGCGACCCACGCGATCGCCAGCTGCGCCAAGGGCACGCCCAACTCGGCCGCCAGAACCTCCAGGTGTGCGACGGCCTCGTGTCGCTTCGGGTCGGTCAGGCCGGGCAGCAGGAACGAGAGGTTCGCCATCGCGCCGCGACTGTCCTTCGGGATGCCAGCCTTGTACTTGCCCGTCAGCAGACCGCTGGCCAGCGGGCTCCAGGTGGTCAGGCCGGTGCCGATGGCGTCGTACAGGGGGGCGTATTCCTCCTCGACCCGGTGGCGGTGGAACAGGTGGTACTCCGGTTGCTCGACGACGGGCTTGTGCAGGTGGTGGCGGTCGGCGACGTTCCAGGCCTTGCGGATCTCGCCCGCAGACCACTCGCTGGTGCCCCAGTACAGCGCCTTGCCCTGCGTAATCATGTCGTGCATCGCCCAAACCGTCTCTTCGATCGGCGTGTTCGGGTCGGGGCGGTGGCAGTAGACCAGGTCGACGAAGTCCAGCCCCAGGCGCCGCAGCGAGCCGTCGATGGCCTGCATCAAGTACTTGCGGTTCAGGGTGTTGCGGGCGTTTACGGGGTACTCGCCCGGGTTCAGGCCCCAGAAGAACTTGGTCGAGATGACGTAGCTCAGGCGCGGCCAGCCCAATGCGCGAATCGCCTCTCCCATCACCTCTTCGCTCTTGCCCCCGGCATAGACCTCGGCGTTGTCGAAGAAGTTCACGCCGGCGTCTCGGGCGACGGCCATCAGCTCGCGGGCTGCGTGGGTGTCGACCTGGTTGTGGTAGGTGACCCACGAACCCAGCGAAAGGACGCTGACTTGCAGGCCGCTGCGGCCCAGACGTCGGTATTGCACGGTCCTCTCCTCACGGCCGATCTGCCAGCCTGCGGGGTTGGACCTTGCCGGGGGCAGGGGCGTGGGTCAAGCGGGAATGCAGGGGCGACGACCGGTGGTGACGAAGACAGGTCGGTCGGAAACTGCGAAATGGTAATACCTGACCCCCCCCTTTCAGACCCGCACCCAAAAGCAGCTGCCGACGCCCAACTCACTCTGAACCCCGGTCTCACCGCCGTACAGGTTGGCCAGCTTGCGCACGATCGACAGCCCCAGACCGCTGCCCTCGATGTGTCGGGTCTGCTCGTTCTTCACCCGCACGAACTCGCCGAACAGTCTGGCCTTGTCCTCGTCCGACAAGCCGATGCCGGTGTCGGCGACGCGCAGCTCCACCTTGTCCACCAGCCGTCGTATCGTGACGTCGATGCGGCCGCCGTCGCGGTTGTACTTCAGGGCATTCGACAGCAGGTTGGCGAGGATCAGCTCGATCTCTCCCCTGTCGGCCTGCATCGACACGGGTTCGCCGTCCGTCAGCGTGACCGTGATGCCTCGTGGCGCACCTTGCTCCGCCGCCAGCTCGACTGCGCCACGCGCTACGTCCTGCACGTCGACCTCTTGCAGCTCGCGTCGCTTCTGCCCCGACTCGATGCGTGTCAGGTCCAGCAAGTCGGCCAACAGCTTGCGCATCGAGTCCAGCCGGAACAGCGCGCGGTCCAACACCATGCCATAGGCCGACAGGTCGTTGCCCAGCGTGCGGTCCTGCAGCATTTGCAGATAGCCCTCGATGGCAGAGGTGGGCGCCTTCAGCTCGTGGGCAACGACCGACAGGAACTCGAACCGCACACGCCGTCGCTCGTCGGCCAGCCGCCGGGCCTGCCGCTGGACGGCAAGGTGCTTGACCGCCTCGAAGATGGCGGCCTTCAGCTCGTCTGGGGTGAACGGCTTGGCCAGAAAGTTGTAGGCCCCGCGCCGGGTTGCGTTGACCGCCGTCTCCAGCGACGCATAAGCCGTGATCATCAGCGTCAGGACCTGCGCCTTCTGCTCGGCCAACCGCTCCAGCACGTCCACGCCTGACATGCCGGGCAGCTTGTGGTCCAGCAGCATCAAGTCGGGCGGGTCGGCGGCGATCTTCTCCAGCGCTTCTTCACCGGTGGCCGCCTGGTCGAGGGTGACGGCGAAGTCGGCGTGGAATTCCGGAAGCGTGACGCGGTAGTGGCGCAGCGCGCGAGCGATGGCGGTGCGGATGCCGGGTTCGTCGTCGACGATGAGGATGCGGAGCGTGTCCATGCCGTCCTTGGCGCAAGGGAGTGTCAGGACAGGGCCCGCAGTCGCTCGATCTCGCCCTTGAGCTGCTCGTAGCGCACCGGCTTGGCCAACAGCACGTCGGCCCGAATCCAGCGCCGCTCTTCCGCGGTGGACGCGTCGAACTCGAGCCCGGTCTCGCCCACCACCCCCGTCACCAAAAGCACGGGCACTTTCGGGTGCTTGCGCTTGATGCGGTGGCAAAGGACGAAGCCGCTGTCCATGTGCTCCATCATCAGGTCCAGCACGGCGACGTCGAACTGCGCGGTGGGCAGCAGCTCCTCTGCCGCGGCCTGACCTTGGGCCTCGAGGACCGTGTAGCCGTCGTGACGCAGCCGGGTCGAGGCCTGGAACAGGAAGTCCTCGTCGTCGTCCACCAGCAGCACCGTGCAGCCGGTTCCGGAGAGTTTGTCTTGGCTTGTCTGGTTCATCTCAGTCCACCTTGCCGTGTCGCGGCAGTGTGATGCGGAAAGTCGTGCCCGTTGGACCCTTCGCGGGGTCGGCGTTCGACTCCACTTGGAGGTCGCCGCGGTGCATCTTGACGATGCCATAGGTGACGGCAAGGCCGAGACCGGTGCCCCGGCTCATGGGCTTGGTCGTGAAGAAGGGCGTGAAGATTCTGGGCATGTTGGCAGGGGGAATGCCGACGCCCGAGTCCTGCACCACGAACCAAACGGACTGCATGTCCCCCGCCGTCTTCAGCGTCAGCGTCCCGCCCTGCGGCATCGCGTCATAGGCGTTGTGGATCAGGTTGGTCAACACCTGAATCAGCTGGTCGCGGTCCAGCTCGGCCGCAGGGTCGTCGCCACTTGTCTCGACCTGCAGCGCCACGTTCTGCGGCGCTGGAACGGCGCGCAAGCTGCGCTGGACCAGGTCGCGCACATCGACGGGCTGCAGCAGCACCTGCCGTTGCCGCGCAAAGTTCAACAGCCCGGCGACGATGTTCTTGCACCGGTCCGCCTGCTCTGCAATCAGCGTCAGGTCCTCGGCCATCGGCGAATCGGGACCGCACTCTTCCTGCAGCAAGTGCGCGTACATCAACACGATCCCCAGCGGGTTGTTGACCTCGTGCGCGATGCCGGCCGCCAGCTGCCCCAGACTCGCCAGCTTTTCGGCCTGCAGCAGCGCCTCTTGCGTCGTCGCCAGCTGTTGATTGGACTCGTGCAGCTCGCCCACCGCCCGCCGCAGCTGGTCAATGGTGTAGGGAAGGCACATCTCGCTCTCGGCCAGACCCTGATGGATGGCGATGGCGTGCTCGACGCAGGTGTCATAGCCGCACGCGCCGCAGTTCAGCTCGTCCGACGGGGCGCGCTTGCCCATCTTGGCCAGCAGATCGGTCAGCTCGTCCGGCGATGGGCTTGCCAGTCGGTGGTCGTTCTCCTCGTAAGACCGCGCCAGATTCAGGTCGGCAAAGGCGTCCATGTCCTCGAACCACTTGGTGATGTCGAAGCGCTTCAGCCGTTCCCGCACATAGCCGCTGACCCGACTTTTGCGGCTGAACAGCGGCGCCCGGTTGCTCAGCCCCGGGCCCATGATGCAGCCGCTGCACGCAAGGATCTCCAGCAGTCGCGCGTCGATGGCGCCTGCCTCGAACTCGTGGATCGCGTCGACGAACACGCTGCGCCCGTCCACCACTGCGCCGCGACCCGTGATCAGGTCGTCCTGCACGCCCGCCGTCTCCAGCAGCCCGCCGCTGACGGCAAACAGGCCGCCCAGCCGAGCGTGCGGCGGGTCGAATTCGCTGTCGGTCGCGCTGTCGCCGGTCACGCCGCGGTTCTGCAGCAGGGTCCTCAGCTCCGGAAACGTCAGGACGGATGCCACCTCACCGCCAAACGCGGTCGCCTCAGCCCGCTTGGCGATGCAGGGACCCAGAAACACGATCTGCAAGTCCTCGCCGTACTTCTGCCGCAGCACCCGGGCCATGGCGATCATGGGCGATACGATGGGGGCCAGGTAGGGCACCAGCGTGGGCGCGTACCGCTCGACATAGCCGACCACGGCGGGACAGGTCGTGGCGATGTGCCGTCGGCCGCGCGACGTCTCCAGCAGCTGGCGGTAGCGGTCGGCCACCAGGTCCGCACCGAACGCCACTTCCGCCACCAGCTCGAACCCCGCCGACCGCAACATGCCGATGACGCGAGCTGGGGCAACATCGGTGAATTCGGCAGGAAAACTGGGAGCGACCAGCGCCGCCACCCGATGGCCCGACCCCAGCAGCTGCTCGACCCGCGCCACGTCCGACAGGATGGTCTTGGCCCCCTGCGAACACACCCGCACGCAGTTGCCGCAGCCGATGCAGCGCTCGTAGATCACCTGCGCCTGACCGCCCGAGATGCGGATGGCCTTGGCCGGGCACTCGCGCACGCAGGTGTAGCAAACGCGGCAGCGCTCGCGCAGGGTTCTGATGAGCGGGACGATCGGCACGGCCTTACTCCCCGGCGTTCCTCGCCTTGAACTCGGTATGCAGCAGCCGATGGCTTTCGTGGCCCAGCGGCTTGCCCAGGAACTCGTCGTACAGCCTCTGGACGTCGCGGTTGGCGTGCGAGGTGCGGATGTCGCCGTCGCGGTCGATCAGGTACAGCGCTTGGGCGCGCGCCTTGACCGCCTCGATGTCCGCGCCGATGGGCTGCCCGCCGCCGTTGATGCAACCGCCGGGACACGCCATCACCTCGATGAACTGGATGTCCTTGCGGCCTGCGCGCACCTCGTTGGCCAGCTTGCGGGCGTTGGCCAGGCCGCTGACGACGGCGACGCCGACCTCGAGATCGCCCATCTTCACCCGGCCTTCCTTCACGCCCTGCATCCCGCGCACCGCCTGAACCTTCAGGTTGTCCATCTCCTTGCCGGTGACCATGACATGGGCTGTGCGAATCGCGGCTTCCATCACACCGCCCGAGGCGCCGAACAGCTTGCCGGCCGTCGACCGGCCCCCGAACGGCGTGTCGGCGGCTTCGGGCTCCAGCGACGCCAGATCGATGTTGCGCATCCGGATGATGCGCGCCAGCTCGCGAGTGGTCAGCACCGCGTCGACGTCGGGCACTCCGTCGTGGTCCATGCCGTGCGTGCGGGCCTCGGTCTTCTTGGCCGTGCATGGCATGACCGCTACGGTGAAAATGTCTTTGGGGTCAATCCCTTCGCGCTTGGCGTACCACGACTTCAGCACCGCGCCCAGCATCTGCTGCGGGCTCTTGCAGGTAGACAGGTTGGGCAGCAGGTCGGCGAAGTTCTGCTCGGCGAAGTCGACCCACGCCGGGCAGCAACTCGTGAACATCGGCAGCGGCTGGTTCTGCGTGATGCGCTGCACCAGCTCGCTCGCCTCTTCCATGATCGTCAGGTCGGCCGCGAAGCTGGTGTCGAACACGCGGTCGAAGCCCAGCCGCCGCAGTGCCGCCGTCATCAGCCCGGCGACGTCCACGCCCGGCTTGGCGCCGAACAGCTCGCCCAGCGTCACCGATACGGCCGGCGCGTGTTGCACCAGCACGTGCTTCTTGGGGTCGTCGATGGCGGACAGGATGTTCTTGAAGCTGCTGCGCTCTGACAGTGCGCCGGTAGGGCAGGCGAGGATGCACTGGCCGCAGTCGACGCAGCTGGACACGTGCAGTCCGGTGTCGAACGCAGGGCCGACCTTGGTGTGCGAGCCACGGCCGATGAAGTCGATGGCCGACACGCTCTGCACTTCCTCGCACACCCGCACGCACTTGCCGCACAGGATGCACTTGGCGGGCTCGCGCACCACCGACAGGCTCGAAATGTCCGGGCGCGCGATGCAGCGGCCGCCCGAATATCGCCGCTGCCGCACGCCCAGCTCGGCCGCCATGTCCTGCAGCTGGCAGTCCTTGTTGCGGGAACAGTACAGGCAGTCGTCGGGGTGGTTGGCCAGCAGCAGCTCGATGATGGTCTTGCGGGCGCGTGTCGCGCGTCGCGTGTGCGTGTGGACCTTCATGCCGTCGCGCACGGGAAAGGCGCAGCTGGGGACGAGGCCGTTCTGACCCTCGACCTCGACCACGCACATCCGGCACGCGCCGCTGGGCAGCAGGCCTTCCAGATGGCACAGCGTGGGGATGTGGATGCCGCCCCTGCGCAGTGTCGTCAGCAAGGTCTCGCCGTCCTTGCCCTCGATGACCTTGTCGTTGGCTTCGATGCGGATCACGTTCGCCTCCTGGTTCCTCTGGCCGGCGTGCCGGCGACTGTCTCGCTAGGCCGCAATCACCGCGTGCCGCCTGCAGTCGGTCAGGCAGGTGCCGCAGCGCACGCACTTTTCGGGGACGATGTAGTGGGGGCTCTTGGCGGTCCCCAGAATCGCGCCGGATGGGCAGCGGCGGGCGCACAGGGTGCAGCCGTTGCACAGGTCGGGATCGATCGAGAAGGTCAGCAAGTCCGTACACGCGCCGGCGCGGCAGTGCCGGTCGAACACGTGCTCCTCGTACTCTTCCTTGAACCACCGCAGCGTCGACAGCACCGGGTTCGGCGCCGATTGCCCCAAACCGCACAGGCTGGTGTCCTTGATCACGCCGCCCAGCCGTTCCAGGTACAGCACGCCTTGAAAACGCTCGAGGGCGTCGGTGCCTGTCTCACCCTGACGGCCTCGCGTGATGCGCTCGAGCGTCTCGAGCATCCGTCGTGTGCCCTCGCGGCACGGGATGCACTTGCCGCACGACTCGCGCTGGATGAAGTCCATGAAGAACTTGGCCACGTCGACCATGCAGGTGTTCTCGTCCATCACCACCAGGCCGCCCGAACCCATCATCGCGCCTACGGTCTTCAGCTCGTCGTAGTCGACCAGGATGCCCATGTGCTGGTCGGGGATGCAGCCGCCGGACGGGCCGCCGATCTGCACGGCCTTGAACTTCTTTTCGTTGGGGCAACCGCCGCCCACGCCGAACACGATGTCGCGCAACGGGGTGCCCATCGCCACTTCCACCAAGCCGGTGCGCTCGACCTTGCCGGAGAGCGCGAAGACCTTGGTGCCCTTGGAGTTGGCCGTGCCGACCGCCGCAAACGCCTGCCAGCCCATCGTCAACAGCGACGGCAGGTTGGCCAGTGTCTCGACGTTGTTGATGACCGTCGGCTTGCCGAACAGACCGCGCTCTGTGGGGTAGGGCGGTCGTGGCCGGGGCATGCCGCGCTTGCCCTCGATGCTGTGGATCAGGGCGGTTTCCTCGCCGCAGACGAACGCGCCGGCGCCCTTCTTGATCACCACGTCCAGGTTGAAGCCGCTGCCGAGAATGTCGTGGCCCAGCAGCCCGTAGGTCTTGGCCTGGGCGATGGCGATCTCCAGATGCCGAATCGCCAACGGGTATTCTGCGCGAATGTAGACGTACGCCTTGGAGGCGCCGATGCCGTACGACGCGATGGCGATGCCTTCGAGCAGCCGGTGCGGGTCGCCCTCGATGACGGCGCGGTCCATGAAGGCACCCGGGTCTCCCTCATCCGCGTTGCAGATCAGGTACTTGCGGTCAGCCTCGGCCGCCAACGCCATCTTCCACTTCACGCCGGTGCGAAAGCCGCCGCCGCCTCGTCCGCGCAGCCCGGCTTGGTCGACCGTGTCGCAGACCTCTGCCGGTGTCTGCCGGTGCAGCATGGCCGCCATCGACCGCCAGGCGCCGTGGGCGATGGCCTCCTCGATGCGCTTGGGGTCCATGTTGCCGCAGCCGGCCAGCACCCAACGCATCTGCGGCGCGAAGAACGGGTGCTCGTCCATCCACGGCAGGTCGGCCCAAGGCTCGTGGGCGGGCGCGCGAAACTGCCCCAGCACGTCGTGGGTGGGCGGCGTACCTGCCAGCGTGCCGGCAAGGACTTCGGCGACCTTGTCCTGCGTCACGTGGGTAAACGACAGGCGCGGACGACCGGGCAGCTGCACGTCCAGCAGGGGCTCTGCCGAGCAGTAGCCGATGCACCCGACCTCGACCAGGTCGGCCTCGACGCCGTGCTCGGTCAGCCAGGCCTTTGCCGCTGCGACCGTCCTGTCGGCGCCCGCACCCAAGCCGCACGTGCCGGTGCCGACGTACACGGTCGGCCGCAGCACATTCTCACGTCTCAGGGCCGCCAGCAGCGCGACGGTTCCGGCGTCGGGGGCCGATTCCGCACGAGTTGCCGCGAGCACGTGGTCCGCCAGACGCGGGCAGGGCAGCTCACCCTCAGGGTGGCAGGCATCACACGCCAGATCCTTGCATTCGGGAATCATTCCATCCACCTCGCTAATCTGCGACCCGCTTCCGGTACACGCCCAGGATGCCGTTGACCTTGTCCGGTGCGACACCGGCGTGGATCTCGCCGTTCACGCTCAGCACCGGCGCCAAGCCGCACGCGCCGATGCACGCCACGACCTCGAGGCTGAACGACCCATCCCTCGCCGTCTGACCCGGCTCCAGCTTCAGCGTCCGCTTCAGCGACTCCAGCACCGCCGCCGAGCCCTTGACGTGGCAGGCCGTGCCCCGACAGACCTGAACGTGGAAGCGGCCTTTCGGCTGGAAGCGGAACTGGTTGTAGAACGTCGCGACGCCGTACACCTTGCTGGGCGCCAGCTGCAGGTGCCGGGCGATGACGCTGACGGCCTCGCGCGACAGGTAGCCGTCAACCTCCTGCACGGCCTGCAGGATCGGGATCAGGCTGTCACGCGCCGCACCGGGGTACTGGGCGACGACTTGCTCGACCGCGCTCATGGGGTCTCCTTGTTCTGGCGGGCAGCGAAGTACCCGACCTTCTCGACCAGCGCTGTGATGTCCACGTGCTCGACGAACACGCCTTCCGGGACGCGGATCTTGGCCGGCGCGAAGTTGAGGATGCCGCGGACGCCTGCCTCAAGCAGCGCATCGGTCACCGCCTGTGCCTGGTCGGCCGGAACCGTGACGAGGCCGACGTGCACGCCAAGGCTGCGGCAAGTGGGCACCAGGTCCTGCATGGGCAGGCACCGGCAACCCTGAATGACCCGCCCCACCTTGGCCGGGTCGGCGTCGAAGGCGGCGACGATGTTCAAGTTGGCTTTGCGCCCCAGGAAGTAGGCAAGAAAGGCTCGCCCCAGATTGCCGACGCCGATGAGTGCGACCTGCAAGCCCTCCGGGTGGTCCAGGACGGCGTTGACGCGCGCAATCAACGCGGACACCAGATAGCCCTTGGCCGGACTGCCGGTGATGCCTGCGAGCATCAGGTCGCGCCTGACTTGGGCAGCGGTGGAGCCTGAGCGGGCCGCGAGCTCGTGCGAGAAGACGTGCATCGTCCCCTTGCCGTGCATCAGGGTCCCGATTCGGCGATACACGCTCAGGCGTTCGATGGTGCGGTGGGCGACCAAGGGAACCTCCGGGCTGTGAGCAGAAAGCTGTGAAGCCGTGTGCATTGTGAAGTGGTTCACAGTGCGATTTGGAAGATGCACCCTCCAGACCGGCTTGTCAAGCGGTCTGCCAGCCTGTGAGCCATCGAAGGTGCCACACGCCCTGGCCAGCCGTGCCATCGAAGACCACTGGCAAAACCGACACAATGTGAATCGACCGAAGTGCCCTTGCGTGAACGCACCGGCCGGGATAACTGGATCTCACACCGGTGGCCAAATGCCCGGCGAACGGGAGAAGGCCATGTGGGACAGTTTGCTCCGCGCCTGGCGGCAGCCGGAATCGCTTCAACTGAACATCACGAACGCGGTGTTCGGGCTGCTGGCACTCGGGGCGGTGCTCACGGTGTTGGCGGGAATCGTCGTCGAGCTCTTCCGCCACCGTCGCGTACGTCGGGATGCTGTGCTCGACCCCAAGCGCTTCGAAAGCGAAGGGTTGGGTGTCACCATGGCCGACGGCGGTGAGCCGGTAGACCTCGAGCACGCGCGCACAAAGACGGAACTGCCCCCGACTTGACGGTCAGCCGTTGGCTTCGTGCAGACGAGGTTGTCGGAGGCGCAGGGCGTGGCCGAGGGTCGGGCCTATTCGGTCCATCCATTCGCTGCCTTGTGCAGGTCGTCCACGTACTCCAGTCCTGCCGGCAACGTCAGACTGTTGCTGTGGAAGGCAAGGACCAGCGGTCGCAGGATGCCGTAGTTCGCGCTGCCGTTGAGGAACACGGGGCCGCCCGCGGAAATGAAGACGGCGGTGCTGGTGCGGTTGGCAGGGATCGTCATCGTCACCGACCCGTCGCATGACCAGCAGTTGGCGGTGTACGTCCAGACGGTCGAGCCGTTCAGCGCGGCGCTGGCGTATTCGTAGAAGTAGCCGTAGGCGGCGATGTAGTGATTCGATGAGAAGTAGAAGCGGGGCGTCCAGCTGATGGCGCTGGCGGTCGTGTTCTTGATGCGGAACAGGGCGCCAGCAAAGCGGCCGCCGGTCGGTGAGAAGTGGTCGCGGTAGGTGCCCATGTGCACCACGGAGTTGGGCGCTTGATACGTCTTCTGGCTGAACAGGGCCCGCAACACGGCCTTGTCGGACGAGAGGCTGCCCGCGTAGATCTGGCCGTCGCCCCAGGTGCTGGGGTTGATGCCGCCGAACAGGGTCGCGTCGTTGCCCGCCATCCAGCTTTGGGCAAAGTCGTAGGTGCTCCACACGTTCCAGCGGTACATCGCCTTCTCGGGCATCTGCGGCGGGAACGACGTCATGTTCTTTGCCGTCACGGTGCCCGTGGCGGTCAACCAAGAGGTCACGCGCGCCTTCTTGTTGGATGCGGTCGTCAGCTCGATCGACCAGCTGTTGACCTGACCGTCGTTGCCGTTGTTCAAGAAGTCGGAGTCGATGGTCTTGAGGATCCACTTGCCCTTGGGGTTCTTGCCGACCCAGGACCCCAGATCCCCGCTGACGGTCTTGGTGGGCGCGGGCCACGAGGTCTTCAGGACCGTGCCGCTGCCGGACTTGTCGTGCAGCAGGTACTCGTTGTTCTCAGGGTCGTACAGGAAGACCTGCAGCGTGTTGATCTTGGTGTTGGTCAGGTCGACCTTGACCGCGAGGTCCTTGGCCACACCGATGTCGTTGACAACCAGCTCGATGGCCTTGCCGATCGGATTGTTGTCCAAGATCGCGACACCGGCTGGACCCGGAATCGAGTCCAGAAACTCGTTGGAAATGAAGCCGTTGGAGATCTCGTCCAGTCCATCTGGCGGCAGCAGCGACTCGTCCGTCGCGCGGATGCAGTCGTAGGTACCGTCGGCCATCAACCCCCTGAGGATGAGACCAGTGCCGCAGACTTGCCCGACCTTTGGCACGGCCGGGGCCTTGGTGACGTCGGCGTAGGCCCCCGAGGTCGCGACGGTGGCAAGGGTCGGCGCTCCGCTGAGGTCCTCGATCGCTCCGGTGGTGGCGACCTTCTTCAGCGCCGCAGCCTTGATGTAAGCGGAGAGGTCGGGCTCGTCGACGAGGTCTGCGTAGTCTCCCGTCGTCGCGACCTTGGCCACATTGGCCGCCTTGACGTACGTGCTGAGGTCGATGGCGGCCGCCAGGTCCTCGTACTTGCCGGTGGTTGCGACCTTGGCCAACGAGGCCGACTTGGCGTACGGCTGCAGCACGCTAGCGGCCAGCTGGGTTGCGCCGATACAGCCCGAACACCCGATCGCGTCCGCGCTGCCGGCCTTGCGTGCGTAAAGGACGGCGTGCAGCGGGCGGCGGGGCATCTCGGGCTCCGTACCCACCTTGACGCCCAGCCAGACGTTCTTGCCAAGCGAACCGAGCACTTGCGCCGTCAGCGGCTTGACCGAGCCCAACACGTGGTCGAAGGCGCCGCCCTTGACCGTTCGGGTGACGGGGCCCTCAAACCAAGTGGCAGTGCCGCCCAGCTCGTCGGCGTAGATTGCGAACGTCAGACCGTAGGAGCCATCGGTGGCCGGCCCGCCGGACGAGGACTGGACAGAGCCCTCCACCAGCACCGTTGGGGGGACCGTGGACGTCGTGACCGCGCGCGAAGGCTGCGACCACAGCACGGCGACCAGCGCAACCAGAACCGACACCGATGCGTTCAGGCCAGCGGAGCGACGATGCATGGACGTCCTCTTCAGCGTGCTTGGAGGGCTGCGGAAAGGAAGCCGGGGAACGGTCCCGGTCGACGGGGGATCTGCGCGGATCCGCAGGGAAGGTTTGCCGATTGCGGTCGGCGAGTCAATCGCATTTGCGCGCGATGGTGTGGCCGGGGGGCGGCCCCTCGAACCGGCCGGTTGCAGACCCCATCGTGGCACGGCGGCGCGGTCTTCGGGGCCTGGCGTCAGGGTCGGCGACGAAGTTGCATCACATCCAGCAACACTTGCGGTCCCAGCTCGGCCAGGGTCTCGACGACCAGATCGGCATTCGACAGAGCGTGCGCGGGCTTGGACGTGGTCACCGCCACGACGGCGATGCCAGCGGCACGGGCGGCCTCGACTCCGTTCGGCGCGTCTTCGACGACCACGCAACGGGTCGCGGGCAGCCCCAACCCTTTCAGCGCCAACAGGAACACGTCCGGGGCCGGCTTGCCATACGTGACGTCATCGCCGGTGACGACCGCATCCAGCCGACCCGCCAAACCCAGAACGTCCAGCGCGAGGCGCACGTTGGCGCCCGGACCTGACGACGCGACGGCCAGCCGCCACCCGGCACGGTGCAAGGCGTTGAACAAATCTACAGCGCCGGCAATGGGTTGCAGGGTGTCGCGGGCGAGTTCGCGGTACAGCGCCTCCTTCCGATCGGCCAGCGCGTCGATGCGCGGCTGTGTCAGGTCGGCGCCCAGCCACATCGGAAAGATCTGGTTGTTGTGCATCCCGAACGACCGCTCGAGCATGGTCCGCGGAAACGGCACGCCCAACTCCTCGCCCATGCGGATGAACGCCTGGAAGTGCGTCTCGTTCGAGTCCGCCAGGACGCCGTCCATGTCGAAAATCACGCCGTGCATCGTTCGAGGGCTCCGCAGGACCGCCGGGGCGGCCGGGGGCGCGGAGTCTAGTCGCGCTTGGGGCACCACGCCACCGCGCAGAAGTTGACGTCCCTTCGCCTGCGCCCACCCCCGAAACGCATCGGTAGGCATTGGGACATGCGTTTTCGAAATGTTGCGAAAAGGGGGTCAGCGCCCCACGCCCGATGCAAACCCTCGACATCGTCCCTGCGGTTCATCTCCCAATCGCAAGCACCGCAGGGCGAGTCGATGGGCGCGAGCATCGTCCAGACCCGTCAGTAGCCGCGCCGCGGCGTACAGCGCGCGAGCGTTGTCCGGCCCCAGCGTTTCGAGTCGGTCGGCCACCTGCCGCCGCTCGGACTCCCAGGGCAGACGGGCGATGGTCAAAGCCAAATCCGTCAGGAATTCCAGGGTGCTGTGGGCCAAGAACGTTGGAATCCACGGGCGACGAAGGGCAGCGGGCGCGCCGGGAAAGCGGCTGTGCCAGACGAACAGTTGCTCCACCTCAGCGGGCGAGGGCGGGTGCGAGGGCTGCCACCGGTCGACCATGCGTTCACCTCTGCCGACCGGCACCACGCGGGCGTCGATGCGGTCGGTCAGACCGGCACGGGCCGCCAGGAACAGCAGGCGGGGCGCAGTGAACTCCAGCCTCGGCCGGTCGTCTCGCTGCACGTCGCCGGGGGAGTCGGCCAACCTTCGGATCGTCGCGGGGCCCGCTACCTGCAGCGAGAGCACGCGCCACGGACTGCCCAGCCCCACCCTGTCGAGATCCGTTCGTATGCGCGGTTCCTGCAGCCGGTCCGCCACGGTCTGCGGGGCCTGATCGTGCGGCGCCATGGACGCCACCAGCAGCAAGTCGTCTGGAAACAGCTCCCACAGCGTCACGTGAGGAAAGACCCCGCCCACGGTTCGGATCAGGTTGGTCCAGGTCGCATCGTCCATCTCATAGGCGTGGAACCACTGCGCCAACACGCCGCCCGGGGCCAGTCGGTCGCGCGCCAGCTGGAAGAACTCGGTCGAGAACAGGGCGGCGTTGCCGGCGACCCAAGGGTTCGACGGTTCCGACAGGATCGCGTCGTAACGATGCGGACTTGCGGCCAGCCAGGCCCGGGCGTCGGCGCGGTGGACGTGCACCCGCGGGTTGTGCAGCACCTGGCCATTGACGCCACCGAACCAACTGCCGGCGTCCAGCACGGCTTGCGAGATCTCGATGGTATCGACCTCACCGCCGTGCAGCGCCGCCGAGCCGGCCGTGACGCCGCTGCCGAAGCCGATCACCAGCGTGCGTGTGCGGTTGCGCGCCAGCAGTAGCGGCAGATGCCCGCTCGTCACCTGCGTCACCATGTCGCCGCGGGTGCTGGCATCGGGCTTGCCGTTCAAGCGCAGCACGCGGTGGCCGTCGCGCTCCAACACCGCAACGGTGGCGTCGGGGTCGTCGCGCAGATACACGAGCTTCTCTTGTGTCACGCGCCGCCGGTACTCGGCAAAATCGGCCGGCGGCGCACGGTGGTCGCGAAAGGCACCCGAGGACAGCACCCTCGCGTCCCACGGCGCCGGCGCCAGCATCACGGCCAACGCAAGCGCCGCGCCCAGGATCGCCGCCCAACGCCGACCGCGCTCCCGCGACAGGACTGCCGCTCCTGCCAACGCGGGAAGTGCAATCGCCCCCCGCAGCAGCCCGTCCAAACCGAACGCCGGCAGCCACAGTGTGGCTCCCGTCGCTGCACCAAGCACGCAACCCGCTGTATTGGACGCGAAAACTGCAGCAGTTCCCGATGCGGTTCGCCCCACCCGCCGCGCAGCAACGCCCGCCGTCAGGGGCAACACGGTTGCCAGAAAGGCTGTCGCAGGCACGATCAGCACGGCCAGCAGCAGCGCCTCGCCGACCACAAAGACTTCGAAGCCCCACGGCTGATTCGCAAGCGCGTGGCGCATCCGGGCCGCCAGCCACGGCAAGCGCTCCCACGCGGGCACGCTGACGGCCAAAGCCACGGCCGTCCCCAGCCACGCGACCCCCAGCCGCACGCGGGGGCGCGTCCCGGGGCGACGGGACAGCCAGACCCGCAGCGCCGCACTGCCCAAGGCGACGGCGCCGATGCAGAGGGCGACCACCACGCTGAACGACCACACCGACGAACCCAACGTCACCCCGGCATAGCGGATCCACAGGGTCTGCAGCCCCAGCGACAGGAAGCCGGAGAGGAATGCGGCCGCGACCAACCCTTGGACGCGAGGCGCCTTGGCGAGGGACTCGTGTGCCCCGGCGGAAGCAACGGCAAGCGCCGCGGCAGCAGCGGCAGTGTCGGAAGACGCAGTGTCGGCGGCCGTGGCGTCAGTGCCAGTGACCGCCGGGCCCTTCGCGGTGTCGAGCCACGCCGCCAACGCCGCGACCATCAGGTTCACGCCCGCGACCCAAGCGACCGTTGCTTTGACGCCCAGCAGCGGCACCAGCCCGACGCCGGCGCCCAGCGCGCCCACGACGCCCCCCGCACTGTTCCACGCATACAGCCGCGCCACACCAATGCCCGCATCGTGCGGATCGGGCGCCAGCCAGCGGGCCAAGGCGGGTAGGGTGCCGCCCATCGCGACGGTCGGTGGCAGCACGAGGGCAAGGGCCGCGGGTCCCAGAACCCAAGGGGATGCTTCGGGATCCAGACGGGCGGCGACCAGCGCGCGCGTCAGGTGCACCTCCGCCAGCTGCGCCAGCCACGGCGAGGCCAATGCCCACAGTGCGATGAAGGCCTCCAGCCCAGCATAGAAGGACAGCGGACGCGCAACCCGGTCGGCGCGGCGTCCGAGCCACGCATAGCCCAGGCCCAGCCCGCCCATGAATGCGGCGAGCACCATCGCATGGCCGGTGGCAGTCTGGCCCAGCATCCGCGGCAGCAGACGCGCCCAGACAACCTCGTAGGCGACGCCCGCGGCTCCTGAGGTCAGGAACAGCAGGATGACGGCGAGTCGGATGCGGGCGTGTGGCACCTCACCTCCCTCTGCGCCCTACCAGCCACACGGCCAGCGCGATGATCAGCGCCCCCGCTGCGTCTGCCAGCGCGTCCAGCGGGTCGGCAGTCCGGCCGGGGACAAAGCTCTGGTGCACCTCGTCGAGGGCTCCGTATGCCGCAGTGAGGGTCCACGCCCAAGCCGCCAGATGCCATTGTTGCCGCCACGGGCGCAGGGCAAACACCCACGCGCCACACAGAAGCGCGTACATCGCCGCGTGGACGACCTTGTCGACGGGCAGCCACTCCGGCAGCCAGGTGGCCAGCAGCAGCGCGAATCGACCGGCCCCGGGCCAGACGTTCGACGACTGCCACCAAATCGCCGCCATCAGTCCCAGCGGCAGCGCCAACCGCTGTCTGGACCCCGTGCTTGGCGTTGGGGATGCTGCAGAATCGCGAGCTTGGGGCGACACACGAGCTCCGCAAGGGCCAGAAAGTGCCCGGACCACCTCAACGTGCTTCACGCGGGCTGGGGGGTCAAGGCTGGGTTGCGATTCGGCGGATTCGACACGCACGGGGGGAAAGCGGTATCCTGTTTCGGTTCGGAACGATGACGGTCCATAACGGTCCATGACGCACGGACCGCGTTCCGCAGCACAGGAGTCCAACTATGCGCAACACGTCCATTCTCCCCTGTCGATTCGCACCCTTCGCGGTTGTGGCAGCCTTGTGGCTCACCGCCTGCGGTGGCGACTCGACCGTCGTCGGGCCATCTGACGAGCCCTCAGTCGACGCCACGGCCGACCTTGTGATCTCCGACGCGGTTGACCTGGACTCGCTGGACACCGTGCTGACCGATGCCCCCGACGCTGAGGATGGTGTGGGCGATGCCCCAGAGGACGTGACGTCCACCGTAGATGCGCTTCCCGAAGTGGGGCCTGACGCCGACCCGGATGCCGACCCCGATGCGGCGACCGACACGACGACGGACCCGGATGCAGCGACCGACGCGCTTGTCGACAGTGCGCCCGATGCCGACACGGACTCGTCCGCCGACGCGGTGGTGGACCCGGACGCGACCGTTCCCGATGGCGTCGTGGACCCCGACGCAGTGATCCCGGACGTTGCCCCTGACGGCACGGTGGACCCGGATGCGGTGGTCCCTGACGTTGCCCCTGACGGCACGGTGGACCCGGATGCGGTCGTCCCCGATGCAGTGGTTCCCGACGTCGCACCCGACACCGTGATCAATCCGGATACCGTTGTGGATCCAGATACTTCGACTCCAGATGTTTCCCCTGAGTGCGTGGTCGACGCCGATTGCGCTCCCAACGCCGACGTCTGCAAGGTCGTGGCCTGCGTGGCCGGTGCCTGCGAGACGCAAGCCAAGCTGGACGGCGTACCCTGCGACGACTCGAACGCGTGCACCGACGCGACCACTTGCCAGTCGGGCACTTGCAAGGCGGCCGCGGTCAACGCGTGCGACGACGCCAACGTTTGCACCTCGGACACCTGCGACCCCCAAACCGGTTGCGCCCATGCCCCCACCGCGGGTGCGTGCGATGACGGCGACGTTTGCAACAGCAACGATGCGTGCAAGGACGGCGTCTGCACGACCGGCACGCCCAAGGTCTGCGACGACAACAACTTGTGCACCAAGGACGCCTGCGATTCCAAGACCGGTTGCGTGAATGTCGCCACCAACGATCCCTGCGACGACGGCAGTGTCTGCACCGTCGGCGATGCCTGCGCAGAGGGCTCGTGCGTGCCGGGCAAGGCCAAGGGCTGCGACGACGGCAATCCGTGCACCAATGACGGCTGCGATCCGGTCAAGGGCTGCACCACGGCGGCGAATTCGGCTCCCTGCGAGGACGGCAACGCCTGCACCACCGGCGACGCGTGCAAGGACGGCACCTGCCAGGCGGGCGCGGCCAAGGCGTGCGACGACGGCAAGGTTTGCACCAAGGACAGCTGCGACCAGACGGCGGGCTGCGTCACGCAGAACCTGACCGACCCCTGTGACGACGGCAGCGTGTGCACCGACGGCGATGCGTGCAAGGACGGCGCGTGCGTCGGCGGCGCGCAGAAGACGTGCGACGACGACAACCCCTGCACCAGCGACAACTGTGATGCCCTCAAGGGGTGCCAGAACGCGGCGGCGGCCCTTCCCTGCAGCGACGGCGACGCTTGCACCACCGGAGACATCTGCGCCAACGGCGCTTGCGCCCCCGGCGCGCCCGCCAACTGCAACGACGGCAATCCTTGCACCGACGACAGCTGCGACAAGGCCACCGGTTGCACCAACGTCGCGAATGCAGGCCTGTGCACCGACGACAACGTCTGCACCGAAGGCGACGCGTGCGGCGGCGGTTTCTGCAAGCCCGGTGCGGCCAAGGACTGCAACGACAAGAATGCCTGCACGACGGATTCCTGCGATCCTACGTTGGGTTGCGAGAATACGCCCAACACCCAGCCCTGCGACGACGGCGACGCCTGCACCACCGGCGATGGCTGCGCGGATGGCGCGTGCAAGTCCGGCGCGGCGGCCAAGTGCGACGACGGCAACAGCTGCACCGACGACGGCTGCACCCCGGCCACCGGCTGCACCTTCACGCCCAACACCTCGGAGTGCAACGACAACAACGCGTGCACCCAGGCAGACATCTGCAAGGACGGCGCCTGCGTGCCGGGCATCCCACCCGCTTGCGACGACAACAACCCGTGCACCACCGAGACCTGCGACCCCGCCGAGGGCTGCAAGAACGTGATCAATACCGAGCCGTGCACCGACGGCGACGCCTGCACCACCGGCGACGTCTGCTCTGCTGGCGCGTGCACCTCAGGCCAGCCGACGGTCTGCGCGGACGGCAACAGCTGCACCGACGATGCGTGTGACAAGCTCAAGGGCTGCACGTTTACGCAGAACACCACGCCTTGCGATGACGGCAACGCGTGCACGCAGTCCGATGCGTGTGCGGGCGGATCGTGCATCTCTGGCGCCGCCAAGAGCTGCGATGACAGCAACCTGTGCACCACGGATTCCTGCGATCCCATCATGGGTTGTGCCTCAGAGCCCAACACGCAGTCGTGCGAGGACGGCAACGCGTGCACGGTGGGCGATACCTGCGCTGGCGGCGCGTGCCAGTCCGGCGCGGCCAAGACCTGCGTCGATGGCAACGGCTGCACCGACGACTCGTGCGACAAGGCCACCGGCTGCGTGTTTGCTCCCAACAGCGCCGCGTGCACCGACAACGACGTCTGCACCCTTGGCGACGCGTGCAAGGACGGCAAGTGCGCCACCACCGGCACCAAGGACTGCAACGACAGCAACCCTTGCACCATCGACCAGTGCGACTCGCAGAAGGGCTGCGTCTCGATCAACTGGGCCCTGCCGTGCGACGACGGCAGCGTGTGCACGGTGGGGGACGGTTGCGTGAACGGCTCGTGCGTACCCGGCAAGCTGACCGTGTGCAACGACGGCAACGGCTGCACCGACGACTCGTGCGACAAGGTCGCCGGCTGCGTCTACAAGGCCAACACCGCGGCCTGCGACGACGGCAACGCGTGCACGGGCAAGGACATTTGCGGCGCCGGCAAGTGCGCCGGACCGGAGCTGAAGTGCGACGACGGCAACTTCTGCACCGTCGACTACTGCGACAGCGTCAAGGGCTGCCAGGCCATCAACGTCTCGATCGCGTGTGATGACGGATCTGCCTGCACCGACAAGGACATTTGCACGGTGGGCAAGTGCGGCGGCAGCGACATCAGCTGCGACGACGGCAACCCCTGCACGGCCGACAGCTGCGACAAGGTCCAAGGGTGCCTGCACCCGGCGGTCGTGGACGGCAGCGTGTGCGGCAAGGCGGGCATGTGCTTCTCGGGCCAGTGCTCGATCGGCAGCGACCTGAACCCCGCGACCTCGTGCAAGGCGATTCTCGAGACCCTGCCCGCGGCCAAGGACGGCGTGTACTACCTGGACCCGGACGGCAAGGCGGGGGCAGGCAAGATGTTCCAAGCGTACTGCGACATGACCTCGGACGGCGGCGGCTGGACGTTGGTGATGCGCATGAACGGCAAGGCGGCCACCTTTGTGTACGACGCGCCGTACTGGACGAACACCGTCGGCCTCAATGCCACCGCGCCCGGCTTCGAGGACTCCGAGGCCAAGCTGGAGAGCTTCTGGACCGTTGGCTACACCGAGCTGCGGTTGGGCATGAAGCTGGCCGGCACGACGAACTGGGTCGTGATGGCCCACGTCGCCACGTCGCTGCGAGCGGCTCTGCTGGACGGCGTGTTCAAGCCCACGACGGCGATCGGGCGCGGCGCGTGGAAGAACCTGGTCGCAGGCTCGACCATGCAGGTCAACTGCAACCGTGAGGGCCTGAACAACTGGACCCAGGAAGGCTGGGCCAAGGTCCGCATCGGCATTCTCGGCAACGAGCAGAACGACTGCGGCTCGCCCGACTCGCGCATCGGTTTCGGCGGCGCTGGCAACGTTTGCGGCATCGACCCGGCGATGCCGGCGGGCGCAGCGGCGGGTTGCGGCGGCGACGCCGGCGACAAGAGCGTCAAGGCCGACTGGGGCTACATCTTCGTGCGGTAGCCTCTATACTCCGCGCTTCCCGGGCCGCTGATCCCCCGGGGGCAGGCGCGCATGTCCCTCCTCGAGCTGCCCCAGTACACCTTCCACGGCACCCCGACCCAGCTGGGTCAGGCGCATGGCGCCGCCCTGCGTGCCGAGATTCAGGCGTTTGTCCAGATGCGCTTCGACGCGACGCTGGAGCACTTGGCGCCGTTCGGCTTTCGCGACCTTGCGCCGTTGCTGGCGGTGGGGCGCCAGTGCATGGACGTGATGCGGAATTGGCATCCGGCGGGCCACGACGAGCACCTCGCCCTGAGCCAAGCCGCAGGCGTCGACCCGGTCGAACTCTACACCGCCGCCAACATGACGGATGTGCGCGATGTGCTGACCTATGGCTTGGAAAAGACCGGGCTTCCTGCCGACGCTGAGGGGTGTTCCGCCGTGCTGCTGCCCCACACGCACACGGTCGACGGGCTTGCCATGGCGGCGCAGACCTGGGACCTGAATCCGCAGGACATCGACTACGTCGTGGCGATCCGCCGCATCCCCGACCGGGGGCCGCAGACGTGGACCGTGACCTGCACCGGCTGCCTGGCGCTGGTCGGCATGAACTCGACCGGTCTGGCGTTGGGAACGACCAACATCAAGACTTGGGGCTCCAAGGCAGGCGTCGGCTACACGAACATCCTGCACGCCATGCTGAATGCGCCCGACTTCGCCACCGCCGCCCGCCTGTGCGAGACCGCTCCGCGCGCCGCGGCCCACACCTACTGGCTTGCGGACGCCCAGCGACTGACCGAGTGGGAAACCACCGCCTGGAGCGCGGTTCGCCGCGACGCCACCGACGCTCCGCTGACCCGCACCAACCACTGCCTGATTGCGGAACACACTGTGCAGGAAGGGGAAGCGCCCAGCTCCAGCAGCCGCGCCCGCCTGCACCGCCTGCAGGCCGCTGTCGCCAACGGACGGCAGGACGCCGACTCGCTGCGGACGTTGTTCGCAGATCGCAGCGACGGGGTCGACAGCATCAACCGCCTGGCGCAGGACGAGCAGGGCACCGCCACCAACAGTGTCGTGATCGCCATTCCGGGACGGCGCGAGCTGCTGGCGTGCAAAGGGTCCGCCGACCAAGGTCGCTGGATTCGCTTGGGTTTCGAGTAGGCGTCCTGCGCCGTTCAGGTGCTCCACAGTCCTGAATCGGTTGGCGAGCGACTGGCGATCCTGTACCTTTGCGCTCCCCTATCACCGTCACGAGGTCGCTTGCCATGTCGCTACGCCTTCCGGTCGCCCTGTCGGGTGCCGTCGCTGTATTCGCCCTCTCGTTCAGTGCGTTTGCCGGCCCCGCGCGGTACGCCCCAGGCTCGCTGGACGCGCGTCTTCCCGTCGACGCCAAGGGCTACTTCTGTCTGGAGCGTCCCGGCGTCCTGCTGACGGAAACGGCAGGCCTGTTCGCTCGTCTGCGCGACATGGGGGGATCGGATGAAGGCTGGAAGGGCCTTGCCGTGCGGGCCGCAAAGGCCAACCTGCTGACTTCGCTGGATTCCAAGGGCCTCGAGAAGGCCGGACTGGACCCGAACAGCGACGTGTGCATCTGGGTCACCGGCGAGGGCGCCACCACCGCCGTGACGCTCGTGTGGCCGGTGGTCGACGTGGCCAAGGCCTGGGACATCGGCCGCCGCCTGGCGGTGCTGATCGCGCCCGACGACGTGGGCATGGCCAACGCCGACGCGAAGAAGAAGGCGGCCCCGGCCAAGCTGCCGGCCGGCGCCCCCAACGCCGTGCTGCGCGTGGGGCCCGAGAATGGCGGCAACTGGATCGTGATTCGCGACGGCCTGTTGATGCTGTCCGACAAGCGCGAGGCCCTGGACGCCAAGCCCAACCCCGACGCGGCGGCGACGTGGGGCGCGATGCTGCCGACCTCGACTGGTGAACGGCGGGGGCGCGCGGCGTTTCTGGCGGGCAGTGAGGACATGCAGGTTCCGGTCGGCATGGCTTGGTTTGCGACCTCGACTGGCTGGACCACGTTGTTGCGTGGCGGGTTGCCGATGGCGGTGACGCCGTTTGCGCAGGCGCTGGCACCGGACGAGGCCGACCAAGCGGCGCTGGCCAAGGCCGTGGAGCCGTATGTGCCGGCCGCGTCGCAGGTGGTGTTCGCGTCGCTGGGGCTCGAGCGGCTGATCGCGCTGCTTTCGGCCGACGGTGACCCGCTGGCCTCGATGCCGCCGCTGGTGCGCGAGGGCGTGGGCGGTCTGCGCGGCAGCTTTGCCCTGGTGCTGCCGCAGCGCGCGACCGACACGCGGTTGATCCTGCCGCTGCGCGACACGGCCAAGGCGGTCAAGTTCGTCGAAGAGCTGGTCAAGACCCTGAAGACCATGGAGGTTGCGGTGCAGTTGACCCGCAAGGGCAAGGCGCCGCGCGTCGAGTTCGTGCTCGAGATCATGGCCAAGGACCCCGACCTGCAGCTTGCCGTGCTGCCTGTTGGCATCGTGATCGAGCCGGACCGCATGGTGCTGCGGTTGGTCGACGTGGCACGCCCGGAGGCCTCGCCCAAGCCGCTGACGCCTCCGCCCGTCACCTCCGTGCTGCACGCAGAGGGGCCGATGAAGTTCGAGTTCGCGAGCTTGGCCGCGCTGTTGGCAGAGGCCTTGCCCTTCACGCGGGGCGGGTTGCGCGAGGCCATGTCTTGGGGTGAGGCCGCATCGCTGATGGTGGCGGAGGTGCGCAGCAGCCGCACGAACCTGACGCTACAGCCCGGTCACGCGGCCTACCGCAGCGACATCGAGTCGGCCCCGCTGACGGCCAGCGACGTGCCCGAGGCCTATCGCGAGGCAGTGCGTGCCGTTTTTGCTGGAGATTCGGTGGCTTACGGTGAGGCACTCGCCAAGGTGCTGACCACAGGTGCGGACACTTACTGGGGCAAGCGGGCCCACGACGAGCTCTATGCGCCCAGCAGCTGGATGTCGCTGTACTCGGCAAGCAGCTTGATCGGTGTGGTTGTGCCGATGCTGCAAGGACTGCGCAACTCGACGCCCGCCATGCCCGACGTAGTGGAGCCGATGCCTGAGGTGATCGCGCCGTAGCGTTCTACTGGTCGCCGTCCAGCTCGTCGGTGGGTGCGGTCTTGGCCGAAAGGTATTTGTCGATCAGGTGCTTGGCGTCCTCGTGCTCCTGTGGCGGGACCTGGATGTAGGTGCCGTGCACAAAGGCGAGCGAGGGCAGGGTGCCACCCATGTCGTCCGACTCTGCCAGCGACGCATGGATGCCGTTCTGTCGCAGCCAGTCGATCAGCGGCCTCGCCACCATCGCATTGTCTACGCCGATCAGGGTCTGTTCGTCCGAAAACGCCATGGCACCCTCCATCGCCGCCCGCGTCGGATGGCGCCGCATTCCCGGTCGGGGCGGTGCTGCCGGTGTATGGGGGCCTGCCGCAGGATAGACCCTCCCTAGGGCCCCAACAACCGCTCGATTTCTGCGATGAGCTTGGGGTCATCGGGGGTGACGCGAGGCTCGAAGCGGGCGACGACGCGACCCTCACGGTCGGCCAGGAACTTGGTGAAGTTCCACTGGATCTCGCCCCTCAGCGCGGGATCGACCTCCTCCGTCAGCGTCTTGTACAGTGGGCTTTTGTCGCCCTTGGCGCGCACCTTCTCGAACAGGGGGAAGGTGACGTTGAATTTGGCTGTGCAGAAACTCTTGATCTCTTCGGCGGTTCCGGGTTCCTGGCCCGCAAAGTCGTTGCAGGGAAAGCCAAGGACCACGAGGCCTCTGTCGCGGTATTTCTCCCACAACTCCTGCAAGCCCTGGTACTGCGGAGTCAATCCGCACGCGCTGGCCGTGTTGACGACCAGCATGACCTTGCCGCGGTAGGCCGCGAGCGAGGTTTCCTCACCGGAAAGGGTCTTGACCTTGTGGTCTAGGATGGGGGCCGCCTGAACGGCCGCGCTATCGGCGGGAACCACCTTGACCTCCTTCCAGCAGCCCGTCGTCAGGGCTGCCGGCAAAACAAGAAAGGCGAAGAGCGTGAGGAACTTGGGCATCGTGTGACCTCCACGGCGGGTAGGATGCGCCTCGAGGTCGTTGAGGTGCGGATGCGGTCAAGGAATGCAGGTGTCGGAGGGCTACACGGCCCGCCGCGGTGGCACGACCACGTTGGCGAACAGCAGGCCACCCGCCAGAGAGACGGCGACCAGCAGCATCGACATCGCGGTCTGCATCCCGTGCACAACGTCGTTCTGCATCATCGACGACATGCTGCGAAAGCCGATGCTGCCGGGCACGAGCATCAGGATGCCGGACGTCGCCAACACCGACGCGGGGCGGTCGAGGATGCGCGCATAGGCGTTGCTGGCGGTTCCCAGCAGCAGCGCCGCGGCGAACGCGCCAAACTCGGGACCCAGCACGTGCGCCCCCAGCCGTGCACCGGTGTAAGCCAGAATGCCGGCGCCCATCATGGCCGGGATCTGTCGCGGCATCGCTCGCAAGTGAACGACAGACGCAAGCGGCAACACCACAAGCGCCGCCCACTCGGTCCACTCCGGCAACTGTTGGACGCGCCTGGGGATGTCGACGTGCGGCAGCAGGTCGGCCAGCTCGCTTCCCAAGCCCACGCCCAGACCCAACGTCATGAACGTCGCACCTGCGCCGAACAGCCGCGCGGTGCCAGAAGTCAGGTTGCGAGTGGCCAGCTCGCTCATCGCGGTGGTCAGCGTCAGGCCGGGCAGCAGCGTGATGACGCCTGCCAGCGTGACGACCATCGGCGACACGCGGCCCAGTACCAAGCCGGCGGCGGCGGCGACCAGGGAGGCGGTGAGGGCACCGACCGGCTCGACCACGTCCACCACGCGCCGCGAGTGTCGACTGGCCACGGTCAGCACGCCGATCAGCAGACCGATGACTGAGGCGGCGGCCATCTCTCGCCACCCGCCGTCGAAGATGCGCCCGGCGGCGGTGGACGACAGTGTGTAGGCCAGCAGCGTCAGGAAAGTGCCGTAGCGCTCCGGGGCCGAGGTGATCGTTTGGACCGCAGCGGCACCGTCCTTGGGCGTCAGCTCGCCACGACCGACGCGCGACACCACTTGGTCCAGCTTCTCCAACCGCTCCAGGCCCACCGACCCCGGCTGCACCCGCGACAGCGTCAGGCGTTGACGCGCCGGGTGGCCAAAACCGATGAAGAATGCGGTGGGTGTGGACGAGATGTGCATCTCCAGGCCCAGCTGGATGCCGATGCGCTCGATGGCCCCCTCGAGACGGTGCGACGGCGTGCCGGCCTCATGCAGACCGCGGGCCAGCTCCAGCACGAACTCGACGTCGTCCTGGGTGGCGCGGTGGTGCAGAGGTTCGGGGGGGTGCAGCGTCATGGCTTGGGTTCAGCGGGACGGAAGATCGTCGACGTGATGCGGACATAGCAGACGCGCGCCGACAGTGTCCACTGAAAGGCGCGGCAGGAACGACCGTTCGTCAGGGCGTACAGCAGCTTAGCTGGCTTGGGCCTTCACGATCTCGTCGTATTCGCGTTGGTACAGCGACAGGGCGTCGCGGGTGGTCGACAGGTGCCGGTCGAGCTCTGTCCAGGCCTGTACTTGGGCCAGGGCGGTCAGCTGCCGCTCGATCTCGTCCAGTCGGTCGCAAATGCCGCGCAGCTTGTCCAGGTCGCGGGTCTTGCGCGTCATTCCGGCGAAGTGCTCGCCGTAGGTGGCCAGCTCTGCTTGCGCGGCCGTCCAGAGCTCATCGACCAGGTCGGGCAGGGCGGCGGCGCGGCGGGCCTCGCGAATCGCGTCCACCTCCGTCTGCCACGCCTCGATGCGCCCCAGAACGATCTCGTGATTCCTGTCGTGTTGATCGTCGTGAAATCCCTGGGCGACAAGGGCTTCCATGCGGTCGCGGATGTCTTCGAGACTCTCGATCATGCGCGCCAACAGCTCCGGGCGGCGTGAGACCCGCTTCTGCCCGGCAAAGCCCTCGCGGTACAACGCGAACATGGTGTTGGCGGCGCGCGCGAGCACCCCGGACTGGGCGTCGCGGGTGTCCTCGGTGCGCGCCTCGGCGATGGCGCGGCGCTCCTTCAGGAACAGGTCGATCCGCCGCTCCAGCACTTCCACGTCGTCGGCAAACCCGTCGTCGCTCAGGGTCTGACGGTGCACGTCGACCTCATCCTTCATCGCCTGCAGCTCAGTGATCACGTCCAGCAGCATCCCGGCGTCCCGGCTGCCGCGCTCCTGATTGGCGAAGTGGCGGGTGTAGCGGTGTGCGGCATAGCTGGACCGTTCGATCACTTGCGCTACGGCAACTCCCGCGGGTCCAACGGCACGCTTGGCCTCTGCAATCGCCGTTCGCTCGCTGCCGTACAGCTCGATCTGCTTCTGCACGGTGGCCAGCAGCTCTTTGCGCGCCTCCCCCTTCGCCTCGCGAGCGTCCTGCAGCAGCTGCCGCGCCGACGCCAGCATCCCGTCCAGCAGCGCCAAGTCCCGCGTCAGGCGCGAGTGACCTGAGAAGTGCATCGCGTAGAGCGCGTCGTTTTGCGCAATTCCCTCGCGCGTCTCTTGGACCGTGGGCATTCCGAACTCCTTGTATTACTTGGGGTGTTCTGCCACCCCACGAACTCACTCGCCTGGGCCCTGGGGACCGTGCGGCGATTTGACGACAACCCGCCCGCGCTCGATGGTCACCGTCTGGCGCACGCCGCCGCGCTCGACCTCCAGGGTCACGGGCACGCCGGCCTCGCCGCGGATCAGCTCGACGACCTGGCCGACCTGCATCCCGCTGGCCGCGACGCGATCCACCGAAACGATCACGTCGCCGGCCTGCAGCCCCGCCTTCGCACCCGGTGAGTCGTCCATCAAGTTGGCGATCACGATGCCGCGCTCGTCCTTGCCCAGCGTTGCGCCGATGCCCTGAAACGAGAGCCGCTCACCCGGCGCTCCCTGCCGCAGCTGCACGTCTCGGACGACCTCGCCCGCTGCCGGCACCTCGATGCCGCTCGCCATCTCTGCGAGAAAGCCCTCGGATTGCACCCGCAGGCTTCGGCGACCTTGGGGCACGCCCGTCACTTCGTACGAACCATTGGCGTCCGTCACGGCGACCTTGGAGGGCATGGCCGAATTCGGGTCGAACACCATTACCCGCGCGCGCTCGACCGGCCTGCCGTCCGTCGCCGACGTCACCCGCCCGCGGACCTTTGCCCCGGCCGAGACGACGATCACGATGCCGTCGGTCGTCTGCCCCGCCGCCACGACCACGTCGCGCGAGAACCCGGGCGCGAGGTCCGGCGCCTGTGCGCGCAGGTCGAAGCGTCCGGGCTGCAGCGGTCCCAGCTCGAACGTGCCGTCGTCGCTGGAGAATGGCTGTGGTGGGTACACGCGCGCGCCGCCGGGCAGGGGCAGCTCGACCCGGGCCTCGTCCACCGCGAGCAGGTAACCCTTGATGGGCGTACCGGATGCGTCGATGACCCGACCTCGCATCCTGCCGCCGTCGCCCAGTCGCAGCAGCGCCTCGACCCCGGGTTGGATCGGCAGTGCAGGCGAGGGCGCGTAGGCCGGGGCCGCCGCCTGTGCCGTCATGTTGCGCAGATCGGTGCCGTTGGGCTGCTGCCAGTTGAAGATCCCCTGGCCATCGGTGCGGATCCACTGCTCTTCCCCGGCTACCATGAAGCGGACGTAGGCGTCGGCCACTGGCAGGGCGCGAGAGTTGACGACCTTGCCGGACACGCCGGTGAAGATTTCGGGCTGCTCGCCGGCCACGGCCGCCGGAGTCGGGGCCGGCGCCGCCGCTTGGACCCGGATCGGCGGCTCTGGGGCGGTGGGCGGGGGTTCCGGCGCGGGCTCGGGCTCTTCCTCAACCGCAACGGATTCTTCCGCGGCGACGGGGTCCGGCGCACCGAAGCTCCACGCCAGCCAGACGACGCCCATGCTCGCGAGCACGAACGCGGCCAAGCCCAAGACGTACCAGTTGACGCGCTGTTTCATGTCCTTCCGTTCCCGTCTGGGCGGGGGGCCTCGGGGCCGTCCATCGGGGATGAGCGGGCAGCGTGGAGTTGGAGCCTGTCCGCGTCAAGGCGGTGCGCCTAGTGCGGCGATTCCGCCCCGAATTGCTCGGTCAGGTCATCCAGTGCCGCGAACATCTTGCGATACGACACGCGCCGCTCCAGCAGCTCGACCGCGTGGCCGTCGGGTTGAGTCAGGGGCTGTCCTTGGCGCCACGCGTCGTACCACCGCTCCAGCTGCGCGGCCGCTGCCATCGGGTCGTCGTGCGGGACGGCGACCCCGGTCTGCGTGTCGCCCAGCAGGGCGTGCGACTCGGCGTCGGGCACCGAACAGGCGAACACGGGAGTGCCCGAGCGGATGTACTCGAACAGTTTTCCGGGGATCGACAGGGCGTCCAGAGTCGACAGCACCAGCATGTCGGCTCGACCATAGCGAGCGACGATCTCGCGGTGCGGCACCCGCGGGCCGATCTCGACCAACGGACCGGCGACCGGAAAACGCTCGACCAGCCGTTGCAGCAGCCCCTTGGCCTGCGTGTGGGCCACCAGCCGGATGCGCACGTCCGGTCGGCGCGCAAGCAACGCCTCCCACGCCGCCAGAAACGGCTCGATGGTGTAGCCCTCGTAAAGGCTTCCCGCGAACAGCACTTCCAGTGCCCGGTCCTGTCGCTCGGCCGGATCGACCGGCGGCCGCGGCGAGGGCAGGGGCAGCACCCCGTCGAAGTCCGCCTCGTCAAAGCCGTTTCGCGCCAGCAACACGCGCTCCGGCAACAGATGCCATCGGTCGATCAGGAGGTCGCGCAGCGGTCCCGCCGTCACCGACACCAGGTCCGCGTCGTCGTACACGCCGCGTTCCATGCGCCCGTCGACGGCGCGGCGGAAGCGCGAGCGCAGGCCGTTGCCCTGATACGCGGCCAGAAAGCGGTTGTCGGTCCAAGGGTCGCGCAGGTCGGCCAGCCACGGCAACCGCAGCTCGTGCTTCAGCGTGCGCGCAACCAAGTGCGTCGTGTAGGGCATCGAGGTCGAGAGCAGGGCGTCGAACGGCTGCACCAGCGCCAGCTCGCGCGCCGCGTTCAGCGCCGGACCGTACCACGCGACGTAGGGGTCTGGCGGCGTCCAGCGCGTCAGCAGGCGCGTGTGCACCCGCAGGTGGTCGCGACGCTGCACCGTCATCTCGGCGGGCACTTCAGCCAGCATCGACGCGTCCTGCAGGTCGCCGGGACGGGCCTGACCCGCCACGACCGAGACCTCCCAGCCGAAGTCCGGGGCGGCCTTGGCAAGCTTGAGCGCGCGTTGAACGCCGGCACCGCCCATCGGCGGCCAGAAATAGGCGAGCATCAACAGGCGCTTGGTCTTGGCCACGCACGACTCCTGCCCCCGCTTTGGGGGGCGCCGAGGGCGGGAGCATAGAACCCGTCGCGATCCTTCGCCAGCCGGGGCCTCTCGTGGTACACCCGCCGACGGCCGCACGTCGCCGCCCTTGGATGCGCATGACCGTCCCAGCCCCTGCCCAGCCCCGTCAAACCCCTCCGAAAGTGGGGACGAAGCTGTCGGTCCAGGTGGGCGCCGTCGTGTTCGGACGCTTGATCGTCTCGATCTTCGACGGTCTGAAGGCCTTTGCCATCGTCCGGCTGATGGACAAGGAGGCGTACGGCTCCCTCGCCTTCACCCTGACCGTGCTTGCGACCGCGACTGGGCTTGGTCTGCTGGCCATCCCCGACTCGCAGCTGTTCTTCCTGCCGCGTCTGTCTCCCGCTCGCCAGCGGACGCTGGTGCGCCAGTCGCTGCAGCTGCTGACCGGTCTGGGGCTGGTGTCCGCGCTGGTCATCGCCGCGCTGGCGCTGGTGCCCGGGCTGCAGCCTTCCAGTCATGTCGGGCTGACGGTGCCGCTGCTGGTGATCGCCGTCACGGTCGTGTTCGAATTCCCAAGCAGCGCGCTGACTTCCTTTCTTCTGGGGGTCGAGCGCCACCAGGTCTCGTCGCTGTGGACGATGGCCGTTTCGCTGGCGTCCAACCTGTCCCTGCTGGTGCCAGCGGCGTTGGGAGCCGACCTGGAGACCCTGCTTGCCGTCTACTTGTTGGTCGCCATCGCGCGGCTGGCAGCGACCATCGGGGTGTGGCAGTCGGTGTACCGCGGCGTGATGCCGGAGCCATTTCCGGGCGGCATGCGCGCTCAGCTGGCGTTCGCGGTGCCGCTCTGGCTGAACTCGGTGGCCGGTCAGGTCAACAAGTACTTCTCGACCTACGTCGTCGGATTCATCTTCACATCCGTAGTGTTTGCCGACTACACGGTGGGTGCACAAGAGCTGCCGTTCATCGGCATCCTCTCGTATTCCGTCGCCGTCGCGATGCTGCCGCGCATGTCGGCCATCGCTTCAGAGGGCGACGACCGCACCGCCGCCGCACGGGATGCCATCGGCCTGTGGCACACCGGCATCGAGAAGGTCGCGTTGATCATCCTGCCGATCTTCGTGTTCGCCATGGCGCAGGCCGAGCCAGTCATCGTGCTGCTGTACGGCAAGAATTACGCTGCCGCCGCGCTGCCCTTTCGCATGTTTCTGTGCCTGCTGCCCCTGCGGGTGACGGCCTATGGGACGATGCTGATGGCGCTGGGACACCCCCGCGCAATCCTGCGGTCGCAGCTGGCAGGGGTGATCGTGAACACCGCGATCAACTTCGCGCTGGTGGCGTTTGTGTTGACGGTCGGTCGCCACGCGCCGGCCGGGACCTACGACCATCTTGGGCTGGGCTGGGCGGCGTTTGGGTCGGTGGCGGCGCAGGTCGTCATCATCGTCGTGCTGCTGCGGCAAATCGCGACGGTCTCGCAACTCTCCATGGCGCGCGTGTTTCCTTGGGTCCCCTACCGCCGACGCTTCCTCGCCGCCGTGCTGGCAGGCGTGGTGCTGCTGCCGTGGACGACGTGGGCGGTGGCGCTGGGTTGGCCGGTCCCTGACGTGGGCGACGGCGTGTCGGGCATGGCCGTGGGGCTGGTGGTTCGACTGGTGCTCTACGCCGCGACCTATCTGGGACTGGCGCACGCGTTCGACCTGCTGACCGCCGACGACCGCCGCTACGTCTGGGCCTGGCTGAAGCTCGAACCCCTGTGGCGTCGCAACGCCTAGCTCCGGCAGAACAGGAGACCGCCGATGACGCCCCGCACTTCCCAACTGCTCCTGCTGGTTGTGCTGGCCTATCTGATCACGATGACGTGGCAGGTGTGGCTGGGCCGCCCGCTGGTGTACTCGGCCGCGCCACAGAAGGCCGCGCTGGTGCACCAGGCGATCTTGGACAACCGACCGCCGCCGGGAAACTCGTGGGAGGGCTTGGGCTGCAACGGCACCAACGTGCGCCGCGTCAATGTGGAGTTGGTAGAGGCCCTGCACCGGGCGACCGGCGTGCCGCTGAAGGAGGCGTATTTCGCCTTTGACACGCTGTTCCTGTTCGCCTCGCTGGTGTTGCTGGGGCTGTACCTTGCGCGTTGGCTGGAGCCTGCGTGGGTGGCCATCGGTCTGCTGTTCTACGGTGCCGTCGGGCCGCTGACCTACCTGTTCTACTTCTTCCATCCCTGGGACCGCCTGTCGCAGCTGGTCTGGCTGGCCGCGCTTTGGTGTCTGCGCGACCGAAAGGTTTGGCCATTCGCGGCGTTGCTGGTGTTCGGCATGGCCGTCAAGTACGACATTTTGCCCATCGTGGCGCTATGGGGCGCGTGGACGTGGCGCTCTGACCGGCGGTTGGCGTGGGCCCTGCAGACGGCGGGTCTGGCCGCTTTGGCCATCGGAACGCTCAAGCTGCTGCAGTTCGCCTATCCCGGTGGCTTCGACGCCCAATCGGCCGGTGCCGTCGACCACACGTGGCTGCTGCTGCGGCGCACCCTGGACGAGCTGATGACCCGCGGTTTCGCCTTTCCGCCCCTGCTGATGTTCGGGTTGCCGATTGCCCTTGCGTTTGCGGGTTGGCGCCACCTGGACCGCTATCACCGGCTGGCGCTACTGCTCGGCTGTGTGCTGTTCGTACCGCTCACGCTGGGCAGCAATTTGCGTGAGGTGCGGGCGCAGGTGCCCGTGCTGTTCCTGGTGCTGCCCGCAGCCTTGCAGACGCTGCGGCGGCTGCTGACGCCCGTCACTCCGGATCAAGTGGACGGCGCCTCGTAGCTGACCCGCACGACGGCAAGCGTGCGAAAGCCTTGCGGTGTAACGACCTTGACCTCGTCGTTGACGTACTTGCCCAACAGCGCCGCGCCAATCGGCGAGCGGTGGCTGATGCGCCCGGCCTCGGCGTCGATCTCGTCCTCGCCCACGATGTGCAGCGTCTTGGCCTGACCCTGCTCGTCCTCCAGCACCACGGTCGCCCCAAAGAACACGCGGTCGGGGTTGCGCTGGCCGGCCGGGTCCACCACCACGGCGGCGTCGATGCGCTGCTGCAGAAAGCGCAGGCGGCGGTCGATCTCGCGCAGGCGTTTCTTGCCGTAGATGTACTCGGCGTTCTCGGACCGGTCGCCCATGGCCGCGGCGTCGGCGACCTCT
>CAJBNH010000009.1 GCA_903955385.1 uncultured Myxococcales bacterium | reverse complement strand
GGACCTGTCGCAGGCCCGCGTCGTGACCGACGTGACGCCGACGCCCGTCCAGTGGCAGGCGCTCGATCTGGCTTGGCGCGTCGTCAAGCACGTGAAATCGAACGCGATCGTGATCGGTGATGAGACAGGAACGCTCGGTGTGGGCGCGGGGCAAATGTCCCGAGTCGACTCTGCAGCGATTGCGGCGGACAAGGCGGCGCAGTTTCCGGAAGGACTGCGCGTGGCTGCCTCCGACGCCTTCTTCCCATTTCCGGACGGGGTCGAGACGCTGGCGCGGGCGGGCGTGCGCGCCATCGTGCAACCCGGCGGTTCGAAAAAGGATCCTGAGGTCGTCGCGGCGGCCCAGGATCTGGGTATCGCGATGGTACTGACCGGTACGCGCCACTTCCGCCACTGACGCAGCGCGGCCCTGCCGCAAGAGGCGATTCCCCATGCGCATCCTGGTCGTCGGGCACGGCGGTCGCGAGCACGCTCTGGTGCGGGCGCTGGCCAACGACGGCGCTGAGGTCTTCGCCACCCTCGCCAACCCCGGCATGACGCGTCAGGCGCGATCCATCGATGTCGCGCCGGACGACCTGCCCGGACTTGTCGAGGCCGCCGCGCTGCTGGCCCCCGATCTGGTCGTGGTCGGTCCGGAGGGCCCCTTGGTCGCCGGTCTCGCAGATGTCTTGCGGTCAAGCGGACATGCCGTTCTGGGGCCTGGGGCTGACGGCGCGCGTCTGGAGGGATCCAAGGCTTTCGCCAAGACCTTTCTCAACCGCCACGGCATTCCGACGGCCCGCCATGCGACGTGTACGACCGTGGCTGAGGCGCTCGCGGTCGTGCACCGGTGGGGCGCGCCTTTGGTGGTGAAGGCCGACGGTCTCGCTGCCGGCAAGGGGGTGGTGGTGGCCCAGACCATCGCGGAGGCCGAGCTGGCCGTGCGTGCGCTGATGGTCGAGCGACGACTGGGCGATGCGGGTGCGACGGTGGTGATCGAGGAGTGGCTGCAGGGCCCGGAGGTGTCGCTGATGGCGCTGTGCGACGGCCGACGGCTTTTCGCCTTCGATCCGTGCCGTGACCACAAGCGCTTGCAGGACGAAGACTTGGGTCCGATGACGGGCGGCATGGGCGCCCTGTGCCCGGTGCCAGGCGTCTCGGCGGCGCAAGTCGCGGACTGGCACGCGACGGTCCTGACACCGACGGTGGCCGGGCTGCAACGCGACGGCATCGACTTCCGAGGCGTGCTGTACGCGGGGCTGATCCTGACGCGCGAAGGCCCCAAGGTGCTGGAGTACAACGTTCGTTTCGGTGACCCAGAGGCGCAAGCAGTCTTGCCGCGGCTGGGACTGGGCCTGGCCGACCTGCTGCTGGCCACGGCGCATGGCGAGCTGGACCGCGCACCACGGGTGTCTTCGCATGGGGTGGCAGTGACGGTGGTGCTGTCTGCCGACGGGTATCCGACCTCACCGCGCACGGGAGACGTCCTTCGGGGTCTGGAGGAAGTGGAGGCGCAGCAGGATGTTGTGGTGCATCACGCGGGCACGCGCGCGGTCGGGCGCGAGGTCGTCACGGCGGGCGGCCGCGTGATGTCGGTGACGGGGCTGGGCTGCGACCTGAAGCACGCCCGTAGCGCGGCCTACCGGGGGGCCGACGGCATTCATTTCGAGGGCGCACACTACCGAAAGGACATCGGCGCGGCCTGAGAGTCCGACGGGGGCGTTCGGCCTCGGCGTGGCCCACGTGCCGCACTCTCTCCACTTCGCGACGACGTGACCCTTGACGTGGACCCCGTGCCCAAACAACGCTAGGCACTCGCGGCGGCCCTCTCGAAGTACGCTCAGGACCACCGCGCCGGGACTCCCCCATGCCGATGCGCGTCATCTGCGAAAAGTGCGGTTCGAACTATACGTTGCCCGACGAGCGTCTGACGCCCGGTCGGCGCGTGCAGTTTACCTGCCGCCACTGCCAGCACCGCATCGTGGTCGAGATCGGGGGAACCGCTGTCGCACCCGCTTCTGCTGTGGCAGCGGCGCCGTCGCCTGAGCGCGCTTCGGCACCCTTGAGGGCCGCCGCTGATTCAGCGGGCCCCTCGCGCATGGCCACCGCGCAACAGGGCAGCGCACCCAGCCCGCTTGGGATCGTGTGGTTCGTCGCGATCGATGACGATCACCAAGAGCGGATGACCTCGCAGAACCTGCGTCAGGGGATCGCGGATGGGGCCGTGACAGCCGACACACTGGTGTGGCGCAAGGGCTATTCGCAGTGGACCGCCGCTGCCGAGGCTCCCGAGTGGGCCGCCGCGTTCCGCTCTGCCGCGATGCCCGCGCTGCGGTCGTCGCCGCCCCCGGTTCCGCCTCCCGAGCCGCTTCACGAGGGTCCGGGGCCGACGCTTGCAAGCCCGCTGGTGGCCAAGCGCCCGACGGGTCAAGTCGAGCAACCGAGCGAAGCTGAGCTGCGTGCCTCCGGCGAGTCCATGCCCATCGTGTCGGTCCGAACGCCCGACAACGGGATGCAGATCGCGGGGATGGCCTCGGTGTGGCGCGCATCGCCGATCAACACGAATCACGCCGCGCAGAAGGCCGTTGCGCTGCCGATCATCCGGATGGCTTCCGCCAGATCTCAGCCCATCGCCGCCACGACACCCATGCCGGGCCAGCGTCCCGGCGGCCTCGTTCGGCGCACGGATCCGCCGCAGCCCGCGTCACCCGCCGCACCCGTACATCGCGAGTCCCCCGCGCCGGTGCCGTCGGAAGAAACGCAGATGAACGACCTGGTGCCGCCGCCCGACCGCAAGGAGTCGGCGGGCGAGTCGTCGTGGGCGCCCTCAACGGACACCTACACCGGGCCCAAGGGCAAGCTGACGCGCAAAATCGACGACCATCAGCGCCAAGCCTTGATCCAGTCGGTGGAGCGTCAGGAATTCCAGCAGCGGCTCGAGATCTTGCAGACCGAGACCCGGTCGTGGCAGCGGCTGGCGATGGGGTTGCTGGTGGCCTTCATCGTGGTGCTGATGCTGGCCGTGTGGGCCGCGGTTCGCTGGACGGCCACAGAGAACGACCTCAAGTCCTGCTCCGCGACGCTGTCCTCGCAGCGGACTCCAGCTGCGGCGACGTCGCCTCCGGTCCACTGACCGCCGCACGCCGGGTTCATCCACACTCTTTTGCTGTGTTTCTTTCGCTGTGCTCACGGCACGCGCAGGTCGAGCTCGTACGGCAGCAGGGCGCCCTGGCGACTCCACGTGACCTTGCCCTGGGCGTCGACGATCACGGTGGTGGGCAGCGCGCGCACGACGGAGTAGGCGTTCGCCAGCGCCTCATTCTCCGCCACCGGAACGAAGCTGCGCGGCGCCCCGGCCAGGTAGGCGCGAGCGGCGTCGGCCTCCTCCATCGCGATCGCCAGCACGGGTACGTCGGGATGGCGACTGGCAAATCCATCGACGCTGGGGCTGGTCACCTTGCACACGGGACACCACGACGCCCAGAAGTACAGGACCACGGGCTTGCCGCGCAGGGCCGCCAGATGCACCGGCTTGCCGTCCAGCGTGGTGGTCTGGAAGTCCGGGGCCTCCTCAGGCAACGCAACGCCGCCGCGAACGGTGCTGATCACCAGAAACAGGCCGGCCGACAGGATCACGGTGATCAGCATCGAGCGCAGGAATCGCCAGATGCGACCCGGCCAGGGCGAGGGCAGCTGGTCCATCGATCTTCCGGTCATCATGGGCAACTCCAAGCATGCAGGACGGCGAACCTACGTCCTTCCCCGCGTGAGAGCCAGCCCGCCCCCGTTCGGTTCCGTCGCTGACGTCAGCGCGGAGTTTGGCGTGGCGCGCGGCTGTGGCAGGATGGGCCTTCCCCTGGCCGTGCCCTGCTCTGCCGTCACAAGGAGCCCCAGCCCCATGATCCGTGTTTGTTTCGTCTGCTTGGGCAACATCTGCAGGTCACCGCAAGCTGAGGGCATTTTCCGCCGCATGGTCACCGAGGCAGGACTGCAGGACGTCGTCCACGTCGACAGTGCCGGCACTTCTGCGTACCACGAAGGCGAGCTGGCCGACCCGCGCACCCGCGCCGCCAGCCGCCGTCACGGGTTGGAGCTGACGAGCCGATCGCGGCCCTTCACGGCGCGAGACCTCGACGAGTTCGACTATGTGCTTGCGATGGATTCCAGTGTTCTCGGCGCGTTGCAGCGCATGGCAAGAACGCCAGCGCAGCGCGAACGGCTGCATTTGCTGCTGGAACTCGACCCTACGTCAGCGACCCACGAAGTCCCCGACCCGTACTCGAGCGGTCCGGACGGATTCGAGCTGGTGTACCAGCTGTGCCGCTCAGGCTGCGAGCACCTGCTGGAGCGCGTGAAGCGGGATCTGGCCGACCGCGAAACGTCGAAGCGGCGCTAGGGGCTATTGCTGCCCGCCGCGCGTGGCTTCGTCGTTCAGCAGCTGCTGCATCAAGACCCAACCGACGATGTTCAGACCGAACAGCGTCAGCACCAGCGACATCACCGGCAGGTTCGAGTCGACCTGACGGCCACGCGCGCGCAGGGGCTCCAGCAGCAGCGTGGGCCACTGGTAGGACACGTAAATGCCCCACAAGCCGCAGGTGACGATGGTCAGCAGGAAGTCTGTCCCGGCGCTGGGCTTGCCGTCGCCACGAAGGGACTGGATGTCGCCGCCGAGCTGAAAGAACCAGACGATGCCCCAGATGCCGCAGGTGACGATGGTCAGGATGACGTAGAGCGGGATCGAACGTTGCTGCAGCACGGCGGACTCCTGGGTGAAGAGGTGTTGCCCGGTTGGGAAGGTCGACGCGACTCTGGCGACCCGATCGGGCATACGCCAGCAAACGCAGGGGTTGCGAGAACGCTGGCACGGACCGCACTTGGCGTCAACTGCAGTCCCCAGCGCCGAACACGCCGCACTCTCTGGGCCAGCGGACTTGCCCCCTCCGCCGCCTTTGTTTTGACACGACCCCGGCCTGCTGGGATTCTCGCCCCTCGCCGCTCACCTCCGGCGGCCTGGTCCCCATGAAGCCCGCCCCCCGCCCACTGTTGATGCTCTGGCTCGTCGTGACCCTGTTGGGCGCAGACTTGGGGCTCGCAGCGCGTTCATTTGCCGCTGGCAGGTCAAAGGCCAAGGCGACCACGTCGCATTCAGGCAGCAAGACCAAGTCGAAGGCCGCCGCCAAGGGGGCGCCCAAGGCTCACGCGGCAAAGGACAAAGCCACTGCGAAAGGCAAGGCGGCGGCAACGAAGAAGGGCGGGGCCAAGACGGCCAAGGCCAAGGCTCCGAGCGCGGCTGAGCTGAAGAAGCGCAAGGCGCTGGCCAAGGAGTGCGCCGCCAAGTCCAAGAAGAAGACGGCGAAGTGCAAGGCGTTTCTGGCCGAGGAGAAGGACCGCGCGCAGGACGCCGAGAACGCCCGTCTTGCCAAGAAGTGCGCCAAGGGTCCCGCCCGCAAGACCAAGCAGTGCAAAGCGTTTCGCGCGGCTCAGGCCAAGTCGCAGTCGAGCGGCTCCATCTGCGGCCGCAAGTACGGCACGGCGCGCAAGAAGGAATCGCTGACCTCCTTCGCTCGGCGCTACCGGGTGTCGGCAGGCACCGTGCGCGCGCTGAACGGCCTCGACGCCAAGATCAAGCGACTGAAGGGCGGCAAACGCTACCTGGTCTACAAGTCGCCGCAGGAGGGCGTCGTGCTCACGGGAGGCGTCCTGCTGGAAGCAGACGCGGAGCGTTTCGGCATGCAGCGACCGCACCGCGGCTGGGGAAAACCGTTGCTGGTCGATGTGTTGCGCAACGCCATTGCGACCGTGCACGCCTCGACACCGCTCGGCAGCCGCCTCATCGTGGGCGATCTCAGCAAGGAGGGCGGGGGCTGCCTGCCGCCCCACCGCTCGCACCGCGGCGGGCTGGACGTCGACTTGGGTCTGTACATGCGCGGCGGCCACCAGCGGTCGTGGTTGGGCCTCGCGACACCTGAGACGCTGGACGCCGACCGCACCTGGCAGCTGCTGCGCGCCTTTCTGGCCACCAACTCGCTGCAATACGTCTTTCTCGACCTTGGGTTGCAGAAGCCCCTGTACGAGGCGGCCTTGCGGGCAGGAGAGACCCCGAAGTCCCTCGAGCCCGTGCTGCAATACCCACGGCCGATCGAACGCGCACGAGAATCGATCGTCCGCCACCTCAAGGGACACGCCGACCATATCCATGCGCGCTTCTTCTGCCTCGATGAGGTCGATTGTACCCTGCCCGAGGCCGCCCTTCAGCGCTTGCAGGCCGCGCGCATCGAGACGCTGGGCGGTCCGGCAGACGAGGACACCCCGCGGCGCCGTGCCCCGGGCGTGTACCGACGTGGCGATGGAGGGTACGGCGGCCTCGCGGTGATGCCCTAAGCACGTCCGGTTTCGATCGGGATCTTGACAGGGAGCCATGCGTCGTCGAACGTAGCGGGGCGTGACGGCGAGGGCCGTTCGCAAAGCCGGAGTGGTGGAATGGTAGACGCGGCGGACTCAAAATCCGTTGGGCATTAGCCCATGAGGGTTCAAGTCCCTCCTCCGGCACCGGAATCCCGAAACCCCATGACTCGCAAGCAAGTCCTGACGCATGCACGGACTTTGCTGCTAGCGGCGCTGGTCGCAGCTTGGGGTGCGGGATTGCCTGTTGCCCTTGCGCAACCGGCCCCCGAAGACCCGTTTGCCACTACACCTTCGCCCCCTGACGCTGAACCGCCCTCGCTGACCACCGTCGACGCGGACTTGCGGGTGCGGGCGCGACAAACCACCCGACTTCACGGGCTGCCCGCTGGCCTCGACGAGGTGCGCGAAGGCGCATTCCATCGTGTGCGGCTGGGCGCCTCCTTCCAGCGCGAGGACCTGTCCGCGTACCTGCAACTGCAGTCCGCGGGCGCCATGGGCGACGCTGGCCCCGATGACGAGCCCTTGACCGTCGGCTTGCAGCAAGGCTGGCTGCGGTGGGACCCGCAGGGTTGGCGCGGCCTTCGCGTGTCGGCTGGACGCATGGCGCTGGAATTCGGCGCCGGTCGGCAGATTGGCCGCTACGACTACCACGAGATCGGCCACGCCTTCGACGGACTCGACGTCGGCTGGGCGATAGGTCGCTACCTCGACCTGCATCTTCTGGCCGTGCAGATCCGCCGCGACGCCGCTCAACCTGACCAGGAGCGCCGCCTGACAGGACTCTACGCAACGGGGCTGCCGACCGACCGCCTGCGTTCGGACCTGTATGTCCTCTATGTCGAGGATGGCCACGGCGGTGAGGCGGCACAGTTGCTGACGATGGGCTTGCGACTGGACGCCCGGCCGGTCCGGGGACTCAGCACCGAAGGCGAGGCGGCAGTTCAAGTCGGCGTGCTGCGTCCGGTCGGATTGGAGCCCATCGACCACGTCGCGATGATGGGCGCCGCGCGTCTGGCCTACGAGGCCGTCGTAGGCCTGCCGATGGCGTGGACGCTGCACGCGCAGTTCTGGTCGGGCGACAGGGATGCCACCGACCAGGTCAGCAGCGCATGGCGACCACTGTATGGCTCACTCGACGAGCAAGTCGGCCTTCTGCAACTGTTTCCGACGACGAATCTCGGCAGTGGCGGGGTGCGCTATCGACTTGGCGATACCGGTCGCCCCCACGCGGAGATCGACGCCCGCGCGTTCACCAGCCGCCGCGACGCGCCGATTCCCGGCGCACTGGTCGCGCCCCAGGGCGGAGGCAAGTGGCCGCTGCTCGGCTCCGAAGTCGATGTCTTGTTGCACTTGCCGTGGCGGACATCCACGGAATTCCTCATCGCAACGGGCGTGTTCTTGCCCGCCCGCCCGCTGCGTGATGCGATGGACCGCCGGACTGGCGGCCAGATAACGGCGCAGTGGAGGAGTCGCTTCTGACCATGCTGATCGTTCACGCCGAACAGACGGACCGCGGGTTGGTTCGTCCCCGCAACGAAGACACCCTGCTGGCGGACCCGCTACACCAAGTGTTTGCGGTCTTCGACGGCGTAGGCGGTCAGGCGGGAGGGGCCGAGGCCAGCAAGATCGCCGCGAATCAGCTGGCGACGGTGGTCGGGGCGCATCGCGACCTGCTCGAGTCGTTCGCGGCCGGCCACGTTTCCGTGCACGAGCTTGCCGACTTGCTCGAGACCGCCATCCACCAAGCCAGCGCGGCCATCCAGCGCTACAGCCGCGAGCACCCTGAGTTCATCGGCATGGCGACGACCGCCGCTGTGCTGTTGATTTCGGGCAGCCACGCGTTCGTCGCCCACGTGGGGGACTCTCGCGTCTACCTGTTGCGTCAGGGCGTGTTGCACCCGTTGACCGAAGACCACCGCGTGATGAGCGACCTTCGCCGTCGCGGACGAGCCCCGGAGGGTCACATTGGTCAGGTCTTTCAGGATGCTCTGACGCGCGCCTTGGGCGTGATGAACTCGGCGCGCGCTGACCTGCTGGACCTCGAGACGCTGCCAGGCGACCGATTCGTGCTCTGCACCGACGGCGTGCACGGCGTGCTCGAAGACGAGACGCTGCAGTCCCTGCTGGCCGCCAAGGAGCCTGAAGACGCCGTGTCGCGCGTCATTCAGGCGGTCCACGAAGACGGCGCTCCGGACAACGCATCGCTGGTCGTGGTCGATGTGCGCGACGACGACGCTGCCGAGCGAGCCCAGCGGGTCCGCCGCCAGCTCGAGGCCTTGCATGGCGTGACGGTGTTTCGCTACCTGCCGTTTGCCGATCTGGTGCGGGTGGCGGGAATTGCCAGCGAACGCGAGCTGAAGGCCGGCGAAGACGTGTTTCTCGAGGGCGAGCTGGGCGAGAGCCTGTTCGTGATCCTGAGCGGTCGTGCGTCGGTCCTGAAGAGCGGCGTCGAGATCGCGCGCTTGGTCCCCGGCGGCCACTTCGGCGAGATGAGCCTGATCGAGCGCTCGCCGCGAACGGCGACCGTCCGAGCGATGACCCCGCTGTCCCTGCTCGTCATCGAACGGAGCAACTTCTTCGCGCTTCTGGGCGAGGACGCGACGGCCGTCAAGCTCCTGTGGGGTCTGGTCCGCATGATGAATTCCCGCCTGCGCGCCACCAGCGATGAGCTGACTGCGCTGAAGGTCACGCGCCTGCTGTAACCGCTTGTGGACGCTGTGTTATCGCTCCGCCGCTCTTTGCCGAGGTTCCGATGCGACGTCTGCCGTTTCTCCTGCTCCCCGCCGTTCTGGTGGGCCTGTCCGTCCTGGTCTCGTGCCAGCCGCCGCCTCCACCGCCGCCGCGCCCGGCTCCTCCCGCTGCCACCTCGGCAGAGCCAGTGCCTGAGTCCGTGGATCCGCAGGTGGCGCAGGCCGCTCGCTCCGACGGCCTCCAGGGCGGCACCCTGCTCTTCCGCGACGATTTCGAGCGGGCGGATTTGGGACCGAACTGGATCGTCAAGCACCCCGACGAGTGGACGATCGAAGGTGGTCTGCTCAGGTCACACCGCGTCGACCCGGCCGAGTCACGCAACCAAGGGATCTGGCTGCAGAAGCCGCTGCCGGATAAGGCGCGCATCGTCTTTCAGGCCCGCTCGCTCTCCCCGTCGGGCGACACCAAATGCGAGGTCTTCGCCACAGAGCAAGCGCACGAAGCCGGGTACTCGATCATCTTCGGCGGCTGGAACAACACGATCAACACGATCACGCGCAAGGGTGAGCACGAGCCCACCCGCCGCGTGCAGTCGGCGCACATTCCTGTCGAGCCGCAGCGCACCTACACTTGGACGATCGTGCGCACCGACAACGTGGTGCGGTGGTACGTGGACGGCAAGTTCTTTCTGTCTTACGACGACGCGGACGCCGTGCGTGGCCAGTGGTTCGGTTTCAACAACTGGCTGACCGACGTGCGCTTCGACAATCTCGAGGTGTACGCCCTGTGACCACGCCCCCGCGCGTGCCCCCACTCCCCGGAGCCGTTCCGCGGATGCAGAGGTTGCGTTGACGGTCCAAGGTGCGGTCGTTATCCTCCGGTGCTGCCGCCGAGGTAGGTCCGAGGCGTCGAGCCCGACACCCGCCAAAGCCGACGACGCGACGAAGCGAATTGAAGGTGCTGAGTGGCCATCCGCTTGACGAGCTGTGGCGAGACCAACGTGGGCCGCAAGCGCACGCACAACGAGGACAATCTGCTCGTTTTCCCCGAGCGGAACTTGTTCGTCGTTGCCGACGGCATGGGCGGTCACGCGTGCGGTGAGGTGGCCAGCCAAATTGTCGTCGAGTACATGCGCGACTATTTCGGCCGAGCTTTGGGCGACCCGGAAGCGACCTGGCCGGGGCGTGAAGAGCGCGGTCTGACCGAGTCCGAGAACATGCTCAACGCCGGCATCCGCTGGTGCAACTACTGCATTTGGGAAAAGGGCCACGCGGACAACCGCTTCAAGAACATGGGCACCACGGTCGTCGGTTTCCACATCGACGACGAGTACGTGACGGTTGCCCACGTCGGTGACTCGCGCTGTTACCGCTTCCGCGCCGGCCACCTCGAACAAGTCACGGAAGATCACTCGCTGCTGAACGACTACAAGCGCATGGCCGTCCTGACCCCCGAGGAAGAGGCCAACTTCCCCCACAAAAACATCATCGTGCGGGCGTGCGGCCTCAAGGAGGACGTCAAGGTCGACGTCCAGAAGCAGAAGCCCTTGGTCGGTGACATCTTCATGCTGTGCAGCGACGGCCTGTCGGGAGAGGTCCCCGACGAGCAGATCCGCGACATCATGGCGCGAGAGAACGGCGACCTGCAGAAGATGGTCAGCCGCCTCATCCAGACGGCGTGCGAGAACGGCGGCAAGGACAACGTCACGTGCATCGCGGTGCGGATCGAAGGGGTCTAGCCCGCGCGAGACCGCCACCGTCCTGACCAAGCCCCTCCGCTGCGCTGCGCAACTATCCGATCGAAGGCAAGTGCTCGATACTCTTCGTGTCCGCAGCAGCGGCCGAGTGGGTCCTGCCTGCCCTGCGCCCCCGGAGCCCGCCATGCCACGCAGCCCGTCGACCACCGCCGAGTTGGAAGCCCGCTTGATGGAGATGGAATTGCGCTACATGGAACAGGCTGCCTTGGTGGAGACGCTGGACGCCTTGGTTCGCGAGCAGGACCTGAGGGTCGATGCCTTGGAACGACGCCTCGAGGCCTTGCTGGCCCAGGCTGACCACAACGACGACCCCGACGGAGGACTGCAATGAAGCCCGCCACCACCGACCGCCTTTGGGGCGGGGGCTACTCGGAAGCCACGCATCCGCTGGTGCAGGCGATGAACGCGTCCGTGTCATTCGATCAGGCCTTGGCGCGCGAGGACCTGATTGGCTCGACCGCGCACGCCACGATGCTGCGCGACCAGGGATTGCTGAGTGAGGACGACTATTTGGCGATCCTGGCAGGCTTGCGACAGCTGCTTGCGGAAGTCGAGTCCGGAGGCTTTGTCTGGAGTGAAGCGCGCGAAGACGTCCACATGAATCTGGAAGCGACGCTGCGTGACCGCATTGGTGCTCCCGCAGGACGGCTTCACACCGCTCGGTCGCGCAACGATCAGGTGGCGCTGGACGAGCGGCTGTGGCTGCGGCGCAGGGTGGCCGAGATCGGTGCGAGCCTCGCCCACCTGATGGAAGTTCTTGCCGATTTGGCGACCCGACACGCAGACTGGCCCATGTGCGGCTACACCCACCTGCAACGCGCCCAACCGGTGACGCTGGGGCACCACCTGCTGGCCCATGCCGAAGCCCTGGTGCGGGACGCCCAACGCCTGCTCGATCTGCAGCGCCGCAACGACGCCTGCCCGCTGGGGTCGGGGGCGCTGGCTGGCACGACGCTGCCGATTGATCGCGCAAAGGTCGCTCAGCTGCTGCGGTTTTCGTCATTGACCCGCAACTCTCTCGACGCGGTGTCGGACCGCGACCACCTGGTCGAGGCGATGGCTGCGGCCGCGCTGGGCGCCGTCCACCTCAGCCGTCTGGGAGAGGAGCTAGTGCTGTTCGCCACCGCCGAGTTCGGCTACGTGCGCTTGCCCGACGCGTTTACGACAGGGTCGTCGCTGATGCCGCAGAAGAAGAATCCGGACATCGCAGAGCTGGTGCGGGGCAAGGCAGGACGGGTGATCGGCGACTTGATGGGCCTGCTCGTCACGCTGAAGGGACTGCCGCTCGCCTACAACAAGGACCTGCAGGAGGACAAGGAGCGCCTCTTCGACGCCCTGGACACCTGGGATGCTTGCTTGCGGGTAACGGCCGACATGGTCGCGGCGGCGCAGTGGCAGCGAAAGGCCTTGCTGGATGCGCTGGACCGCGGCTTCCTGCTGGCCACGGATCTCGCCGATGCGTTGGTAGAGGCCGGCGTGCCATTCCGCGAGGCGCATGAGCGCGTGGCTTCCTTGGTGGCGGATCTGAGCCGCCGGGGGCGAACCTTCGCCTCAGAGGGCCCGCGGGCCGTCGCCAAAGCGCTGGGCGTCGACGAGGACGCCGTCGCGCGCCGGCTGGACGTGCGCAAGTCCTTGGAGCGCCGCGACCTTCCCGGTGCGCCCCATCCCGCCCGTGTACGCCGTGAAGCCCGTCAGATGGCCGCCCGCGCCCGCAAGCTGGCGTCTCAAGCGGCGGTGTGGAACCGACCGTGCCCGGCCGAGCTGCTGCTGACGACCTGACGCGACGCGGCCCCCCGGTCCTGATCTCTGGGCCAGGCCGGAGCGTGATTCGCGCAAGCCCCTTCCCCGCCAGTCAAAACGGCCGAAGCCCGACCACCCGTTGCAGGATGGCCGGGCTCCGGCGCTGGATCGCCTCGTGCTGAGGTCTAGTTGTCCCAGCCGTCCGCAGCTGTGTCGAGGTCGTCGACGAACTGCAGCCCGTTGGGCAGCGCGATGTTGGTGAACGCGCACAGGATCGAGGTGTTGTAGAAGCGACTGCCGCCGGGACCCGGGCTCGAGCCATTCACGAAGATGACCGTGCTCGTCCGGTTGGCAGGGACGGCAAACGTCGGGGACGTGTTGCAGTTTCCTGAGTAGCAATCACTCGTCATGCTGTAGGTGTTCGCGCCGTTGATCGAGGCGCTCGCAGCTTCGCTCCAGCCACCGTAGTTGGTGAAGTACCAGGTCGGCTGCCAGTTGATCGCGCTTGCCGTGGTGTTCTTGACGCGGAACAGGACGGCGCAGTGCTTGCCTTGGTTGGAGCTATTCCAGTGGGTGTAGCTCTCTGCGTAGACCAACGCCTTGCTGCCCGCATAGGCCTTGTTGATGAAGAAGGAGCGCAGCAAGTCCTTGCTGCTCGTGACTTGGTCGGCACGGAAGTTTCCGTTGCCCCAGTTCGACGGAGCGACGCCCATGAACAGCGAGGCATCGTTGCCCATGAACCAGCCCCAGTTCTGGTCGTACACTTCGAACACGTTCCATCGGAAGGACGGGGGCTTGGGCAGCGCGGCCGCGATCTGGGCAGTCAGCGCGGGGTTGGAGATGGTTCCGTCGACCACGAGGTCGCCGGCGATGCGGATCTTCTTGGACGACAGCGTCTGCAGATTCACCGACCACTTCACCACCTGACCGTCGGTCGTGTTGTTCAGGAACGAGGTATCGATGACCTGCAACCGCCACGTGCCCTTCGGATTCTTGCCCGCCCAGTAGGTCAGGTCGCCGGAAATCGTCTTGGTGGGGTCGGGGTATGTCGTCTTGATGCCGTCGCCCTTCTTGCCGCCCTTGTCCCACAGCACGTACTGCTGATTCGCGGCGTCGTAGAGCGAGACCTGCACTGTTGTGACGTCCGAGTTGGTCAGCTCCAACGACACCGTCAGCTTCTGCGCCAAGCCAACGTCGCCGACCACGATTTCCGAGAAGCCGCCGATCGGGTTGTTGTCCGGAATCGCCAGAGCCACCTTGGACTCAAACACGTCGGTAAACTGGTTCCAGATCAGGCCGTTGGAGATCTCGTCGATGTTGTCCGCAGCGAT
>CAJBNH010000008.1 GCA_903955385.1 uncultured Myxococcales bacterium | reverse complement strand
CGTGTCGGTGACGGCGAACTGGAAGCCGCCCGTCGCCGCGACCTTCTTGGACGACATTGTCTGAATGGCCACGCTCCACGCCTTCAGCTCACCGTCCTTGGCGTTGTTCAGGAAGCCGGTGTCGACCACGCTGAGCGACCAGCTGCCCTTTGCGTTCTTGCCGTTCCACGCCGCCAGGTCGCCGCTGACAAGCTTGGTGGGCAAGGGCCAGGTCGTCTTGAGTGCGGTACCGGCGCCGCCCTTGTCGTACAGCACGTAGGCCTTGGCGTCGGGGTCGAACAGGGTGACCTTGACCTTGGACAGGTCTGAGTTCGTCAGGTCCACCGAAACCGAGAGCCCCTGCACGAGGCCGACGTCGGGCACCACGATCGTGTCCGAGATACCAACGGGATTGTTGTCCGAGATCGCCACCGGAACCTTCGCACTCGCCACCGTGTTCAGAAACTGGTTGGTCAGCAGGCCGTTGGAGACCTCGTCCAAGCTGTCCTTGGGCAATGCCGCCGGGTCCATCGCCTGGACGCAATCGTAGCTGCCGTCCGCCTTGAGCCCCTTCATGACAAGCCCGGTGCCGCAAGCGACGCCCAGCTCGGGACCGCCCGCGACGTCGGCGTACTTGCCGCTGACCGCTACCTTGGCGAGTGCTGCGGTCTTGGCATAGGCCGACAGGTCCGGCGTCCCCTCCAGGTCCGCATAGGCTCCGGTCGATGCCACCGCTGCCAGCGCCGCCAGCTTGGCGTAGGTGGTCAGGTCCGGCGCTCCGGTCAGGTCGCCATACGCCCCGCTCGAGGCCACCTTGGCCAGGTCCGCGGTCTTCGCGTAGGCCGCCAGGACTGCTGCATCCAGCTGCGCAAGCTTGACGCAGCCAGAACAGTCGAGCCCCTCCGCCATCGCCGCCCGCAGCGTGTAGGGCACTGACGCGAGCGACTTGCGCGGCAGCGCGGGGTCTGAGCCCACCTGCACCGACAGCCACGCGCTCTGCAGCCCGGCCAGCGCGGCGGGCGTCAACGGCTGCACGCTGCCCGCGACGTGGCTGAACTGGCCGCTCTTCACGTCCACGTCGACGGGGCCCTCTGACCAGACGGCCTCGCCTCCCTCTGCCGCGCCGAACAATGCGAACGTCAGTGCGTACTTGCCGTCGGCCGCCGGACCGCCGCCAGAAGACGAGAGCAGTCCTTCGACCTGCACGCCGCTTGGCACCCCGGCCCATGCAGGCTGGGCGCACAACAACCATGCAACACCGGACAGCACCATCGACAGGACGCGGATGCGGCTGGACATAAGACCCTCCGGAGCGGTCGGACGTGGACATGCCGCTCTGACGCGAGCTTAGCCATCGCGCGCGGCGGCGACAATCGCGATCACACGGTGAGTTGCGTCTTCTCGTGGACTGCTGGTATCGGGAATGCCGACGCACGGCGTGTGTTGGACCGCTTGCATGGCTGTACTGCTTCACTTTGCTGGGGGACGGCGCATCCGTGCCCGAGGTGTGAACCTCCGCCTCCAGAGGTCTCCCGAGGGCGCAACGTAGCGATACGGGAGACAAACACGGGCGCTCGGGGTTGACAGCGGGGTCACACACCCCTACCGTTTCGCGCCCGTGCCCTCCCATGGCGCCAGTCGCCCTTCCCTTGGGCCCAAGCAAAGGACATCCGATGAAGAAGGAAACCGTTGTTCTCGTCGTCGTTGCGGCGGCGGTGATCGCGTTTGCCGCGGGCCGCTGGTCCGCCAAGGTCTCGACTTCCGACCCGACCGCGCCCGCCGCCGTCGCCAGTGCGGAAGCCAAGACTGCGCTGCCTGCCGGCGGACTGCCCGCCCTGACCCCCGCGAAGGGTCCCGAGACCGCCTTGGTCACGATCGTTGAAATCTCTGACTTCCAGTGCCCCTTCTGCAGCCGGGTCGGCCCGACGATCAAGAAGCTGATGGAAGAGTACCCGAAGGACATCCGGGTGATCTGGGCCAACCAGCCCCTGCCCTTCCACGACCGTGCCAAGCCCGCCGCCGTCGCCGCGATGGCCGCGCACAAGCAGGGCAAGTTCTGGGAGATGCACGACAAGCTGTTCGCCAACCAGCGCGACCTGACCGACGAGAACTTCAAGAAGTTCGCCGCCGAGATCGGGCTGGACAAGGCCAAGTTCGAGGCTGACCTGAAGGACGCAGAGATCGTCGCCAAGATCGAAGCGGACCAGCAGGCCGCGAATTCGGTCGGCGCCCGCGGAACTCCCGCGTTCTTCATCAACGGCAAGCTCCTGTCGGGCGCGCAGCCGTACGAGGCTTTCAAGAAGGAAGTGGACGAAGCCCTCGCCGCCGCCAAGAAGCTCTCCGCGGAAGGCAAGAAGGGCATGGACCTGATCGAAGCCGCTGCCGCCGGTCGTGACGCTGCGGTCGGCCCCAAGGTCGTCGCCTACTTCATCAAGGGCGAGAAGGCCCCCGCCGAAGCCGCCGCGCCCGCTCGCGAGGAAGCTGCTGCCGACACCGGCCCGGCCAAGCCCGCCGCCGACAGCTACGAGATCTGGAAGGGCTCCGTCGACGCCAAGGTGGACGCGATCAAGGGCGACAGCACCAAGGCGCTGGTCACCATCGTCGAATTCTCCGATTTCGAGTGCCCCTTCTGCTCACGCGGCGCCAACACCGTCACAGAGATTGAGAAGGCCTATGGAGAGAAGGTTCGCGTGGTCTTCAAGCACACCCCGCTGCCGTTCCACAAGAACGCGCGCCCGGCCTCGTCGGCTGCCATCGCTGCTGGCAAGCAGGGCAAGTTCTGGGAGTTCCACGACAAGGCGTTCGCCAACCAGAAGGACCTGTCCGAAGAAAACCTGTCGGTGTGGGCCAAGGAACTGGGCTTGAACGTCGCGAAGTTCGATGCGGACCGCAAGTCGCCCGCCGTCGCTGCCCAGATCGAAGCCGACATGGCGCTCGGTCAGTCGCTTGGCGTGCGCGGCACGCCCGGCTTCCTGATCAACGGCCGCAAGCTGATGGGTGCGCAGCCGGCGCCGATGTTCAAGGCCATCATCGACGAGGAAATCGCCAAGGCTGAGAAGGCCGGCAAGAAGGGTGCGGCGTACTACGAAGAGATCATCGCGAACGGCAAGGTGTTCACGGAGCTGTCGGACAAGGTGGCTGAGCTGAACCTGGACGGCCTGCCCTACATTGGCCCCAAGACCGCGCCCGTGACCATCGTCGAGTTCTCGGACTTCCAGTGCCCCTTCTGCAGCCGCGTCGGCGAGCCCGTGAAGGGCGCCGCCAAGATGCACGAGGGCAAGGTCAAGATCGTGTTCGCGCACTTCCCGCTCAGCTTCCACCAGATGGCGCGCCCTGCGTCGACGATGGCGCAGGTTGCCTTCGAGCAGGGCGGTTCGGCGCTGTTCGAGACGGTGCACGACAAGCTGTTCGCGTCGCAGAAGGAACTGAGCGAAGAGAAGATCGACCAGATCGCCAAGGAAGCAGGCGTCGACATGGCGAAGCTGGCCGCCGCCAAGAAGGACCCGAAGTACGGTCAGCTCTTCGACAAGACGATGGCGATGGGCACCAAGGCGGGCGTCGAAGGCACCCCCACCATCTTCATCAACGGCCGCAAGTACGAGCCGGCTGGCGGCTTCTCTGCAGAGGCCATCGGCGGCACGGTCGGCAAGCTGCTGAAGTAGCTCAAGGTTTCGGAAAGGGATCGACGCGGGCCGGCGCTCCTCGCAAGAGGGGTGACCGGCTCGCGGCCGTTTTGGCGGCTGGAGAAGTGGCGAGGGTTCGCGGGTTCAGGGCACCGGGAACAGCGTCTCGATGCGCACGGCAGGAAAGCCCCCGACCAGGTTGGTCAGGAGCAGCGTCGCCACCATCGCGAAGGTGAACACTGCGACGAAGCCGACCACGTACTCGTCCCAGCGCCTGCCCTTGAACCAGACGGCCAGCACCAGCACCGCCAGCGCCGCGCACAGGGCGAACAGCGCGGCCAGCAGACGAATGTCCAGCGTGAACCAGCCGGCGAAACGAAAGCTCTGCTCGGTCACGTGGTGGGGTCTCCGTGCAACGGGTAGCGGGCAAGTCTACGCAAGTTGACGGCGTTGACAACGACATGGGCCAGGGCTGAGGGCGCGATCGACTGGTAGGTCTCGGCCAGCCCACCGAACGCCAGACCCGCCACCAAGGCAAAGGTGCTCCAGGCCAGATAGCGCCTCGACAACCCGCCGTGGAGCAGGGCAAATCCCACCGACGCGAGCACCAGGCCGACCGAGTGCTGCACGGGACCGCGAAACAAAGCCTCTTCGCAAACGCCGCTCAGCAACGCCAGCACGCCGACCCGCCACCAGGTCGCCGGCGCCACCATGGCCCCCAACTCGTCCTCCAACCGTCGCAAGGCAACCGACCAGCGCTCGGCCAGCCACGTCCCCACCACAAGCACCAAACCCGTCCCCAGACCTGCCGCCCACCACGGCACGGCGAGGTCGCAAGGCGCCGCGAGCACGAGGTCCAGGCCTGGCGTCGTGAGCGCCGCCCAGCCCACCGCCAGCAGCAGCGTCACCAGATAGAACACCGCAGCCATGCCCAATCCCAATCGGGGCGCGCGGGCGCGGAACGCTGTCGTGGGTCGTTCGGTCTGGCTCATCCGCAAACGCTCGAAAAACTGGCGGCGTGCAGGCCCGGAGGTAGGCTTCCCGCGGGAGGTAATGCACATGTGGCGCCCGTCTCGTTGGATGGCATGGTTGCTCGTTGGCCAGTTGGGCGGCGGACTCGTCCTGGGCGGTTGCGACTCGCTGCAGGACCTGAACGGCTTGTCCGACAAGGTGTTGCAGGCCGGCAGCGGCACTGCGTCACGGACGACCGTCCGCGGCGTGCGCCCCTCGCGTCCCACTGCGGCCATGCATCCGGTCGCCATCGAGGACGAACGCTACATGGGTGACATCGCCCGCCAGCTGGGCGTCACCGTCGACAGCATCCTGCGCGACAACGGCCTGACGGACAATACGCTCAGCCCCGGCATGGTCCTGCAGATCCGCACCAGCAAGGACTTGGTCGATTCCTTCATCGCCCGTCGCGATGCCCGCAAGAAGGCAGCCGTCGAAGTCGCCGCCGCCAAGGTGCGCGCCAAGCTGAAGGCCCAAGCCGACGAGCGAGCCGCCAAGCGGGCCGCCCGACTCGCCCTCAAGCGCGGCCGCGGACACAGGCCCCCCGTGACGGCCCCTGCCGTCGCCGGACGCAAGCCGGTCGGTGGCAAGTCCGCGGTCAAGCCCGGCGGCCCCGCAGCCGCGAGGATTGCACACCCGGCCAAGGCGCCGCAGGTCGCGCACCCGGCCAAGTAGTTCCCTTTCATTTCAAGAAGTCTACGGGGTGACTGCCTAGAACAGGCTGCCGCCGCAAGAGCCCTGTCCGCCGCCAGCGCTGGGCATGAAGCAGCCCAGACCCATCGAGCAGGTCTGCCCGAAGCAGGCCTCGTCCGGCTGGGAGCCGCCGGCGAGTGCCGCCATCATGCAGGCGATCGGGTCCGTTGCCGTGCTGCCGCCGCTCTGCTGGCAGCAATCCCCGAGGATCATGCTGGTGCAGTTGGCATTGGTCGGGTCGGTCGCGCAGTTGCAGTTCTTCAGGGTGGGGTCGAAGCCGGCGAGCAGAGCGCACTCCTGCTTCATCGTGTAGCCACTGCTGCCGCCGGTCGTGCCGCCGCAGGTGCACTTGCCGTCGAGCGGTCCGCCGCCGCTGGGCAGTCCGCTGCCGCCGGGAATCGGCAGGCCGCCAGCACCACCCGACATCATGTCGGTCAGCGACTGACAGACCGAGCCCTTGCCCGCGTTGCAGAAGGCCGTGACGTTGTCGCAACCGCCCGCCTTGTCATAGCAAAGGCCGGTCTTGGTGTCGCATGCGAGGTCAAACGACGTCGTGCCCGAGTTGACACAGTCGACGTCGGACTTGCAATCGCCGGTGGTCTTGCCAGGACCGGCGACGGTGCCGGAGCAGGTGTAGGTCTTCGCCGAGCAAGTGCCGGCATCCTTGGCCTTGCAGTCGTCGTGAGTCGTGCACTCGACGCAGGACCACGTGCCGTTGATCTCGACGCACCCGGGGTACGCACCACCGCAAGCAGCGCACTCGTTGGAGGCGGTAGAGGCCTCGCACTTGTTGGTCGCAGCGTTGCAGACTGGCGAGTTCGCGATGCCCGAGCAGTGGGTGTTGTTGGTGCACTGCACGCAGACCCCGGTGCTGAGCTTGATGGGAGTCTCGGACGCGCAGGAGCCGGCCGTCGTGCAGCTGTGCGAGGTCAGGTTGCAGCTGCCGCCCGTGCAGTGGCTGTCCGCGGTGCAGTCAACGCACTTGCCGGCGATGCACTTGTCGGCCGAGCAACCGGTGCAGGACACGGTGCAGGTCGCGCCGTAGCAGCAGGCTGCCGACTGGAAGGCGCAGGCCTTGCCAGGGACGCCGACGAACGCGGTGCAGGTGCTTTTGTCGGGGCAGACTTGGCCGTTGGAGCAGTCGGGAGCGCAGACCTTGGACGAACCCTGCTTGACGCAGCGGAAGCCGTTGTCGCAGTCCTTGTCGAGTTGGCAGTCCTCGCACTGGGCCTTGACGGCACCGCAGACGGGCGGGCTGACCTTCAAGTTGCACTTCTCGCCCGCGCCGCAACCATCCACTGCGCAGCCGGCGCAGTCATACGACGGAAGGACGCAGTGCTTCTGGGTCGACGAGTCGGCGCTGACCTTCTCGCAAGTGAAACCTGAGGTGCAGTCGTTGAATTCCGTGCACTTCTTGACGCAGTAGAAGCCGCTGAGCAACTGGATGCACTGCTTGTCGGCGCCGCAGTCCTCGTCCTTCGCGCAGGTCGAGCAGCTGTTGTCCGGGGGCGTCACAACGACGTCGCTGCCGACCGGAACGTCCTCGACGGTCTCGGCGGTGTCGGCCGCGGTGGAGTCGCCCGCATCGGTCACGTCGGCGCCGCTGAAGTCGGGCACGCACTCGGCGTTCACGCACTTCTTGCCGTTGGGGCACTTGGGGCCAACGACGTCGTCGCAAGTCAACGTTGCGACGCAGACCTTCTTGACCGGGTCGCAGGACCAGCCGCCCTCACAGTCGGAGGCAAGGTCGGGATTGCAGGTGACCTGGGCCACGGCCCCGCCGGGAGTCGCAGATTCGCTGCACGCCGCCATCCCCACGGCGCCCAGCAACACCAGCACCACACTACAATTCGCAAGCAGTTCTCGCAGCATGTTCCCCTCCGGACCCGAAAGTCCAAGGGCGCTACTGTAAGGGGCCAGCGCTGCCGATGCAACCGCAATGACGCAATTGACGCAGTGCGGCAGGGGCGCGAAGACCACGGTCTGCGTCATTCGTGGGTCGTGGAGGCCGAGCTTGCTCGGGGACGATGCAGGTCCGTTGTCAGGGGCCGAGGCAACTGCGACGCCAGCGTCAGCGCACGAAGATCCAACCGTTGCCAGCGCCCTGACCGTTGTCGTTGCCCCACGCCGGGGTCGACCCCATCCAGTATGCACCGTTGAAGTAGCCGCCGCCGGTGTTCTCGCCACCGCCGTTGATGCTGCCATCCCAACAGCCCCCGTACCACCATGGGGTGGCGCTGTAGGTGCTGGCGCAACTGCCCGAACTGTCGTTGTTGTACGTGCTGAACGCCCGGCCGCTGTGGTAGCTGACCAGGCCTGGTACGGCGGAGCCGATCAGCTGGCTGCAGGCGCTGAACGAGAGGGTGTACGAGGCCGCGGCATTGAGGTCATAGGTGCACCGGTAGCTCTGGTCGATGGCTGAGCCGTTGTCGTTGGCCCACGAGTACCGGAGCTGCTTGGTCGGGGACAGTCCGGCCCAGTGCTTCAGGCCGGTGTAGACGGTGAACGCCTCGAGGTTGTCGCCCAGCGTGCCGGTGAACAGCGGCGCTGTGTCGATGGCCTTGGCCCACGGCATCGAGGTGGTCGGCTTGCCAGAGCCGCCGCGGGTGTTGCTCCAAACGAGTGTCCAGCCACCGCCGTCGGTCGTCATGTCGCAGTACGCCTGAAAGGCAACGCCTGCGCCCGCGCCGTCGGGGTCCAGCCAGTAGACGCCGGTCTTGGTCGTGGACTGCTTGGTCAGCAGGTCCTTGCAGCTCAGCGCAGGATTCTCCTTGGTGCCAGGGACGACCAGCGAGATCTGGGTGTAGTCGGTTCCGTTGCAGATGTAGACCGCCTTGGTGGCTGGGTCACCGTACATAAACCCAAAATTCGCGGCGTTGCACGGGATGTTCTTGGCACTCGCCAGCGGCAAGCGAAAGCCTCCGGACACGAGCAACACCCCCTTGGACTCCGTCTTCTGGTTGGACAGCGTCGAGACGTCGATGCTCCAGGACAGCACCTGGCCGTCATTGGCGTTGTTCAGGAAGCCCGTGTCGATGACCGTCAGGCTCCACTTGCCCTTCGGGTTCTTGCCCACCCAGGACGTCAGATCGCCGCTGACCGTCTTGGTCGGGTCAGGGAAGGTAGTCTTGAGGTCGGTGCCCTTCGAACCCTTGTCGTACAAGGTGAACGGCGCCCCCGTCGGGTCGTAGACCACCAACTTGATCTTGGAAATGTCCGAATTCACGAGCGAAAGTGTGATCGTCAGCTGCTGCGCCGTCCCCAAATCCGGGACGTCGATCTGGTCGCTGACACCCACCGGGTTGTTGTCGGGGATGGCGAACGCCTTGGTGCTGCCCGCGACATCCTTGAACTGGTTGGTCAGCATTCCGTTGGAGACGTCGTCCAAACCATCGGCGGGCAGCGTCGTCGCCTGACCGCACTGCAGGCTTCCGTCGGCCGCGAGCCCGGTGACGACAAGTCCGGTTCCGCACGCGGTGCCGACCTTGGCGAGGACCGGTGGATCCGCCAGGTCCCCGTAGGCTCCCGAAGTCGCGACTTTGGCCAGATCGCTCTGCTTCGCAAACGCGGTCAGGTCAGGTCCACCTTCCAAGTCAGCGTAACCACCCGTCAATGCCACGGCCGCCAGCGAGCCCGTCTTGGCGAAACCCGACAAGTCCGGGGCTCCCGAGAGGTCGGCATAGGCTCCAGAGGTCGCGACCTTGGCGAGGTCCGCCGCCTTGGCAAAGGGAGCCAGCGCCTGTGGATCGATCTGCCCCACGCCCACGCAACCGGAGCAATCGAGCCCGTCCGCCAGCGCCGCCCGCAGTGAAAACGGCACGGAATGCATGGGCTTGGCGGGAAGTGCCGGGTCCGAGCCGACCTGCACCGACAACCAAGCCTCGCCGCCAACCAGTGCCGAAGCGGCCAGCGGAACCTTGGCGCCCAGCACGTAGGCGAACTGACCGCCGGAAACCGTCACCGTCACGCCCGGTTCCTGCCAGAAAGGCTGGGCGTCGTCGGCCTTCTTGAACAGCTTGAACGCCAGGGTGTAGTCGCCGTCCGCCGCGGGACCGCCGCCTGTCGCCAGCAGCGCACCTTCGATCTGCAGCGTTGCTGGAGTGGCCGCCGTCGCCGGCGAGGCCAAGAAACACCCCAAGCTCATCAGGAACACGTGCAGGTACGCCCGCTTGACCATAGTCTGCCTCCATCCGCCGACGAAGCGATCGCTGAAGAACTGAGCCTAGGGGGGGCCGACACAAAGGGCAAGACGGAGTTGCGGCGGCGGCACCGGAGTCGCCACGCCATCGGACGCGCCGGAGGGCTACTGCGCCAGAACGGTCGCCGGGTCCAGCTTCGACGCCCGCCGCGCCGGTCCCAGTGCCCCCACCGTGCAGAACACCAGCGCGACGCCCAGGGCCAAGGGTGTGGTCCACCAAGGGAATTCGAAGAAGCCCTGCGGCACCAACGGGACGTCCTGCAACGCCTGCCGGGCAACCAGATCGACCGCCCAAGCTGCGCCACGCGCCAAACCGATCCCCAACGTACCGCCCACGGCACCGATGACCGCCGCTTCGCCAAGCACCAACACCAAAATGTCCGACCGGGCCGCTCCGACCGCGCGCAAGATCCCGATCTCCCTGCGCCTTTCGTGCACCAACATCGCGAACGTCTGGGCGATCTGCACGGCCGCCACGAACAACACGACGGCCGCCAGCAACAACAGCGCAAGCGTAGTGACGAACACGACGGTGCCAAAGGTGCGCGCCGCCCGCGACTTGCGCGACAGCGAGAAGCCCGCCTGCTCCGCGCCGACGATCACTTGCGGAATCGACTCGTTGCTCGCGGTCTCGACCAACACGGCGTCGTAGGTCTGGGCCGACTCGGGACCGCGGTAACGCGCATTGAAGTGACGCACCACCGGCAACGGCAAGGCCACGCCCAACTCTGGTGCCTTCCGGGAGAATCCGACGATCACCGCCTGCTTGTACTGCTGTCGGGCCCGCGCCGCGTCCTCGCTGAAGTAGGAGTCGCCAAACGCCACGTGGAACCGGATGCCGTACAGGGCCGCCACCGAAGCAATCGGTGCCGCGCCCAGCGACCGTGCCATGTCGCTGTTGAACACTTCGAGCAGCAACGGGTTGATGACGGCGGGCAGGGGCTCCTCGCACCAACCGAGCGTCGTCTCCGGATGGTCGCCGGCACAGTATTGCGTCGGCGGACAGGTGCCCTCTCCGGGACACCACCCGGTTGGGTCGGCACAGGCGACGGCCAACACCCCATGCTCATTCTCGAACACCAGGTCGCGGCCGTGACCGGCTGGAGCCGCGAGCAGGCACCGCTGGGGTTCGCCAGCTTCCCCACCCGCCACTGGCCCCGCACCCGCAAGGACCCGGCAGCGTCCCGCCTTGCAGGTCGCGCCCTTGGCACACTCGGCGTCGGTCGCGCACGGCAGCACGATCAGTGGATCGGCACGAAACCGGTCCGCCCACACGATCACTTCGCACACGCCTTCACGACACAGCTGGCCGGCACGACAGTCCAAGTCCATGTCACAGCGATCGGGCTTGCGCCGGGCGGCCAGCCGCTGCTTGCCCTGAACGTCCTCCAGCTCCTCGAGCTCCGGTCGCACCATGTCGACCGGCAGGCCGTCGAAAAACGCTTCGGTAAACAGGTTGTAACCGATCAGTTCCTTGCCGCCCCACAAGCGCGCGGGAAAGCTGGACTTCTGTTTGCCGAAAGCTCGCACGACCCCTTTGAGCCGAGCCACCTGCTGCACACGCGCGTCGTCCAACGGCTCCTGCCCCACCACCTGTTCGATGCCGAAGATCTGCACGGCCCGCGGCTCGATCTCCAACTGGTTGACCGGAAAGATCTTGTTCAGCACCCGCTCGCGCAGGCCTTCACCAAGGCCGACGAAGAACACCAGCAGCGCGGTGCCCACCACGATGCCGACCATCGCCAGCAGCGCCCGCACGCGGCTTGCACGCAGGTTGCCGCCGATCAGGACGACCAGCCGACGGGTCCTCATGGCGCCGCCTCCGTCGCTGCGGGGTCCAGCAGCAGCCCGCGGTCCAGCGTCACGACCCGGTCCGCCATCGCCGCTACCGAAGGGTCATGGGTCACCAGCACAAGCGTGGTCCCAAAGCGCGTGCGGATGTCCTGGAGCACCCGAAGGATCTGCCGGGCCGTGTGACCGTCCAGACTGCCCGTCGGCTCGTCGCACACCAGCAGCGGCGGCTCCAACAGCAGCGCACGCGCGATGGCCACCCGTTGCCGCTCACCGCCAGACATCTGCATGGGACGCTGGTCAAAGCGGTCGGCCAGGTCCATCTCGCCCAACAACCGCCGCGCACGCGCGCGCAGCTCGACGTCGTCCAGGTCGGTGCCGAACGAGCCGGGCAGCAGGATGTTGTCGCCCACGCTCAGGTTGGGCAGCAGGTTGAAGGCCTGAAACACGAAGCCGATCTGGCGATTGCGAAAGCGGGCCAGGGCGCGGTCGGGCAGCAGTCGCACCTCTTGACCAAAGACCTGCAACTCGCCGCCGTAGCCGCGGTCCAAAGCGCCGATCAGGTTCAGCAGCGTGGACTTGCCGGCACCGCTGCGCCCCATGACCGCCACGGCCTCACCGACGCGTACATCCAAGTCGATGCCGCGCAGCGCCTCAACGACACGATCCTCTGACTGGAACCGTCGGGTCAGACCCTTGGCGCGAATCGCCGACCTCGCCGCAGTGGCGCCGTCGCTGACCGACGCTGCACGTGCCGGCCGAACGGCAGGTGGCAACGGGGAGGTCATGGGGCCTCCGCGGGCGTGGCGGGCTGCACCTCCAGCTCGGCAGGACGCAGCTGCACGACGGCCTCCACACCGTCCGCCCCCAGCTTGACGGCCACCGACACTGCGGCAAGAGACGAAAGCATCTGCACGAAGTGGTCCGGAACACCGCGTCTTCGCAAGGATCTCGCGATGCGCGGGGTCATCGCACTCGCCCCCGTCCACCAATCCTTGCCTTGCACCAGCGCCTGCTCCAGCTCGCCCGTCGCGGCCTTGCCCAAGGTTGGGAACTTGCCGCCGGCCGTGCGGGCCAGGTCCTCGCCCACCCCCTGACCGGACAGTACGACCACCTTGCGGCCATCACGCAGCAACCACCAAGGCGCCTCTGGACCCTCGACCGTCAGACCGATCCAGCGGCCGAATTGCGCAGGCGGAGTCGCCACCTGCAGCGACCCAAGCGCTGCCCGCACCTGCTCCACGAATGCGAGCGCTTGGGTATCGGTGGTGAAGGACACGGCCACAAAGCCGCGAAGGACCTGTCTGGCAGAGAGTTGCGTCCAGGCCCGGGGATCCAGCGGCACTTCATCCGCCACCCCCAGGAGTCCTGCCGCCAGTTGACCGTCCAGAGCCCCCAGCAACGCAGTACGCGCGTCCACGCCCGACAGCGCCGGGTGCAGCACCGACAGCAGCGATGCAGGTAGCACGCGGTCCTGCACGAACGCGGGAAGCACCTTCCACGACAAGGGATTCAGCCGTGTGCGCGCCAACAAGACCGTCTCGTCCGGCAACAGATCGCCCAAGTCCAGCAGCGCTGCGGGGCCGCCTTGCAGGTAACGGAAGTGGTAGTCGGCGATGTCCACCGTCGCCCCGGGCTCTGACTGCAGGACCACCCGCAGCTCTGGCCACGCCGTGTCGACGCGCAGGTCGGCCTGCACGCGGCGCGCGCGGTCGACCAGCGACCCGACCAGCAGGTTCGCGGGACCCAAGGCCGCACGGGCAGCTGTCGCGATCTCGCCATCGGCAGAGAGCTCTGCGCGCACGTGAATTTCGCCTTGTCTCGCTTTCAGCGTACCGGCAGGCAGCCGCGGCGAGATCCGCCAAGCGTGCCAGAGCTGCTGAACGTGCTGGGGCGTCGGAGGCGTCTCTGCCGCGCCGGGATGCCACCGCGTCACGATCGCATCCGGCAGCTGCCACAGGTGCAGGGCCTCGCGCTTCGCGTTGCCACGTGCGGCGACGGCGTAGTGGCGAAGGACACCGTCCAGCGGTGCCAGATCCAGCCGGGGCTCATACCCACGCTGCCGCAGCACCTTCAGCAAGTGGTCGACAGCATGGGGTCCACGGACCGGCAGCACGAGCCACACGGCGTCCTGGAACCGATAGCCGACCAGACCCGCATCCATGCGAAACCCGGCAGCTTCCACGGCCGCGGGGTCCAGGACGTCCAAGCCCGCCGTCAACGCCAGAGCCTCCTGGACGCCGCGGGCGCCAGGCACGCGGTCGACAAAGTGACGCACGCCCCGGGCAACCGGCGCCAGCTCATCCAGCCAAGCTACGGGCCCCGAGTCTCGGGGCGTCCAAGCGTCCAGCGAGAAGCGTTGGGGCGCAGGCTCCGTGCTTGTCCACACGCCGACCAGCAACGCGACGGCCACAACCAGACCGACGCCGCCAACAAGCCAACGGCGGCTGCGTTTGCGAGGAGTCGCGGCGATGGCCACGGTCACGGCATCTCCTGTCCCGAGCGCGTAGGCTCGCTCGCCTCGAGCAGCGTCTGGAAGCCAGCGCAAACGACATCCGCAACACGCTCAGCGGCCTTGCCGTCCCAAAGCTCAGGAATGCGGCCACCTTTTGCACGTCCAGCCAGGACCTCGTCAACGGCAGGAGCAATACTGCGCGGGTCCATGCCCAGCAGCGTGTTCGTCCCCTCGGTGACAGTCACCGGCCGCTCGGTGTTGGCCCGCAGCGTCAGACAGGGAACGCCAAGTGCGGTCGTCTCCTCCTGGATCCCGCCGGAGTCCGTCAGCACCACCGCCGCATCGGCCATGACGCCAAGGAACTGCAGATAGCCCATGGGGTCGACCAGCTGCACCCCCGTCGCCACGGGCAGACCGGCAGCCTCGATGCGCGCCCGTGTCCGCGGATGGATCGGGAACAGGATCGGCAGCTTGTCTGCGGTCTGTCCCAAGGCGTCCAGCAGTGCGGCCAGCTGAGCCGGTTCATCGACGTTCGAGGGTCGGTGCAGCGTGGCCACCGCGTAACCCTTCGGCTTCAGCCCCAGCGCTTGCGGGGTGTCCAGCGAACGAGCACGGTCCAAGTGGGTGCGCAGACTGTCGATCATGCAGTTGCCGACCCGCCGGATCCGCCAGGCCTCGGTCCCCTCCGCCAGCAGATGCGCGTCGCCGTCTGAGGAAGGGGTCAGCAGCAGGTCCGACACCCGGTCGGTGACCACCCGGTTGATCTCCTCGGGCATCTGCCAGTCGCCGGAACGCAGCCCCGCCTCGATGTGGCCGACGGCATGTCCGCGCTTCGACGCCACAATCGCGCACGCCAGCGTCGAGTTCACGTCGCCCGCGACCAGCACCAGGTCTGGCCGAAAGGCGTCGCAGTCCTCGTCAAACCGCGTCATGACGCGCGCGGTCTGCTCCGCGTGACTACCAGAGCCCACGCCCAAGAACGCATCGGGTCGCGGCATCCCCAAGTCATCGAAGAACACGGTGCTCATCTTCTCGTCGTAGTGCTGGCCGGTGTGGACCAAGCGCACTTCGAGCCCGCGACGGCGCAACGCCAGATACACGGGGGCCACTTTCATGAAGTTGGGGCGAGCGCCCACGACACAGCAAATACGCTGGGCAATCATCGGCTTCGGCTTCCTCTCGGGCCTTGCGGCTTGCGCGGGGGACTACCAGCGCCGCGGGTCGGTCGCCGGGAATCGGAACGAGGAACGGACTCGGATCGGGACGGACGGCGCGTGGGCGCACCTGCAGCGGGTGCACCGCTGGGTCCCGGACGACCCCGAGCGGGCCGGCGACCTTCGGGGGCAGGCGCGCCAGCAGAGCGACTGCGGGGCGGCCGCCGGGTCGCTGGCGTTGCGGCACCCTCGGTACTGGGTCGCGCGCGGGATGGACGGCGGGTCGGCGGCGCGGCGCTGCCATCGACGCGGGGACGGCTGCGGGGGCCGGCTGCTGGACGAGCGGCACCGGTCGCGGGACGGCTGCGCGCAGGCCGACGGTCGTCAGACGGCGGCAGGGCGTCGTTGCGTGTCCGTGGGGCTGTCGAACGACTGCGCGGCGGTCTGGGCTCGCCGCGGGGGGCCGCAGAGGGTCTGCGCGTCGGCGTCCGCTCTACAACGACCTTTTCGGGAGCGGGCTTGCGGCCCTCTTCGATGCGGGTGCGGGTTCCCCCACCGCGCCGCGGGTCGGGGGGCATCTCGAACCCGCCCACGTGACCGCGCCCCTCCAGTTGCTCGATCTCGGCCGCGTCGAGCATCCGCCACTCGCCCGGCCTGAGGCCCTCGACCGTCAGGCCGGCAAACGCCACGCGGCGCAAACGCACCACAGGGTGGCCCACCCGCTCCATCAGCCGACGCACCTCGCGGTTGCGGCCTTCGACCAGCACCAAACGCACCCAGGCGTTCTGCCCTGTCGACTTGACCACTTCCGCGCTCTCTGCCCGCGCCGGACCGTCCTCCAGCCGCACGCCGCGACACAGGGCCGCCAGCACTTCCGGGGTCGGTACGCCGCGCACCCTGGCCTCGTAAGTGCGCTGGATGCTGTAGCGGGGATGGCCCAGCCGCTCTGCCAGGTCGCCGTCATTCGTGAAGAGCAGCACCCCCTCGGTGTTGAAGTCCAGACGGCCGATCGAGCGCAGCGCCAGGTCCTTGGGCAACAGCCGATACACCAGCGGCCGGTTCTCCGGGTCACTCTGGGCGCTTAGATAGCCAACAGGCTTGTTCAACAGCAGCACAACGCGACGCGCCACGGGCCGCAGCCGCTCGCCGTCCAGCCGCACCTCGTCCACATCGGCGTCAACGCGACGTCCAGGCTCGGTGATCAGCTCGCCGTTGACCTCGACCCGCCCTTCGGCGATCAGGTCCTCGGCCGCACGACGGGACGCAATCCCGCACCGCGCCATGTACTTCTGCAGGCGCTCGCCAGCGGGTTCGGCCGGGGGCCGGGGGGTGCGCGGCTGGGTCATGAGGTCCTCCGTCCAGGTCAAGGGGGCCGGGCTCCTAGGCCAGGTCGGTTCTCGTGTCAATTCGCGTGCGTCGCCGACCCCGCACGGCCAGTGCGGCCGCCATCAGGGTCAAGCCCCACATCGGCAGGTCGCCCCACAGACGGTACGGGCTGGTCAGGTCCTTGACCTGCGCGTCGCAACGCAGGGTCGCCTCTTGGAACGACGGCGTGCGCTGCAGCATCCGGCCATTGGCGTCGAAACAGGCCGACACGCCGGTGGTCGTGCTCCGCAGCAGGGGCCGCCGCAGCTCGATGGGCCGCGCCTGCTGAACCATGAGGTGCAGTTCTCCGGCCGGAGGCGGACCAAACCACACGTCGTTCGTCAGATTCACCAGCACGTCTGCGGTCTTCCCTTCGATGCGCAGGAACTCGCCGAACAACGCCTCGTAGCAGATGTTCACCAAGAGCCGAACGCCCGCAACCTCGACCAGCCCCGACGTCGCACCGGGGGTCATGTGCGACACGCCCGGGATCGCCTCTGCAAGCGATGGAAACCACTGCGTTCCCGGCAAATACTCGCCAAATGCCAGCAGAATCCGCTTGTCATAGGTCCACAGCCGTCCATCGGGCCAGGCCAGCAGCGCCGCGTTGCGCGGGGGTTCCCGCCACATCGGGTCCGTGCGCCGCAACGTTCCGAACAGCATCGGGATCTGCAATTCCTGCACCAACTTGAGCTGCCGCCGCTTGGTGTCCCGCAGGATCGGCGGCGCTCGCGAGGGCTTCACGGGTCGGTCCGGGTCCTCCGGCGGCCAGAAGAACGGCATCGTCCCCTCGGGCCACACGACCAGATCCACGCCGGCGCGATCCGCCTGCCGGGTCAACCGCTCCACGCGGTCGAGCATCGGCAGCCGCGCCGCCCCCTCGGCCAGCTTCTCCGCCACCGTCGCGTTGCCCTGTACGATCAGGGTCTTCAGCGTCCTCTGCACAGGCGCTGCGTCCACCTGGGCCATCCGCCACAGCCCATAGCCCGCCCACACCACCAGCACAGCCGCCGTCGCCGCGCCAAGCCTGACCCGCAGCCGCGGCCGCACCACCGCCTGAGCTACCAACGCATTGACCGCCATCGCCAGCAGACTCACGCCAGCGACACCCAGCAAGTCCGCGGGCTGCATCCACAAAGGGTTGGCGTAAAACGCGCTGGCCAGATACCACGGGAACAGATACGGCACAGCGAACTCGACCGCAGCGAAGAGCAGCGCGACTTCCGCCGCACGCCGGATCGCCCGCCATGCGCCATCGGTCCCGGAAGTGCTCGTCCACTGCACCAACGCAGCAAAGATCGCCTGATGCAGCCCCATCACGAGCGCGTGGATCAGCAGCACCGCCCATGCCAACGGCGGCGGCATCCGGCTCATGTGCTCCATCGTGTAGGCGAGGAAGCCAAAGACCCCCAGATGCAACAGTGTTCCCGTCAGCCAACCCCACAACGCCGCCTGTCGGGCAGAGGGCCGGCGCAGCTCGATCGCGACCAGCAGGGGAACGTAGGCCACCAGAGCAAGCGGCCACAACCCCACGGAAGGATAGGCCAACCACGCCACGATCCCGGACGCGCCGCCGGCAGCCAGTCCCCACCACCGCCCCTCGTTCGGCGCGACAACGGTTGGACTCGCTGTTGTTGGCGCAGTCGGTTTCGTGTTGGGCTTCTTGTGGGAAACGCGAGACATGGGTAGAGACCTTAGCACAGGGACGCCGCGGCCCCAATTCGGCGCCCGCACCCCACGCCACCGGGGCCGCCCGCGCGCGCCCGCGAGGCAAGAATCGTGAAGAAGATCTTCCTGTTCACGGAGTTGGCTGAACGTTCCCCGCTTCGAGTCGCCCTGCACGGCGGCCCGTGGCAGATCGTGGTCCGCACCCTGCGCGGCACTTGGCTCGACTGCCCGATCTCGATCCCCCCCGACTTGGTGCTGGTCGAGCCATCGCCACACCGCAACGTTCAGGCCCTCATTCCTGTGGTGACGCAGCACCCGGTCGTAGGTCGCGTGGCATGGCTGCTCGTGCTCGACCCCGAGCGCGTCCACCAGGCCGCCGGTCTGCCGTGCCACGACTTCCTCGTGCGCGGCTTCTCTCCGGCTGAGGCGCTGTCACGCGTCGAGCGTCTGCTCGAGCACCGCCCCGATCGCGAGTCACTCGTTCGATCTGGCCCGGTCACCATCGACTTGCGCGGCAGCGAGGTCCGCCTGAACGGAGGAACTCTGGCGTTGCCGAACCAAGAGTTCGCGCTCCTTCGCCACTTTGCGCAGAACCCCGGACAGGCATTCAGCCGCGACGCACTGTTGGCCTCGGTCTGGGGTCCGGACTATCAGGGAGGCCACCGCACGGTCGACATCCACGTCCGTCGCCTGCGCGCCAAGTTGGGCGACGCGGCGGGGTACCTGCAGACGGTGCGGCAGATCGGCTATCGCTGGGCGGCGCCCTGACGCGAAGGACGGTCGGGCGGCCGGCGGCTCAGCAGCGCGGCAAACTCAGGGAACCAGCTCGATGACCGCCTCAGGGGCGGCGTCACCGTGACGGGGGCCAAGCTTCATCGAGCGGGTGTAACCACCCGGGCGGGTCTTGAAGCGCGGGCCCAGCTCCGTGAAGAGCTTGGCGACCAGACCGTTGTCGCGCAGCTGAGCAAAGGCCAGCCGACGATGGTGAATGGTGTCTTCCTTGGCCAGCGTGATCAGGGGCTCGACCCAGCCGCGCAACTCCTTGGCCTTGGCGACGGTGGTGGTCAAGCGCTCATGAGTGATCAACGACTTGCACAGGTTGAGCAACATGGCGCGCCGGTGCGAACTCTCTCGGCCGAAATGGCGACCGCTCTTCAAGTGACGCATGGGGTCCTCCAATCTCTCTTCGTCGGGCGCTCCGCCGATGCGGAGCTCCGGCGCGTGTCAGCGCCGCTCGAAATTCAGGTTCAAACCGGGTGCACGGCAGCCGGCGGCGGCCGATCGGGGTCGAAGGCCTCGAGGTGCATGCCCAGACCAAGGCCCATCTCACTGAGGATGTCCTTGATCTCCTTCAGCGACTTGCGGCCGAAGTTCTTGGTCTTCAGCATCTCGGCCTCGGACCGCTGCACCAGCTCGCCCACATAGCGCAGGTTCGCGTTCTGCAGGCAGTTGGCTGAGCGCACGGACAGCTCAAGCGAGTCGATGGTGCGCCACAAGTTCTCGTTGAGCGGCTCAACCGTCAGCACCGGGGTCTCCGAGGTCGTCTCTTCGACATCCTCATCCTCCTCGAAGCCCACGAACACCCGCAGCTGCTCGCGAATGATCTTCGCCGCGATGCTGACCGCCGTCTCCGGGTCAACCGCACCGTTGGTCCAGACTTCCAGCGTGATCTTGTCGTAGTCGGTGCGCTGCTCGACGCGGGCGTTGGTGACGCGGAAGTTCACGCGACGCACCGGCGAGTAGATGGCATCGATCGGCAGCAGGTCGACCGGCGAGTCCTGGTCGTTCACATCGCGGGTGGCGGGGACGTAGCCAACGCCTTCCTTGACGGTCAGTTCCATCTCGATCCGGCCGCCCGGCTCGATGGTCATCAGCGGCAGATCGACGTTGAGCACCGTGATGCCCGCGGGAACCGTCAGCATGCCAGCCGTCACTCGCAGCGGCGCGCCACCCGCAGGGGCCTCCGCCACCAAGTGCACGTACTCCGGACCCTCAGAGTCCATCCGCAGATTGACTTCCTTCAGGTTCAACACGATCTCGGCCACATCCTCGACGACGTCGGGAAGCGCCTGAAACTCATGCAGCGCGGACTGCATCTGCTCGACCATCCGCCGCTGAGTCTTGCCCTTGCTCGACTCGTCCTCGCGCACCACCCGACCCAATGCCGCCATACGCACGCCAGTGATGGCGGCGCCACGGATGCTCGACAGCAGCACGCGACGCAGGCTGTTGCCCAGCGTCTGTCCGTAGCCGCGCTCGAGAGGCTCGACCTGGAACTTGCCGTACGTGTCGGACAGTTCCACGACCTCAAGGGCCTTCGGGCGGATCAGGTTCTTCCAGTTCCGCTGCATGCTTCCTCCAGTTCCGGATCGGGCCCACGCTTGATGCGCTGTACGGCCCAGGTTCGCCACGGCACGAGGCGCTGTCGCCCCGGCTCCAAGCAGTCGGCGGGGCGATGGCCAGCTCGGCCTCCCGCGAGAGTCGGTCTACTTCGAGTAGAGCTCGACGATGAGGCGCTCTTCGATCGGCATCGTCACGTCGGCGCGCGTCGGCAGGGCCGCCACGGTGCCCTTCATGGCCTTCTTGTCGACCGACAGCCAACCGGGCACGCCACGACGGTCCACGCTCTCAAGCGCCTCGACCACGCGGGTGATTTCCTTCGAACCGTCATGGATCTGCACGACGTCGCCCGGCTTGGCCATCAGCGACGGGATGTCGCAGATGCGGCCGTTCAGCAGCACGTGACGGTGACGGACGAGCATGCGCGCTTCCGGCCGACTGGCCGCAAAGCCCATGCGGAACACGATGTTGTCCATGCGCCGCTCGAGGAAGCTCAGCAGGTTGTCACCCGTGACGCCTTCCTTGCGGGAAGCCAGCGTGTAGTAGCCGCGGAACTGCTTCTCGACGAGGCCGTAGATCCGCTTGACCTTCTGCTTCTCGCGCAGCTGACGGCCGAACTCCGACACCTTGCCGTGACGCGCCTGGCCGTGCTGGCCGGGGATGTACGCGCGACGGTCGATGGCGCACTTCTCGGTGTAGCAGCGCTCACCCTTGAGGAACAACTTCAGTCCCTCACGGCGGCAGAGTCGACAAACCGGTCCGATGTAACGAGCCACGGGAACCCCTTGGTAGCACTTGCGTGCCCTTGTCCTGCGGCGCTCCCCGTGCCTATTGCGGGTGGGGTCGGCGCCCTTCGTTGCTTGCCGCTGTTCAGAGCGGGCTTTCTGTCCCTATCGACTACACGCGGCGACGCTTGGGCGGACGGCAGCCGTTGTGCGGAATCGGCGTCACGTCACGGATCGTCGTGATCCGGAACCCGGCGTTGCTCAGTGCCCGCAGCGCAGCCTCGCGGCCCGTGCCCGGACCCTTGACCAGCACCGACACGGTCTTGACGCCGTGCTCCTGAGCGCGCTTGGCCGCGTCTTCCGCCGCCATCTGGGCAGCGAACGGCGTCGACTTGCGCGAGCCCTTGAAGCCGCGGCGACCGCAGCTGGACCAGGACAGGACGTTGCCGGAGACGTCGGTGACCGTGACCATCGTGTTGTTGAAGGTCGACGAGACGTGCACGACGCCCGACTGGATGTTCTTCTTGACGCGCTTCTTTGCGCGGCCAGCGGCCTTGGTGCTTGCGGTTGCCATGCTTCGGTTCTTCCTTGCAGAAGTGTCGTTCTCGAACTTGGAACAAGAGTCCCTGCGCCGCGATGCGACTCAGGAGGAGTGGCGGGTCCTGCCGGCTCAAGCCGTCAGCCGCCAACTCACTTCTTCTTGATCGCCGTGCGGCGCGGACCCTTACGGGTACGTGCGTTGGTATGCGTACGCTGGCCGCGGGTCGGCAAGCCCTTGCGATGACGCAGGCCGCGGTAGCAGCCCAGGTCCATCAGGCGCTTGATGTCCATCGCCACCTGGCGGCGAAGATCACCCTCGACCTTGTACTGGTTTTCGAGCACGTCACGAATGCGGACGATCTCGACCTCGCTCAGCTCGTCGCTCTTGCGATCGAGCGGGACACCGGCCTTCGTGCAGACGTCGGTCGCGACCTTGGGGCCAACGCCGTAAATGGCGCGGAGCGCCACATCCATCCGCTTGTTGCGCGGCAGGTCCACACCTGCAATACGTGCCATGACTCACTCCTCGTTCGTTCGGTCCACTCGCCGCCGGTCAAGAGCCGACGCGATCGTCTTGGGCGATCTCAGCCCTGGCGCTGCTTGTGCTTGGGGTTGCTGCAGATGACCCGCACCACTCCGCGTCGCTTGACAACAGAGCACTGGTCGCAGATGGGCTTGACGGAAGCACGCACTTTCATTGTAAAACCTCTTCTCGACCCGAAGCGTTCCCTGCTACAGGACCTAGGGGGCGGGGAGTATACACGCAAACGTCACTTTGCGCGATAGGTGATTCGACCTCTCGTCAGATCATATGGGCTCAGCGCCACCTTGACCCGGTCGCCCGGCAGGATGCGGATGAAGTGCATCCTCATCTTCCCCGAGACATGCGCGAGCACCCGGTGACCGTTGTCGAGCTGCACGCGGAACATGGCGTTCGGCAGCGGCTCAAGCACCGTCCCTTCGACTTCGATGGCATCGTCTCTCGACATCCACACTCCCCGTCGTACCCGTAGCGCGCCCTGTTGACGCTGCTTGCCCAGACCCGCCGCTGACTTCAAATCAAAGCGAGCCCAACCTTTCCCGACAGGCGCTCGACCACCGTGGCCAGCACCACGTCGGCGGGCATGCTGCCGTCGACGCGCTCGATCTGGTCTCCGTACCACTCGACAAGCAGCTCAGTCTGCGACGCAAACGCCGCGAGGCGCCGACGGATCGGCTCCTCCTGGTCGTCCGGCCGCTGCACAAGCTTCACGCCGCAGCGATCGCAGACCCCCGCCACCGCTGGTGGAGCGAACTCCACGTGATGCGGGTTCCCACACCCAGGGCACGTCCGTCGGCCGCAAAGCCGCCGCACGATGACGTCATCATCCACTTCGAGGTAGATGACGACCTCTGGTGCCAACCCGTTGCGCAGAAGCGCCTCGGCCTGCCCGGAGGTCCTGGGAAAACCGTCCAACAGAAAGCACGGCGTTCCATCCGGCAGCCTGCAGTCGGCCTCCTGCACGCGGTCGCGCAGGAGCTTGATCATCGTCTCGTCCGGTACCAAGTGTCCTGCGGCAAGGATCGACTGAACCTCTCGGCCCAATTCGGTTCCTGCCGCGACAGCCTTTCTCAGAATGTCGCCGGTCGACACGTGGGTCAGGCCGAATCGGTCGCTCAAGCCCTTGGCTACAGTGCCTTTGCCGGCACCAGGAGCTCCAAGCAGCATGACGCGATTCGCGCTCGCCACAGTCATCGACGTTCCCCTGTGCCTACGCCGTGGCGCGACGCCCGCGGATGCGCGGACCGCCTGGCCCACCGAAGCCCTCGTAGGACCTCGTGATCAGGTGACTCTCGATTTGGTTCGCAGTGTCCATCGCAACGCCCACCACGATCAGCAGCGCGGTGCCGCCGAAGTAGAAGGGAACGTTGAAACCGGCCTGCAGGTAGGACGGGAGTACGCACACCGCGGCGATGTACAAGGCGCCACCGAAGGTAATGCGAGACAGAACGCGATCGATGTACTCCGCCGTCTTCTTGCCAGCGCGCACGCCAGGAACAAAGCCGCCGTTCTTCTTCAGGTTGTCTGCGACATCGACCGGATTGAAGGTCACGGCAGTGTAGAAGTAGGCGAAGAAGACGATCAGGGCCACGTAGAAGAAGTTGTAGAGCAAGCGACCCGGAACCAGCGAGCTCACGATGCTCGACACTGTCGTCGATGCAGGCATGAAGTTCGCCAGCGTTGCCGGGAACATCAGGATCGACGACGCGAAGATCGGCGGAATCACGCCCGCACTGTTGACCTTGAGCGGCAGAAACGAGCTCGCGCCCTGCATCATCTGGCGACCGACCACGCGCTTGGCGTACTGCACCGGGATGCGCCGCTGCGCCCGCTCGAAGTACACGATCACGCCGATGACGGCGATGATGATGGCCGCGATCGCGACCAGCTCCATGAAGCTGATCATCTTGTCGGTGAACAGCGTGATGGTCTGCTGTGCGGCCTGCGGCAGGCGCGCGACGATGCCGGCGTAGATGACCAGAGAGATGCCGTTGCCGATGCCGCGGTCACTGATCTGCTCGCCCAGCCACATGATGAACACGGTACCGGTCGTCAGCGACAGCACCGTCATGATCCGGAAACCCCAGACCGCACCGGCATCGACGGCGCCGACCTGCGCGTTCAGGGACTGCAGCCAGACGGCCATCGCGCCGCCCTGGATGACCGACAGCAGCACCGTGCCGTAGCGCGTGTACTGGTTGATCTTCTTGCGGCCTGCGTCGCCCTCCTTGTTCAGCCGCTCGACCGCCGGAACAACGACCGTCAGCAGCTGCAGGATGATGCTCGACGAGATGTAGGGCATGATGCCCAGCGCGAAGATCGAGATGTTCTCGAGCGCGCCGCCAGAAAACATGCTGAACAGACCGAGCAGGCCGCCGCCGGCAGCGGACGCCGTCACGTAGTCGAAGATCACCTGACGGTCGACGCCGGGCACGGTTACGAACACGCCCACCCGGTACACCGCCAGCATCGCCAGCGAGAACAGGATGCGGTTCCGCAACTCGGGTACCCGACCGATGTTCGCGAGAACGTTCGCCACGACTAGACCTCCGCGCCGGACGTCTTCTCGACCGTACCGCCCGCGGCCGTGATCTTCTCTTCGGCGGTGCGAGTGAACTTGTCGGCCACCACGGTGAGCGCGCGGTCAAGGTCGCCGTCGCCCAGAATCTTGATCGCGTCGAAACGGCCCTTGATCAGACCGGTTGCGCGCAGCAGCACCTCGTCGACGCGAGCGCCGGCGGGGAAACGGGTGAGCTCGGCGACATTCACGGTGACAAACTTCTTGGCGAAGATGTTCGTGAAGCCGATCTTGGGCAGGCGCCGCTGCATCGGCATCTGACCGCCCTCGAAATACGTGCCCACGTCCGGGCTCTTGCGGGCCTTCTGGCCCTTGTGGCCCTTACCGGCCGTCTTGCCCAGGCCCGATCCGACGCCCCGGCCCAAACGCTTGCGGGTCTTGGTGGCGCCGCGCGGAGGGCGAAGATTGCTGAGTTCGTTCATGACACACGCTCCATGGGACCATCGGCGACTGAAATCGCCCACCCTGCAGGCCTCGCCGCGCGCTTGGCGCAACAAAAGCCGGAATCTCGTGCACTCTTTCAGCGGTCCGGGCGTTGGCCCCCAGGGCTCGCGGCCGAACGCCGGGGGGTGACAGCGTGCTCAGGGACGCCGAAAGGCGCCGCAGGCTAACTGCACTCCCACTCTATTGCAACCCCCGCACCCGCGGTGTGAAGGCTCGTAACCCTTGTCCGGCTGCCGGGTTCCGCCCGATGGCGGTCCGACGGCCGCTGCCGGCTAGCCCCGCAGTTCCTCGATAGACTTGCCGCGACGAATGCTGATCTGGTCGGCCGTGCGCAGCTGCCGCAGGGCTGCCATCGTCGCACGAACGACGTTGTGCGGATTGTTGCTGCCGATGCACTTGGTGACGACGTCGCGGACGCCTGCCTGCTCGAGCACGGCGCGCACCGGACCACCAGCGATGACGCCGGTACCACGGCTGGCGGGACGAAGCATCACTTCGCCGGCGCCGTAGTGGCCCATGGCGTCGTGCGGAATCGTTCCCTTGACCAGCGGCACGGCGAACATGTTCTTGCGAGCCTGCTCGGTACCCTTGCGGATCGCCTCGGGCACTTCCGAAGCCTTGCCCATGCCGACGCCAACGAGACCCTTGCCGTCACCCACCACGATCAGCGCGGAGAAGGAGAACCTCCGACCGCCCTTCACGACCTTGGCCGTGCGGTTGATGGCGACGGTCGCGCTGCCAAATTCGTCGCGCTCGGCTTCCGGTGCCGGACGATCCCGACGCGGTCCGCGCGTATCCCTCTGGCCCTGACCCTGGCCCTGGCCCTGACCCTGCCTGGTCTGCTCTGCCATCGCTTACTCCTGCTCGCCAGCGGGCTCGGCTGAAGCCGCGCCGGTGTATCCTTCCTTGCTCAGCAACCCCATCTCGTGCGCGACCTTGGAGATCGCCGCAACGCGGCCCGTATACCGGAACCCGTTGCGATCGAACACGAGGCGGTGGATGCCCTTGGCCAACGCCCGCTCGGCAGCCAGACGACCCACGGCTTCGGCCTGGGCGGTCTTGGTTCCCTCGAACGTGCGCAGCCCCGGCTCGACCGTCGACGCGGCGGCCAGCGTGTGACCGCTGTCGTCGTCGATGACCTGTACGTAGATGTGCTTGCTGGAGCGGAACACGCTCATACGCGGACGGTCGGCCGTCCCCTTCAGCGTGTAGCGCTGGCGAACCTTGCGCTGCTCGCGCGGGTCCAGCTTCTTCTTGCCCAACATGGCTGCCTTCCTTTCGCTCCGGAGTCTCCTCCGGCTCGCGACGGGAACACCTTTGTTCACCGTCGAACGCTTCCATCACGCGCGAAGCTGGCCGTTTGGCCTGCGCCCCCCGCGCAACGGGGCTGTCTACTTCTTCTTGCCGCCCTTGCCGCCGGCCTTGCCAGCCTTCTGGCGCACGACCTCACCGGTGTAGCGAATGCCCTTGCCCTTGTAGGGCTCCGGCGGACGCAGCCCGCGAACGTTCGCAGCGACCTGACCCAGCATTTCCTTGTCCACCGAGGTCAGGATCAGGTGCGTCAACTTCTCGACAACGCACTGGACCTGAGGCGGAAAGGTGAAGAGGACAGGGTGCGAATAGCCGATGCTCAGGCGCAAGGTCTGGCCGGCGAGCTCCGTGCGGAAGCCCACGCCGATGACGTCGAGCTCACGCTTGTAGCCAGCGGACACGCCCTCGACCATGTTGCGCAACAAGTTGCGGCCCAAGCCGTGAAGCGCCTTGCCCTTGCGGGTGTTGTCGACCGGGTGCACGACGATGACGCCGCTGCCCTGCTCGAAGGTGACGCCGACGAAGGTGCGCTCAAGCGCGCCCAGCGGTCCCTTGACCTTGACGTGGTCGCCCTCGATGGTGACCGCAACCTTCTCAGGTACGATGACCGGGGCCTTGCCCACGCGCGAAAGAATGATCTTCTGTTCCGTTGCCATGATGCTCTCCCGGACGCTCGCGCGACTCACCACACCGTGCAAAGCAGTTCACCGCCAACGTTGAGCAGACGGGCCTTGTTGCCCGTCATGATGCCGCTCGAGGTCGACAGGATCGCGATGCCCATGCCGTTCTTGACCCGCGGGATGCCGGTGACGCCGACGTAGCGGCGCTGGCCGGGACGCGACATGCGACGCAGACCGCTGATCGCGGCGGTGCGGTCGGCACAGTAGCGAATCTGCAGTTTGATGCTGCCCTGGGCAGTCTCGTTGTCTTCGGTGATCTCGCCGATGTATCCCTCCTCGCGGAGGATATGGGCGATCGAGCGGATCGAGTTCGAAGCCGGGCAGCTCACGTCGGCATGACGCGCCATGATGGCGTTGCGCACCCGAGTCAAGAAGTCCGCGATGGGGTCAGTCGTTGCCATTTGCACTCTCGAGTAGCGCGCTCGTGCGCGCTGGGTTTGCTTGACGCCGTCCACGCCGCCGACGTAATCGCCGGCCGGTTTCGGCAGTCCCCTACCAGGAAGCCTTGGTCACACCGGGCAGCTCGCCACGCACGGCAAGGCCGCGGAAGCAGATGCGGCACAGGCCGAACTTGCGCATGTAGCCCCGCGGGCGTCCGCACACCTTGCACCGATTACGGTGACGGATGGCGAACTTCGGGGTGTTGTTCGACTTCACGATCATGCTGGTCTTGGCCATGGGACCCTTCCTGTCCTGCCGGTCGCTGCCGTGGGCGCGCCGGGATGCAACTTTCCGCGGGGCAACCCCCGCCCGGAGTCTCGGTCTACTTGCGGAACGGCATGCCAAAGTAGCCGAGCAGCGACCGGCTCTCAGCATCGGTCTTGGCGGTCGTCACGACCGTGATGTTCATGCCCCGGACCTTGTCGACATTGTCGTAGTTGATCTCGGGGAAGATGATCTGCTCGCGGATGCCCAGCGTGAAGTTGCCGCGCCCGTCGAAGCCCTTGGGGCTGACGCCGCGGAAGTCGCGCACCCGCGGCAGGGCCACGGTGACCAAGCGGTCCAGAAACTCGAACATCCGGTCGCCCCGAAGGGTGACCTTGACGCCGATGGGCATGTTCTCGCGCAGCTTGAAGTTCGCGATCGACTTGCGAGCGCGGGTCACCACCGGCTTCTGACCGGAGATCTGCGCCAGCTGGTCAACGGCCTTCTCGATCACCTTCGGATTCTGAGTGGCCTCGCCCAAACCGAAGTTCAGGACCACCTTCACCAGGCGCGGAATCTCCATCACGTTCTTGTACCCGAACTCTTTGACGAGCGAGGGCGTGATGTCGTTCACGTACTTGTCTTGCAACCGAGCAGCCATCCTGGGCCTCTTTCTTGGGTCTGCGGAACGAACCAGCCTGCGAGCCTCCACCTGAGGCGCTACCTATGGCTGGTCGAACTCAACTACACCTTGTCCAGTACTTCGCCGGTCTTGTGAACGACGCGAACCTTGCGGGACTCGCCCCGAGCATTCTCGATCGTCTTGAACCCGACCCGGACCGGCTTGCCGGTGGTCGGGCTGACGAGCGCGACGTTGCTCGCGTCGATCGGCGCTTCCTTCTCGATGATCCCTGCCTCGCGACCCTGGCGATTCGCCTTGGTGTGCCGCTTGATCAGGTTGATCTTCTCGATGACGACGCGCTTGCCGTCCTCGACGACACGCAGGACCTTGCCGGTCTTGAGCGCGCCGCGGTTGAAGTCCTTGCCGGCGATAACGGCAACCAGATCACCTTTCCGAATCTTGCGCATGACACACCTGAGAGCGCGCGGGGCGCGCTGTGGCGGAGGACCCGTCGACGGCTAGAGGACCTCGGGGGCCAGCGACACGATCTTCATGAACCGCTTGGCGCGCAACTCGCGGGCCACTGGCCCGAAGATGCGGGTGCCGACCGGCTCCTTCTGGTTGTTGATGACGACGGCGGCGTTGTTGTCGAACTTGATGTACGACCCGTCGTCGCGGCCGACTTCCTTGGCGGTTCGAACGATCACGGCCTTGACCACGTCGCCCTTCTTCACCTTGGACTTCGGCAGCGCCTCACGGACGGAGCAGACGATAATATCGCCTACCGACGCGTACTTGCGCTTCGAGCCGCCGAGCACCTTGATGCAGCGCAGCTGCTTGGCGCCCGAGTTGTCTGCTACCGTCAGATAGCTCTCGCTCTGGATCATCGCACCCTCCGAACCCTCGATGCTTCGTCAGCGGTCCCTCAACCAGGGCGTCACGCCAGACGTGCAGGGCAGTCTCTCAGCTCTGCTTCTTGCGAACGATCTGCTTCAAGCGCCAATTCTTGTGCTTCGACAGCGGCCGGCATTCCTCGATGACCACCTGGTCGCCGAGGCCACACAGACCATGCTCGTCGTGCGCCATGTAGCGCTTGGCTCGCCGGACGTACTTGCGGTACTTCGGGTGCAGAAACACCCGCGTCACCGACACGACGGCGGTCTTGTCCATCTTGGTCGAAACCACGATGCCGTTCGCAGTGCGGCGGCGGCGCAGTTCGGTAGTCTCTCCGTCCAGCGCGGGAGGAGCGGTCATCGGCTCGATGACGATTTCGTTCTCGGTGACCATGTTCCTAGGCCTCCTTGGCGGCAGACGCGATACCCAGCTCGAGGGCGCGCAGACGGGTCAACACCTGAGCGAGCTCGCGCCGGGAACCCCGAAGCTTGATCGGGCTCGCCAGCTGGCCGGTGTGGTGCTGGAAGCGAAGACGGAAGATCTCGTCGCGCAGCTCGGCTTCCTTGCGCTGCAGCTCGGCGACGGTGAGTTCGTTGACCAGGCCCCGCTTCATGCGATTTCTCCCCGGGCGATGACGCGCGTCTTGATCGGAAGCTTCTGCGAGGCAACCTCAAGCGCCTCGTAGACGAGCTTGGTCTCGGTCGACTGGATCTCGTACAGCACCGTGCCGGGCTGAACGATGGCGACCCAGTGATCCGGTGGCCCCTTTCCCTTACCCATGCGGGTTTCGGCGGGCTTCTTCGAGATCGGCTTGTGCGGAAACACGCGAATCCACACCTTGGCGTCACGCTTGACCTTACGGGTCATCGAGACACGGGCCGCCTCAATCTGGCGGCTCGTCAGCTTACCGCACTCGGTCGCCATGAGCGCGTAGTCTCCGAACGAGACTTCGTTGCCGCGGTAGGCGAACCCGCGCATCTTGCCCTTTTGGACCTTGCGCCAGAGCACTCTCTTGGGAGCCAGCATGGCATCCTCCTTTCCCTTCGGCCTGTCCCGTCACTGCGGGCTGGGCCGATCACAGATTCGTCAAGCCTTGGCGGCCGTGCGCTCGGGCAGGATGTCGCCCTGGTAGATCCAGGTCTTCACGCCGATGCAGCCGTACGTCGTGTGCGCGGTCGCCTCGCCGTACTGGATGTCGGCACGCAGGGTGTGCAGGGGCACGCGGCCCTCGCGATACCATTCGTACCGACCCATCTCGGCTCCGCCCAGACGCCCCGAGCAGGCGACGCGGATACCCTTGATGCCAAACTTCTGCGCGCTCTGCATCGCCTTGCGCATCGCCCGGCGGAACGCAACGCGGCGCTCGAGCTGGGTGGCGATGCTCTCAGCGACCAACTGGGCGTCGGTCTCGGCCCGGCGGATCTCGTGGATCGACAGGACGATCTCGCCCTGCGCGATCTTGGCGAGGCTCGCCTTGAGCTTCTCGGCTTCCTTGCCCTTCGGCCCGATCAGGATGCCGGGACGCGCCGTGTGCACGCCGATCCGGATCTGACGCGCCCGGCGCTCGATGTCGATCTTGGCGATACCGGCATGCATCATCTTGGTCTTGATGAGCTTGCGGATCGTCAGGTCCTCGTGCAGCCAGCGGCTGTAGTTCTTCTCTTCGAACCACTTCGAGTTCCAGGTGCGGATCACGCCAAGGCGCAGACCGTTCGGATGGCTCTTCTGTCCCACACTGACCTCCTGACCCTGCGTCCTGCCCGTCACCGGGCGCCGCGTCTGTTCTGTCGCGATCGACTCTAGCGCTCGCCCAGCACCAGCGTGACGTGGCTGGACTTCTTGATGATCTTCGTCGCTCGACCCTGCGCGCGCGGGGTAAAGCGCTTCAGGCTCCGAGCCTGATCGACATAAACGGACTCCACAAACAGACGGTCGACGTCCATCGCATGGTTGGTCCGGGCGTTGGCGACCGCGCTGTCGAGCAGCTTGCGGACCGGCTCAGCACCCAGCTTGACCGTGAACGACAGGATATCGAGCGCTTCCGCCGCGCCCTTGTTGCGGATCTGGTCCACGACGACGCGCACCTTGCGGGGTGCGATCGGCAGATTGCGGAGGTGGACCTTCGTGTTCTTCGTCTCCATGGCGGCTCCCGTTCGCGCGCGCGGTTCCAGGACCGGCGCACTTCCGTCTCATGCCCGCGCTTTCACGCGGCGCGCATTTAGCGCTTCTTGACCTTCTTGTCGCCCGAGTGGCCGTGGAACGTGCGGGTCGGCGAGAACTCGCCGAGCTTGTGCCCGACCATGTTCTCGGTGACGAACACCGGCACGAACTTCTTTCCGTTGTGAACCATGAAGTTCAGGCCCACGAAGTCCGGGAAGATCGTCGACCGGCGCGACCAAGTCTTGATCGGACGCTTGTTGCCGGTGCGCACGAACTCTTCGACCCGGGTCTTGAGGTGATCGTCGACGAAGGGTCCTTTCTTGATCGAACGTGTCACGGGTTCCTCTCTTCTTGCCGGCACTCACGTGCCCTCGGGTGCGCGGCCTATGCGGCTCGCGCCTGACCAGCTCACGCCTTACTTGCGGCGGCTCGCGATGAGGTGATTGGTACGCTTGTTGTGGCGCGTCTTCGAGCCCTTGGTGGGCTTGCCCCACGGGGTCACCGGGTGACGACCACCGGACGTACGGCCTTCGCCACCGCCCAGGGGGTGGTCGACCGGGTTCATCGCGACGCCACGGACGTGCGGACGAATGCCCAGCCAGCGCGTGCGGCCGGCCTTGCCCAGATTCTGCTTGTCGTGGTCGGTGTTGCCGGTCTGGCCGATGGTGGCCCGGCACTCGACCGCGACGCGGCGAAGCTCACCGGAGGGCAGACGCAGCAGGGCGTGCTTGCCTTCCTTGGCCATCAGCTGGGCAGCGGTGCCGGCAGCGCGGCAGAGCTGAGCGCCCTTGCCGATCTGCAGCTCCACGGCGTGCACCATCGTGCCGACCGGGATGGCCTGCAGCGGCAGCGTGTTGCCAGGCTTGATGTCCGCGTTGCGGCTGGAGATGACCACGTCACCGACCTTGAGACTCAAGGGAGCGATGATGTAGCGCTTCTCGCCGTCGGCGTAGTGCAGCAGCGCGATACGGGCCGACCGGTTGGGGTCGTACTCGATCGTGGCCACCGTCGCGGGGACAGCCACCTTGTCGCGCTTGAAGTCGATGAGGCGGTAGTGCCGCTTGTGGCCGCCGCCGCGCTGATACGACGTAATCCGACCGTAGCTGTTGCGACCAGCGGTCGTCGACAGCGGCACGCACAACGACTTCTCGGGCTTCGTCGCGGTGATGTCCTTGAAGTCGTCGAGGGCGAGCTGCCGGGTGCCTGCGCTGACCGGCCTGTAGTGCTTGATCCCCATGATCTTCTCTCTCCAGAACTGAAGTACGTTCGACGGCTGGGCCACTCAGGGTCTTGGTGCTTCTCAGCACCGACCCGATCCGTTCAGACGCCCTTGAAGAAGTCGATGGTCTCGCCGGCTGCGAGCTTGACGACGGCTTTCTTGGTGTCCGGGCGGAAGCCCGACCACTTGCCGACGCGGCGCGCCTTGCCCTTGTGATGAATGGTCCGCACAGCCTCCACCTTCACCCCGAACAGTTGTTCGACGGCGTCGGTGATCATCGGCTTGTTCGCGGCCTTGTTGACCTCGAAGACGATCTCGTTGCGCTCTTCACGTCCGAGATTGTTCTTCTCGGTGATGAGCGGCCGGACCAGAATTTGCGTCAGATGCAGTCCCATGGCTTCTACCTGTTCCCTGCTGCGGTCGTTCGACCTGGCCTCGCGGCTAGCCCTGCAGGCGCACTTCGAGCGCGCGCGCACCCTCGACGGTCAGCACGAGCTTGTCGTACTTGAGGACGTCGAAGACGTTCAAACCCTCGGCGCGGATGTACTTGGCCGAGCGCAGATTGCGCACGGACAGATGCAGGTTCTCGTTCTCAACGCCCGTCACGACCAGTGCCTTGTGGGCTCCCAGTGCATTCAGGGCCTTGGCCGCGCGGCTGGTGCGGGCCTTCTCGAAGGACGGGTCCTCGATGACCAGCATGTCGCCACCGGCGAACCGGGTGCTGATGGCCGAACAGAGCGCAGCGCGGCGCACCTGCTTCGGAACCACATAGCTGTAGTCGCGGGGGTGCGGACCGTGGGCCACACCGCCGCCGACGTAGACGGGGCTCTTGCGCGAACCGTGACGCGCGCCGCCGGTGCCCTTCTGACGCACGGCCTTCTTGGTCGTGCCGGACACCGTCGTGCGGGTCTTGGTCGAGTGCGTACCAGCGCGGCGGTTGGCCAGCTGGTTGCGCACGACTTCCCAGTGCAGGTGGGGCTTGATCGTGGCCGCGAACACGTCGTCCGCCAGCTCGATCTCGCCCACGCTCTGGGCCTGCTCGTTGAGTACGTTGACCTTGGGCATCACACCCTCCGTATCCTGTCAGTGCGGCGTCCCTGCTTGGGTGACACCAGTCGCGTTCTTGCCTGCTCGCTTCCCCGCTAGGGGCGGCAGATCAGGTCTTGATCTCGACGGCAACGCCGGCCGCCAGGTCCAGACGCATCAGCGCGTCCAGAGTCTGCTGGGTCGGGTCGAGGATGTCGATCAGCCGCTTGTGCGTGCGGATCTCGAACTGCTCACGGCTCTTCTTGTCCACGTGGGGCGAGCGGAGGACCGTGTAGCTGTTGATGCGCGTGGGCAGCGGAATCGGACCCGCGATGCGCGCGCCGGTGTTGCGCACGGTCGTGATGATCTCGCTGACGGACTGATCCAGGAGCTTGAAGTCGTATGCCTTCAACCGGATGCGAATGCGCTGGCCTGCCATCGTCGTCTCCCTGTTCTTGCGAACCTCGAACCAGAACTCGTCACTGTCTCGACTGGTCGGTGTCTCGACCGGCCGGTCTCGGCGCGCTAGGACGCCGCCTTCAGAACTTCGGTCATCAGCGCCTGAGGCGCCGGCGCGTAGTGCGCGAACTGCATCGTGTAGGTGCCACGGCCTTGGGTGCGCGAGCGGAGGTCCGTCGCGTAGCCGAACGTCTCGCCCAGCGGCACCGTGCCCTGAATGACGCGAACTCCGCCGCGCTCGTCCAGGTTGTTGATGCGGCCACGGCGTGAGTTCAGGTCGCCGATCATGTCGCCCAAGTACTCTTCCGGCACCAGAATCTCGATGTCGAAGATGGGCTCGAGCAGCACGGCCTTGGCCTTGCGCTCGCCCTCCTTGAACGCCATCGAACCGGCGATGCGGAAGGCCATCTCGCTCGAGTCCACATCGTGGTACGAGCCGTAGGTCAGCGCCACCTGGAAGTCGACGACCGGGAAGCCGTACACACCGCTGGTGCATGCTTCCTGAATGCCCTTGTCGACCGCCGGGATGTACTCCTTCGGAATGACGCCGCCCTTCGTCTCATCGACGAACTCGTAACCCTGACCGGGCTCGCGCGGCGTCATGCGAATGACGACGTGGCCGTACTGGCCGCGACCGCCCGTCTGCTTGGCGTACTTGTGGTCGATCTCGACCGTCTGGGTGATCGTCTCTCGGTAGGCGACCTGGGGCCGACCGACCTTGGCGTTCACCTTGAACTCGCGCTTGAGGCGGTCGACGATGATCTCGAGGTGCAGCTCGCCCATACCGGCGATGAGCGTCTGCCCGGTCTCTTCGTTGGTCGTGATGCGGAAGGAGGGGTCCTCGCGGCCCAGCTTGGCCAGCCCGAGTCCGAGCTTCTCTTCCTCGGCCTTGTTGTCCGGCTCGATGGACACCGCGATCACGGGCTCGGGGAACTTCATTTCCTCGAGCAGGACCGGCTCTTTCGGGTCGCAGAGCGTGTGGCCCGTGATCGTGTCACGCAAACCAGCCACCGCAACGATCTCGCCGGCGAATGCTTCCTTGATGTCTTCCCGCTTGTTGGCGTGCATCCGCATGATGCGGCCAATGCGCTCGCGCTTGCCAGTGTTGGCGTTTAGCATCGCGTCGCCAACCACCATCGTCCCGGAGTAGATCCGCACGTAGGTCAAGTGACCGACGAAGGGGTCCGTCCAGAGCTTGAAGGCCAGTCCGGAGAACGGGGCGTCGTCTTCGGGCTTGCGCACCAGCGGGTTACCTGCGTTCTTCTCGCTGGCAGGGACCTTGCCGACGAGCGGCGGGATGTCCAGCGGCGAGGGCAGATAGGCCACCACGGCGTCGAGCAGTTGCTGCACACCCTTGTTCTTGAAGGCGCTGCCGCAGATGACCGGGATGCAGGTCAGGTTGACGGTCGCGGTCCTGAGCGCGCGATGGGTCTCTTCGACCGTAATCTCGCCGCCGTTCAGGTAGCGCTCCATCAGCTCGAGGTCGCTCTCGACGACCTGCTCGAGCATCACGTTGCGGGCGGCCTGGGCCTCTTCGACCATGTCGGCCGGAATGTCGACCACGTCGAAACGCGAGCCCTGGCTGGCCTCGTCGAACAACATGCCCTTCATCGAGATGAGGTCGACCACGCCGCGGAAGTGCTCTTCAGCACCGATGGGCAGGAAGATCGGCACCGCGTTGGCACCCAAGCGGTCGCGCAGCTGGCCGACGACCTTCACAAAGTCGGCGCCCGTGCGGTCCATCTTGTTGATGAAGGCGATGCGCGGAACCTTGTAGCGGTCGGCCTGGCGCCAGACGGTCTCGGACTGGGGCTCAACGCCGCCAACGGCGCAGAACACGGCGACGGCGCCGTCCAGCACGCGCAGGGAGCGCTCGACCTCGATGGTGAAGTCCACGTGTCCGGGCGTGTCGATGATGTTGATCGTCTTGCCGGCCCACTGGCACTGCGTCGCGGCCGACGTGATCGTGATGCCGCGCTCCTGCTCCTGCTCCATGAAGTCCATCGTGGCTGCGCCGTCGTGGACTTCGCCGATCTTGTAGAGACGACCGGTGTAAAACAGGATCCGTTCCGTGGTCGTGGTCTTCCCAGCATCAATGTGGGCCATGATGCCGATGTTGCGGAAGTTTTGGAGCGGTTGACTACGTGGCACTTTGCATCTCCAGGAACAGTCGCCGCTCTTGCCCAGGAACCTCAGGAACCGAATCAGGCGGACAGCAGGTGTTCACACGGCCTCTCACCGGGGCCCTTCGGATGGAACTCGTTGGTGTCGAACGGCCTACCAGCGGTAGTGGGCGAACGCCTTGTTCGCCTCGGCCATACGGTGCACGTCCTCACGCTTCTTGACCGCGGAGCCGCGCATCTGCGAGGCGTCCAGAATCTCGCCGGCCAGCTTCTCGTCCATCGACTTCTCGCCACGGGCGCGGGCACTGGCGATGAGCCAGCGGATCGACAGGGCGGTACGCCGCTCGGGGCGAATCTCGACCGGGACCTGATAGTTCGAGCCACCGACGCGGCGCGACTTGACCTCGACGGCCGGACGCACGTTCTCGAGGGCCATCTTGAAGAGCTTGACCGGGTCGTCCTTGCCGCGCGACTCGACCTTCGACAGCGCCGCGTACAGCAGGTGCTCGGCAGTCGACTTCTTGCCGTCGTACATCAAGCAGTTGGCGAACTTGGCGACGAGCAGGTCACCATACTTCGGGTCCCGCAGGATGATGCGCTTCGGTACTTCGCGGCGACGAGGCATGTTCTCTCTCCAGGCCAACGCACAGGCGCCGGCAATTCCCTCTCTCGGTCAGACTACTTCGGGCGCTTGGCGCCGTACTTCGAGCGGCTCTGCTTGCGGTTGGCCACGCCGGTGGTGTCCAGGCTGCCTCGCACGATGTGGTAACGCACGCCGGGCAGGTCCTTCACACGGCCACCGCGGATGAGCACGATGCTGTGCTCCTGCAGGTTGTGGCCGACGCCGGGGATGTACGACGTGACTTCCATGCTGTTCGACAGACGCACGCGGGCGACCTTGCGCAGTGCCGAGTTCGGCTTCTTGGGCGTGGTCGTGTAGACGCGAGTGCACACGCCGCGCTTCTGCGGGCAAGCCTGCAAGGCCGGAGCCTTGGTCTTGACGTGCTTGGCCTCGCGCCGGCTGCGGACGAGCTGGTTGATGGTCGGCATGCCTGTCTCTCCTCGGCGATCCAGTTCTGTTCAGGCGACGGCCGTTCAGGCGCGCGCCCTCGTTCGCTCACTTGCGGACACCACTTCGCGGGGCCGTCTCGCCTGAGGCCGCGTGTTGCTTCGGTCTTTCGACCAAAGCTGGGGAGGCATCCTCCGGGACCAGCCCGGCGATCTGCCACCCACGCGATCGCCCTTCGGCGGTGGGTTAGCGCCCATCGTGCCTTCGCGGAGGGAAGATGCCTTACCGGGGCATCATCCTCTTGCAGTCCTTTCCAAGGGTTGACTCGCGTCTGGCTTGGTCGGCTGCGAAGGCTCCTTTCCCGATGGGAGGACACGGTTCAGCCTTACGGTCCGAACTGTGGGGCCGCTGTTATCCAGCAAACCCGGGTTCCTGTCAAGGCCTGCTGCCCACTTGGCGCACAAAGTTGCCAGAGTCGAGGGCCCGTGGGGTGCGGGACGAGCAGACTCCGCCTGCCGGTTGGGGACCAAATCCGCTGCTGGATCGGGATCCTCGGGTAGCGTCGGTCCGTGCCTTGCGACTCGGGCCGGGGCCGAGCTGCGGCCTGCCACAGGGCGCGGCGTGATCAAGATCGGGCTACTCCCGCCAGATGAACTTCCATGGGTGGCGCTTGAGGTCCTTGAGCATCAGCTTGAGGTCCATGAACAGCTCGTTGTCCATCAGCAATCCGCCGATCGTGCCCCGCCCCGTTCGAGCGTTTCCGGTCAGTGCCTGGACGTCGCCGGCGGCCTGAGCGACGCGGTCGAGGGTCTTCTCGATCTTGCCCGCGGCGCCTGGACCCAGCAGCATTTCGCCCGCGCCGCCGTCGCGCAGCTTCTCTGACGCCGTCTTCAGGTTGGCCCCGACGGCCCGTGCGTCCTTGGCGATCGGCCCGACAGCGAAGTCGATCTGCGTGGCCACCGACTCGACGTGGGCGACCGATCGCTTCAGGGACTCGCCGTCGCCGACAGCTGTATGTAGCCCCAGCGCCACCTGATCCGCCTGCTCGCTCGCCGTCTCGAGGTGGGCGATCGCACGTTCGATCGCGGGGCGCTGCGTCTCGACGATCTGCTGCACGTCGTGCACCGCCTTGCGGGCGTCCAGCACGGTCTGGTCGGCGTGGACCAGCAGATCGCCAAGGGTCTTCTCGTTTGTTTCCAGAATGCGCGTGACTGCGGCGGAGACCCTGGTCAGCTGCTGGCCCAAGACTTCCATGCGCATCGGCGGGACGCCTTCGCGACGCGATCCTGCAGGCAAGGTGGGCTTCTGCCACGAACCCGGGTCGATCTCGACGTACTTCTCGCCGAGGATGCCCTGCGTGGAGATGTAGAACTGCGCGTCTTCGTGCAGGGTTGTTCCCTTCTCTGGGTCCAGATCGAGCAACACGCGCACGGTAACGCGTCGGCCTGTTGCCGGGTCGAGTCGGCCGCCCCAGTACTCGACGCCTTGGACCTCGCCCGCGGTCACGCCGGCGATCTTGACCGGGGCGCCGGTCTTGAGGTCGCTCGCGGTCGGGAAATCGACGCCCACCTCGAAGCCGCCGCCGCGGCCCACGCCGCCCAGCAGGAAGATGAAGCCGACCAGCAACGCCGTCGTGAAGAGCACGAGCGCGCCGACCTTGACCTCGATGGACTTTTCCTTGACCACTGCCACTCCCGTTGAGCGCCCTTCCCTGAGGGGGTCGCGGACGCGGCTGCCCCTTACAGGACCATCGGTCCCTCGGCAAGCCCTTGGATGAACTGCTGCACCACGCCGTCGTCTGTGCGGCGAAAGTCGTCGGGGGTTCCGTCCAGCCGGATCTTGCCCTGATAGATCATGGCGATGCGGTCCGCGACGGTGAAGATCGAACGCAGATCGTGGCTGACGACAATCGACGTGACGCCGTGGCGGTCGCTGAGCTCGCGGATCAGGCGATCGACGTTGGCGGCGGCCAGTGGGTCGAGTCCTGTGGTCGGCTCGTCGAAGATGACGTACTCCGGGTGCAACGTCAGCGCGCGCGCGATCGCGACGCGCTTGCGCAGGCCGTCGCCGATGTCGGCGGGATGACGATCGGCCAGATGGTGCATCTGCACTCGCTCCAGAAAACGCATCGCCTCTTGCCTCGCCGCCGGCGGTCGCAGGCCGCGGTGCTTGCGCAGCGGCAGCATGACGTTCTCCGCCAGCGTCAGCGAATCGAACAGCGTGGAGTGCTGGAAGACCATGGCACAGCGCATACGCACGGGATAGAGTTCGCGCTCGCTCAAGTGGGTGACGTCCTGCCCATCGAGCAGCACCTGACCTGCGTCGGGGCGTACCAGCCCCACCAAGTGCTTGACCAGCACCGACTTGCCGGCACCGGACACACCCACGATGAACAGAATCCGGCCCGTCGCGACCGACAGCGACACGTCCTGCAGCACGTGCTTGGTGCCGAACGACTTGCTGATGTGGCGAAACTCGATCATGTTCCCGCGGCCTGCGGCGACGTTGTGGCGGCGGCGGCCATGCTAACTGGCGGGGCCTCAGGAGACCAGATGCAACCCCAGTCCGAATCCCCGCGAAAGATCAACCACCTGGGCATCGCCGTTCGCGAACTGCCCGAAGCGCTTGCGGTCTGGCGTGACGCGCTGGGCCTGCCGCTGGTGCAGATCCGGGACGTGCCGGAGCGCGGACTGCGCGTGGCGTTCCTGCAGTGCGGCGAGACCATGATCGAGTTGCTCGCACCGTTGACCGCCGACAGCGAAATTCAGGGCTTTCTGGAGAAGCGTGGCCCCGGTCTGCACCACGTGTGTCTGGAGGTCGCGGATCTGGAAGCCGCGACGGCGCGTGCGGAGGCCGCTGGGCTCAAGATGCTGGGAGCGGGTCCGTCTATCGGCGCTGAGGGCTATCCCGTGCGATTCGCCCACCCAAAGTCGTCGGCAGGAGCGCTGGTCGAGCTGTTGCACAAAGCTGAGCCCTAGGGCGATCATCGGCGGTGCTGGGCACCCGCAGCAACGGCGCCCGCGACTGACCCAGCACCCGCTGGATCTGGAGGGTAGGATGGACACCCAAGCCAACGCGGAGCGCGCACCCACCACGATGCGGCCGGTGGCCGTCACCGACGCGCTCGTCGACCAGTACCTCTTCGAACTGTACGACAACCAGCACAACCTGAAGTCCAAGGGGCAGCCGATCGGCGCGATCGCCGGAATCGTGTTTGGCTTTGCATTCCTGCTGGTGCCGGCAGTGGGCTGGCCGATCGGCCTATTCTCGATCGCCTTGGCCATCGGCACGCTGCGATCGCCCGCCAAGAGCGAAATGGGGCTGGACCGAATCGCCAACCCCAAGACCTTCAAGGATAATCAGATGAAGGCCCGTGTGCTGGCCGAGAACACCTACGCCGACGTCGTGTGCCCCGCGTGTGGCGCCCAGAGTCCGGACACGATCGGATTCATGGGCGAGGGCGGCCACTGGACCTGCCCGTCGTGCAAGGCGCAATCGCTGCGGGTGGGCAACCAGCTGCACCGGCCGACGACGGCCTGACGCGACGACGCGTGTCTGCTGCGATGCTAGTGAGCTTCTGACCAGTTCGCTCCGACACCGACATCGACATGCAGGGGCACCGCGAGATCGGCTGCGCCCGCCATGGCCGTGCGGACCAGCGTGGTGACGGCCTCGACCTCTGCGTGCGGCACCTCCAACACCAGCTCGTCGTGGACTTGCAGCAGGAGCTGGGCCTTCAGTCCGTGGGCCGTGAGCTGACGTTCCACCTCGAGCATCGCGCGCTTGATGATGTCGGCGGCCGTACCCTGCACCGGTGTGTTGACGGCGACGCGCTCAGCTGCGGCGCGGGCCATCTGGTTGCTGCTCGCCAGATCCGGCAGCGGGCGGCGGCGGCCGAAGAGGGTGCGGACCTCGCCGGTGCGGCGGGCTTCCTCCAGCGTGGTCTCGACGAACGCTTTGACCCCGGGAAACCGCTCGAAGTAGCGATCGATGAAGGCCTTGGCCTCCTTGACCGACACGTCGATCTGTCGGGCCAGGCGCTGTGGGCCCATGCCGTACAAGATTCCGAAATTGATAGTCTTTGCGGCACTTCGCTGTTGCGGCGTCACGAGGTCGGCAAACACGCCAAAGATGTCGGCGGCCGTCTGGCGGTGGATGTCGAGTCCCTTGCGGAAAGCGTCCAACATGCCGGGTTCATTGGCCATATGCGCCATGATGCGCAGCTCGACCTGACTGTAGTCCGCCGACAGCAACACGCACCCCGGCGCCGCGACGAAGGCCTTGCGGATGCGGCGGCCCTCGACCGAGCGGATCGGGATGTTCTGCAGGTTGGGGTCGGTCGACGAGAGCCGCCCCGTCGCCGCCACGGCCTGGTTGAAGCAGGTGTGGATGCGGCCGGTGCGCGGGTCGATCATGCCCGGTAGCGAGTCGGTGTAGGTGCTTTTGAGCTTGGACAGTTGGCGAAACCGCAGCACGCGTGCGGCGATCGGATGGTCCTCTGCCAACCCTTCCAGCACGCTCTGGTCGGTGGACCACCCGGACTGCGTCTTCTTCTTGGCGGGCAACCCCAGCTTGCCGAACAGGATTTCTCCCAGTTGGGCGGGCGATTGCACGTTGAAGGGACCGCCGGCCATCTCGAAGATCGCCGCCTCTTCGGCCGCCACCTCGCCGCCCAGCCACTCGCTTTGACGCCCCAGCTCGGCAGGGTCGATCAGGACGCCGCGCCACTCGAGTTCGGCAAGCACCGCACTCAAGGGGATTTCCAGCTCGTCCAGCAGCGGCCGCAGTCCCAGTTCGACCAATTTCGGCTGCAGCAGGTCCACCGCCCGCAGCGACAGCGCCGCCCTTTGCGCCAAGTGCGCCGTCGTCACCTCGACCGATAGGTCGCCCCAGCCTGCCGGCTTGGAGCCCTTGCCGCCGGTGCGCGTAACCTTTCCCAGCACCTCGGCTTCTGGAGGGAAGGTCGTGCCCAGATGGTTGAAGGCGATGTTCTGCAGCGTGTGGGCGTGGCGCTCGGGCTCGATAAGGTAGCTGGCGAGCATCGCGTCGGCCGTCCACCCTGCGACCTGCAAGCCGTGACGCCGCAGCACCAGACCGTCGTACTTCGTGTCGTGCCCGACCTTGGCGATGCCCGCGTCTTCGACCAAGGGACGCAGCAGCTCGCGCACGGACGACCACGACGGCGGCAGCGCCTCGCCCAGCATCCACGGGTGCCGAATCGGAATGTAGAAGGCGCGGTCCGGGGCTCCACACAGGGCGATGCCGGCCAGCTCGCCCGTCATCGGCGCGCTGCGGTCCGCGTCGCCCCCCGTCGTCGCGACCGCCAGTGCGAACCGACCTGCCGCTCGCAACTCCTGGATCACCTTCTCGATCTGCTTGAGGTCCAGCAGCGCCTCGCAGCGTGTCTCGGTCTGCGCCCGCAGCGGCTCGTCAAGGTACTCCCGCTGCAGGCGCTTGAAGCCGAACTCCGCGAACGACTGCGCGAGCGTTGGCCGGTGCAGGGGCTGCCGCGCAAGCTGGTCCGCGGTGAACGGAGGCCGCGCGTCCGTGCGCAGCGTCACCAGCTGGCGGGCAAGGCGGGCGGACGCTTCTCCCGCCCGCAAAAGGTCTTGCGCGCGCTGGGGTTGCACCTGTTCGAGATTGGCGTAGACGGCGTCGAACGAGCCCCAGTCCTGCAGCAGCTTGACCGCGCCCTTCTCGCCGATCCCGGGCACACCAGGGATGTTATCCGACGAATCCCCCATGATCGCCAAGAGATCGCCGACGCGCGTGGGCGGGACTCCCCACTTCGCGAGCACTCCCTTCTCGTCGTAGATCGTCCCCTTGCCGTCGTCGAGCTGTCGGATGCGCCCGCCCAAGCCGTTGGGGCAGCGGTCGATGACCAGCTGCATCAAGTCCTTGTCTCCACTGACGATCGTGACCTCGTAGCCGGCCTCACACGCGCTCTCGGCCAGCCCCGCGATCAGGTCGTCGGCCTCGAATCCGGGCTCGTGCAGGGCGGGCACGCCGAGCTCCTGCGTGACCCGAATCGCCAGCGGCCACTGCAGCTTGAGGTCTTCGGGCGTCTCCGCGCGGTTGGCCTTGTAGTTGACGTCCAACGCTTCGCGGAAGGTCGCCCCGACGTCGAAACAGACGGCCATCCGGTCAGGCGCCTGCTCGCGCAAGAGCTTGAGCAGCATGGCCGTGAAGCCGAACAGAGCCCCCATTGGCCTGCCGTCTGGAGCGGAGAGCCCCCGCAGCGCGTAGTAGGCGCGAAACAGAGCGTGGGAACCGTCGATCAGGAGAAGCTTCGGGGGGTTCTGGGGCATGGAGCTCCCTGACTAGGGCTTGCAGACGACCGGGTAGTCGGTGCAGCAGTCACCATAGCCCGTGCAGGCGGCGTCGCAATAGCAGGAGCCACCGCCCGGCTTGGGCTGCCCGCTGCTCGTGCCGCACTTCCCGGCGCAAGACGGACCCTTGCAGTCGTCGGGGCAAGTGGTCGCTTCATCACCATCGCAGGACTTGTCGCCGCAGGTCGCGACAAAGGGACCGCAGTCCTTGGGGCAGGTCTTGCCGGTCTCCTGACCCGCGCACAGGCCGTCGCCGCAGGCGAGCTTGTCCGGACACGGCTGGCCACTGCACTCGCTGCAACTGGCCACGCAGTCGGCGTCCCATGCCGTTGAGCAGCAAAGCGGATCCTTGTCGCAGACGCAGGCCTCACAGGCACATCCCGGGCAGCCGGGCGCCACGGAGTCCAGACACACCGGGCTGCACTGGCCGCAGTCCTTGGCGCAAGTCGCGCAGTGCTCGGTGCCGTTGCACACGCCGTCGCCACAGACGTTGGTCGGCTTGGCGCAGGCACCGCAGTCGAGGCTGCACGTCTCGCAGGTTTCCGCGCCCATGCACTTGCCGTCGCCGCAAAAGGAGAAGGGCAGGCAGTCGTTGGGGCAGGTCACCGTGGTCTCACCGCCCGAGCACTTGTTGTCGCCGCACACGGCCGTCGTGCCGCAGACCGGTCCACCGCAGTCCGTCGAGCACTCTTCCACGCAGAGGGAGTCCCAGGCGGACGAGCAGCAGTAGCTGTCCAACTTGCAAACGCAGGCTTCGCAAGCGCATCCGGGGCATGAGGGGGTGCTCTTTTCGATGCATTCGGCCTTGCACGCGCCGCAGTCCGCGGGACACGAGCCGCAGTTCTCTGTCTCGGAGCAGGTGCCGTCGCCGCAAGCGCCGCCGCACGGGCCGCAGTCCTTGGGGCAAGAACCGCACGCCTCGCCCTCACCGCAAACGTTGTCGCCGCAGTACGTGACCGACTCGCAGGTCACGGTCAGCTTCATCGACCCGGTCGCCCCTGCCGGAGCGTCCAGAATCGCCACTCGGCTGGCGCCGGGCTGCAAGCCGATGGTGATCGAGGTATTCGTGAATGCATCGCATTGCCCGGGGTTGCACGTACCCGCGGCCACCGGGGGCAGCAGGAACAGGCCGCCACCGGCAGCAAGGGCGTCTCCCGTCAGCTCCAGCTTGACCACGGCAGGCGTTGCGTCGACGGCCAGACGCACCGCGACCTCGCCCGCGCCGAAGTTGCCGGTTTGGCACTTGTATTGCGAGAACGTGCTGGCGCCGCTGCCCGCCGTCCACTCGATCGAGCCGCCGCAGGGTAGTGCCGCGGGCTGGCAGGCCTTGGCTACACAAGAGGACGTGATGTCGCACGTGCCCTTGGAGCAGGTGCCCTTGCCGCCGCACTGACCCTTGAGCTCGCACGCGGTTCCATCGGCCGAGAACAGCACCTGGCACATGCCTGAGCCCACGTTGCAGCCCACCTTCATGCAGTCGCCCAGCGGGTAGTTCAGGCAGTCGGCGTCGACGGCGCACTTGCCTGCGGCGACCTCTGCCGACGTGTCGGTCGCAGCGTCGGCGTCTGCATCGGGCGTGACCGTGTCGCCTTGGCCGTCGTGCGGAACGTCGGGCGCCACGACGTCGTCGCTGGCGGCGTCGTCGAGGTCGGCGGTCTGGTCCGGGGCGATCGTCGTATCGGCAGCGTCAGCCTCGTCCACGTCGGGCGCGATCGTGTCGACCGCGGTGTCGGGCTTGGTGGTGTCAGGGGTCGTCGTGTCGGTCTTGATGTCGACCACCACAGTGTCGGGGGTCGTCGTCGCGTCATTCGAGGTGCTGGTGGGCGTCGCGGTGCCGCTGCAACCGACCGCCCAAATGGCTACAATCACGACGCAAAGGGTGCTGACCCGCCGAGACACACGGGCTGTCCAGAAGCTATCCATGACGATGTTCTCCCCCCAAGGCAAACAGAGCGCGTGCGACTGGTCCCACGGCGCAAGCGGCGAAGTCTACACATGCATGCTCGGCGGCGCAAGGCGCGCAGAACCGCGCAACCGATTGAAACCAAAACTGCAATTTCAAGCGATTCAGGGGACGTTCAGCAGCGCGACCCGGCAGGGAGAGGCGGGCCCGCGGCGGACGACGAGTTCGTCGATGCCGATCACAGCACCGGTCCAGGCCGTCAGGAAGTCGTCCACGGGGGCCAGCGGAAGGTCGATGCGCGAGTCGAGGCAGTGAATCGGCACGGCCCAGGACGGCTGAACCCGGCGCACGAGCTCAGCGGCCTGAGCGCCGTCCAGCGTGTACGTTCCGCCCGCGGGCACCAGCAGCACGTCGGCCCCCTGCAGCCATGCCACGTCGTCGTCGTCGTACCCGCCCAAGTCGCCGCAGTGCACCACGCGGATGCCGTTGCCGCGCACGGACACCATGCGGATCATGCCCATGCGTGCACCGCCGTGGGCGTCGTGAAATGCGGGACGGGCTTCCAGCATCACGGACCCCAAGCGCGCCGGAGGATCGATCCACCGCTGCGTGCCAAGCTCAGGCGTCCAGGAGGCGTGGTCCTCGTGTCGATGGGTGCAGACGAGGGCGTCGAAAGGACCTTGAATGGCAGGCAGTTGGAAGCGGCCGCCCAGTGCGCCCGGCTTGTGTGGGTCCAAGCACAACCGCACGCCGTCAACCGAGAGGTCGAAAGCTGCGTGTCCCAGAAATCGCAGCCGGAGCTCGCCGTCCACCTAGTCCGCCTGAAAGCGCATGGCGCCGATGTACGGCAGGTTGCGATAGCGCTCGTCGTAGTCCAGCCCGTAGCCGACCACGAACACGTCGTCGATGGTAAACCCGGTGAAGTCGAGCGGCACTTCCACGCGCATGCGAGCGGGCTTGTGCAGCAGCGTGCAGACCCGCAGCGACTTGGGCTTGCGGGCGCCGAGTGTCCGCAGCAGGTAGTTCATGGTCAGGCCGGTGTCGACGATGTCCTCGACGATCAGCACGTCGCGGCCGGCGATGTCGAGGGTCAGGTCGTGGGTCAGCCGTACGGCGCCAGAGGTCTCCATCGACGCCCCGTAGGAAGCAACGCCGAGGAACACGAGGTTGGTCGGCATGTCGATGTGTCGCACGACGTCGGCAAAGAAGATGACCGAACCCTTCAGCACACACACCACCACCAGAGGCTGATCGGTGATGCCGGCGACGGTGATCTCGCGCCCCAATTCGGCGGTGCGGGCGGCGATGATCTCAGCGGACAGATAGGGTTCCACGCTCTCGCGGCTCATGGGGCGTTCCTTGCGGGGGAGAGAGATGACGGGGTGGTGGGGCAGAGGCAAGCGGCGGTCAGGACAGCGCGTTGTTCATGATCTCGCCCATGCCACCGGCACCCGGCACGATGTACTGGCGGTCGTTCAGGCCGCGCTCGCGGTCCCACTGGGCGCCGGGCATGTCGGCGAGCACGTCGGCGGGCGACAGTCCGCGGTCCAAGCGATAGGCGTAGACGCTGACCAGACCAGGGAAAGCGCTCGTGACCTTGCGCAGAAACTCTGGGGTCACCATCAGGTTCAGGGCGTAAATGTGCTTGGGCGGACCGTCGAGCTCGTTCATGTAGAACTGCACGGCCTCGACCAGCGAGCCCCCGGTGGCACCCATCGGGTCGGGGAACAGCAGGATGCGACCGGCGACCGGACCCGCGATCTTGCTGCCGAAGATACCGGCACCGGTGACCTGCTCGTCGACATTGACCAAGCGGCTCATCAGGATGTGGTCCTGTCGCACGCGCGTGGGGTCGAGGATCTCGGTCAGCGCCTCAAAGCAGACCATCGACGGCAGGATGCCCGCGCGCACGATGTCGACCGTCGTGACCTCGATCGAGGGGTCGATGACGGTGCCTTCGTAGTACCCGTGTTCGGTGTACTCGCGCATCCGGGTCTCGGAGCGCACCACCCGGCGCGGGAATTCCCGATTGATCACCTCGCGCATCAGGCTGCGGTACAGCATCGAGATGATGCGATTGACCTCAGGCTGCACGCACGACGGGTGGCTAAGCCGGGCCAGCCACGTCAACGCCAGTGGGTCGTGCATCAGGTGCACGTTGGAGCCGTAGGCGTGGCGGAGCTCGCCCACGTCGGCATTCACGTCCAGGTAGCACGTCTCGCCCATGGCGTGCCTCGCGCGGGGGAATAAGGGGGGGAAGGAGGGGACCGTGTCGGGCCGGACGGTGTTGCCTGTCCGGGCGCGGCGGACCTTGGCCCGGTCGGGGATCGGCGTCAAGCCAACGGGTGCAACATTCGTGCAACACCGTCGGTCGCGGACGGGGTCTTTGGAGTCTCGCGACGGGTCAGGTGTAGGTCCGCGAGCCAAAGATCGCGGTGCCGATGCGGACGTGGGTGGCTCCCTCGGCGATGGCGGCCGAGAAATCGCCGCTCATGCCCATCGAGAGCGACCACTCGACGGGCACACCGGGCTGGTCCTGCCACTGCGCAGCAAGCCGGTCGCGCAGACCACGGAGCTGTGCGAACCAAGGCCGGGCCTGTTGCGGGTCGTCCTCCACCGGTGGCAGCGTCATCAGCCCAAGCAAACGCAACCCCGGAGAACGACAGAGCACCTGCACGAACTCGTCGGCCTCTGCTTCGGTACAGCCCCGCTTGCTCGCCTCTTGCGCCAGGTTGACCTGCAACAGAACGTCCTGGCGCACGCCGCGGCTCCACGCCACCCGGGCAAGCTCACCAATCCCTGCCATGTCGTCCGCCGAGTGCAGCAAGAACACGTTGCCCACCACAAGCTTGACCTTGTTGCGCTGCAGATGCCCGACGAAGTGCCAGCGCAGGTCGGTCAGGTCCGCCAGCGCCTGCGCCTTGACCTGCCATTCCTGCACATAGTTTTCACCGAAGTCGCGCTGCCCGGCCGCGTACGCGTCGCGAATCGCTTGTGCGGGCTGCCCCTTGGAAACGGCCACCAAGGTCACGCCGGCGGGGTCCCGGCCAGCGACGTGGCAGGCATCGGACAGCCGCCCGCGAACCTCTTGAAGTCGCTGGGCAATCGTCTGTGGTGCGTCGGTCATGGTTTGTTCTGGCGGGCAAGGTGTCCGCGGGTCAAGCCCACGGCATCACGTCCTTCGCGCCCATCTCCTGCATCATCTCGACGACCTGGCACAGCGGCAGGCCGACGACGTTGGTGTATGAGCCCTGCAGGTACTCGACGAGGTACGAGCCCACGCCCTGAACCGCGTAAGCGCCCGCCTTGTCCATGCTTTCGCCGACAGACACATACTGGTCGACCTCGCCGCGGGTCAGTTCCTTGAACTTCACGACGGTGGTGACGGCTTGCAGACCCTCGCGGTTGCGCTTCAGGTCGAACACGCAAAACCCTGTGATCACCAAGTGTTCTCTGCCAGACAGGCGCATCAGCATCTCGCGCGCCTCTTGCACATCCGCCGGCTTGCCGAAGATCACGTCGTCGACCACCACCACGGTATCCGCGCCGATCACCCAGCGCACCGGGTCATCGCCGCGCGGCTGGGCCGACATCAGCTGGCGCCGGGCTTCCACATCAGAAGTGTAGATCGTCGCCTGCAACCGCTTGACCGCCATCAGGACTTTGGTGCGGGCCATGCGCTTGGCGTAGTCCTCTGGCAGCTCTCCCGCCTGCTGGGACTCGTCGATGTTGGCCTGCACCACGCGCAGGGTGAAGCCCAGCTTCTCGAGCAACTCCTTGCGGCGCGGCGAACTGGACGCAAGCGTCAGGGGGGCGGCCATGGGGGGCTCCGTTCAACAGCAGGTGGAGTGCGGTGCAGGTCGGTTCAGGACTGGGGGCCGGCGGCGATGCGAGTGCGGCGTTCCCGGCGCGCGGCGACCTTGACTTCGTGCTTGCGTCGGCGCTCCAGGCGAGCCTGGGTCCATCGGGCCAGCATGGGGTCCTCGCCCAAGAACACGCGGCCGATCAGGTTGCCGATCTTGGGCAACAGCGACCCCAACAGCGTCACCGCGGTGGCCAACGTGATGACGACCCACTCGATGGGGGTCAGCTGGGACAGGTCGTGAAGCACGGCGTTCTCACGGCAGGAGGAATAGGCGTGTCAGCGGGCGTGGCTACAGGCTGTTCAGCTTGTCGCCCAGATCCTTCATCTTGTCGACGGCGCCTTGGGCCTTCTTGACCGTGCCATCGACGCGCTTGCCCATTGCTTCGACCTGACCATAGGCCCGCTCTGGCGTGGACACGATCTTGTTGACGTCGTTGATGGCCGCCTCGGGCTGGGCCAGGATCTTGTTCTGCTTGTTTCGCGCGGCTGCAATCGAGTCATCGACGGAATCGGGGCCGATGCTGTCCGCCTTCTGCTTGCCATCGACCGTCGTGACCTTGGCTCCCCAGCGGATGATCAGGTCGTACTTCGTGTCGAACGTGATCGGATCCAGCCGCGTTTTCGGGTGGTTCAGCAGCTCGGCGATCAGGGCGGTTTGCGCCTTGGCGTGCGGCTTGAACAGCACGATCGGGAACTCCTGCGGCTTGTCGAGCACCCCAAGGTCGCGCGACTTGTGCCCCAGACCCTCCAGCACCTTCTCGATGTTCTCGATGGCCGGCTCACCCGGGCGACCGATCGTGTTGACGATCTGAATCCGGATGTAGCCGGTGATGCGCTTGAAGTCGGGATCTTCACGCAGCGGCACGAGATCGGCGTCGCCTCGCGCCTTGATCAGCCGTTCAGACGAGGCGTCGGTCCCCAGATCGGCCAGATTCTGCAGGTGTTTCAGGGCGCTCTGCTTGCGGTCCGGCAGGTTCGCTTCGGCGCAGACCAGGTTGTACAGCGCGAACTCAGAGCGCGGGTCCTTGGCCACCGCCTTCTCCAGCTGGTCGGCACCCTGAGCCCACTTCTGCTTCTTCAGCAGCTTGACCCCACCATCGGCAAGGTCCGCGGCTTCCTTCTTGTCGGCGTCACGCGTCGGCGGGGGGTCGTAGCGGGTGCGCGGGGCCTCGGCCGCTGGGGCGCCGGTCTTGGGCGCGACGGCAGCGGCGGGTTGCGCACTGCGGGCAGGCACCTTGATCTCCAAACGGTACAGGCCCTCTCGCGCCAAGCGCCATCCCTTGTCGCTGGAGTCGTACAGATAGCGCAGGCCCTTCTCGATGGTGGCGCGCTCGGCCTTGGACAGCTTGTCCAGCTGCGCCCCGGCGTTGAAGCGGTCGGCACACTGCATCAGCACCTTCTCGTCGGCCGCTGCGGGCGCATCGAACGCCTGCAGGCAATCCTTCTTCCCGCCATCCCAGTCATTGGCGCAGACCACGGACGGCAGCCAAAGAAGCGCGACGGCGAGGGCGAACGCCCCGTGCGGGACACGGAAAGGGAAGTGGACCGGAAGACGGCTGGTCGACATCGGTGGCCTCGCGTGTTGCGGCATGACCGGGGGCTGGACATACTACGCAGGCCGCACCCCGGGGGTCAATTGGAGCGGCAGAGGACCCGACTTCCCTTGAGTTCCGCGCGCGACAGGCTGGTCCAGTGGGTGGTCGCGGCCGTCGTCGGCGCCGCGCTGGCGTTGGGCGTGGCTTGGCTGGCGACGGCTCCGGATGTGACGTCGCCGATCCCCACACCTCCAGACGCCAGCGCATCGACCTTGCAGCCCCACGTGACGTCGGATGCGCGGGGAGACGGCACTGCGGCCGACGGAGGTCCGGCCAACGAAGGTGCGACCGCCCTGCCCTCGACCGTCACCGATGCGGAAGTTGAAGCTGCTGAGGCGACTACCGGTGGCGCGACGGCGCTGTCGTTGCGCGCCGACCCTACCGAGCTGCGCGTGTGGGCGAACACCAAGGTGCGGTTGTACGCCGAGCCTGGTCCCGGCGTACAGTTCGACCGCTACGTGTGGCACTTCGAGGACGGCAGCGACCCGGTCGAAGGCCGCGCGGTGGAACACGTCTTTGCCGAAAGCGTTCGCGACCGTCACTTGTCCGTCGAAGCGAGCCGCGCGGGCGAGGTGCCGGTGGTCGTGACCCTGCGACTGCCCGTCGAGCGGCTGGAGGTCGTCCCCGTCGACGGCGCCCCAGAGGAAGAGGCGACGCTGCCCGCCAAGTCCGGTCCGCGTCTGGTTTTTGCTGGGGCCGACGCTCAGCCTGCTGATGCGGGAGAGGTGGTCGCGACAGCCCAGCGCATCCAGGCCGACGTGCTCGTAGTGGCCGGTAGTGCGGCGACGGCGACCGTGATGGCCGAGACCGCCGGACGGCTGGCCCCTGAGCTCGCGGTTCTGTCGTGGCCGGTGGCGGCCGACACGGGCCCGGCGCAGGCAGGGCGCGACGGCACGCTTGCCGTCATGCGCAACCCCGCAGACCGGCTGACGGTCCTGCCGCGCTCTGCCGGTGGTGCTCCTGTGCTGGCGCTGGGCGACGTGGCGCTGTCGGCGGTGGACACCCGAGACGACACGGTGGGTGAGGCCGAGCTAAAGCGACTGCGAGAAACCCTTGACATTCTGGGTGCCTACAAGTCGACGCTGCTGCTGACTGCGCGGCCCCTGACACTGCTGCGGGACGGCGAGCTGATTGCGGACCGCGCGTACCGCATCTACGAGCACGCGCTGCGAACGGGCGTGGGGGCGGTGGTGTCGGCGGCCTCCGGCGTGTTCTGCCAGGGACGGTTCGGCGCGCTGCAGGCGGTGGCCGTGGGTCTGGTGCGGGCAGAGGGTTGCTCGCGACCGACCGGCGGCTCGGGCTGCCAGCCGGGGTCACTGACCGTGGTGGACCCCAGTCACCGCGGACGGTTGCGCGTGAATGTGCTGACGGGACCCGGGTTTGCGCGTGTCGTCCCGGTTCGTGAACTTCCGGCCGAAGTCGGCAAGTTGCGCCGCTGAGCGCTGGAGCCCGATGACCGCCGCCGCGATGACCCAACCTCCCGCGACTTGGGCGGTGTACGTCCACTTCCCGTACTGCCTGCACCGCTGCGCCTACTGCGACTTCGCCACAATCGCCGTCCGCGATGTGCCGCGCGAGGCGTATCTAGCTTCCATTGTTCAGGAATTCACTACGCGTACCCGCGACCTTCCCGCCGCACCCATCGCGTCGGTGTTTCTGGGCGGCGGGACGCCGTCGCTTTGGGGACCGCGGAACATCTCGGATCTGCTGGAGATGCTGCATCGCTGGGGCGGCCTGCTGCCGGACGCGGAAATCACGCTCGAAGCCAACCCGGGCACCCTGGAGTCGGGCGACTTGCGGGCGTATGCGTCGGCTGGAATTCGGCGTGTCTCCGTAGGCATCCAGGCGCTGGACGATGGTCGACTGGCCGCCTTGGACCGCATCCACGACGCGGGCGCTGCGCGACGGACACTGGCCGAGATCGCCGACTTGCTGGCGTCGGGCAGATTGCGCAGTGCGAGTGCAGACTTGCTGTTCGGCGCGCCCGGCCAAACGATGCAGGACCTGCAGCGCGACGTCGACGCCGTGCTGGGCTACGGTCTGCCGCACCTGAGCGCGTACAGTCTGACGGTCGAGGCTGGCACGCCGCTGGCGGGACAGGTGGCGCGCGGACTGCGCAAGGCCCCGGACGATGACCTGCAGAGCGACATGCTCGACGCGCTGCCCAAGATGACGGCAGGGCACGGCTTGCACCGCTACGAAGTGTCCAATTTTGCGACGGAAGGCCACCAGTGCCGCCACAACCTGACGTACTGGACCGGCGGTCGCTATCTGGCGTTGGGCGTGGGGGCGCACGGCTTCCTGCCGCCGCGGCAGGACGCGGCCGCGGGCGTGTTGGGCCACCGTTACGGCAATACGCGGTCGCACGCGGCGTGGAGTGCGGCGGTCGGCAAGGGTCGGGTGTGTGAGGAGATCCAAGAGGATATCGATGCCGAGACGCATGTGACCGAGCGCCTGATGACGGGTCTGCGTCTGGCGGCGGGGGTCGATTTGGCTGCGCTGCGTCGCGACGTGGGCGACCAGCCTTGTGAGGCGTTGGTGCTGCGGGCAGAGCGCGCGGTCCGCCGCGGGCGACCGCTGGAGCTGGAGGCCGACTGGCTGCGGCTGCGGCCGGAGGGCGTGCGCTTGCTGGACGCCATCCTGACCGAGTTGGCCTGATCGCGTGCGCTCGCCCCAATAAGATGAACCATACCTGCGAGGCACTGATTTGACTTGGGGCAACGCCGAAGCCAAGCTGCCCCCATGCTGAGGCTGCTCCTCCACTCGCTTGCCGTTGCCTGCTTCGCTGCCTTGGTCTGTGGGCAGATCGTCGGCACCGCGGCCAGCGCCGTTGCCGCGCCCCGGGCGGCACCCACGGCTGAGCAGGAGAAGCTGGCGGTCATCACGGCTGAGCAGGCCAAGGCCAGGTTCGCGTCCGGCGCCTATGCCGAAGCCGCCAAGTTGTTCATGCAGGCGTACGCGCAGTTCCCCGAGCCGACCCTCGTGTTCAACGCAGCGCGGTCGTACCAGCGGGCCGGACAACTGGCGCAGGCCGTGCCGCTGTTCCAGCTCTACCTGTCACTGGACACCTTCGACGACCCCGACAGCGTGCAGGGACGCCGCGAGGCTGAGCAGCATCTTGCCGCGATCCAGAAGGAACTGACGGCCCGCGAAACCGCCAAGGCCGCCGACGCCGCCCGCCCCAAGCCGCCGGACGTCACGCCCCCACCCAAGCCCGCCGACACCGGGAAGCCCACGACCGAGACAACACCGACGACGGTCAAGCCCGCTCCGCCACAGGAAGAAGATCGCCCTGCGCCGATCCGCCGCCCCGGTCTGTTCGCTCGCATCGAGGCTTCAGGTTGGACCAGACAGGAGGTGGTCGGTGCCTCGACTGCGGCGGTGGGAGCGACGCTGCTGGTCACGGCGACGGTCCTGACGCTGATCGCGCGCAGCAGTCTTGCGGACTTGGACGATCGTCTCTCGGCCGGCCGCAGCACCGTTGGTGGCGAGACGCGCTATAGTGCCGTCACACAAAGGGAAGTGGACGATGCCCTGCGAACCCACGACTCACGCCAGGCGTGGGCGACCGGGCTTGCCGTTGTTGGCGTGGCCGCGGTGGGGACCGGACTCGCGTTGTGGTGGCTGGGCGACGAAGAGGCGACGGCGGCCCCGGTCGGAGCGGCTTCCACTGGTGCCGCAAGCGCGTCCTGGCGAGTGCTGCCTGCGCTCGCCGCCAACGGATCGCACGCCGAACTGCTGCTGCAGGGGAGATTCTGATGGCCACGCGGTCACAAGCTCTACTGCAAACCGGATGCGCCGTCGCGTGGGTGGTGCTGGCATCCGCGTGCTCTGACGGCCGAACGGCGACCGACCCGGGAACGGTGTACGCATGCCAGACGGTGGACGACTGCGTGCAAGGGTGGGACTGCCTCTGCGGATTTTGCCGACGTGCCGGGACCGTGTGCGACGCGGACGCAACCGCAGATGCCACGCCCGACACGACGCCGGACGATGCCGACGCCGGTCCTGACGTGCCGGTCGGCCCCTGCAACCTGTCGACTTGGGCACCGTGTCCCGATGGCTTCGGCTGCTACTTCGAGACCGCCACCCAGCAGACGTCGTGCCAAGCCCACGGAACACTGGGTGAAAATGCGGCGTGCGACCCAGCCCAACCAGCCGTCTGTGGTCGTCTGGGGCAGAGGGACGCCGGCCGAGCCCTTCGCTGCGACCAGGTGGACAAGAAGTGCTACCGGACCTGCGTGTGCACGGCGTTGGAGCAACTGAAGTGCCCGACCGGACAGCAGTGCTATTGCCTGACGGACAGTCAGCAGAAGCGTTGGCCCGACGGCGCTGGCATCTGCGCACCCTGAAGGCGTACGGACCGGCCCCTCAACGACCTACCAGACGCCCTGCACCCACAACAAACCGACGACGACCGCCGCAGAAAAGGCGAGCGCCGCAGCAATGGCGGCCGGCGTCTGAAGTCCCCGCCTGACAGGGGGCGAGGGAAGGAGCCACGGAGCTTCCTCTGACGTCATGCGTTCCGCAGCGGGCAGAACCGCCGTGGCCACGCTGACCGATGCGACCGGCGTTGCTGCGGGCAGCGCCACGGTCGCGTCTGAGGCTTCCATGCGAGTTGTGAAGTCGTCGTCGGTCTTGGGCGCGACGGGTTCGCCCGGGACCGGGGCGTTCGCGTCGCCTTGGGCATCAGCGGCCAGCACCGCGGTCACCGTCTCTGTCCGGGTCGTCTTGGCCACCGCCAGCGCGGCATCGCCGTCCAGTCCAGCCTGAACGGCAGCGAAGAAGCTGGGGAAATCGCGCCAGTCATCGCCGTCCGCCGAGATCCACAGCGTCTGTGCGGGCCGGTTGGCCGCCCAGTTCAACAGCGCTTCGAGCCCGTGGAAGTTGTACGTCAGGCCCTGTGACCGCAGTTTCCACTCTCGCGGCGGCATCGGCGCGGCCTGGAACAGGTCGTCGTTGTCGGGAGGCGGAGGCGGCGGAGGCGGTGCGGGGGCCACATGGCCGACGGGCAGGATTTGACCGCACTCGAGACAAACCGAAGCGCCCGCAGGAGCTTCGCTATCGTCGCGCGCGGCGATCACCTGATTGCAGTAACCGCAGAAGACCGCAGTGACTTGGAAGGGCGACCGGGGCTGGGACATGGTCGGCCTCCGTTGAGGGCGCGCGGGCTTGCGGAAAGGAGCAGGGGGCACAATAGCAGCGCGGATCGACGGGGGTCAACGCACCAGCAGCGGCCATAACGTGTCGTGCAAGGTCGGGCGCAGCCTGCGGATGCCCTCGACGGCGGCACTGGTCGGATGCACGCGGTTGGTCAGCATCACGACCGCCACATCGCGGCCGGGCGAGCACCACACGCTGGTGCCGGTGAAGCCCAGATGGCCAAACGCATCCGGGGGCACTTGATCGCCCGCGCTGGAGCCGGGCCGGGTCGGCGTGTCGAAGCCATGGCGCCAGGTCGTGCCGGCAACGCCAGGGGTGGCAACGAGAAAGCGCACGAGTTCTGGGGCCAGACCGAGAGGACCAACACGCCGGTGACCGTCGGACCGAACCGCCCGAAGCCAAGCGTGCGCCCAAGTCAGCACGGCATCCGCCGTCGCAAACAGGCCCGCATGGCCCGCCACGCCGTCCAGCGCCGCGCAGTTGTCGTCGTGCACTTCACCTTGCAGCGCAAGACCTTGCGGACAACGACGGACCACCACCTCTGTCGCCACGCACGCCTGTCCGTCTCCAGCGGCACCCACCGAGACCCGTCGAAACGCCGCGTCCAGCTCCAGCGGGACGGCCACCGACCGCAAGAAGCGCCGGTCCAACGGTTCGCCGTGCAGCGCCTCGAGCACCCAGCCGAGCGACATGTACCCGAGGTCACTGTAGACGGCTGCCATCCCCGCCTGCCGCTCCAAGGGGGTGTGCAGCAAGTGCTTGCGCACGGCCTTGGTGCGCTCAACCGCGTCGTGGATGTCCGCCGTCGCACCCCAGAAATCCAGCCAAGCCGGCGCCCCCGACGTGTGGCTGACCAGCTGCCCAAGCGTCGCCTGCCCCAGGCCGGTGCCGCGGGCGTCCGGCAACCAGCGCTCCAAACGATCGTCCAGACTCAACCGCGGTTTCGGCGCAGACAGCTCCTGTGCCAGCAGCGTCAGGGTGGCGACTGGCTTTGTGAGCGACGCGAGGTCGAACCGCGCTTCCAGGTCCGTCGGCGTTCCGGGACAGGCTTCGAGTCGCTGGCCCGCTGCGTGCGGCACGACCCGAAGGCGGCTGGTCCTGCCGACGGCGGCGCTGGCCCGCTCCCCTCCCGCCCAGACCGCGACGGCAACAGCCGAGCCGACTCCATCGCGCAACGCACGGTCCACGATGCCAAGCGCGGAGGCGGGAACCGCGGGACCGCCGGAAACGCCGCGAGGCAACAGGGTTCGCCGCATGCTCACGCCACCGCTCCGCGCAGCTTCTCGCCGCGGTCCAGCCGATCCTGCAGCTCGCGCTGCTGGTTACGCAGGGCCTCGACGTCCTTGCGCAGCTCGTCGACCTGCTTGCCAGCCCCCAGCCCGGCGCGGATCTGGGCGATCGACTCCGTGGCCCGCCGCTGCACCCGACCGTCCGTGGCGCGCTGCGACAGATCTTGCAGCAAGGGAATCACGCGGGCGTCGCCCAAGCCGCCCAGCGAAGAGGCCACGTTGAAAACGAAGCGGAAGCTGGTGTCCGTCGTGTACGGCTGCAGCGCCTGCACCACTCGGGCCGGCTCCGTGACAAAAGCAGCGAGACAGCGGGCCGCGCCACACCGCAGCAACGTCGGATGATGGGGTTGCAGCAAAGGCGTCACGAGCTCGATGGCCGCCGAATCCTGCAGCGCCGCGAAGCCGTCCAGCACGCCGACGCGGATCGTCTCGTTCCAGCTCGGTCGGTCCAACACCTCGCGCAACGCTTGGAAAGCGCCGGGGAACCGCGTCTGCCCCAGCGCAACGGCAGCCTCCGCCTCTACGAAATACGACGAGTCGCCCTGACCCAGCAGCCGCACGAGCAGCTCGCCCGCCTGCGGAGTCTGGAAACGACCAAGCGCCGCGACGACAGCCCGGCGCGCCTTGGGGTGCGGCAGCTGGACGGCATCGGCAAGGCCCTGAAAGGCGCGGGTATTGCCGATCTGACCGAGCACGCGCGCGACCTCGGCCTGCACGCACCACAGCCGGTCTTCCAGCAGCGCACGGGCCAGCGCGTCATTGTTGGCGGTGGACGGCCGCTTGCCCAAGGCGTTGGCCGCTTGGATACGCGCGTGGGCGTGGGGCGCACGGGCGAGCGCGGCGCGCAGCAGCGGCTCGCCGAACGTCCACTCGACGGTGCCGAGCAGGTCGCCGCGTGGGTCGGGCAGCACCATCGCGGGCGCCGCAGGAAGGTCGATGCGGAAGGAGTGGTGCTTGCGTTCGACGGCAAACGTACGGCGCACCGGCTCGCCCGACTCGGGCACGAACAGCACCTCCAGCGGGAACTGGAACAGCAGCGACTCCTTGACGTCCTGTGTCTGTTCGACGGTCAGCTGCCACTCGCGCGTTTCGCCATCCCATGAGCCACCGATCTTCAACTCCGGGTGGCCCTTGCCGTTCTCGACCCACTGCGAGAAGAACCGCCCCAGATCCACTCCGGTGAAGTCCTCCAGCGCCCGGCGCAGGTCCGGCGTCTCGACCATGCCGTCCGCAAAGGCCTGGACGTAGGCTCCCACGCCACCGAAGAACGCCTGATCGCCCAACAGTTTTCGCAGCATGTGCAGCACGGCGCCGCCCTTCTCGTACAGGTGGGCGTCGAAGACGTCGATCGGCTCGCGCCAGCGGTTGGTGACGATGGTGCGCCGGTAGCGACCCGCATCCTCCCGCAAGTACCCGCGAATCGCTTGCAGCCGGGCGTAGTCGAATTCGTCCGCCGTCTCAGTGTGCTCGCGCCACAGCTGTTCGAAGTAGGTGGCAAAACCCTCGTTGAGCCAGCCGTGCGCCCACGTGCGGCAGGTCACCAGATCGCCGAACCACTGGTGCGCCAGCTCGTGGCTGACCAGCGGCTGCGAGCTGAAGTCCAGATGTGCGCGCTCGTCGTGCAGGGTCAGGTCGGTCTGGGTGGTCAGGCTTGCGTTCTCCATGCCGCCGAACACGAACTCGCCCACCGCGACCTGACCGTACTTCTCGAACGGGAACTTCACGCCGACCAGACGCTCATACAGCGCGATCATCTCGGGCGTGCGGTCAAACGACCGGTGGCCGTCCGCCTCGCGCCCCGGCAGCACGTGGAAGCTGACCGGAACGGGCTCGGTCTGCTGCACGACCTCGACGAACGGACCCACCACCAGCGTCAGCAGGTACATGGGAATCGGCCGCTCGATCTGCCAGTCGAAGATGCGGGTTCCCGGGTCGGCGCCGCGGTAGATGTCCTTCAGCACGCCGTTGGACAGCGCGACCATGCCCTCGGACACGGTCGCCAACACGTGCAGCCGCATCTTGTGGTTGGGGCTGTCGTGGCAGGGGAACCAGAAGCGCGAGTCCTCGTCCTGTCCCTGCGTCCAGGCGTGGGCGACGCGGTCGGGATGGTCGGCGTCGGGCAGGATGAAGTAGAAGCCGGCACGCGGCTCGCGGGTGTCGTAATCGACCGAGATCCGCAGCGCTTCTCCCCGCTTGGCCGTGCGACCCAGATCGATCCACAGGGTGCGTCCGTCGTGCTCCAGTGGCAGACGCTGGCCTGCGCCGTCGAAGGCGCGGGGCACATCAATGCCGTCGGCGTCGAAGCGAATGCGCCGCAGCTCGTCGCGCCGCACCACCCCCTCGTAGGTCGCGGTGCCGCGCACGTGCTTGCCCGGCACATCGACCTCGACCGTCAGCGTCAGGTCCTGCCAGTCGACCGGGACGTCGGGCGGAAACTGCTCTGGGGTATCTGCCGGGACGAACTCGTTGCGCAGCAAGGCCCGCATCGACGCCTGTTCGACCGCCCGGACGCCTTGAAAACCGTATTCGCTGGGCATGGATACCTCAAGTGGCGGACAAACGCCGGCGGCAGGGCAACGCGGGACAGTCGATGCAGTTCACGGTAGGCAAAGGTCCGGGATCAGGCAAGGCCCCAGCGACGTCTCAGGGCCCACTCGAGGCCCATCAACGCGACCAGCCACAGCAACACCTCTGGCCGACTCCACAAGTCCGTGTACACGCCGTCGGCGAAATCCAGGCCATCGCGCAGGCCCATCGGCACACCCTCAGCAGGCGCTCGGGCCTGCCAGACCTGCCCGCCCGACGCCTTGGCCAGACTGCGCAACAGCGCGTCGGAAGGCTGGATCAGCGACGCCTCACCGCTGGGCGGCAGGACCACAAGCGGCGCCGTCGCCTGTTCGACGCGGCCACCGATCAGCGCCTCGACGACCAGACGATGCGGCCCCGGGGTCAGGTCGGAGATTTGCAGCGTCACCGCGCCGCGCACGTCGGTAGGTTCGGGCCACGGCTGCCTCGGAACGGCTGGGCCCGGCACCTGCGCCATGGGCTCGACCGCCACCTGCACCGTCACACCGGCAAGGGGTTCGCCCGCTGCACCGACCGCCGTCACCTGCAAGCGCACCGGTGTACCAAAGGGGACCGGGTCACCGGGCGCATCCACCCGCAGCGCATCGACTTCCGGGTCTCGCAACAGCCACGCCATCAACTGATCCAGCAGACGATGGTACTCGGTGCGGCTGCGGTCGCGGGTCGTCTCTGCGGCGGTGGCGGGAAATGCCCAAGTCCACAGCGAGTCCGTTGCGACCACGGCACTGCGTCCCGAACCCGCCTCGCCCACGGCCACAAGCGGGTGCCCGGCTGCGTCGGTGACCAGCACCAGACCCGTCTCGCCCGGCAGCAGCGCGGTGTTGCGGCCTTGGAAGGCGTTGCGCCCCCAAGCCTCTCGATTCGCCTCGGGATCTCCTGCCAGTCGGGCCACCGGATGCGTCTCTCCCGCCGGCGTCAGTCGCAGCGGCAGCGGACCGTCCAGATAGCCGACATCGTCTCCCGTCAGCGGCTGCAAACGCAGGGGCAGCCAGTCCGCCAACCCCGTCCCGTAGTAACCGCCACCGCTGAGTGCCTGCCGCCCGCCAAGGACCAGGAAGGCGCCGCCGCCGGTCACGTAATTCCGCAGCTGCGGCAGGTACTGATCGATCTGGAACGGCCCGAACGGAAAATCCTGGAAGATCAGCAGGTCGAAGCTGCTCAGCGACTCCTCGAAGATCTCGCGCGTCGGAAATGGAATCAGGGTGGTGTCGTCGGCCGAGACGTAGGCGCCCGAACCTTGGCCCACCATGACGTAGAAGGACACCAAGTCGACCGCAGGGTTGCCGCGCAGATGGGTGCGCAGGAAGCGGCTGTCCCACGAGGGGTGACCGGCCAGATGCAAGACGCGGACCCGGTCGCGCACGACCCGCAGGCCAGCCCACGTGCGGTTGTTGGTCTCGGTCAGCTCGTCAGGCAGCGGGACGATCGAGGCCTCGAGGACGTGGGGCCCCACGTGCAACGGCTGGAATTCCAAGTCGATCGTGCGCCGGCCAGGTCCTGCGAGCGGCACCTGACGTGTGACGACCGGCTTGCCGTTGTCGGACAGCACGAGCGCCAGACTGTCCGACCGCTCGGCATAGCCACTGATCTCGACATCGACGGCGACGGGCATGAAGGTGCGCGTGAAGGCGAACGAGCTGGCTCGAATTGCGGAAACTGCGAGGTCGCGTGCGGGCTTGGGGTCGCCGACAAAGACGCTGTGGATCGGCACGCCCAGATGCTCGACCAGCGCGTTCGACTCCTCGTCCAGCGGGCTCTCGACCGCGGGGTTGCGCGCCCGCAACCGTCCCGTGTCCAGACCGTCGCTGATCAGCACCACGGCTGCCAAGTCGGTCAGCCGCCGCCGTTCGCCCAACTCCGCCAAAGCTGCCAGAAAATCGGTTGCCGCGCCGTCGGGGTTGGTTCTCGCCAACGCCTCCATGCCCGTGACCGGCTGCAGGTCATCGGCCAGGGTGAACAACGACACCGAGTGCCCCGTCGTCAGTTGCTTGGCAGCCACACGCGCCCGCTCCCATCGGCGCTCACCGTTCGCACCGCGTGCCATCGACAGCGACCGGTCCACGACCACGGCCACGCGCCGCGCGACTGTGCGCGGACTCTGGCTCACCCACGTCGGCTGCAAGAGCACAAGCAGCAAGCTGACCAGCAGCAACGCCCGCAGTCCCAGCAGTGTGTAACGCCGACGCGGCACGGACAGCTGGCGCAAGTTCAGCCACGCAAGTCCCAAGATGCCCAGCGCCAGCACGATCACGGCGAGACGAGGCGCCCACGACCACCGCAGCGCCCACTCCAGGCGTCCCGTCGGGTCTGCAACGGCAAAGAGGCCGGCCCAGGCGATCATGGCGTCAGGGCTCCTCTTCCTCGGGGGCGGTGTGGGCGGACGGTACCTGAGTTCCCCGACGATAGCGCAACAGCTGCATCACGTGCGTGTGGTCATCCTTGTAGTCCAGACAGAGCGCGTACATCACCAGATTCACGCCGAGCCGAAACGCCTGTTCCCGCTGGTTCTCCCCCCCGGGCACCACGGTCAACGCAAATCCGCCGAACGGCAGCCGGGCAAACGCGCCAGCCAGATCGTTGCGGGTGTACAGCACGGCAAAGTGAGCCCCGACGCGCAAGCCTTCGAGATCGTGGGAGTCTGCCCGACGGCCAACCGGGCGGTCCAGACGATAGAAGCTGCGAAAGACGACATGGCTGGGCGGAACCCGTTGCAAGGGCTGAGGAAAGATCCGCTGCAGCTCGCGACGCACGCCCGCATCGAACACCTGTGACGCTTCCGCCTTGCCGGTGTTGTCGATGATGAGTGTGCCGCCCGTCGACAGATGTTGGCGCAGGTGCACGACGGCTTCGGGAGTCAGCTTGCCGGGATTGCGGTCGCCGCCCCAGTACAACAGCGGATACTGAAAGATCGTCGGGTCTTCCGGCCGCACACCGACCGGGTTCGGGGCGATGTCGATGCTGGTGCGCAAGCGAATCTCTTGCGCCCACGCCGTCAGTTCCGAACCTTGGTCCGCGCCGCCGACCTTCAACCACGCGATCTTCAACGCGATGGCCTGCGCGTGCACCGTCGGCGCAGCAAACAGCAGCCCCAGCGCCGTGGTGGCGAACAACAGACGCCTGAGCATGAAAGGGCGAGCAAGCGGCATCCGGGATCCTGCAAGGCGAGGCACGGGAACGAGCGGCGCGCACGATAACAGCATCGCAACAAGTTGGGGAGTTTCACCCCGTGTGAGGTCGCACCGGATCCGCAGACGCAACGGCCTCGGTCGCGTTCAGCGCGCCCTCACCACCAGATCGTAACGCCACGCGCCCGGGCCGATGCGCACGTGGACGAGCCCTGCCTGTCGCACCCAACACGTCGCCAGCTGGCGACTCGCCGGTCGCAGCCCGGGCGGCGAGGCTGGCGTGTTCTCTTCCGTCGAAACGCACAAGGTCCCGTCCGGAGGGGTGACCTCGATCGGCGGTGCCGCCTCGGCTCGGGACAGCGTCGCAACCTCCACCAGCGCATCCGCAGCGACAGGGAACGCGATCCAGTCCTGATCGACGCCGCATAGGGTCAGTTCGGCCACCACCAGCGGGCGCGGACCGGGCGCAGACAAGAGCACGGGGGCCGTCGCGGAATCTCCGACGCGGTCCAGCCGGTCGGGCTCACACGCGACGTCAGCGTCCGGCAGGGACACGCCGAACCGACCGAATCCGTGCGAGTCCTGCTTCGGCGTCCACTGGGCGATCAGCAGGCCGGGACCGGACGCTGCGATCACCTGCCAGACCTCTGCGGTCGACAGCGTCACCTCGGCAGCGAGCGCAGGCATTGCGGTGGCGGGCACCACGTCCTCAGGCAGATTCCCGTTCCAAGTCGTGAGCATCCCCTGCACCGCCCCGACCACCAGCGTCCAAGCGACGGCGGCCTCGCGCTCGGCACTCCAGACGATTCGACGGGCGTGAGACAGGTCCGCGATCACGTCCAAGGCGCCCGGCAGCCACAGCCAGGCGTCGGTCGAGCGTGCAAAGGGATCCCCTTGCAGCACGGTGGGTTCCTCGCTTGCGACGCGAATCAGGAACGATGCCGGCCGGTCGCCCGTTTGCACCAACCGCAGCTCCGATAGGTTCCACGAGCCCTTGCCGACATCGGCGATCAGCCCGCCGCCACGGTCAGACCAGACTTGCGTCGGCCTGCCGTCGCCCCCTACGGCCAGCAGTTCGAGCGGCCCCGCGTCAGCCGTCACCTCGACCGTGGCATCGCCGCCAGACGACGTCGGCAACAGCAACCGCCGCGACTCCCCGGCGCACAGCCGCCCCTCCGTCCAGGATTCCGTCAAGGTCACGGCGCTGGCCTCAGCGGCCGGGTCACAGCCGTCGTCGCCAAGAACTGCCAACAGCGAGGCAGAGGTAGGGGCGGTCGCGGTGGAGACGACGTCCAGCGCGCGGTCGACTGGGGAAGGAGAAACGCCACACGGGCGCCCTTGGCTGTGTCCTTGGCACAGGGTGCCATGGTCATCGCGCACCTCGAACTCGACCCGCGGCCAACCCTCCGGCGACTCCGAGCGTACCCACACCGCCCGACCCGCTGGCACCTGCAGCCGGGCCACATCGGCCTGTTGCGGACACTCGCGACGCACGATTCGCAGGTTCGGCAACAATTCCAAGGGCGACGCCTTCGTCGCCGGGATCGCGTCATCGGTGCAGCCGGGCCCGACGCCAACCAGCGCGTCGCCCTGCACTGGCCAAAGTGCCGATCCCCCGCACACGCCAAGCAGCGGGTCGTCCAAGTCACGGGCCAGCCACCCGACCGAGACCAGACCCGGCCCGAACCCTTCAGACACCCCGGGCACGGACAGTGTGCGGACGACCGCGCCGCGACTGCCGTTCTGAGGATCCAGCGTCGGCACAAGGGTTTCCATGTGTTCGGCCCCGCTCTCAGGCACCGCAGTGCGCACCTGCACGAAAGCTGGCGGACCGTTGCCGTCCAGGACCATCACCGACGCGGAAAGCGCTGTGACGGAGGTCACTTGCGCAGGCAGGTCGACCCGAAGCACCGGTGAGTCCAACAGGCATGGCGCGGCCTCTCGAGCCCCCGTCCACTCGACCTCGAGCTCGTGCACCGCGACCGGCGCCTGCCAATCGGGCGACGCCAGCCGCACAACTACCCGAGTAGAATCGCGAATCACGGTATCATCGGGGCGGAACCGCAGGACATACCGCCCCACAGCCACCGGCATCAGCTCAGCCAGCCCGACGAAAGCGGGGTCCAGCACGACCGGCATCCCGGCAAGATCCGTTGTGTCCGTGCGGACTTCTACGCGCAACGTGCGCCCGTTGGCCAGCGCCAAGTGCGCCCATTTCGGTGCGTCGATCCCGTGCGGCAACGGTGTGGGCACAACCTGCAACGTCCCGTCCGCCGTCCGCGAGATGCCGTCCGCGTCCGTCGCCTGCACCCGCACCTGCAGCACCGGCCCCGGGATCCGTGGCTTCCCCGCAGGACTGGGCCCCAAGCGCAGCGCGTCCGGCACCCACACCAGCTGCGGTCCGGCAGAGGTCTCCAGCAGTGCAAGCCCCGCAGGCCCGGTGACCAGTGTCCACGTCAGTGGTGCAGACGGCTCGCCCAGCACCGTCAGGGAATGTGTCCATGTCTCGCCGACATGCACCGCGTGATGTCCCACCGGCGCCAGGCGAAAATCGCTTGGAGTCCCGCCGCACGCGACCGCCAGCCCACCGAGCCACAACAGCGAGAGGAGCGCCCCGGCCGCAAAGACATGCCGTTCCTTTCGGGTGGCCCGCGAGACGGTAGAGGAATCCCCACAGTGGTGGCAGACTGTTGCGCTCGTTGCGTCACGGGCGAGTCGTCCGCCCCCTTTCGTCAGCCGAGCCATGCGTCTACCCCGAATGCCATCGCCAAGTGCCGTTCTGTCGCTCGCGCTCGTCGTGCTGCCGACGTTCGCCTTCTTGCTGGCGTCGTGCGGCAGGTCGCCCGCCCCACCTCGCGAAGTCACGACAGCCCCTGTTGCAGCCGAGGCGACCCCGGTCAAGGACCCGCTGCCGGATCTGGGGCTACCCCGTGAAGGCTATCTGGATGCGCGTCGCCTTCAACTGTGCGCGCGGAAATTTCAGGTGGCCGATGCGCGTGCCGAGGCCATGGCCATCGCGTTGCTGGCGCGAGACCCCACAGCGACGGAGGTGCCGCTCGATCCGACCGCGACCGTTACCGCGGCCGACCCCGCGTTGCTGGACCGCTATCGCAAGGCGCATCCGCTGGCCGACGCCCACCCATCGACGGCCCGCTGGCTGGCCGCCGAAGTCGAGGGCTGCGTGTACGACGCCCAAGCTGGTCTGGTGCCACGCGAGCTCGTCGACCGCTACGCTTTCACGTTTGCCGAGGTCGCCTGCCTGCAGCGCGAGATTCTGGGGCCCGACGGCAAGACCGACCCCATCGCCCATGCCCACGCCGCCGCTCGGGTCTTTGCGCAAAACGGCTTCGATGCCGCGGAGTTCGCACGCTTGGGCCTGGTGCTGGCCCACTACCCGATCGCGCAGAAGGCGATGTTCGCCCGCAAGAACGCCCGTTGCGCCCCGAAAGTCCGACCGCCTGCCAACGCGACGCCCAACCGGAGGACTCCGTGACACAGACCCCCGAGGCCCCTCCCCACACGTTTCAAGTGACGACCGGCCAGATTCAGGCCCCGGACGGCCTGTTGCTGCATCACGCCGAGTGGATCGCCGATCGCGCCAAGGGCGGCGTGCTGATCGTCCACGGGTTTGCCGAACACCTGGGGCGGTATACGGAATTTGCTGAGTTCCTGGCCTGCTCGGGCTGGTCGGTGTTCGCATACGATGCGCGCGGGCACGGCCGCAGCGCGGGTGTGCGGGCTTATGTCGATCGCTTCGACGAGTATCTGGCCGATCTGGCGACGGTGATGCCGTTTGCGACAGCTCGGCTGGGCGGCCGGCCGTTCCTGTTCGGCCACTCGATGGGCGGCTTGATCGCGCTGCACGCCGCCGGAGACGCGCCCGACACCATCCGGGGCCTGATCGTGTCCAACCCCGCGACCCGCAACAAGATGCAAATCCCGCCGTGGAAGGCCGCCGCGGCCAAGGTCGCCGCCAAGGTGCACCCGACGCTCGCGCTGCCGACCGGCCTGTCCGGTGCGATGGTCAGTCGCGACCCCGTCGAGGCCAAGGCCTACGATACCGACCCGCTGAACATCAAGCAGGCCACTGCCCGCTGGTACGTCGAGTATCTGGCGTGTCAGGAGCGGCTGGAGAAGCGCGTGGGCGACGTGGGCAAGGTGCCGATGCTCGCTGTGCTGGGGACGGGAGACGGCGTGATCGACTCGGCCTTCACGCGGTCGCTGCTGGGCGGCGTCCGCGGCGTGGACCACACCGTTCGCAACTATCCGGATTTCCTGCACGAACTGTTGCATGAACCCCTCGCCGACCGCGAGCGGGTGTTTGCCGACGTGCTGGCCTGGCTCGACTCGCACGCTGCCTGAGGCTACTGACTTGCAAAGCGAATTTGGCAGATACCGCCTGATCCGCCACCTCGCCACCGGCGGGATGGGCGAGGTCTATCTGGCGGAAGCCAAGGGTGCCGCCGGATTCGCCAAGAAAGTCGTGATCAAGACCGTGCGGTCCGAGCTCTCGGCGGACCCGGAGCTGGTGCGCCAGTTTGTGGCTGAGGGCCGACTGCTCGAGGCGCTGGACCATCCCAACATCGCGCAGATCCTGGATCTGGGTCTGGTCAACGGCACATACTTTCTTGCCATCGAGATGGTCGAGGGCTTTGACCTGCGTGCGCTGCAGAAGGCCCTGCCTGAGCTGCAACCCGGCCTGCCCCCTCGCATGTCCGAAGTCGCCACGCTGTACTTGATCGCCTGTGTCGGCCGGGCGCTGCACCACGCCGCGAGTCGCCGCGGCCCTGACGGCAAGCCGCTGTCGATCGTGCACCACGACGTAACGCCCTCGAACGTGATGGTGCGCCGCGATGGCCACGTCAAGCTCGTGGACTTCGGGGTGGCACGGTCGGCCCTGCTGAATCGCCTTTCCGCTGGGGCACTGCGGGGCAAGCTGCCGTACCTCAGCCCCGAGCACGCGCGTCAACTGCCCGTCGATGCTCGCGCCGACCTGTTCGCGCTGGGGCTGGTGGCTTGGGAGATGTTGACGGGCGAACGCGTGCTCGAGGTCGGCGACCCCGACTCGCTGGAGCAGGCCTACGCGCAGCTGCCGGGCAAGGTCGAAGCGCTTCGCTTGAGCGGACTTGCAAGTCCGGAGACCGTCGAGCTGATCGCCGACATGACGCGGGTCGAGGTCGACCTTCGCTGCGCGGACGCCGAAGAAGTGGCGCAGCGTGCCGACCGACGGCTGATCGCGTTGGACGAAGCCTCGCCGGCACGAACCTTGGCGCAGGAGCTCGACCCTGCCTTCCGGACGCTGGAGGCCCGCGCGCAGAGCTTCGACCAGCTGCTGGCCCAAACCCTCGGCTTTCAGGGCATGCCCATGCGGCCGCCGATGGAGGGTACGGTCAGCCTGCCCGGCCTCGAGGTCGTCAACATCGCCGCGTCCAGCGCCCGCGACGAGCCAGCGGCCGCCCCCATGCGCCGCCGAGGCCGCAAGCGCTTGGCCACCGCCGCGCTGATCGCCCTCGCGCTGGCCGGCGGACTCGGCTGGTGGTTCGGCGCCCGCAGAAGCCCAGAGCCAGCCTCCCTTTCCGCGACCACCGCCGCAGCGAAGACCGCCCGCTCAGGCTCCGTCGGCGGCGGGGCGGCTTCCTCCCGTGTCGCAGTGGTGCCCCCGACGCGCGTGGGCCCGGTCCAGACACCGTCAGCAGGAAACGCTCGCCCCAACGCCAACTTGCGTGTCGCGGTTGGCCTGCCGGACGAGGCCTCCGCGGCCGCTGTCGGCGCCGACGACCGATCTGGCGTGCGCAAGGGACGCGAGCGACAGTCCGGCGACGCGACCATCAAGTTCCGGGTCCTGCCTGCCAATTGCATCGTAACGGTCGACGGTGAGCGCTACCAACCCGGCCGCGACAACCGCTACGAGATCCCGGTGCGCGCGGGCGTCCCTCACCGCGTGCGGGTGACGGACCCCTCCAGCCATGAGGTCCGGGAGGTCGACGTCCCGGCGCTGGAGCGCGGGGCGGAGCGCAGCCTGCAGGCGTTCATGTTTGGCACGGAATTCCGCCAGCCTTGACGTGTCGGGATTCGCCGATCTGCACCCACCGCCCGCAAGTCGGGGTTCACAGCCCGAAGCGGAGCAGGTAAGGTGCGCCGCCATGCACGCGACCCGCACCCTTACGTCTGCCGCTTTCGCCGACCGCTACACGCTGCCGAAGTACCGCCTGCGCGTCACCGGTGGTCCGAATGCCGGCCTTGAGCGTGTGTTCGATCGGCGGCTGGTCTACATCGGCTCGGCTCCCGACAACGATCTGGTGCTCGACGATGCCTCGGTGTCGCGCAACCACCTGAAGATCGAGGGAGAACGCACCGGCTATCGCATTCGCGACCTCGAGTCCAAGAACGGCACGTGGTTCGCCGGCGCCCGTCTGTGCGAGGCCATTCTGGGGCCCCACGCCACCTTGCGTCTGGGGCAGACCGAGCTCTCGTTCGACCAGCTGCCTGAGCTTCACGAGGTCGCGCTCGCGCTCGATCCCCAGTTTGGGGCGCTGCAGGGTCAGTCTTCTGAGATGCGCGAGATCTTTGCGCTTCTGGCCCGCGCCGCGCCGTCCGACAGCACCATGCTGGTCGAGGGCGAGTCCGGCACCGGCAAGGAACTGGTGGCGGAGGCCATCCACGGACACTCGCGTCGCGCCCAGGGGCCGTTCGTCATCTTCGACTGCTCAGCCGTCCAGCGGGAGCTCGTGGAGAGTGAGCTGTTTGGCCACATTCGCGGTGCCTTCACGGGAGCCGTGGCCACCCGCAAGGGCGCGCTGGCCGAGGCCCACGGCGGCACCCTGTTCCTGGATGAAATCGGCGAGCTGGACCTGGATCTGCAGCCCAAGCTTCTGCGAGCGCTGGAGAAACGCGAGATCAAGCCCGTGGGCTCGAACGAACGCGTCGCGGTGGACGTCCGCATCGTGGCCGCTACCAACCGCGATCTGGCCCAGATGGTGCGAGAGGGAACGTTCCGCGAGGACCTGTACTACCGACTGGCCGTCATCCGCGTGAACCTGCCGCCGCTGCGCCGTCGCAGTGCCGACATCCCTTTGTTGGTCAACCACTTCCTGGCCGAGCTGCAGTCCCGCAACCCCCGAGCAGGCGTACTCAGCGTGTCGTTCGAGACGATGCGGCAGCTGCAGGCCTATCCCTGGCCCGGCAACGTGCGCGAGCTGCGCAATCACATCGAGCGGGCGGCCGTGCTGTCGGACGGCAAAGAGCTGCAGGTGCACCTCGATGCCGGGCTGAGCCTGCCGGGCCGGGAACCCCGCGGACAGGGTCTGGACGTGGACTACGACCTGCCGTTCAAGGACGCCAAGGCGCGGTTGGTGGACGCTTTCGAGCGCACGTACTGGCAGAGGGCGCTCGACGCCCACCAGTGGAACATCTCGGCAGCGGCGCGGGCGACCGGCTTGCACCGCAAATCGCTCGAGTACCTGATCAAGAAGCTCGATCTGCAGCGCCCGGACGATGCGTAGCGCTCCGTCAACCATTGGCCAGGGAACGCCGTAAGGTCCGCTGCTTGGGGCCGGTAATCCCCGGCCAACTGACGCAAGATCGCGTGCGGCCTACAAAAAAAATTGCCAAGCGATCGAGATCCGCTAGTCTGAACCTGTCGGTTGGCTCCCTTTGCTCGGGGGCCCTTGAACCGGCTTGCGTCCTTCGACGCGTTGGAGTTGCCCGTGAGCAAGACCAAGACCACGGTCGAGGTCCGCACCAAGGTAGAGGCCGATGTGGCCCTGCGCACTGCGGATCTGACCGCCCAGGAGGAGCAGGTGCTGCGGATGCGTTACGGCATCGCCATCGATCCCTCTGCTCCCCTCGAGATGCGCGGCGAGGATCACGCTGACGCCCGCACCCAGCTCGAGGCCATGACCCGTCGCGCACTCGCCGCCGTCCAAGCCGAGGTCGATACGGCCCGTCGCGACGCGATCATCGAGCGACTGCGCCGCATGTGACCGCCCCCGACCCGGGGCCGCGAGGTTCGGTTGACTTTCGCCGCCACCCGCACCTCTCCCTGCTGGCCCTGGTTTCCCCCTCGGGACGACACCACGACCATCCTTGACTACTGGCCGTCGAAGGGGCATCCTTTCGCGCCCGTTTGGCCGTTCGACCCGTGGAGTTCCCCATGTCTTCCCCTACCCACAGCACCGACCGTATCCGCAAGGCCAAGAAGACCTCTGCCGGTCAGGGCCGCAAGCGTGAACAGGCCCGCGCCCAGCGCATCCAGTCCGAGAAGAAGCTCGAGGCTGCTCTGGGTGAGAAGGTTAGCCTGCCCACGATTCGCTGATTCCGCCGACCAGGTACAGGGTGTGCTCGGCCTTGCGCTTCCCGCTCGTCGACGCCCTCTAGCTGTCGTCGCGCTCATGGGCGTGCTCGTCGTCGCCGCGATCTCGTGCGACGGTCTGCAGCGCGCCAGTCGTCCCGACGGTCCCCTGTCACCTCTGCAGCCGCTGCTGGCCGCGCTGGGTCTTGTGCCTGGCGTTCCTGAACTGCCTGCCGACTGGACCTTCGACCGCGACAAAGTGCCACAATCTCCGGCTTCGCTTGCTCTGGACGCGCCGCTGGGCGAGCTGCCCGCGCCGTTCCGCCAGCCCGATGCCCTGAAGGCTTGGGAGCTGCAGCGGGAGGGGCGCATGTCCGAGGCCGCCCCCTTGGCCGAGCAGGCGTGGAAGGCGTTGTCCGCCAACCCTGAACTGGCGGAAGAGCGCGTCACGTTTGCGTTTTTCCTCGCCGCCGTCCGTCAGGCGCAAGGCAACAAGACCGGCGCCATCGAGGCCGCGCGCGTTGCCACGGCCCATCCCTCGCTGGGGCCCAATGCGGTTCGCTGGCTTGCCGCACGCGCCGACGACCAAGGGCTGCCTTCGCTTGTGCTTTCCATTGCTTATGGCCGCGACGAACCCGGTATCCGCCTGCTTCGCGTCCGCGCCCTGCGCCGCACGGGCAGCCCGGCCGCGGCTTGGAGCGAGCTCGAAACATTACCTACAGAAACAGGCAGTTCTCTGTGGCGGCGGGCGCAGGTCGAGCGGATGCGCACGCTGATCTCCCGCGGCCGCGAAGACGAGGGCATCGCCATCGCGCGTTCGCTCGTGACCCAGTCGGTCAAGACGTCGCAGGCGGAGGAAGCGGTCGACCTGCTGATCGGCTCGACCGACCAGACGTGGAAGGATCGCCTGAAGCGCCGCCCCCAGGATGGTCCCGCCGTACTGGAGGCCTTGGTCTACACCGCGCAGCGCCGACGCTATGCACGTGCGACGCCTGCCCTGACGGCGCTTGCCGACACGCCGGGGGTCTCGCTGGCGGTGCAGTGCCACGCGCGCTCGTGGGCTGCACGCACGTGGGACCGCAAACCTGCCTTCGACAAGGCACTTGCCCTGTACGACACCATGCCGCCCGCCTGCGACAGCGACCCCGAAGTGCGCGCGCTGCAAGTCGAAGACGGGGGGCTCGACGGGGGGGATCTGGCCTTCCGCATGGGCCGCGCGCTCTTGTTGTCGGGCAATCCGGAGGGCAAAGCCCACCTCGAGCGGGCGCTGGAGCAGGGACTGACCGGTCTGGACAGCGATGACGCCCACACCGTGCTGGACATGTGGAAGACGAACCCCGAAGCCGGGATGCTGCTCGCCAGATTTGGCCCCATCGCCGCCCGCGACTATGCCGAAAAGGACATCTTCGACGTCACCGTTTGGCTGGTCGCCATGGACCATCTGGTCAGCTCGCGGTGGACCGAGGCGCTGACCCTGCTGGACCGTCTGGCGCAGGTGCGCGACAGCGACCCGCCCCCGACCGACACCCGCGGCGAGTCGACCGCGCGCTTCGACGACCGTGACTGGGCCCGTGGCCGCGCCGACTACTTCGCCGGCCGCGCGCTCGAGGCGATGGGACGGCGCGAAGAGGCTCGCAAGCGCTGGCTTCGCGTGGTGCAGCGCCATCCGCTTACGTACTTTGCTGCCCAGTCGTATGCGTGGCTCGACGCCGCCGGTGGCCAGCCCGAGAAGGCCGCGTTGCAGACCGTGATCGCGCCCAAGTCGGGTGAACCGACGGGACCTGTTCTGGACGCCCAGCTTCTCGCAAAGCAAGGCGTACAACGGGCCCGCTTGCTGGGCCAGCTGGGCTGGAACGAAGAAGCGGGCGACGAACTGGACACGTTGGGTCTGGGGCGTGTCACCGGCCCCGAAGTGCGCTGGGCGACGGGCGATCCCGGCGGGCTGTGGACGCGGGCCGGGCTGGACGACGAGGCCGGTCGCTGGGTGTCCTCCCACTTGATGGGCCGCGATACGCTGCGACGCTACTCGCAGACCTACCCGCACGACGGCAACCGGCAAGCGTGGAAGGTCTCGTATCCACGAGCCTATCGAGCGCTGATGGACGGCGCGGCGCGGGAGTTCGGCCTGCATCCGTCGATCGTCTATGCGATCGCCCGCGCCGAGAGCGGCTTCAACCCGCGCGTCGAGTCAAACGCCGCCGCCATCGGCCTGCTGCAATTGATCCTGCCGACCGCCAAGGAGATGGCCAAGCCCCTGGGCCTTGTGGCCGACGCCCAGACCCTGCGCCAGCCTGCGGTCAACGTGCGTTTGGGTGCCCGCTACCTCAAGCGACTGCTCGACCGCTTCGAGCGCGAGGCGCAGATGGCGGCCGGCTACAACGCGGGCGGCGGTGCGGTGGGGCGCTGGCGCAAGGTGCGCGGCCAGTGGCCGTTGGACCTGTACGTCGAGGCGATTCCGTTCCGCGAAACGCGCGACTACGCCAAGCGCGTGCTCTCGAACATCGCCGCCTATCGCAACTTGTACGACGGCACGCCCCTGCACATGTTTGGTCTGACGCAGAAGCCCGTGCCAATGTCTGAAGAGCCGCCGACAGAGCCCGCCTCATCCGCTGTCGAGGAAGTCCCGGCTGCTGGGCCGACGCCAGAAGCGGTCGACGTGGCTCCCAAAGACGGCAAGCCGGCCACGCCCGCGGCAGCTGCTGCGCCCCCGGTCGGCAAAGGAACCGCGGCGACCAAACCCGCGGCACCATCCAAGGCGACCGCCAAGCCTGAGCCCGTTGCAAAGGGCAAGGCTGCGACAAAGGCGACGGCCAAAGCTGCGTCGGTCAAGGGGAAGTCTCACGCGACTGGCCGCGCAGCCGTCCGTGCCCCCGCCAAGAGCAGCAAGGCCGTCACAAAGGCGCGACCCGCCACCAAGGCCAAGGCAGCCCGCCCGAAGACCACCAAGCGACGCCACCCGACCAAGTGACGGCCAGCGGAACCCGCGTCTTCTCGCGGATGATCCGGCCCACGGTTTGACGCAGCGCGCTGGTTCGGGCTGAATCGTCTCCGCTCCTCAGGCGTCGGAACCGGTATCGCCAGCCGCTGGGGCTGGGACCGCAACTTCGGTGCCGTGCGGGGCACCGTCGCGACAAGCCCGCGCAGGATCGCAAGGCGTGAAAGCCCCTCACACACCAACCCCTTCAGCCAACCCTACGCCACCGGTGTTCCGGCCCGGTCGGTTGCCGACGCACATTCGCGCCCAGATCGAACCCGTGCTGGCGGTGGTCGGCCACGCCCGCCGTCGCTTGTGGATGCAGCGCACGTTTGCTCGGCTGACTTCGGGACTTGCGGTGCCGCTGGCTGCGTTGGGTGCCTGGACGCTGACCGCGCGGCTGGGAGCCGTCCAAGCGGACGTCGACATCTGGGTGTGGTCGGGGTTTGCGCTGTTGTCGCTGATCGTCCTGTTTGTCGCTCACTTGGGACGTCCGACGTGGCTGCAGGCTGCGCGGACGACCGACCGCGCCGCCCATGGTCAGGACCGCCTGACGACCGCGCTGTGGCTCGCGCACGAGCACCGTTCTGACGGATGGGCACTGGCACAAGCCGCTGCCGCCACTCGCTTTTCGGCGCAAGTCGACGTCCCGGCCCTGTTTCCTTGGCGGCGCCCGGCTGCCTGGCCATGGACCGTGGCGGCGCTGGTTGTCTTTGCCGCAGGCATGTGGACCCCGTTGCCGTGGGACGCGCGCGTGCAGTGGCTGGGACCGCAGCCCGCGCAAGCCGTCGACGTGCGACTGCCCGCGCTGCCGGTTGGATTCGCGACCGCTGCGGACTTGCTGGGCAAAGACATGGTCTCGCTGCTGGGCGCGGACATCCAGCTGCTGGCAGAGGTCGAGGCGCAGGTCGAGGACGCCGACACCAAAGAGTGGCTGCGTCAGGTACGCGAGGTCGCCGAGGGCGTGGCCGACGGTCGGTTGGACAAGCGACAGGCGCTCGACAAGCTAGCAGAACTGGAAGCGAATCGACCGGACAAGCCTGTCGACCCCGCCGCCACCGATCCGACCCAAACGCCGGACAATCCTGGCGGCGAGACGGCCGATACGGCACAGCAGCGCAAGGACCAAGCGGTGCGCAACGCGGTGCTGGAGGCGGCGGCCGCGGCAGGCAAGGAACTGCCGAACGAGGAAGATCGCAAAGCCGTCGAGAAAGCCGTGAAGGAGCAGGATCTGGACGCCCTGGCAAAGCTGGCCGAGAAGCTGGCGGATCGCGACTGGTCGGACGCCGAGGTTGAGAAGTGGATGAAGACGCTGGAGAAATTCGCCGACAAGCTGAAGGACCGCAAGATCCCCGACAGGATGAAGAAGCTGGCGGATCAGGTGGACAGGCTGCAGAAGAAGCGCGCGGCCCAAGGCGGTCTCGGCAAAGCAGATCAGGAGCGACTGAAGCAGGCCCGCCACGATCTGGAGCAGCTCAAGCGCGACAACGGCGATGCGCTGGCGGCCGAACATGAGGTCGAACGGCTGGAGCGGGGCGCGCGGGCAGCGGCCGACGAGCTGCGACGCCAGCAAGAGCAGAGTCGGCTGGGACAGAAAGGCGGCGACAAGGCCGAACGAGACAAGAAGGCAGCGGAAGAGGCCAAGGCGCGCGCTGCGGCAACCAAGGCGCAGGCGCGTGTCGCGGCCGAAGAGCTCCGGCGTGAGAGTCAGGACCAGCAGGGCCGACAGGCACAGCGAATCGGCGAGGCCCGGCTCAAGGAGATTCGCGAAGCGCTTGAACGTGCTGGCGAATCAGATGACTCCCGACGTGAATTCGAGCGCAAGGCCCGCGCCGAGCAGCCCGGCGAGGGCGACAAGAGCGACAAGGGCGAAGGCGGCAACAAGTCTCGCCTGACCAAGCGCGAGCCCGGAAAGCCCGCCGCCCCGCAGCCCCCGGGCGGCGAGAAGGGTGAGGACGGCAAGGACAAGGGCATGCAACTGGGCAAGGGCAAGCTCGAGGGCAAGAGCCGCATCGAGCTGCTGCGCGAGGGCTACGAGCAGAAGGGCCAGGCCGACGATGGAGAACCTGAGGAGTCGTCCAAGGTTGCCGACAGTCCCGGCACCGGTCGCGGCGACGACCGCGAAGACCCCACCCAAGATCGCGTCGCCGGCGGCAAGCGAGAGAAGCTGACCGGCCAGAAGAACGACGGCCCCGACGTCAAGCAGACGTTTGTCGACGCCGCGCGCAAGGGGTTCTCGCAGCAGGGCTGGAGCGACGTCTACGCCGAGTACAGCGAGGTCGCCGAACAGATGCTGGATGCTGAAGAATTGCCCCCGGGTCGCCGTGCCACCGTCCGCCGCTACTTCGAGTTGATCCGCCCCCGGACGACCACCCCCGCCCCCTGAACCCGACGCTGGAATCCGGCCGCTTTGCGGCCACATCGCAGAGGCCACGCCATGACCGCCATGACCCCGCTCGTCACCAAGGACCCGACTGCCCAGGACATCGACCAAGGGGTCGCCTGGATCACCGAACGCCTGGACGCGCTCAAACTCGAGCTGGGCCGCGTCATGGTGGGTCAGGAAGACGTCATCGAGGGCGTGCTGCTGGGCCTGCTGGGCGGTGGCCACATCCTGCTGGAAGGCGTGCCGGGTCTCGGGAAAACGCTGCTGGTGCGGACCCTTGCGTCTGCACTGAGTCTGGAATTTTCGCGCGTGCAGTTCACCCCCGACCTGATGCCCAGTGACATCGTGGGCGCCCAGGTGCTGATGGACGACAAGCAGGGAGGCCGCGCTTTCACGTTCCAGAAGGGACCGGTCTTCACGAACATCCTGCTGGCCGACGAGATCAACCGCGCCACGCCCAAGGTGCAGTCAGCGCTGCTGGAGGCGATGCAGGAGCGCTCGGTCACGGTCGGCCGGCAGACCTGGCAGCTGACGGCGCCGTTCTTCGTGATGGCGACGCAGAATCCGCTGGAGATGGAGGGCACGTACCCGCTGCCCGAGGCGCAGCTGGACCGCTTCATGTTCAAGCTGCTGGTGCCGTTCCCTACCGAGGCGCAGCTGCGAGAGATCGTGTCCCGCACCATCAAGGCCGAACAGGTGACGCTGCACGCGGTGATGAAGGCGGAAGAGATCTTGGAGATCCATCGGTTTGCGCTTGAGTGCCCGGTGTCTCCCGACGTGATCGATTACGCCGTCCGTCTGGTCTCCGGGTCGCACGGCACGCTGGGACCGGCCAAGCAATACCTGCGCGGCGGCGCAAGTCCGCGTGCGGTGCAAGCGCTGGTGTTGGGCTCCAAGCTGCGAGCCCTGACCCAGGGCCGCTACAACGCCTCGGTCGACGACGTGCGCGCGCTGGCTTTGCCCGTGCTGCGCCACCGACTGCTGCTGAATTTCGACGCAGAGGCCGACGGCGTGCGCACCGACCACGTGATCGCCCAGATGCTCAAGGAATTAGACAAGAAGTAGCAGGGAGTTCGCCTTGGCCGACGGTTCCCCCCGCAAGATCCGCGACGACCTGTTCGACGCAGCCTTCCTTGGCCGCGTCGAGCAGCTGGCGTTGTTGTCTCGCCGCATCGCCACCTCGGGCCAGCGGGCGATGCGGCGTTCGCGCAAGATCGGTAGCGGCATCGAGTTCGCCGACCACCGCGAGTACGCCCCCGGCGACGACCCCCGGGCTATCGACTGGCTGCTGTACGCCCGCACCGAGCGTCTGCAACTGCGCCTGTACGAAGAGGAAGAGGACCTGAGTGTCTACTTCCTGCTCGACCGCTCGACTTCGATGACCATGGCGGCCGACGGACAGCAGAGCCTGTTCGACCGGTCGCTGCAGGTCACCGCGGCGCTGTCGTACATCTCGCTGTCGAACCTGGATCGCGTGTCAGTGGTGCCGTTCAGCGAGGGCATCGAGGCGCCGATGCGACCCCTGCGCGGGCGCAGTCAGTTCTTCCGCATCCTGCGTGTGCTGTCTGACGTCAAGCAGGGCGGTCGCACCGAAATCCATCGCTCGATCGAGGCCTTTGCCCGTCACCAGCCTCGCCGCGGTCTGGTCGTGCTGCTCAGCGACTTCTACGACCCCGCGGGTCTGGGCGACAGCCTGCGCTACCTCGCGTTTCGCGGCTACGAGCCTATGGTGCTGCATCTGGTCGACCGGTCCCTCCTCGACGCGCCGGTCCTCGGCGACCTGGCGCTGGTCGATTGCGAGACGGGCGACGTGCGCGAGCTGTGCCTGACGCCAGCGCTGATGGAGAATTACCGCAAGGCTTTCGACGGGTTCACAGGCGAGATCGAGCGCGCGGCCCGTGAAGCCGGCGCTCGCTGTTTGCAGGTCGATCTGGCGCTGCCGTTCGACGAGGTCGTGATGAAGGTCTTTCGCGCGGGAGGGTTCCTGGCGTGACGGGCTTGCTGACCACCGTGCGCGAGGTCCTGATCCTCGCCGGCCTCATCGGCCTGGCGCTTGTGCTGCTGTACCTGCTGCGTCCCCGGCGGCGGCGCGTTGAAGTGCCCTTCGGCGCCTTGTGGCAGCGGGTGCTCGCGCAGTCTGAGTCGCGCTCGGTGGGCAAGCACTGGCGTCGCCTGTTGTCGCTGCTGCTGATGGCGGCGATCGCGGGGCTGCTGGTCACCGCATTGGCCGACCCGCTGTTGACGCGGGCGGTCGGGGCCGTGACGGCAGGTTCTTCCTATACCGTCTTGATTCTAGACACTTCCGCCTCCATGGGAACGCGCGACGGGCGCGGAGGCCGGTTGGGACCCAAGGTCGCAGGCACTCGGCTGGACGAGGCCTTGGGCGCCGTGGCCGAGCTGGTGGGCAAGGCGCCGTCGAGCGACCGCTTCCTGCTGTTGTCGGCGACGGGCCATGTTCAGGTGCGATCGGGCTGGGGCGCGCCACGGCCCACGCTGCTACAGGCGCTGGACGGTGTGCAAACTTCGTCGGGCGGGTTGGACCTGCAGAGGGCGCTCGCGGCGGCCGATCAAGCATTGGCGGGGCGACCGAGGACCCGCACCGTTCTGATCACCGACGGCGGACCGGCGCTGGTGGCCCCTGCCAAGTGGCCGTCCACACTGCAGGTTCTTCGCGTGGGTCCGTCGCGCGGCCGCAGCGGTGCCAAAGGCGAACCCGCGCTGCTGCCTCAGGGCTTGGACAATCTGGCCGTCGCTGACGTGCGCGTCCGACCTGCCGCCGGTGACCCCGGGCGAGGCACGGTCACCGTCACGCTGCGCAACGACGCGCGCCGTCCGGTGCAGGCGCGCCTGTCGATCGCGGCATCCGACCGCGCCCAGGATGCCCAGCAATTCGGTCAGGATGCGGCCCTGCGGCGCGTCACGACCCTGACGGTGTTGCCGGGGACCAGCCGGCAGGTGCTCGAGGACGTCGACCTGTCGGCCGCACGTCTTGCGGTGCGGATCGCTCCGGAGCCGCCTCCCCCCGGCAAGGCCCCGGAATTCGTCGATCTGGCCCCGTACGACGACTGGGGCTTCGCCGTACTGGCCGAGCGGCATGCGCTGCACGTGCTCTTGGTCACTGAGGGAAACCTGTTTCTGGAAGCGGCGTTGTTGGCGTCTGACCGGGTGCGCCTGCACGCGATCCTGCCGTCTGGCTACAAGCCTGAGACCTACGCATGGAAGGAGCGCGTCCGCCACGGCATCGACGTCGTGGTGCTGGACCAACTGACTCAACCGCTGCCTGACGGCATGCCCGGTCTGCGCCTGCTGCTGCATTCGGAAGACCCCAAGGCGCGCTATGCCCAAGCGCCCGAGGTCGTCGTTCGCGCCGCGGACCACGCACTGATGCGAGGCGTCAGCTTTCAGGACACGAATTTCGACCAAATTCGCGTGATTGCACCACTGCCCGGCGACGTCGTGCTCGCGGCGGCGCTGCCATCGGCCCCGGTCATGGTGGCGCGGGCGGCCCCGGTGCGAACCGTCGAGTGGGGCCTGGACCTGCTCGAAACGGACTTGGGCGGACGATTCGCCATGCCCATCCTGATGGACGATGCCGTCGCCTGGCTGGCGGGTGAAGAGGAGCCGCTGCTCGCGCCGCTGGAGCTGGGTCGGCCCTGGGCGATCGAGGCTGCGGGGGTCGGTCCTGGCTGGAAGCACTTGGAACCCGGCCAGAAAGAACCCAAGCCCGCGCGAACCTCTGCCGGCCAACTGCTCGCCGCCAGCGAGACCCACGGCGTGCACGTGTGGCTGTCGCCCGACGGCCGGGAAGTGGCGCGCGCGACCGTACTGCCACCCGCCGAAAGTCCGTCCGAGATCAAGGTGCTGGGACGCCCCCCGCCTGGCGTCGATGCGTCCGAAGGGTCCGACCCGACTGCCCCCAAGCCCCGCTGGTCGTGGCTGTTGCTCGCCGCCACCGTGGTCCTTGCTGCTGAGTTCGGTCTTTACCTGCGCAGGAGGACCGTATGACGCGCTGGTTCTCCTCTCGTTCCGCAGGGTTGTATGCCGGTGCTCTGGTGTCGCTGGCCGCCGCGATCACGGCCGCCTATTGGGTGCCGCTGGAGCTGACGCGCCTCGAAGCGTTGGGCATCTCTTTTGCCCACCCGCGCTGGCTTTGGCTCGCCGCGCTGGCGCTCGGGCTGCCGCTGCTGGCTCCGTTCGGCCTCACCGATCTGCCCAAGGCCCAGCGTGCGCTGCAGGTGCTGGTCCGCGCGGCTCTGGTGGTGCTGCTGGCCGTCGCCGCCGCAGGTCCCCGGTCGCTGCAAGAGGTTCCGCGCCGCGTCCAGATCCTGCATCTGGTGGATCGGTCCGAGTCGGTGCCGGACGAATTGCTGGCCGCCGCTGCCGCCTCCGCGCGCAACACGAACCAGCAAGTCCTCAAGATCGAAGCGGATCAGCCGACAACCGACGCGGCAGACGAAGAGCGTCTGCCCCCCGTCACGGTGGTTGCCTTTGACGGAGATGCCGAGCGCCTGCCCTGGCCGCCGACCGACACCGATGCAGAGGCGGGCGACGCTGTTCCGTCCCCCGTGATCGCCCGCCATCCCGCTGCCGGCCGCGAGACCGACCTCGCCGGTGCGCTGAACGTGGCGCTGGGCCTGCTGGACGGCCAGAGCGTGCCCCACATCGTGATCTGGAGCGACGGCATCGAGACGCGCGGCGATGCGAGTGAGCTCGTCCAGACGCTGAAGGCGGCCGGCGTGCGCGTCCATACCCCGGCGCTGCCGCCGATGCCGGTGCAGGCAGAGTTCTTGATCGAGCGATTCGACCTGCCCCCGGTTGTTCGCGCCAACGTCGCGTTTCCCGTAGCGATTTCCGTGCAATCCAGCGCGATTGCGCGGGTGTCCTGCCGCGTCAAGGCGCCCGGTCAGGACCTGGCGCCCGTCACCGCGCAGGTGCAGGCTGGGGCCACACGCGTCGAGCTGGGTCTGCTGCGGCTGAAAGAAGGCGGCACGGTAGAGCTGAGTGCGAGCTGTGATCTGGTCGACGGCGCGGACCGCTTCGCCGCCAACAACCACCTGCGCGCACGCGTGATCGTCCGCGCTCGCCCGAAGATCCTGTACGTCGAGGGCGTGGCCACTCAAGCGCAGCAACTTGCGCGGGCCTTGGGTGACGACTACGAGGTCGACGTCCGGGGCGGCGACGGACTGCCACGCAACCTCGCAGCCTTGAAGCAGTTTCAAGCGATCATCCTGTCCGACGTGCCGCGCGTGACTCCGGCCGGCGTGCAGCTGCTCAGCGACGGCGACATGCGCAACCTGCACGCGTATGCCCAACAGGGCGGAGGACTGTTGGTCATCGGTGGAGAAAACAGTCTGGGTTCGGGTGGTTACCAAAACACCTATCTCGACAAGCATGTGCTGCCGGTGCAGATGGACATCGAGAGCTCGGTCGAGAACCCCACGATTGCCCTGATGTTGCTGATCGACCGGTCCGGCTCGATGTCGGGCAGCAAGATGGAGCTGGCCAAGGAAGCCGCCCGTGCCACCGCCGAGGCCATGGCCCGCGAAGACCGCATCGGCGTCGTCGCCTTCGACAGCGAGGCCCGCACCGCCGTCCGGCTGCAGCGCGCAGGCAACCGCTACCGCATCGCGACCGACATCTCCAAGCTGACACCCAGCGGCGGCACGCACATCTACCCCGCGCTCGAGATCGCGTGGCAGGCGCTGCAGTCGACACCCGCGAAGATCAAGCACGTGATCGTCCTGACAGACGGTCAGGCACCGCGCGCGGGCATCGACCCCTTGGTGCGCCAGATGCGTCGCGGCGGCATCACCGTGTCCAGCGTCGGTATCGGCGCCGACGTCGACCGCAGCCTGCTGGAAATGATCGCGGACCGGGGCGGCGGTCGCGCGTATTTCACGGACCGACCAGAGACGTTGCCTCGCATCTTCGTGAAGGAAACCAAGCTCATCGCAGGCGATCCGCTGGTCGAGACCGCGATCCGCGCGCGGCGGGTGGCGGGCGGTCGGGTCGACTTGCTGCGAGGTGTGGCGATCGACAATGCCCCGGTGCTGACGGGTCTGGTGCCGTCCAAGGTCAAGCCGGGCGCCGAAGAGCTGGTGCGGGCCTCCACCGGCCAGCCACTGCTGGTGAGGTGGCGTCTGGGGTTGGGCAAGGTCACAGTGTGGACCAGCGACCTCAAGGGCCGCTGGGCCGCCGCCTGGATCGGCTGGCCGGGCTACCCGATCTTTGCGCGGCAACTTGTGCGCGATCTGCTGCAAGAGGATCTGGGGCTGACGGCAACTGTGCGGCTGGCACGCGAGCGCGATCAACTTCGCATCGCGGCCGACGCCATCGATGAAGACGACCGCTATCTGCAAGGCCTTTTTGGCGCCGCAGAGGTCCAATTGCCCAACGGATCCCGCCTGCGGCTGCCCCTGCCCGAGGTCGCTGCGGGGCGCTACGAGACGACCGTGCCGCTGGCGGATCTCGGGCCCTACGACGTCTTGGTCCAGCTTCGCGCAAGCCCCGACCAGCCAGTGCTCGCGACCGGCCGCGCCACCGCCGTCCACCCCTACCCCGACGAGTACCGTCTGCCCGACCCTTCCGGTTCCAGCTTGGAAGCGCTGGTCAAGGGCACCGGTGGCCGCATGGGCAGCGGGCCGACCGACTGGGTCGACGATGGCGGCGCCACCCACCGCGGCTGGCAGTGGCTGTGGCCCGATCTCGTGCGTTGGGGGCTGCTGCTGCTGTTGCTGGACGTGGGACTGCGTCGGGTGCGTCTGGGCCGTGCGCCGTCGATCAAGTGGCACACCTTGCGGCGCAAGTAACCGCACTGTCTAAGCAATCGCGATCAACACCTGCTCCAGATGCTTGGCCTCGTCGCGCAGCCGGGCCGCCTCTTCAAAGGCCAGCTCGGCGGCCGCCACCTTCATCTTCTTGCGCACGTCGGCAATTTGCTTCTCGAGGTCGGCCTTGCTGCGACCACGCGCCAGCGCCTCCGCGTCGCGCAACGGCCCCGCAGCCAGCGCTGCCTTGGACTGCGCGTGCGCCTTGATGATGGTGCGTGGCGTGATGCCGTTGGCCAGGTTGTGCGCCTGCTGGGCCGTGCGCCGTCGCTCGGTCTCGGCGATCGCCTGCGCCATCGAGTCGGTCATGCGGTCGGCGTACAGGATCACCCGGCCGTTCACATTGCGCGCCGCCCGCCCGATCGTCTGGATCAGCGACCGCCGCGAGCGCAGGAAGCCCTCCTTGTCGGCATCCAGAATCGCGACCAGCGAAACCTCAGGAAGATCAAGCCCTTCTCGCAACAGGTTGATGCCGACCAGCACGTCGAAGTCCCCTGCGCGCAGGCCCCGAATCAGCTCGATGCGCTCCAAGGTCTCGACATCCGAGTGCATGTAGCGCACCCGCACCCCAAGCTCTTCGTAGTACTCGGTCAGGTGCTCGGCCATCCGTTTGGTCAGCGTGGTCACCAGGACACGCTCGCCGGCCTGCGCACAAATTCGAATTTCCCCTAACAGATCATCAACCTGACTGCGCACGGGGCGCACCTCGACCTCGGGATCCACTAGCCCCGTCGGCCGCACCAGCTGCTCGACGATCACGCCGTGGGTCTGGCGAAGCTCCTCGTCACCGGGCGTCGCAGAAACGTAGATGATCTGGGGAGTTCGCTGCATGAACTCCTCGATCCTCAGCGGGCGGTTGTCCAGCGCGCTGGGCAGGCGGAACCCGTGCGCTACCAGAGTCTCCTTGCGAGACCGGTCCGCCCGAAACATCCCGCCGACCTGTCCGACGGTGACGTGCGACTCATCAATGAAGGTAATGAAATCACGCGGGAAGTAGTCGACCAGCGTGGGGGGAGGCTCGCCCGACAGCCGCCCCGACAGGTGCCGAGCGTAGTTCTCGATGCCGTTGGTAAAGCCCCGACTCTCCAGATTCTCCAGATCGAACATCGTGCGCTGCTCAAGCCGTTGCGCCTCCAGCAACTTGCCTTGATCACGAAGTTCTTGCAGCCGCGACCGCAGCTCGACCGCGATGGTCTCCCGCGCCGTGATCAACTGCTCCGCAGGCGTTGCGTAGTGCGAATTCGGGTAGATGTTCGTGTTCTCCAGCGACGCCAGCACGATCCCTCGCAGCGGGTCGATCGTCTCCAGCCGCTCGATCTCGTCGCCCCACAAGGTGATCCGGATGGCGCGGTCGTCGGCGTAGGCCGGTTGGATCTCGATCACGTCGCCGCGCACCCGAAACGCCCCGCGCGCCAGCTCGAAGTCGTTGCGCTCGTACTGCACGTCCACCAGCTTACGCAGCAGCGTATCCCTGCGAATCTCTTGACCAACCGCCAGCGGCACTCGCATCCCGACATACGACTCCGCCGCGCCGATACCATAGATGCACGACACCGAAGCCACGATCACGACGTCACGCCGCTCGAGCAACGCATAGGTCGCCGCGTGCCGCATCCGGTCGATCTCGTCGTTGATCATCGAGTCCTTCTCGATGTAGGTGTCCGTCGACGGAACGTAGGCCTCTGGCTGGTAGTAGTCGTAATAACTAACGAAATACTCGACAGCGTTGTTCGGAAACAGCCCCTTCAGCTCGGCGTGAAGCTGGGCCGCCAGAATCTTGTTCGGGGCGAGCACCAGCGCCGGCCGCTGCAGCTCTGCGATCACGCACGCCATCGTGAAGGTCTTGCCAGAGCCGGTGACGCCGAGCAGGACCTGCGCCGCCTCACCTTGCTGTAATCCAAGGGAAAGACTGGCGATCGCCGCCTCCTGGTCCCCGGCGGGACGGTGGGGCGAGACGAGTTCGAACTTCGGCATGGCACTCCTCCACAGGGTCGGCTTCAACACGCGTCGAGGTCACCGTATGCCGGTTTTGCCTTCTTGACGACAAGCGAGTTGACACGCTGGCGCACTCCACTACCATGGTGCGTGCTTGGTGGGTACGTCCTGCCGGTACATCGGTGTTTCCGGCAGGTCAGTCTCGGCCTTGCGTTGGCCTCCAAGGTTCGGAGGAGAGCGGGTTGAGCGTTCCCAATCTCAGGAGATTGAAGCACATGGCTGCTTTTCGTTTGTTGATTGCTATCGCCGCTCTGGGTCTCGTCTTCGTGGCCTGCAAGAAGGAAGAGCCTAAGGTTGAAGAGGCTGCTCCGGCTGCCGCTGAAGCCCCGGCTGCTCCCGTTGTTCCCGCCGCTGAAGCCCCCGCCCCGGCCGCCCCGGCTCCCGAGGCTGCCGTTCCCGCGCCGGTCCCGGCTGCTCCCGTTGCCCCGGCTCCCGAGGCCGCCGCTCCCGCCGCCCCCGCCGCTCCGGCTGAGGCTGCTCCGGCTGCTCCCGCTGCTCCCGCTCCCGAGGCCCCCAAGGCCCCGTAAGGTCAAGTGACCAAACGAACGCGGGAAGGATCTGACGATCCTTCCCGCGTTCGTGTTTTTGTGGCATCTTTGCTCTCCCCGACCCTCGGCGCGTCCCCCTCGAGCCACCCTGACTTCCGGAAACGCGCGGCCCGCTGCGATGCAGCAAGACAAGGAGTGTTTTCCATGTTCACCCTGCGCGGTCTGCTGACCGTTTCGTTGATGTGTGCCGCCCTCGCGACTTGGGGCTGCAAGAAGGAAGAGGCCAAGCCCGCTGCTGATGCCGCCGTTACCGCTCCTGCGGCTGACGCTGGTGTGGCTGCTGTTGCTGGCACGACGGAGAACGTCACCAAGGCCAAGACGCTCATCGACAAGATGACCGTCGAGCTCGAGAAGATGATCGTCGAAGTCGAGGCGGCCGGTGGCGATGAAGCCAAGGTCAAGGCGATCGGCGAGAAGTTCAAGGCTTCGGCTGATTCGATGAAGGTCGAGGGCGAGGAGCTCTCGAAGAAGCTGAACGACGAAGAGAAGAAGCAAGTCGAGGCGTACGGCCGCGAGAAGATGACCCCCCTCATGGGTCGTCTGATGGCTGCCATGATGAAGAACATGCCCAAGCAGCCCGAAGGCGGCGCCCCTGGTGCGATGCCTGCCCCCGGCGCGGCTCCTGCTCCCGAGGGTGCGCCCGCGGCTGCTCCGGCTCCGGCCGAGGCGCCCGCTCCTGCAGCTCCGGCTCCGGCAGCCAAGTAGTCCGTACAGGTTCGTGATCGCGCGACGGGGAGGATCCGCAAGGGTCTTCCCCGTCGTTCTTTTTGCTGGTGCCGTCGCTGCCTCGTCCGCGGCTGCCAACGCGTTGACCGGTGTGTCTGCCCCGTGCTATCCGATGAAGCGCACCCTGCGGTCTGGAGGTCCATCCGATGAACAAGGTCTTCCCCGACGCCGACAGCACGCTATTTGACCTGCACGACGGCATCACGCTGCTCGTGTCGGGCTTTGGCCTGTGCGGCAACCCCGAGAACTTGATCGCCGCGCTCGCGCGCAAGGGCACCAAGGACTTGGAGATCGTGTCAAACAACGCCGGCACCACCAACGACGGCCTTGGCGTGCTGCTGCAGAGTCGGCAGGTTCGCAAGATGGTGTCGAGCTACGTGGGTGAAAACAAGGAGTTCGAACGGCAATACCTGACCGGCGAGCTCGAGGTCGAGCTGAATCCTCAAGGCACGCTGGCAGAGCGGTTGCGGGCCGGTGGCGCCGGTATCCCTGCCTTCTTCACGCCCACCGGCTACGGCACGGTCGTCGCCGAGGGCAAGCAGGTGCAGGAGTTCGAGGGCCGCATGTGCGTGATGGAGCGCGGGATCCGCGGCGACTTCGCGTTCGTGAAGGCTTGGAAGGGCGACCGCTACGGTAACCTCGTCTACCGCAAGACCGCCCGCAACTTCGCGCCCATGGTCGCCGCAGCCGGCAAGATCACGATCGCCGAGGTCGAGGAACTGGTCGAGGTTGGCGAGATCGAACCCGATCAGGTGCACACCCCCGGCATCTACGTGCAGCGGATCTTTCAGGGGCGCGACCACCGCAAGCCGATCGAACAGCGCACGACGCGACCGCGGCCCGCATGATCGCTCGGGTTTCTTTGCCGCCGCGCTTGGCTGCTGTGGTTCTCCTGGCGGCCGGTTTGGCTTGTCTGGCGCTGACATCCTGCCGCCGTCCCGAGGCCGTGCGCGCCTCCACTGAGAACCCCGCCATCCCCCGCCCCGTGCCGTCCACTTGGGTCCGCCCCCTGATCATCGACATGCACGGGCACCTGGACCCGTCCGGTGCTGCGCGCTTGGTGCGGATCCTGACCGAAAACGGCATCGACAAGGTCGTGAACCTGAGCGGCGGCTCGTATCGACACGGCCCCGCGGACTGGGAGGCGGCCAAGGCGCTGGCCGACCAGTTCGGCGGACGTGTGATCAACTTCGCCAGCCCGGATTGGTCCATGTTCGGCGTCCGCGGCTGGGCAGAGCGCGAGGCGGGCCGACTGCAGGAGGCCGTGGACCGCTACGGCTTCCGAGGCCTGAAGATCACCAAGGCGCTGGGGTTGGGTGCCGTCGATCAGGACGACCGGCTGGTGGCGCCCGACGACCCGCGTCTGCAGCCGTTGTGGGCCAAGGCCGCCGAGCTGGGCGTGCCCGTGTCGATCCATGTGGCCGACCCGCGGGCGTTTTGGCTGCCCACCACACCTCAAAACGAGCGGTGGGACGAGCTGAAGGTGCACCCGTACTGGTCCTACGCCGACCGCCCGGAAGTCCTTCCCTGGCCTGAACTTCTGCAGCAGGCCGAGCGGCTGTATCGCGCCAATCCCCGCACGACGTTCGTCGCCGTGCACTTCGGCAACGCGGCAGAGGATCTGGACTACGTCGACGGACTGCTGGACCGCAACCCGAACGTCGTGATCGACATCGCCGCGCGGGTCGGCGAATTTGGGCGGCACCCGGCTGGCAAAGTCAGGCAGTTCTTCCTGAAACGCCAAGACCGTGTGCTGTTCGGTACGGACATGGGCGTGGGGGGCGACTTTCTGATGCTCGGGTCGAACGGCGCGGTGGAGCCGGGCATCGAGGACGTGGCGCCCTTCTTCCAGGCGCACTTCCGCTACCTTGAGTCCGCCCTGCGGCAGATCGATCACCCCTCACCCATTCAGGGTCGCTGGAAGGTGGACGCGATTGGGCTGCCCCCGCAGGTTCTGGACAAGCTGTATCGCGGCAACGCGTTGCGCTTGCTTGATCGCGACACGTTGCGCAAGTTCGCCCAGAGTCGTCCCGCGTCTGCGGTGGTGCCGGGTCAGCTGCCGGCCCCTGCGTGGACACCTGCGCCGCTACCGCTGGACACGTCGCCCTCACACTGACTTTCGCCGATGACGATCAAGGGACCGTCACCGCGGTCGCCGCTTCCGGTGCTGCGGTCGCCGTGGGGTCGGTCGGCGTCGGCACGTCGTGCTCCGGCATGACCGCCAGCAGCGCGCGCACCGATTTCAGCTCCGTGTCGAGCCGCGCATGGTCGAAACCACCGGGCCCCACAAACGCAGGATGCTCGGCGACCAGCAGGGCAAGGTCGCGCTCCAGATCGAGGACGATGCCGCGCTCGACGCCCTTGGCCTGCAGCCCGCCCATGCCGTCGGCCAGCAACACCCAGCGCAGGTAGGCCCGGGCAAACCGGGTCTCCGCAGCGTCGGGGGCAACCGCATGCAACTGCCCGGTCAGGTCGCGCACTTCCTGAAATCGCTCACGAAAGTCCTTGGACATCACCAGACGGTAGATGGCGTGAAGCACCCACAGCCTGGCGGCCGGGTTTGCAGCCAGCTCCGACGGTCCCAGCTGCTTGGCAGCACCAACCAGCGACTCGGTGACGTTCTCAGCAGCGCCGATGCGGTCCAGCGCATCCAGGAGGGCTTCAAGCTGCCGTCCTTGGCCGATGGGCACTTCGACCAGCGCGATCATGGGAGCCAGACCACCGCTGCTGACCGGAACAAAGGACGTCGCAGGGGGCGAATCGTGTTCACAGCCAGCCAACACCCCGGTCAGGGCAACCAGCAGCGGCAGCAGGAGGCGACGGTCTCTCAGGCAAACGGGCATGCGGGTCCTCGTTCAGACGTCTTGCAGGGTGGCGATCAGTTCAGCGACCGTGCGGCCGGAGCGGGCATCTACGAAATCGGGCGCGACCTGCGCAAGGGGTTCCAGCACGAAACGCCGCAGCGAAAGCCGAGGATGCGGCAGCTGCAGCTGTGGCAGGTCGATGTGCAGGCCGTCCCAGTCGAGCAGGTCCAGATCCAGCGGGCGCGCGCCGTGGTGACCCTCTCGCGCGCGATCCCGGCCAAACGCCTGCTCAATTCGCTGGCAGGCCGCCAACGCAAGCAGTGGAGTCAGCTCCGTCCACCCTCGCCCAACTGCATTGGCAAACAGCCCCCCGGACGCCCCCTCGGCGGGAGGGGAGCGCACAAGATCGCTCAACTCCGCATCCCGCAATCCAAGTTCCTGACATGCAGCCGCCCAGCCCAAGCGCACCGAGGCTGCGGCGTCGGCGACGTTGCTGCCCAAGGCAAGCAGGATCTGGGGCATGGGAAGCACTCGCGGCAGAGAGGGGTACGACGGTGCGGTGGATTCCGCGTTGCTGCCGCCTTGATCGGGAAGCGTTCGGACCGCATGCTACCGTGCACCGTTTCGTCGGGCCAGCGGCCCGCAACAGGAGACCGATGCTGTCCAGGTTCGTTCCCCAGCGCCGCAGTCGCCCGGTCCTCTGCCTTGCGCTCGCCTTGCTGGCCTTGATCACCGGCTGCAAGCACGCCGACTCGACTCGCGCGGCCGCAGAAACTGCCGGTCAGGGACGCGAGGTTCCGTACGTCGCAGAGCCCAACGCGGCCACCGCTACCGCCGCCACGCCAGCGCCTGCCACGCTGCCACGTGGCGTCGACGCCAAGGACCTGCCGGAGCGTGATCGTCAGACTCTCTTCGACATCCTGACTGAGCAATTCGACCCCTGCGGCAAGCCGCGGACAATGGCCGACTCGCTTCAGGCCGGCGACTGCGCGATCGCCCCGAAGCTGGCGGCGCTGATCGTGCGGCTGCTGCAGGAAGGCCAGACCAAGAAAGAGGTGATCCGCAGCCTTCTGGAAGAGGTGGAGCGTCTGAACACCGTCGCGACCTTCCAGCTCGCTGGCGCCCCCTTGCTGGGCCCCGAACAGGCGGTCGTGCCGGTGGTGCTGTTCTCCGACTTCGAGTGTCCGTACTGCCGCAAGGTCGCGGCACCGCTTGAGTTGTTGCAGAAGCACTACGGTATTACCCTGTATTTCAAGAGCTTTCCGCTTCGACAGAACCACGTTCGTGCGGAGCCCGCTGCCCGCGCCGCTTGGGCCGCGCATCGGCAAGGCAAGTTCTGGCAGATGCATGACGCACTGTTCACGGCCAAGCGGCTCGAGGACGCCGACTTCAAGCGCTTCGCAGCCAAGATCGGCCTGGACGCCAAGCGGTTCCAGGCTGACTTCGCCGGGGCAGAGGCGGCGGCCGCCATCGACGCCGACATCGCCGAGGGCAGCGCTGCTGGTGTGCAGGGCACCCCGACCTTCTTCGTAAACGGGCGACTGACCGACGGGCTGGACAAGCTGCAGGAGGCGATCCGCGAGGCCCTGACCGACGCTGGTCGCCCGGTACCGGAGGCGCTGTCGTCCGACGCGCTCGAGGCGGCCGGCATCCAGGGGGCGCCATGACGGCTGCGGGTGCGGGAGAGGGCGGCCGCCTCATCGTCCTTGTCGGCCCCGCAGGTGCCGGCAAGACCACGATCGCGCACCGCCTGATCGACCGGAAACCGGCGCGGCGCGGCTTCAGCGTCAGCCACACGACCCGTCCCATGCGAACGACCGAAACCAATGGCATCGACTACTGGTTCGTCGAGCGGACGGCCTTCGAGCAGCTGCGCGACTCGGGCGGCTTCGCCGAGTGGGCCGAGGTCCACGGCCACTTCTACGGCACGTCGCTGCACGAGATCGACCGGATGCGCGACGAAGGCCGCGACGCCCTGTTCGACATCGACATCGTCGGCGCGCTGAACCTGTACCGTCAGCTGCCCGACCGCACCCGGCTCGCCTTCCTGCTGCCGCCCAGTTGGCCCGTGCTGGTCGACCGCCTGCTGAAGCGGGGAACAGAGACGGAAACGACCGTGCGCCGCCGGCTGCGGACAGCTCGTCGGGAGTTGGAGGGGCTGGTCGCTTCCTCTGAGCCGTGGCACGTCTTCATCAACGACGCGCTCGAGCCGACCGTTGAGGCGATGGAGTCCCTGTTCGCGATTCGTGCCCCGTTGCCGACCGACGTACGCCACCACGAGTGCGTGCAAGCGTTCCTGCGCGACGCGCGCTTGGACCCTCTGGCCGCCGATGAGCCGCCCCCAACCTGAACGCCCCCTTCACCCGGCACCCGCCGAGCCCAGAGACCAACGCCCATGCCGATCCCCGTGCCCCGTACCCCTGTCCGCGTCCGCATCGCCCCCAGCCCCACCGGCGACCCGCACGTCGGCACCGCCTACATCGCCTTGTTCAACGCCGCCTTTGCACGCCACCACGGCGGCCAGTTCCTGTTGCGCATCGAGGATACCGATCAGAAACGGTCGACCCGGGCCAGCGAGGACGCCATCCTTCGATCGCTGAAGTGGATCGGCCTCGATTGGGACGAAGGCCCCGACGTCGGCGGACCCTGCGGTCCCTACCGCCAGAGCGAGCGCGGCGAGATCTACCGCAGCCACTGCGACACCCTGATCGAAAAGGCAAAGGCGTACAGGTGCTTCTGCACGTCCGAGCGACTCGATCAGATGCGCGCCGAGCAGCGCGCGGCCAAGGTCACATCGCGCTATGACGGCCACTGCCGCCACCTGGACCCCGAAGTGTCGCGCGCGCGCGCCGAAAGCGGCGAGGCCTTCGTGGTGCGCCTGGCGATGCCGACCGACGGCGAGTCCGTGGTGCCCGACGCCCTGCGCGGTCCAGTGGTGTACGACAACCGCCAGATCGACGATCAAGTGCTGCTGAAGACCGACGGGCTGCCGACGTACCACCTGGCGAATGTGGTCGACGACCACCTGATGGCGATCACGCACGTCATCCGCGCTGAGGAGTGGATCAACTCGACGCCCAAGCACCTCGCGCTGTACCAGGCGTTCGGCTGGGAGCCGCCCGTCTTCGTCCACATGCCGCTACTGCGCAACGAGGACAAGTCCAAGATCTCCAAGCGCAAGAACCCGACCAGCCTCGAGTTCTACCAGCGTTCGGGGATCTTGCCCGAGGCGATGCTCAACTTTCTGGGTCTGATGGGCTATTCGATGGAGGACGAGCGCGAGCAGTTCACTTTCGCCGAATTCGCCCGCGAGCTCGATCTGGCGCGGGTGTCGTTGGGCGGCCCGGTCTTCGACCTCAAGAAGCTGGACTGGCTCAACGGCATGTACCTGCGGGCCATGACGCCGGAATCGCTTGCGCTGCGCACCTTTGCCTACTACCGCGAGGACGACCGCCACGGCCCCGTTTCCCTCCTGGTGCAAGAGCGCGTCACCTCGCTGGCCGACTATATGGACCACGCCGACATCTTCTACGGCGGCCAGCGCAACCCCGGACTGTTCGGTCGCCATCTGCTGATCGGCTGCACCAGTCGCAAGAAGAACGCGGTGCGACTGGGTCGGCACGGTTCTCGGGCGTACTTCGAAGACGTGATCGCCCGCTTGGAAGCCGAGCCGAACTGGGAGCCTGCCGCGATTGAGGCCGCGCTGCGTGCGGCGGTGACGCAGGCCGGGGTTCTGGTCGGCGACGGCCTGATGGCAGTGCGTGTGGCTGTGTGTGGGCGCCCCACCTCGCCGCCGCTGTTCGAGACGATGCACGTCATCGGGCGCGCGGTGACGCTGGTGCGCCTGCGCGCGGCGGTCTCCCTCCTCGGCGACGAGCGAATGCTTCAGGACGCGATCGCCCACGCTCAGGCTGAGCTGGACGCCGTACGCGAGGCCCTGCAGGTCGCCGAAGCTGCCGTCACGCCGACTCCCCACCAGAGCAGCCCGGCTGCAGAGGCCTGATCTTCCCATGCCCAACTCCCCTGCCACCAACACCGCCCTGGGCTGGCTCCGTACGGGCCAGGCCCCAGCGCAGCGCGTCGGCGAGGTCGTCCGGGCGCTGGCCCTCCTCAGCGGCGAGGTCCCCGTGACCCAAGCTGCGCTGCGAGGCATGAGTCCCGACGTCGAGTTGGCGTTGCTGGTCGAAGCCGATGCCCGTGGCCTGCTGGCACTGGTCGCGACCCTCGGCGAGCTCACGGTCCACAAGGAGACCGCCAAGCACACGAAGAAGCTGCTGTTTCGCGCCCGGCAACGCGGCGTGGTCGTCCCCGATCGGACCTCTGCCCGCCCCCCCGTAGACATGGCCACCCATCCCGACCCGCTGCCCAGTTTCGCGACGTCGTTCGACAAGATCGGCACTCAGGTGCTGTTTCTGGGCGGCTGGTCGACGATCGACGGCCCGTGGTGCGCGGTCGGCGTGGTCTCTGACGAGGAAGGCCTGCTGTCCGCGCTGTACCTGCCGGACACCTCACGCACCCATGAACGCGAGATGATGGACCGCCTCAAGGTCCAGTTCAGCGTGATTCCTGTAGAAGTTCCTGCCGCTTTCGCTGCGGGCCGGCTGCGCTGGGGTCTCGACCGCCGCCTGGCGCTCGGCAAGTCCGTCGAGGGCGATCTGCCTGAGGTGCGCCGCGCCGTCTCCGAAGCCCAGCCGATCCACGCGATCGAGGTCGCTCTGGACGCGGAGGACGAGGCGCACTTCGACGACCGCATCGCCCAAGGCGCCGCGCTGGCTCGCGATCCTTGGTGCGAGAACTGGCTGGCCGCAGACCCGACCCTGTTGCGGCAGCTCGACGACGGTTTGGCGCTTCCGCTGAGCACGCCGCTGCCGGCAGACGATGCTGAGGCAAGTCGCGTCCTCGCGGGTCGCCGTACGGACGCCGTGCGCAGTTGGTTTGACCCCGTGCGCCGCGTGCGCCTTGCGGAGCGGTTCGAACTGTCCGCTTGGCTGATGCTCAACGCCCACCGGCGCGATCAGGCGATCCTCGCAGTCGCCACTGCAAGGGGTCTGCGTGACCTCCAGCGCCCCATCGAATCTCTGGGCTACGTGACGGCCGCAATGGAGCGCGTGGCCCCTGTGGAGCGCCTGCTGGCCTACGAACGGCGCCGGGCCACCCAACCCGCGGGCGAATCGGCCACCTAGCTCGGTCCGGGACCGGTCAGGCTCAGTTCGCCTCGACCAGCTCCGCCAAGCAGTCCTCGAATACCTCGGCCAGATCCTCGATCTGCGACTCGTCGTCCAGTTCGCGTTCCAAGTTGCGTAGATAGACGACGACGGTGCTCTTGTCCCGCAGCTCCAAGGCCCGTGTCAGCAGCTTGCCGCCCTTGGTCGGACCCGGCGTGGGCACTTCCTGAAAGATCGGCTGCAACTTCAAGCCGTCTTTGGCGATCTCGCGCAGCACCTTCAGAATCGCCGCCTGTGCCCGCGGCCTGTCGAAGCGGGGCGGCGCCGGATACAGGCCCGGGTCACCCTCCGCCGCAAGCGCGTAGAGCTTGTCCGCCTCGGGGAACTGCCCCTGCAGCTCGTGCCACACCGCCTCCGCACGCTGCAACCGCGGGTCTTCACTGTCGATCGCGCGAGCCACCTCTACCTCGACATGGGCGTCGTCAAATCGCGCCAGCTCGGTCAGCAGCACCGCCCGCATCGTGTACGCCTCGATCCACTCCGGATCGCGCTGCACGTATTCCGCCAGCGACTTCAAGGCGTTCTCGGCCTGACCCAACGCGATCTGCGCCTCGGCACGCCAAGCCCATCCGTCTGGGTCGTCCGGCGTCTCGTCGACAATGCGGCTCGCCAGGCTCAGCGCCTCACGCGGGTCGTCGTCCAACAGGGCCTCGATTTCTTCGATGTCGCTTCTGCGCATGACACGTCCTGTGCGGCCCGTGGGGCGGCGGTTGGGGTGTCGCCTACACCACGCCGGGACCCGGCGTCAATTCGCCCTCCCCGTCAGGCCTTTGGCGCCCTCACCAGCGTCTCCAACCACGTCGTTGTTTTCGCTCCCGTTTTCCGTCGCTGCGTTCCACAACCTCGCCCAACCGAACGTCCGTCCCAAACTTTCACGGTCATGACGACGCGGAGACTTGACCCCTCCGAAAGCGGGGTGCTAAATACGGCGGCGTTCGGCTCGTCCGTCAGGGCGCGCAGCAACGCTTGTCGGCATGACAGCATGCATCCGACGCCGACACGGGGAGGGTCCCCGAACACACCGAAGGGCATTCTTCTACCTCCCGTTCGTTTCGTCCCCCGGAGTCCTCCCCGACAGATTCCCCCGGCAACCGGTTCGCACCGAGAGCAGCGGGACCAAGAAGAGGCGGACAGCAAGACGACGCGCAGAAGGCAGGAGCCCCAGAGCTGGGGGCAGCAGGGCGGTGTCCAGAGTCAGCCGCACACAAGTGCGGGTATCGAGCAGACAGCATCTTCACGGAGCAGACGACCGATGTTTCACTCCATCGCAGAGATTTTTGAAGAAGGCGGCTGGGGAATGTGGCCCATCCTCGGGCACCTCGTCTTCATTCTGGCCATCATGTTCGAGCGCATCTTCGTGCTCTACATCCGGTCGAGTGTGAAGAAGGAGGAGTTCATCAAGCTCCTGCAAGTGCCGATCCTCAAGGGCGACCTGAATCGCGTGCTGAAGGTCTGCTCGACCTATCAGTACCCGCTGGCCCGCATCGTTCACGCTGGCGTCCTCAAGGTGAAGCGCTCGGACGAAGAAGTTCAAGCGGCCATGGACGAGGCCTATCTGCGCGAGATCCCGCAGATCGAGAAGCGCGTCGACTACCTGAACTTGCTCGGCAACACGGCCACCCTGGCTGGTCTGCTCGGCACGATCTCGGGTCTGATCAATACGTTCTCGGCCATCGGCCGTCCGGACGTCGATCCGTCGCAGCGCTCCACCCTGCTCTCGCAGGGCATCTCGGAGGCCATGAACTGCACGGCGTTCGGTCTCGCGACCGGCATCGTCGGCGTGCTTTCGTTCGCGGTCCTGACCTCGAAGGCCAAGGAAATCAAGGCGGACATCGACGAGGGCACGGTTCGCGTGCTCAACCTGATCGTCGCCAACCGCAACAAGATGGGCGACATCAAGGATGACGCCGCCGCGTGATGCGGTGCGTTGCTCCACGGCGGGCTTCGGCCTGACGAGGGAGCGGGTGTCTGACCGACTCGTCTGCTCGACGTGTCCTGCGGCCCGGAGCCCTCCCTGAAACACGGGATGGCTCCGGGGCCGCGGGCTGAGCAGCAGTACTCGCCCGGTGGGGCTGACCGGCAGCGGCCGGCGCGCTCCGTGAGACCGTCCCGGCTTCCCCGGAGCGGTGATCAACGCTCGACGAACGGACAGGAGAGAGACGATGGGTGGTGGTTCTTCAGGAAAAGGCGGCGTAGCCGACGCGACACTGAACGTCGTGCCCTTCATCGATCTGCTGGCGTGCACGATCTGCTTCCTGCTGATCTCGGCGGTGTGGACGCAGATGTCCCGCGTCGACGTCGACCAGGCCCTTCCCAAGGCGAGCAAGACTCCTCCCAAGGAGCAGCCCAAGAAGGAACCGAAGATCAACGTGGCCATCACGCCCACGGGATACTTGGTCAACCTGTTCAACCTCGAGACCAAGCCCGAGCTTGCACAGCCGAAGCGCATCCCGACCGACGGCGAGTTCCGACTCTGCCGCGGCAAGGGTTCGGTGACGTCGTGCCAGGGCCAAATCGAGGTCTTCAAGAAGTACAACCGCCCCGAGCTGCGGAAGACCTTGGCCGGCTTCATGAAAGAGGCTGGCTTGGGCGACAAGGTCAAGGTGATGGTCGTGGCGTCTGACAAGGTGCAGTACCTGCACTTGATCGGCACCCTCGACGCGATCCTTGGCTCCTGCATCGACGATGCGGCCAAGAAGAACTGCCTGAGAAACCCCGCCGTCGGCGATCAGAATCTGCTGAAAGCCGAAGGGTTCACGGACTTCAACTAGCCCTTGGCGGCCCTTTCTGGCGCTGACGAACCGATCCGCCCCCAACGGCGGGCCCTAGACAGAGGAACGAGATGGCTGTCCACCACCCCGGATCACGAGCCGGCCACGGCATTGCCCTCAAGACCATCCAGAAGACGGTCAAGACGGGCGGAAGCAAGGCTATCTTTGCGACGCTGAACGTCGTGCCCATGATCGACCTCTTCATCATGCTCGTCATCTTTCTGATCCAGTCGTTCAGCGCGGCCGGCGAGCTGATGCTCGTCAACCCGAACGTCGCCATGCCCAAGGCGTCGTCGAAGGCCGAACTCGAGCGCGCGCCCATGGTCGCCCTGACCCGCGGCGACGGCAGCACCCTTGGCGAAATGCTCTTTGAGAACAAGCGCATCATGAGCCTGGGCGACGTCAACGAGGTCAAGTACCCCAGCTGGGACATCAAGCCCCTGGCCGAGGTGTTGAAGAGTTCTTGGAAGTTCCAGCAGAACCCGAAGAACCCTCAGAAGGTTCGCGAAAACCGCAAGGTCATCATCCAATCCGACCGTACGGTTCCCTTCCAGGTCATCAAGATGGTCATGGCCACATGCGGTCGTAACGAATATCGCGAACCCAACTTCGCGATCATGGTCGACGGACGTGGCGACGAAGGGTTGGCTGGGCCCGCGGCGCCTCCGTAGTTCGATGACGCACGGTCGCGCTCTGCTCCCCCCGCATCCTCGCTGCACGTGACCAAGGGGCTTTCCCATGCCCGGCTTTCTGGCCCACTCGGCTGACCCTTTCTTCCCTACAGCTCGCCTTCGATCTCCGATCCGCGTGCGCGTTGCCATCGGCCTGCTGGTTGGCATCGTCGCGCTGCTGGCCGCCGCTTCCGAAGGCTGGGCGAGACCTGCCTCTCGCGTGTTCCTGAACGGCGTGCTCTCACCCGTTTGGTTCAACGACGGAGACAGCTTTTCGGTTCTCGCGGGCCCTTACGCCGGAACCAAGGCCCGGCTCGCCGGCTACAACACGCTTGAGAGCTTTGGCAACGTGCACAAGTGGGGCGACTGGAAGGCTTCGGAACTGTACGTCAACGCCAAGATGGCCACGCTGAACGCTCGGAGAGGCACCTGGCGCTGCACCTCGGACCTGAACCGCGACGGCTACGGCCGCATCCTGTGGGACTGCCCGGACCTTGCGGTAGACCAGATCCGCAAGGGCTTGGCGCACGCGATGACCGTGACCAAGCTGCCTTCGCCTGACCGGTACATCGTCGCACAGAAGGCCGCGATCGCCGAGAGGCGGGGCATGTGGGCCAAGGGCGTGCCGAAGTACATCCTGACGTCAGCGCACTCGAACGACGAGGGCTACGACGGCACGACCTACAACCGCACCGTTTCGACCGAAGACGGCCACTCCGAGAAGTGGATCCACTTGGACATGTACAAGACGTGCCAGTGGGTCTGCCACGAAGCTGGGGCCTGTCACCTGTACGTCCCGTTCTCCCGCCGCTACGGCCAGGGAGCGGCGACGTGCTTGCACGATTGATCTGTCGCGCCGAGCGGACCTTCCGCCCATCTGAGGAGCGCATGCTGCCCTCTCGAACCCTACCTTCTCGCCCGGTCCTCGGAGTCGCCTGCGTCGCTGGCTTGCTCGCGGTGGCGATGAGCGGCTGCTACGACGTTCCTGTTACCAAGGACGGCGTCTTGCCTGTGCTTGGCTACGAGGCCGACAACCAGACCTGCGCCGACGGCATCGACAACGATCAGGACGGGATGATCGACTGCGATGACGTCGATTGCCTGCTGCTGTCGACCTTCTGCGGTGAGTACGTGCCGGCCGTGCCGACCTTCGAGGTCGAGAACACCGTCGAGCTCTGCGCCGACTTTCAGGACAACGACGACGACGGCCAGTTCGACTGCGGCGACCGCAAGTGCCAGAACCTGGCCGAGGCGTGCTGCCTGCGCGAATTCACCAACGAACTCTGCAGCGACGGCAAGGACAACGACGGCAACGGCTACACCGACTGCAAGGACTACGGCTGCAGCAAGGGCATGTTCGTGACGGTGTGCACGGAGGATTCGGACGTCGACTCGGCCGCGTGCACGGACGGCAAGGACAACGACGGCGACGGCAAGACCGATTGCGCCGATACGGGCTGCGACACCGTCCCCGCGTGCTTGCCGGCCAGCGAGCCCGAGGACACG
>CAJBNH010000007.1 GCA_903955385.1 uncultured Myxococcales bacterium | reverse complement strand
GCCGCCGAAGAACGCGTTCAGCAGCACGCGGCCGACCTCGAGGCGGAAGGCCAGGGCGTGGTTACGGGCCAGGCTTTCCAGGACGTCGAGCAGGTCCTCGAAGGGCGTCAGTTCGTGGACGGTGGCGAGGTCTTCGGTCACGGCGGACTCCTGGGTGGGCGGTGGGGGATGCGAGCTTTTGAGGAGTCCAGACAGTCTGGACTGCGCGATGACGACGATCCCGGCGTCGAACGCGGGCGGGATCGAGCTTGGGGTTGGGGGGATGACGGTGTCAACGGGCGGGGTGCGGGGGCGTTTCGGGGTCTGGGGTGGTTCGGGGCGTTGGGGGGCGGCGGGCGGGATGCCTTTGTTCAGACAGCGGAAAATCTGCAGGTTGACGGGTGGATGGCGTGGGCGTAGACGCTTGGACAGCCCAGTTTCGGCGGTTTCGGAGGGTCCGGGGTCGCCGGCGCGGGGCTTGACGGTTGGGGGTGGTGGCTTGCGTCTACCGGTCACCGACAGACCCGATGACCTTCTCCGCAGGCTCTCAGATGACCTTGGTCTCAACTATGAGACGCAGGACTGGGGCATACTCAACGCCGATGGAGCGCGGCTCGACGAGTTCGTGGCCTACTTCAAGAGCGTGGCGCTTGAGCCAACACAGCGCTTCGAGTTGGCCGACCTGATCCTGGCCTCGTCCAACGATGCCTTGAGTTGCGGCCGCATCGCCGCCATCGATCGCATCCTTCAACTGGCCGCTGACGCCGAGTCCGCCTTTGCCCACCACATCGACTACTGGTCGCGACTGGACGGGGTGGACGAATTCCCGCTTGCTGCCAAGCTAAGAGAGGCTCTGGCAAGGGAGCACCTCGGCACGTCACCAGGATGATGAACGACTTCGGTCTGGCGGTTACCCTATCCACCAATTCAAGAAGTGAGGGACCATGGCAAGGCAGCTTCCTGAGTTCCGCCTTCAGCTTCATCCGGTCACCCAAGACGCGCGCAAGGTGCTCGGGTTCAGGTGGGCCGACCCACACGTCGGCAATCGGCACAAGCTCGGTGGAACGCCCGACTTCCAACAGGCGACCACTGTGCCCGCGTGCCCGTCTTGCGGCGGGGAGATGAGCTTCTACGCGCAGCTCGATTCTGTCGGTGACACGCTGGTGCTGGCGGACTGCGGACTTGTGTATGTCTTCGTCTGCTTCGATTGTCACGAGAGTACCGCGTTCATCCAATCTGGCTGAGGGCTAGGCGATGCTACTCCGGGTCGTCATCCGCGTGCCCCCGCCGGCACCCAGAGGTTCGAGCGCACCCCGCGGCTGCGGCAGGTGGACATCGACGTGCTGCTGGTCCGGCGCCGGACGGGCCTGACGCTCAGATGGAGCCGGCATCTTGGCGGCCTGACCGCAGCCGGCGATGGCTCGGGGCCTTACCCTGTTCGTGGTGACCATGCCTCGTCAGGAATCCACGCGGTGGAGCCGACGGAGCGATCCCCCTTGCCAGCCCGCACACGGATCACTACGGTGGCTTCACCTCGCCGCGTTGGCGTTGCGCAGGGAAAGACGATGACTTCCGACACCTTGCTTCAACGCATCACCTGGAACGCTGCCATCTACAGCGGCAAGCCCATCATCCGCGGTCGACGTCTGGCGGTGGAGCATGTGCTTGACATGCTTGCGGCCGGGTCGACGGTCGAGGACCTGCTCGCCGGCTATCCGTGGCTCGAACGCGAAGACGTG
>CAJBNH010000006.1 GCA_903955385.1 uncultured Myxococcales bacterium | reverse complement strand
GGCGGCAGTGTACGGCGGCTGATGGGGGGCGTCACGGGGTGCGTGCTGGAGCCGCATGGACCCGCGCCAGCGGCAGCTCCGCGAGCTCCTGCAAGAATAGCCACACGGCGCGCGGCCTTGCTGCGCACCGAATTGCACTGTCGGAGTTCGTCGCCAGGCGACTCGTGCGCGAGTTCCCCTAGTGCGACCCCTTCTTATAGCGCACCGCCGCGCCCTGATAGACGTGCTCGTTCCAGCTGGCAGGCGCATACCCGTTGTCGACCTCGACCATCGTGATGCAGTCCTGCACCGGGCAAACGATCTCGCAAAGGTTGCACCCAACGCACTCGCTCTCGTCGATCACCGGAACCCGCGGAGCGCCGACCGCCGCCGGCTCGATGCACTGATGCGCCCCGTCGCGACAAGCCGCCACGCAGTCGTAGCACCCGATGCACTTGCTGGCATCGATCTTGGCCACCTGCTCGAAGTTGACGTTCAGTTCGCCCCACTCGGAGTAAGACGCCACCGCCTTGCCGCGAAAATCCTCCAACGTCTCGAACTTGTGCCGGATCATATACTCCGACAAGCCCTCGATCATGTCCTCGACGATGCGATACCCCTTGAGCATCACCTCGGTGCACACCTGCACGCTGGACGCGCCGAGCAGCATGAACTCGACCGCATCGCGCCAGTTGGCCACGCCGCCAATGCCACTGATCGGCAAGCTGAACCGCGGATCGCGCGAGAGCGCACCCACCATGTGCAGCGCGATGGGCTTGACCGCCGCGCCGCAGTAGCCCCCGTTCGTCGACTTGTCGCCGACCGTCGGATAGAGCACGAACTTGTCAACGTCGACGCCGATGATGCTCTTGATCGTATTGATCAAAGACACGCCCTGGGCACCGCCGCGCTGGGCCGCCAGACCGTGCGGCACGATGTCGCTGACGTTCGGCGTCAACTTCACCAGCACCGGAATCTTCGAGTACGACGTGACCCAACCCGTGATGCGCTCGTTGACCTTGGGCTCCTGACCGACCGCCGAGCCCATGCCGCGCTCGCACATGCCGTGGGGACAGCCGAAGTTGAGCTCGAGACCGTCTGCACCAGCGTCCATCGAACGCATGATCAGGTCCTTCCACTCTTCCTCGGTCTCGACCATCAGCGACACGATGACGGCGTGGTCGGGAAAGCGCTTCTTGACCTCGTAGATCTCGCGGAAGTTGACCTCGAGCGGCCGGTCCGTGATCAGCTCGACATTATTGAAACCAATCGTCTTCTTGGCGCCGTAGTTGTGCGAGCCGAAGCGGCTGGACACGTTCTGGATCGGCTGGCCCAGGGTCTTCCACACCGCGCCGCCCCACCCTGCCTCGAAGGCGCGCATGATCTGCGCACCCGAGTTGGTCGGCGGGGCCGAGGCGAGCCAGAAGGGGTTGGGAGAGCGGATGCCTCCGGTATTCGAGCGCAGATCAACCATGGGGGGCCTCCTTCGCCTGGCGCGCGGCCGCGGCGGTCGTGGTCAGGTATTCGTCGATGGCGATCGCTGCGGACTTGCCCTCGGCCACCGCGTTCACGACCTCCTTGCCGCCGTTGGTGCAGTCGCCGCCCGCCCACAGGCCGCGCCGACCCGTAAAGCCGTGCGCGTCGACGACCACGCGGCCCTTGTCGAGGGTGACGCCCGGCAGCCCGCCCAGCAGCTCGCCCAACTTGGCCTGGCCGATGCCCAGCAGCACCAGGTCGGCCGGCAGGTCGAACTCCGCGCCCGGAATCGGCTTCTTGTGCTCGTCCATGCGGATGCAGCGGACCGACTCGACGCGGCCGTTGCCCTGGAACGCGACCGGCAACGCCTGCCAGGCCGCGTGCACGCCGTCGATCTTGGCGACCTTCCACTCGTGCTTGTAGCCGGGCATGCCCGCTTCGGTGCCGCGATAGACCAGCGTGACGTCCTTCACGCCCAGGCCGTTCAGCTCGCGCACCGCGTCGACCGCCGTGTTGCCGCCGCCGATCACGAGCGCGTGGCGCACGTTGGACAGGTCGACGGTCCCCAGCTTCATGGCCTCGATGAACGCGACGGCGCCCTGCACGCCCGGAAGCTGCGCGCCCGGAACGTCGAGCAGGCTGTCTGCGCCCAGACCGATGCCGACGAACAGCGCATCGTGACGCTGCTCCAGCTCGGCCCACGTCACGTCCGCGCCAACCTGAACGCCGGTGCGGACTTCGATGCCGCCGATGCCCAGCAGCCAGTCGATCTCCTTGGCCACGTCGTCGGCGCGAACCTTGTAAGGCGCGACACCGGTGACGTCCAAGCCGCCGATCACGCTGCGCTTTTCGTAGATGGTGACCGCATGGCCCTGGCGCCGCAGTTGGTGGGCCGCCGACAGCGACGCGGGGCCGCCGCCGACCAGACCGACGCTGAAGCCGCTGTCGGGTCCCGCCGTGTGGAACTGCCAACCCTGCGCGATGGCGTGGTCGGTGGCGTGGCGCTGCAGCTTGCCGATTTGGATCGGCGGCTGGTCCATGTGGTTGTACACGCACGCCCCGACGCACAGCACCTCGACCGGGCAGACGCGGGCACAACTGGAACCCAGGATGTTCGCGTCGAAAATCGTGCGCGCCGAACCCTTGAGGTTGCCGGTCGCGATCTTGCGGATGAACTGCGGGATGTCGATGCTCGTCGGGCACGCAATGGTACAGGGCGCGTCCTCGCAGAACAGGCAGCGGCTCGCCTCAGCGAACGCGTGGCCTGCTGAAAGGGCCGGCTTGAAGTCCTGGAACACGGTCTCCGATCGCTTCTCTGCTAGCTTCATTCGACCTCGGGGCCGCTTGCGCGGGGGGTGTCTGGGTCAGAAGTCTTCGTGTTCGCGCGGGGTTGCGCGGTCTGCGCGAAAACAAGCGCGGGATGCTAGGGCAAGCTTCTTTCCCAAGCAAGAGAAAAGGGACCGGGCGGGTCGGATTGGACGGCCGTTGCGTGTCGCGATGAAGGGTTACGTTTGGGTCCGGTTTGAAGTCGGGCGCGCGCGTCGGCACGGCCGCGGCATTCGACCTGGCCGGGTGCGGTTCGGCACGGGATCGGCCATACTCGCCGCCATGCGCATCGACCGATACATCAGCCAAGGCACCGGAACCCCTCGCAGCCACGTTTGGACCGGTGTGCGTGCCGGGCAGGCCTTGGTCAACGGCGTGGAAGTCCGCGATCCCGCCAAGCAAGTCACGTCGGGCGTCGACGAGGTGGTGTTTCGCGGCAAGCCCGTGCGCCCGTTTGGCCACCGCGTGCTGATGCTGCACAAGCCCGTGGGCCACGTGTGCACGACCGAGGAGATGGCCGCGCCCAACGTGATGAGCCTGGTCCCGCCCGACCTGCAGGCCCGCGATCTGGCGCCGATCGGTCGGCTGGACAAGGACACGACGGGGCTGCTGCTGCTGACGACCGACGGCGGCCTGAACCACGCGCTGACCCACCCGCGCAGGCACGTCGAGAAGGCCTATGTGGCCACGTTGCAAGCGGATCTGCCGGCCGATGCCGAGGACCACTTTGCCGTCGGCATCGTGCTGCCCGACGGGACGCGCTGCCTGCCGGCGGTGCTGGAGCGGATGGGGCCCAAGCTCGTCCGGATCCGCCTGCACGAGGGCAAGTTCCATCAGGTCAAGCGCATGGTCGCGGTGTGCGGCGGGCTGGTGCTGACGCTGCACCGCGAGCGCATCGGCGGCCTGTGGCTCGACCCGAACCTGCCGCCCGGCGGCGTGCGCGAGCTGACGGCAGACGAGGTCGCCCTGTTGCGTTCTGGTGAGCCCGCCGACCAAGGCGAAACGGACGCCGCCGAGCCATGAGCCAGCCATTTGCCTCGTCGCCGCCGTCGGTGCGCCTGGTCTCGCTGTCGGACCGGCCGTTCGAGCACGCCGTCGCCGCCGCCCGCACCTGTTACAGCGGCAGAGGCGTTGTGACCGCCGACGAGGTCTCGGGCGTGGGGCTGCCCCCCGACAAGCAACAACAGCGCCAGGACCTGCGCGACCGCATCGCCCACAGCACGTTCCGGGCCGGTCACCACACGACATTGCAGCATGGATTCGCACAGTTCGCGCTCGACGGCGTGTCGCGGCAGTTCGTTTGGAGCTTTCTGCACGCCCACCCGTTCTACAACAGCGAACAGACCAGCCAGCGCTACGTCGAGGTCAAGCCAGGGCGCGTCGCGGTGCCCGCCCTGCCCGACGCCGCCCGGCGCGTGTTCCAGCAAGCGGTCGAGCGGCAGATGGCCGACTATCACGCGCTGGCAGAGCTGCTGGAACCCGTCGCGGCGCAAACGTATTTCGCCGTCTTTCCGGCACGCGCCAAGGACCCGCAGAAGTGGCGCCAACCGGTGCAGCGTCGGGCGCAAGAGGTCGCACGCTACGTGCTGCCCGTCGCCACCCACACCTCGCTGGTGCACACCGTCAACATCCTGACCGTGCTGCGGTATCGACGGCTTTGCCTGCAGCCCGACACGCCGCGCGAGGCCCGCTTCGTGGTCGACCGCATGGCCGAGCTGCTGTTCGAGGCGGACCCGTTGCTGCGGCAGCTGGACGTCGAACCGCTGGAGCCGATCGCGCAAGTCACCGAGCTCGTTGGAGATCCGCAGCGCCATCGGCAGCGGATCCACGCATTCGATGCCGAGCTTGCGGGGCGGACGTCGGTCCTCATCGACCGCTTCGCCCACAACGAGCGCCGGGTGGCCGACGCCGTGCGTGAGGTGCTGGGGGTGCTGCCGACCGAGCTGGACGACGCCGCAGCCATCGCCAAGGTGCTGGATCCCCAAGACAATCCGCTGCTGGCCGACCCGCTGGCCAACGTGTCGCACCAGAAGCTGGGACGGGCCCTGCACGCGGCGCACTACGCCTTTCGCAAGCGTCTGAGCCATGCCGCCGACAGTCAGGACCAACGCCACCGCATGACGCCGGCGGCCCGCCCCTCTGTCCACGCGTTCCTGAGCCCTGAGCCCGACTTCGTCACGCCGGGGCTGGTGACGCAGGCCGGACCGCAGGCGGTCGCGCGCTACACCGAGTCCATGCAGCGCACCTGGACGGCGATTGCGGAGCTGCAAGCGCTGGGCGTCGATGCCGAGTGGCGGGCGTACCTGCTGCCCAATGCGGTGGCCCTGCGGTTCACAGAGACCGCCGATCTGGCCGCACTGCGCCACAAGCACTGGATGCGCTTGTGCTTCAACGCGCAGGAGGAGATCTGGCAGGCGAGCGTCGACGAGGCCCAAGCCATCGCCGAGGTCGAGCCGAACATCGGCCGGTACTTGCTGCCGCCGTGCGCCGCGCGGCACCTTGCGGGCATTCGGCCGTATTGCACCGAAGGCGACCGCTTCTGCGGGGTCAAGGTCTGGCTGCAGGACCGGGCAGCGTGGCGGCGATCCGTCTGACCGGGCTCTATGGCCAACCGGAACAGCCTGGACTGTGCGTCACCACTGAAACACTATCCATTGCAGGCGATTACACCCTCATCCGTGATCTAACCCGGCCCCTGAATTCGTCCAATTCGTCCAAACCGTCCATTGACCCACAACCATGGGAAAACGTGGCGATCCTTGGGCCCCTGATAGGCAGCACGGGCGCGGTCACGGTCGGTCGTCAGGAACTCGACCTCGGCCGTCAGCGGCGACCAGTGGTGGGTGGCCTGGATGCGGCTGCCCATGTCCGCGCGGGCCAGCACCTCGGTCCAGGCGTTGTGGACCCGGCTGGCCTGTCCGATCGCTTCGTCCGCCGGCACCTGGCTGTCGTGCGGGACGTCGGGCAGCAACCGGTCGTGGGCGAAGTACAGGTACTCCAAGGCTTCCGGCAGCTTGTCCAGATCCGCGATGCCCCGCGTCGTCGAGGTCGGGACGCCGGGCACGAACTGACGGTCGCGGTGCAGCAGCCGCGCGCGCTCCAGACTCAGCGAGTGCGTGCCCGCCAGCGTGTCCACGAACGCCGTCGACTCCATCGCGGACTTCAGCCCACGCATGAAGATCTCGACGACCTCACGCGACCAGGTGGCTTGGTAGTGCTTCAGGAAGCGCTCACCGTCGACCATCGCCCGCAGCAGCTTGACGGACCCGCTGGCCCCGTGCGCTGCCCCATTCACGGCAGAGAACAACAGGTTGCGGGCGACGAAGCGGTCCAGCAGCGCCCGCTGCTTCGGCGTGCCGCTCCACAGGAAGCTCTCGGCCAGCAGCGCGTTGGCGCAACCCTGACTGTAGCCGACGATTCCCCACGGCGTGCGGGTCCGCTCGATGCCGCGCAGGATGGCCGCCGCGTTGTACTCCAGCGAGCGAAACAGCCCCGTGTGCGCGCGGATCACCTTGACGCCATGCCGCTTGGCGACGCGCCGGTAGGACTCCTCGAGCTCGCGCCCCTTCGCCCCGTCGGTCACCACGCCCATGCAGCTGACAATCGTGAAGTCGTAGGCGCCGGCGGGCTCTTCGATCAGCAGCCGCGTCAACGGATCCGCCAGCACCTCATCCTGATCCTTGCGGTGGTAGTACAGGGACCGCGCCACCGCTTCGACCAGATCCTGATCGGCCAGACCCGGGTCGCGCCCCGCCTGCACACGCAGCCAGTGCCGCACGTCGTCGACGTCGTCCTGAACGTTGCGCACGACGGAAAGGACCTTCAGCGCCTCTTCGTTCCGCTGCCAGAAGTCCTTGAACCAGGGCAGCTGGAACCCGTCGGGCACCTCGGTCAGCAGGTCGCCACAGGCCTGAAATGCCTGGTGGTACGCGTGGGTGGCAGCCGTGTGGCCCTCCCCCGTCGCACCTTGGAACTCGAGCTTGCGCGCCAGCTTGTCGGCCGCCGCGATCGCCTTTCTGGCGTCCTTCTCCAGCGTCAGGGCCCTGCCCCGCGGCTGCGGCATCGGCGGTGGCGGGCGGTGCACGTCCAACAACCGCGACCGGCGCGCCAGGTACGGCCCGCCTTGCGCCATGACAGCATCGGCCAACCGGGCCAGGGCCTCGTAGTAGCTCTGGCGCACCTTGCGGCCACCGGCCAGATAGTCGGCCTGACGCGGCACCGGCAGGCCCAGCTGCTCTTGCAGAAACGCAGGAAGATCCAATGGTTCCTGAAGCTCGTCCTGGTCCTGATTCAGAAAGGCGAACAGGGCTCCCGTCAGGATGCGCGGCACCTGCTGGCTCATCTCGATCAGCACATGGCGCGTCAGGTCGCTTGGGCTCGCCCGCAACAGCTCGATCAGCAATCGGTTGTTGATCTGCGACTGCAGGCCCTGATGGCCCTCGACGATCCCGGCGTGCAGCAGCACCGCAACGTCGCGCGGCCCCAGCGCGCACGGCGGCGGCCAGGCGTCGGGGGTCGACGGCTTGTGGTCGAACGGCAGCGGCCCGACGGCCTCGCCAAGAAACGAGGCAATCGTGCTGGCTTGCGCGGCATGGGCGATGCCTCCCCACCCCTCGGCGATGGTCGCGACGCGGCGCTTGGCCTGCCGAACATGGCGCAGACGACGCACCGCACGCGAGTCCCACGACGACTGCACATGGGCCAGCAGGTGGTCGATCTGGTGCAGCGACAGCTCTGGTGCGAGATCGGCGATGCGGGTCAGCAGGTCGGCAGGCATCGGACCCGGCGAGGCGGCGCGGTACAGCTCATCCGCCGAAGGAAGCGTTTGCAGATCCGTCAGATACAGCGGGTTCTCGACCAGGGGCGGGTCCTCGACCGCCACAGGACGCGGCAGGGGCTCGCTGGGCGCAGTGACAAGGTCCAGCCAGCGCAGCACGCCATCGATCTCATAGTCCAGCCGCCGGTCGCCCCATGCGTCGTACAAAAGGTCTTTCGCAGCGCGAAGATCCAGTCCCCGGCACTCGGTCAAGTCGCGCACCAGCGGCTCGATCCTCGCCTCCAGCGAGTCGTCGTCCACCAGCACGCGTGACAGCATCCCCGCGATCTGGTGACGCGGGACCAGATCGCCCGGCCGCGCGATGCCCCGGGCCTGCACGTGATCCCGCAATCGCTTCGCCCACTTGCGCAGCGTCACGAACTGCTGCGCCCACTCGGCGTCAAACACCTCGATCGCCGCCTGGACGTGCGACAAGGCATCGTCGGAGTTCAGGATCTCGAGCAGGTGCCCTGCCTCGCCCGCCGGATCCAGCAGCGCATTGAAAAAGCGCACACCGTACAGCCCCTGTTGCTCGCCACGGAACGAGAACCGCCCGCCGGGGCTGACACACACGGTCAACGCCCCCTGCCGCAGCGCATCGGTCAGCAGCGATACCGCGCGGTCGGCGCCATGCAACAGGCAGGGCTCGCCGTGCAGGTCCCAGGTCAGGTCGAACGCGAAGTCCTGCGCCTGACTGGACGACACCTCACCCGGCTGCCAGCGACCGATCAGGGTCGTCCCCTCAGGCAACGACACGCGGCGGCCGGCCAGCGTGGCCTCTGCCAGACTCAACGTCACTTCCAGTTCACCGCGGGGGGCGACCGACATCTCGGTCTCGGCCCCGCCCAAGGCGCGCAGAATCGCGCCGCCCGACATCGACACCCGCGCCTCTACCGTTCCTCGCAAGTGGCTGTCGTCAATCCGCAACTCCGGAATCGGCGCGACCTGCATCTCAAAATGCTGGTGCAGCAGCCCTTGGGCGTGGACCTGCAGGTCCCAACCGCGTCCGTGTGGCTTCAGCGTCGCCGCCAGCGTGCCGCCGTCCAGCGACCCGCCCCAAGTGCTGCGCGCGCGTTGCAGAAACGGCTCGTCCGGCAGCTCCAGCGCCGCCTCGACCGCAAACCCGTCGCCCAGTGGCCCTGCCGACAAATGACCAGCATCGACGCGAACTTCCATCCCGCCACGCAGGTGCATGTCCCGCAGCACGCAGCGTCCACCCGTGCCGCCCACCGCCAGCGGATGGGTTCCCCGCAGCGACGCCTCGACCCGCGTCAGCACGCTGCCCGGCAGAATCTCGCACTCCAGACGACCGTCCACGTGCTCCAGCGGCCCGCCGTCGGCGTGCTCCAGGTCCACCTTCAACTGCCCGGCCACCCTCAGCTGTACGCGTTCCCGGTCTTCCTCGCGGAACGACAGCGACAACGGCAGGACTTCCACCGTCCACGCATTGCCGTCGCGCGAGATGCGGAAGTCGCCGTCCAGCGAGGCTCCCGCCGGCAGCTGCACCTGGGTCTGGAACTTGGTGCGGTCCACGGCTTGCGACGCCACGCTCACCGACGGCAGATCGCCATCGACACGAAGCCTCCCCTCGACCGCCTGCAGCGCACGCAACGCCGCACGGGCGATGGGCAATGCGTGCAGCCGCTCGAATCGCAGCTCTCCCGACGCCAACGGTCGGCTCGACAGCAACAGCTCCAGCGAGGCACCGGGCACCGGCAGCACGGCAGGCGGCAACACCACGTCGTGGAACGGCACCTGCACGCGGTCCAGCAAGCGCAGCTCGCCCGAAAACGCGAGCTCCAGGTCCCAGCGCTGCAAGTACGGACGCCACTTGGGTCTTCCGCTCACTCGCGCCAGGCGCACCTCGATCGACTGCAGCGTGCCGCCCAACAGCGCGTCGTCCAACCCAAAGCCGACAGCCTCCAGCAGCCCGATCATCCGGTCGGGAGCCACGCCCCGCAGCAACGCCGCCACATGCTTGTCCAGAAACAGCTGCTGCACCTCGGCCAACACCGTCAGGATGCGAGGCATCGCCAAGGGCGGGTAGAACTCGACGTCGACCGAAGTCAGCAGCGCACCTGCGCCACCGGCCTCATGCGGCGGCGGCCCCACTTCAGCAGCGACGGAAACGGTCGTGCCTTCGGCAATTTGCACGTGCAGGCCCGGACCATCGGCCAGTGGAAACACGTGCGTTCCCGGCGTCAGCGTCAACGTCGCCTGCAGGCGCGCGCGCTCGATCAGGCCCGCGTCCACGCCATCGACCACGACGCGTGCCCGCTCCGGGATCCGCAGTGGCGCAAACGCCTGGCCGCCTTCTCGCGGGTAGGCGACGTGCTCCAAGTACACCTGAACGTTGGGCGTCTTGCCGGTGCGAATGTGCTCGACGGCAGACTCGACCCGCAGGCCGACGCGATTCGCTCGCGGGCGGGAGGGCGACGTGGCGGTGACGGAAGGCGACATGGCGGGAACCCGGGCGCCACCCGGGGCGCGATGTCGCAAGTATCGCAAACGACAGG
>CAJBNH010000005.1 GCA_903955385.1 uncultured Myxococcales bacterium | reverse complement strand
CCAGCGTGTCGTCCGTCAGCCCGTCAGGCTGGTCGACATCGGTGCCGATGGTCGTGTCGACCGTCGTGTCCGTCTCCGCTACCGGGTCGTTGCCGCAGCCCGCCGCCATGGCGACCAGCGCCAGACTCGCGAACCACACCGTCGTGCCGCGCATCCCGTTCATTTGGATGGCCTTTCTCATGGTGGGACTCCATTGTCGTAAGAACGTTGCAGGGTATCGGAGCGCTCGTGCGTTGCCCCGCCTCCCAGCGCCTTCCTCGAACCCGTCGAGGCGCGCTGGCGGCGGTGATGGCCAGAACTACTTGTTGGCGATCCAGGCGTTGTATCGATCGTAGTCGAACGTCAGACCGGCCGGCAGGTTGAACGAGTTATTGTAGAAGGACGCTGTCGACTTGCCCCACCAGGTGTAGCAGCCGTTGCACGTCCAGTAGTACCAGCCCGACTTCAGGATCAGCACCGACGTCTGGTTCGCGGGGAACGTGACGGTCGTCGTGTTGGTGCTGATGTTGCTGCCTGAGGTGGTCCAAAGGTCACTGCCGTTCAGGGCAAGGCCCGTGTAGTTGCTGTAGCTGCTGTTGGTCGACCACCAGTAATTGACGTTGACGTTGATCGCGCTGGAGGTCGTGTTCTTGATGAACGCGGCCAGTGCCTGCCAGCTGGCGTTCTGAGCGTTGCGTCCGGTCGAGCCCTTGTCTTTGTAGATGTTGCCGAACTTGTCGCCGTACACGATCGTGTCGAAGCCCCACTGATGCAGCGAGTCGTTCGAGGTGCCGAACGAGGATCCGTACGTCGGGATGCCGTTGGGCTTGGTGTTCCAGTTGTTCTCGACGTTGTCCTCGTGCCAGGCGTAGAGGAAGGGCTTCGACCCGACCGGGAACGGCGAGGCGAGGCCCGGGGCGGTCAGCGTGCCGGCGACAGTCAGGTTGCCGGCGATCGTTTGCGCGCCGTCCACCACCAAGTCACCCGCGACGCGGATCTTCTTGGACGACAGCGTCTGCAGATTCACCGACCACTTCACCACCTGACCGTCCGTCGTGTTGTTCAGGAACGCCCCATCGACCACCTTCAAGCGCCACGTACCCTTGGGGTTCTTGCCGGTCCAATAGGTCAGGTCGCCAGAAATCGTCTTGGTTTCATCGGGATAGATGGTCTTGATGCCGTCGCCCTTCTTGCCACCCTTGTTGTAGAGCACGTACTCCTGATTGGCGGAGTCATACAGGGTCACGGCCACGGTCGAGAGGTCCGAGTTGGTCAGCTCCAACGACACCGTCAGCTTCTGCGCCAGACCCACGTCACCGACGACGATCTCAGAGAAGCCACCGATCGGATTGTTGTCCGGAATCGGAAGCGCCGCTGCCGAAGCGAACACGTCGGTGAACTGGTTCCAGATCAGGCCGTTGGAGATCTCGTCGATGTTGTCCGCAGCGATCGTCGTCGCCGCGCTGGCCTGCGCGCATTCCAGAGAGCCGTCCGCCTTGATGCCGATGACGACCAAGCCAGAGCCGCAGGACTTGCCAAGCTGCGCCATCGCCGGAATCTCGTCCAAGTCGGCGTACTTGCCCGTCGTTGCCACCTTCGCAAGACCCGCCGTCTTCGCGTACGCCGTCAGGTCCGGAGCGCCCGTCAGGTCCGCGTAGGCACCCGTCGTCGCCACGTCCGCCAAGTTCGCAGCCTTCACGAAACCGGTCAGGTCCGGTGCGCCCGACAGGTCTGCGTAGGCGCCCGACAGAGCCACCGCCGCCAGATCGCCAGCCTTGAGGTAGTCCTTCAGCACCGCGGCGTCCAACTGGTCCGCACCGACGCAACCCGTGCACGAAAGCCCTTCCGCCACCGCAGCCCGCAGCGCATACGCCACGGAGTGCAGGGGCTTGCGCGCAAGCTCCGGGTCCTGGCCGATCTTCATGCCCAGCCACGCACCCGCGGTCAGGTCGGCGGCCTTCAGCGGCGTCGCCGTTCCCAGCGCGTAGCTGAACTGGCCTGCGGCGACCTTGACCGTGACAGGTCCCTCGAACCAGATCGGCGAGCCGCCGGTCTGGTCCTTGTAGATCGAGAACACCGTTGCGTAGTCGCCGTCGGCAGCCGCTCCGCCGCCCGTCGAGTGCAGCGTGCCCTCGATCAGCGCCGTCGAAGGCACCGCGGCCATCGCCGCGCTGGCCAGCAGAACAGTCGCACCGCACAGAAGAGCCATCGCCAGGGACACCTTACGAAACTGCATGAAAAGCTCCTGTCATCACGAGAGAATGTTCCGTTGGCGCGCCTGTTGTCGCCGCGGGAGGGGGGAGAGTGAGAACCTACTGGCTCCAGTCGCCTGCAGCCGTGTCCAAGTCGTCCACGTACTCAAGACCGGCCGGCAACTTCAGCGTGTCGCCGTAGAACGTCAACAACTGGGTGCGCATGCTGCTGCTCGGGGAGTTCGTGATGGCGAACATGATCGAGCTTGTGCGGTTGGCCGGAACCGAGAAGGTGGGCTGACTCGTGCAGCTACCGGCGTAGCAGTTGCCGCAGTTGTCCCACGTCGATGCGCCGTTGATCGTCGCGCTCGAGCACTCACCCCAGCCGCCGTAGTTCGTGTGGTAGAAGGCCGGCGACCAGTTGATGGCAGCACCGGTTGAATTCTTCACGCGAAACAGGACGATCAACACCTTGCCGTTGGTCGAGCTGGACTCGTACCAAGACTCGGACATGACCGTCATCGTCGGGTAGATCTTCTGAGTGTTGACGAGGACGGTTCTCCACAAGTTCTTGTCCGCGCTGATGCTCCAGATGCGGCCTGAGCTGTCCGTCCACGTGGAGGGAGCCACGCCCAAGGTGAAGGTCGCCGTATTTCCGTAGTACCAGTTGCCCCAGTTCTGGTCATAGCTGCTGAAGCGTCCCCACCGCAGCGTCGGCCACGTCTTGGACGCGGCCAGCTTGGCATCCAGCGCGGGGCTGATGATGTTGCCGTCGATCACAAGGTCGCCCTTGATCTGGATCTTCTTGCTCGACAGCGTCTGCAGGTTCACCGACCACTTCACCACCTGACCGTCCGTGGTGTTGTTCAAGAACGCCGTGTCCACCACCTTCAAGCGCCACGTGCCCTTGGGGTTCTTGCCCGCCCAGTACGTCAGGTCGCCCGAGATCGTGGTGGTGGGGTCAGGGTACGCCGTCTTGATGCCGTCGCCCTTCTTGCCGCCCTTGTTGTACAGCACGTATTCCTGGTTCGCTGAGTCGTACAACCAGACCTGCACCGTCGACAGATCCGAGTTCGTCAGCTCCAACGACACCGTCAGCTTCTGCGCCAGGCCCACGTCGCCCACCACGATCTCAGAGAAGCCGCCGATCGGGTTGTTGTCCGGAATCGCCAGAGCCACCTTGGACTCAAACACGTCGGTAAACTGGTTCCAGATCAGGCCGTTGGAGATCTCGTCGATGTTGTCCGCAGCGATCGTCGCCGCCGCGCTCGCCTGGGCGCATTCCAAGGTGCCGTCCGCCTTGATGCCGATGACGACCAAGCCAGAGCCGCAGGACTTGCCCAGCTGAGCCATCGCCGGAATCTCGGCCAAGTCCGCGTACTTGCCCGTCGTCGCCACCTTCGCAAGACCCGCCGTCTTGGCATACGCCGTCAGGTCCGGAGCGCCCGTCAGGTCCGCGTAGGCCCCCGTCGTCGCCACGTCGGCCAGGTTCGCGGCCTTCACGAACCCCGTCAGATCAGGAGCGCCCGCCAAGTCCGCGTAAGCGCCCGACAGCGCCACCGTCGCCAGATCGCCCGCCTTCAGGTAGTCCTTCAGCGCCGCAGCATCCAACTGGTCCGCGCCGACGCAGCCCGTGCAAGACAGACCTTCGGCCACCGCAGCACGCAGCGCATACGCCACCGAGTGCAGGGGCTTGCGGGCCAGTTCCGGATCCTGGCCGATCTTCATGCCGAGCCACGCGCCCGTCGTCAGGTCCGCCGGCTTCAACGCCACGCCGGTGCCCAGCGCGTAGCTGAACTGCCCGGCCGCGACCTTGACCGTCACGGGACCCTCGAACCAGATCGGCGAACCGCCGGTCTGGTCCTTGTAGATCGCGAACACCGTCGCATAGTCGCCGTCCGCCGCCGCGCCGCCGCCTGTTGAGTGCAACGTGCCCTCGATCAGCGCCGTTCCGGGCACCGCAGCCATCGCCGCGCCACTCGTGAGCATCAGTGCGGCCGCGAACGACGTGGCCAGCTTCCATCCCAAGTTCCTGTTCTTCATGTCGAACTCCTCAGTCCCCCGCAGCCCATCGAGCTGCGGTTCCGTCCGTTCGTTGCCGCCGATGCTATCCGCGGCAGTGAGCTACAGCCCAAACGCGGCCTTGACCCACGAGATGAAGCCCAGGTTTGCCGTGTACTTGTCGCCGACGGCCGCGCCCGAGACCATGCTCGTGCCCGTCGTCGCCCGTACCAGCAGCGCCGCGCCCGACTGCCCAGCCAGGTT
>CAJBNH010000004.1 GCA_903955385.1 uncultured Myxococcales bacterium | reverse complement strand
GCCCTTCCGCGACTGCAGCCCGCAGCGCATACGCCACCGAGTGCAGCGGCTTGCGGGCCAGCTCCGGGTCCTGACCGATCTTCATGCCCAGCCACGCGCCCGTCGTCAGGTCGGCCGCCTTCAGCGCCGTCGCCGTACCCAGCGCGTAGCTGAACTGACCTGCCGCAACCTTCACGGTGACGGGGCCCTCGAACCAGATCGGCGAGCCGCCGGTCTGGTCCTTGTAGATCGCAAACACCGTCGCGTAGTCGCCGTCCGCTGCTGCGCCGCCGCCAGAGGAGTGCAGCGTGCCCTCGATCAACGCAGTGCCGGGCACCGCAGCAGAGACCGTACCACTCAGCAGGGCGAGCAGCCCGACCATCGCAACAAGTTGAAATCGCTGGCGCATCTGCATGTGACAACTCCAAGGCGGACGGAATAGTGATGTCAACGGACGAAGCTCCCCAGCCCCGACGGTTCGCGGCCGCACAAGCGGCGAACGCACCGCACGCATTGTGCAGTGCCCGACGCGCGGTGTCATGGGAATAGTGATGAGCTTCGATGAAGTACGCGAAGCTACCGCGGTATCCGTGGCGTCCAACGAGTGCCCTCGCTGGGTCCGATCGCAACAGTGGTCAGAGTGGGGAGATGGGAAGGCGAACTTCAGCTGGCCTGGCGCGAGAACGGGGGCGGGACCGAAACGTCCGCACCCCCGTCCCGAAGAGCGCTAGATACCGAGCAGGGCCTTGACCCAAGAGTAGAAGCCGAGGCTGGCCGAGTACTTGCCCTCGCCACCGCTCGCGGTGCCGGCGACCGTGCTGGCGCCCGTCACGGCGCGTGCCGCGTACTTCGTGCCCTTGCCCGACACCGAACCGGTCGAGAAGTGGGCCGAGAAGTCCTTCGGAGCGCAGCCCTTGTCGACGATGCCGTCGCAGTCGTTGTCGACGCCGTCGCACGGGTCGCCAAGGTCCGGCAACACCTGACCAAGGCACTGCCCAAGCGAGCCGTCCTTGCACTGTTGCGTGCCGTCCTTGCACTTGCCCTTGGTCCGCGTCGCCGGGTCGCCCGTGTAGCAGGCCACCTTGGCGGTGTTGTCGTTGACCTTGACGCAACCGTCCTTGACGTCGCAGCTATCGGTGGTGCAGACGTTGCTGTCGTCGCAGACCACGGCCTTGCCGGACACGCAAGTGTAGGTGTTGGTGGAGTTGTTCTGCGCGCACGCGTCGCCCGAAGTGCAGGCGTTGTCGTCAGAGCAGGACGCCGTCAGCTTCTCGAACGCGCACTTGCCCGATACGGGATCGCAGGTGTCCTTGGTGCAACCCTCGCCGTCGTCGCAAACGGTCTTCTTGCCAGCGACGCACGAGCCAACCTCACAGACGTCGCCCACCGAGCAAGCGTTCTGGTCGGCATCGCACGGACTGGTGTTGTTCGTGAACTTGCAGCCAGTCTGCGCGTCGCAGGAGTCGCTCGTGCACGGGTTGTTGTCGTTGCAAGTCTGAACCAGACCCGCCACGCACTGCCCGTCCTGGCAACTGTCGTTCTTGGTGCAGACGTTGTCGTCGGCGTCGCAGGGCAGGTCCTTGGGCTTCTTGACCAGACCGCACAGGCCGGACTGCGGGTTGCAGACGTTGGTCTGGCAGGGTCCATTGACCGACTCGTCGCACTTGATGATGGTGTCGACCTTGGTCTCGCACTTGAACGGCAACTGAACCTTGTTGCAATACAGGGTGCCGTTGCACAGGTTGCCGTCTTCCATGCCTGCGCAATCGAGGTCGGCCTTGCAGTCGCAGTCGTTCTTGCCGGAGGCGCACACGCCGGATTCGCACTTGTCGCCGACCGTGCAGTTGTTGCCGTCGTCGCAAACCGCGCCGCTGCCGGGCGCGTGCACGCAGCCCTTGACCGTGTCGCACGAGTCGGTCGTGCAGGGGTTGCTGTCGTCGCACTTCTTGGCCACGTCGACGGCAGCGCCCTTGCAGGCGCCCTCACCGCACACGTCATTCTCCGTGCAGGCGTCCTTGTCGTCGCAGACCGACGTCAAATTCGCGTGTACGCATCCGGTCTTCGGGTCGCAGCTATCGGCGGTGCAGCCATTCTGATCGTCGCAGTTGACGGCGCTGCCTAGGCACTGCTCGCCCTTGCAAAGCTCGCCGGCGGTGCAGGGGTTTCCGTCGTTGCACGGGGAGGTGTCCTTGACCACGTAGGCGCACTTGCCGTTCAGGACGTTGCACTTGCCCTCGATGCACTGGTCGCCCGTGTCGCAAGACTTCTTCGGGCCAGGCTCACAGGCACCCGCCAGACAGGAGTCGGACATCGTGCACTCAGAGTCGTCCGCGTTGCACGGAGTTCCGTCAGCAGGCGTGAACTTGCAGCCTTCCTTGGGGTCACAGCTGTCGGTCGTGCAGACGTTGTTGTCATCGCAGACGATCGCGGCACCCGGGACGCAAGAGCCGTTCACGCAGACGTCGTCCTTGGTGCAAACGGAGTCGTCGGCGTTGCAGGCAGACGCGTTGTTCGTGTGCTTGCAGCCACCGTTGCCCTGACACAAGTCGTCGGTGCAGGGGTTGTCGTCGTTGCAGGTGGCTTCGTCGGTCTCGCCGTCGCAGTCATTGTCCTTGCCGTCGCAAGTCTCAGCGAAGGGAGCGTCGGCCACGCAGCCCGACAGGCCAGCAGCGCCGCAGGTCCGCTTGCCTTGGCACTTCTGGTCGCCCGACTGCGAGAAGCACGTGGTCGACAGCCCAGCAGTCTTTGCGGAATCCGAGCAACTGCAAGCGCCGCCGTCCTTGACGATGCACTGCTTTGCGGCAGCGCCACCAACGTCGGTCACGTCCTTGCACTCATAACCTGCAGGGCATTCCAGATCCACGACGCAGGCCGTACCGCAGAAAGCGCCCGAGTCAGCCTGGCTGACGCAGCGGTCACCAGCATGGCCGGGCCCCTCGCACTCTGCGTTGGTGTTGCAGGGGTTGCACACCTTGCCGTACTTGGGAACGCAGATGTTGGCCGGCCCGTCCGCGCCGCTGACGGTCGCGCACTTGAAGGCCTCGTCGGCGCAGGCGTCGTCCTTGCACAGGGCCGCGCACTGCTGCCCGGCGGGCGTGTCGATACAGAACGCCGAGTTGCACTGGCTGTTGGAGGTACACGCGCATCCGTCGCCGCCCGGGCACGGGTTGACGACGGTGTCGGTGTCATCGGCGACGTCGGTGGCGACATCGTCGTCCCCGATGTCGGGGCTGGCGTCCGCAGTCACGTCTGCATCCAGATCGACCTGGTCCGGCGCAACGTCGGGCGGCACAACGTCGGTGAGGACATCGGAGCCGACCTCAGCGTCATCTTGCAGCTGGTCGGCCGGTTCGACGTCCGAGCCTTCCACGGCGACATCGTCTGTCGAGGTCGTTGCCGGGTCTCCGCACCCCCAACTGAAGGCAAGAGTGGCGGTCATCGCGACCCACATCGTGGCCTGTCCAAACCGCATGTCCGATCCCTGGATGGCGTTTCGCATCTCCGCTCCTGTGGCGTCGCCGGTTGTTGCGCCGCTGTCCGTTCAGAAACCTTGCTCGTTTCCCTGGTGCGCCCGTGTTCCTTCGTGCCATCCGCCAGCTCTGCCATCGCAGGCACTTTCCCAAGACTTACAAGAAGCTCGATACGCAAGCTGATGTCACGTCTCGAATCTTCGTGGCCTTGGGAAGCGGACGCACTCCCACAGTGGGCTACGTTACCACTATCACCGACGCGACGCTACTCCGTAGCGAGGCGCAGAAGCAAATTGTGAAGGAAAGTGTTTCCCCGAACGGCAGCGTCCGGGAAGCGATCTTTGAAGAGTTCTTTCGATGGGTGGCTAGTGCTCTGCACGTGGCGAGAACAAGGCGATGCGCCCAGAGCGAAGTCCCGCGGAAGGGCTCCTGGATCGGGAAGTTCGGGCGATCCGGGCCCCAGTACCTGGGGAAACCTACAGCCCAAACGCGGCCTTGACCCACGAGATGAAGCCCAGGTTTGCCGTGTACTTGTCGCCGACGGCCGCGCCCGAGACCATGCTCGTGCCCGTCGTCGCCCGTACCAGCAGCGCCGCGCCCGACTGCCCAGCCAGGTT
>CAJBNH010000003.1 GCA_903955385.1 uncultured Myxococcales bacterium | reverse complement strand
GCAGCACGCCACCGTCACGTTTCGGGCAGCATAGCGAATCGTCGCGGGGAGTTCGCCGATGCCCAGCGTGTGGGTCGTCAGGTCGAAGTACGGCACGTCGTCGTGGATCCAGGCGTCGATCTGGCTCTCGGGGATGATGACATCGGGGCGGGCGCGAGAGGTTGGGGGCAACATCGGGACTCCTGAGACAGGCAGGGGCGTGCCACTAGTGGTCACCGCCGCAAGTGGACTGCAATGCGAACTCCGGCAGCTCGTTGGCCAGGAACGCCCGGACCGCATGGCCGACCGACGGCGCCTCGGCCCAGTGGACCACGCGCACGCCCGCCTGCTGCAGGCCCATCAGCGGCCGCATGCCCATGCCGCCCGCGATCAGCACTTCGACGCCGCTGCTGGCCAACAGCGCGACCGGCGCCATGCAACCGCCTTGCTCGTGCGCGACGTTGGGCACGGTCACGACCGAACGGATGTGGACGCCGTCGGTCTCGACCAGCGTGAAGACGTCGCAGTGCCCGAAGTGGGCGCTGACCTCGGCGTCCAGACCGCCCGGGTTGGCAGAGGGCACGGCGACCAGGGTGGTGGCGTTTTCGGTTGGACTCGTGTGCATCGTTTCTACTCCATTGCCCCGGTTCGGGGCGGGTTCAGTTCGGCAAACCGGCCAGGGCGGTGTCGAGCGCTTGGATCAGGTCTTCGACGTCCTCGATCCCGACCGAAAGGCGCACCAGCCCGTCGGTAATGCCGCCTTGCAGGCGCTTGTCGCGCGGGACGCAGGCGTGGGTCATCGACGCCGGGTGTTGGATCAACGAGTCGACGCAGCCCAGCGACACGGCCAACGTGAAGATCTGGATGGTGTTCATCAACAGACGACCGGCCTCGATGCCCCCGACCAACTCGAACGACAGCATCCCGCCGAAGTCCTTCATCTGGCGTACGGCGAGCGCGTGCTGCGGGTGCGATTCGAGGCCTGGGTAGTAGACCGCTGCGACCTTGGGGTGCCGCTCCAGGTGGCGGGCGATGGCCATCGCGCTGGCGCAGTGCTTGTCCATGCGCAGGGGCAGGGTCTTCAGGCCCAGGTTGACCAGCCAGGTGTCGAACGGGCTGGGCGATGCCCCCAAGTCCTTGACCAGCTTGTAGAGTTCGTCCTTGACGCGGTCGTCCGTCGTCGTGACCAGACCGCCCACCACCGTGCCATGCCCGCAGATGTACTTGGTGGTGCTGTGGACGACGACGTCGGCGCCCAGCTCGAACGGCCGCTGCAGATAGGGCGTGGCAAACGTGTTGTCGACGATGACGTGGATGTCCGGATTGACCTCGCGCACGACGCGCACCACGCCAGCGATGTCGGCCAGCACCATCGTGGGGTTCATCGGCGACTCGAACAGGATCGCCTTGGCCTTGGGGTGGGCCAGGATCGCGGCGCGGACCGCGGCAAGATCCGATACGTCGACATCGGTGGTGCGAATGCCCAGGCGCGAGAGTACGTTGGCGCACAAGTGCTCGGTCGCGCCGTACACCACGTTGCCGATCAACAGCTCGTCCCCAGCCGACGCGCAGGCCAGCAGCGCGCCGCTGATCGCCGCCATGCCGGTCGAGAACGCCACCGTCGATACCCGCAGGTCCGGGTTGGCCAGCTTGACGGCCGCGCCCTCCAAAGCGTTGACCTTGGCCTCCAGTACCTTGACGGTCGGATTGCCCAAGCGCGTGTAGATATAGGCCGGGTCCTCGCCCGAGAACGCCCGCGCGCCTTCCTCTGCGCTCGAGAACACGAACGTCGATGTCTGGTAGATCGCGTTGGTGTGGGACTTGGTTTGGGGCTGGCCCAGGTGTTCGCCGGCGTGCAGGGCGCGCGTGGCGAATCCGTAGTTCAGGCCGAAGTTCTTCTTGTAATCAGGTCCCTTGCTGTCTTCCATGACGGATGCTCCTGTCCTCGTCCCGCCGAGGGTCCATTCTTGGGGAGGGGGGGAGGGCGCAGCGGCAGGGCTATCGGCCGCGCGCGTGGCGTGCCCTAGCCGCAACCGCCCTTGGTCACGGTCTTCTTCTGCAGCTTCACCCGCTTGACGTACGGCGGAGGCGCGGGGTGCCCGTGTGCGAGGCCGTGTCCCGCCGCCTGTCCGACGGCCTGCGGCGCGCGGTCGTCCGCGCACGTCGGCTCGGGTTCCAGGCGCGGCAACTCCGGGTGCGCCGACGGGCTGCGGTCGCCCACGGCCACTGCGAAGTCCCAAGCGAGCGCGTCCTTGCCCGCTGGCGCACGCGCCTTTCGCGCCACGCACGGGCCGGGCGGATAGCGGTCCAGCCATCCGTTGATGCCACCCGCCAGGACGTACAGGTTCAAGACGCCCTGGGCCTTCAGCGTGCGCCAGACCCGGGTCGCATCCGCCTCGCCGTTCGACGTCACGAAGACGATCGTGTTGTCCGGCGCTGCCGCCAACTCGCGAACGAACGCGGGGTTGCGGGCGTCGTCGCGGGTGATCCGCCGCGCGCCAGAGAGATGGAAGCGGTTGAAGTCGGCCTCGTCGCGCACGTCGAGCACCTCCACTCGCAGCGTCACGTCCTGCCGCAGGGCGACCAGCTCGGCCGGATCCGCTTGGATTTCGCGTTTCTGCAACTGCGCTTCGGCCGTCTCGGCTACCCACGTCCAGCGGTCGTCGACGCTCGGCTGGCCTTGCAAAGCCACCACCACGGCCAACCCGAGCAGCACCGCAGCCGCCGCGGTCTTCCGTCCGGGTTTGGGCCACAGCGGGATGTCCTTCCAGGCGGTGCGGTCGCCGAAGTACGCCTCGGCGAGTTCGGCACCCCAGAACATCAGCAACGCCATTGCGACCAGCCCCACGACCACGACGCCGTACGGCAGTCCTAGCCAGTCGGGGATCGTGAAGCGCCCCATGGCGGTGGACTGAAAGAAGCCCTCGAAGCTGGCCACACTCTCGCCGAACAACCCCACGCCGGCGACGACGCCGAGCACGAAGAAGATGCCGTCGATCTTCAAGGTCGAGGCCGCGACCAGCGAGGTGCCGGGACAGAAGCCGCCGACGATGAACCCCACGCCCATGATCAGGCCACCGACGATGCCGGGCGCGAGAAACGTGGGGTTTACCCAGACCTTGCCGAAGTCGAGCAGCTCGAACGCCGACGCCAGGAACACGAGCACCGCCGCGACGACGATGGCGGTGAACATGACCTTGAGCACCGTCATGTCGCGCAGGTAGAACTGGGCTGCCAGCTTGCGCGAGTCGCCGAAGCCCGAAAGCTCCAGTACCGCGCCGAACCCCAGGCCGATCGCGAGGAAGATCAGGTCGTACGCCAAGGTGTGGGCCAAGGGGGTGAGATCGAACGGAGCCACGACGACCTCCCCCTAGTTCCACAGCCGGCGCACGAACCACGCCAGGGCATAGCCACCACCGAAGACGGCAAACATGAAGGCGAAGCTGCCGACCGACAGCACCGCGCCGCCGCTGAGGGCCTGCCCCGACGTGCATCCGCGGGCCAGACGTGCGCCGTAGCCCATGATCAGGCCGCCCAGCAGAGCGAATACCCAGCGCATCCGGACCGACACCTGCGGGCCGCGGCGCGTTTCGAGGCGAAACCGGCGATTGGCAAGGCCAGACAGCATTCCGCCCAGAAAGGTGCCCAGCAGCATGAACACGCCCGGGTGGTCCAGGGGGCCGCGGCTGCCGCCGCCGATCTCGCTCAGGTAGGCGACTCGATCGACATGGTCGGGACTGACGAGCTTGAGCAGCGCGACCTCGACGTGGTTGACCGCCGCCGAGGCGCCCAGGCCGTTGCCGGTGATGAAGAACGACAGGAACAGCACGACACCCAGCAGCGCGCCGCCCAGATACGGATTCACGTAGGGGCGCGGCGCTCGAACGCGAGGGGCAGCCAATTCACCCATGGGTACCGTCCTTTGCGGGCGCGTCCACGACGTCCACTTCTTCCCAACCGTCGATCATCGCGGCGACGTTCGAAAACACCGTTCGGCCCGTCGTGGTCAGGTACAGGTGCAGCAGCAGGAACGACAGGAACAGCCACGACCCCAAGTTGTGCAGGGGGCCGATGAGCGTCAGCCCGCCGATCGATGTGGCGAAGTCCGGCCAGCGCGACGCCCCCCAGATCAGCACGCCGGACAGCACCTGGAACGGGAACAACACATTCAGCAGGGCCAGATAGGTCAGTTGCTGCAAGGGGTTGAGTTTGCGTTCGCGGGACTTGGGCGTCGGGTGCGGTTGACCCAGGAAGATGCCGCGCAGGTAGTACGTCGCCTGTGCCCGCAGCTCGCCCGCCAGATTGTCCGTGCGGGGAAGGAACTGGCGAATCGCCTGGCTGGCCAAGTGGTAGAAGAGCGACAGGAAGGCATTGACCAGCAGGACACCCGCGAAGAAGTTGTGGACTTGGATGGCCACCGGCAGCCCCAGCAGCCCGAAGTGTCCATGGAAGTGCACCTCGAATCCCGTGCCCACCAGCACGAGAACGCTCGTCGCCATCAGCCAGTGCCACAGCCGCTCGACGCCCGAGTACAGGTAGATCCGCTTGCCCGGCGCGTGGACCGGTCGGTGGCGGCGACTCGCGCGGATGCGCAAACCGCCATGCACCGCGATCCCCACCAGCACTGCCGCCAGCGCCAACCACCCCATGCGGTCCATCCACGCCAGGCGCGAGTGGCCAAAGACGTACAGGGAGGTCGACGCGTCGCGGCGCAGCACCCAGCTTCGGGCGCTGGCGTCCCACACGACCGCACCCTCGAGGCGCAAGCCGCCGCCGGTCGGGGGCGGCAGGTTGGCGCCGAAGGGAGCGACCGCGGCGAGTCGGATGTCCGCGTTCAGTCGCGAGTTCTCGGCATGGCAGTCGTCGCAGTCGCGTCGGACCCACGTGCCGGCCACGATGCCGTGCTGGATCGGGAAGGCATCGATGGCACCGCGGATCTCCGGGTGCTCGACGCCCAGGCTGGCCAAGCGGGACCGGATCAGCTCGACCTTGGCCTCCGAGTCCAGCCGCAGCTCCGCGTTCGATAGACTCCCATCGCGGTCGCCGTCCAACGCCGTCACGACGTCGGGCCGGTAGCCGCTGTCGTCGCGCCATGCGGCCTTCACCACGTCCGCAGCGACTTCCTCGCCCGTCATCGCCGACACCCAGTACCAGCGGGTCACGAAGTTGAACGGCGCGAGCCTGGCCTGTCCGTCGCGGTCGCGCTGCAGGGCAAGAAACGGCACGTAGCCTTTGGAGAAAGCTGAGTTCAGCGACTCCCCCGGCATTGGCTCGACGCCGCGGTAGTCGATGCGGGCGCGGCCGTCTGCCGTGACGACCGTGGCATCGATCGACCGCGCGGCCGGCCCCATCAACTGCGGCACGTGACACGACTGGCACGCGAGCGTATCGAGGTGGCGCTGCCGGTAGGGCAGGAACGCGTGGATGGCCGTCGCGTCGTGGCACGAGCGGCAGCCGGCCGCGACCAGCCGGTGGTCTGGGCGGTGCAGGAACTCAGACGTGGCGATCCGGCGCGGATCCCGCACCAGGAAGTCGATCGCCGTGTGCTGAAGGGCCGCCTTGGCCGGGTTGTTCGGAGCGAAGTGGCACGCCGTGCAGCCGACCAGCCGCCGGGAGTGGACGTCCCACGGGAAGGACAGCGTGCCCTTGCCCTGCAAGTTGAGGAATGAGTCCGAGAGGTTCTGCGGCGACAGCACCTCGCCCGTGTGCAAGGTCAGCGCGAAGGTGCGGGCATTGCCGGCCTGCGTCTCCGTGAACGCGGCCGGTAGGGCAAGTGGCGTGGCGTCCGAATGGACCACGCCATGGCACCGCCCGCAGTGGGCGTCCGTCGGCGTCGAAATGCGGATGGCGTCGCGCCGGAGCAGACCCTGCGCATCGAACGACTCGGCGGTGTCCGGCAGTCGGCCACCTTCGAAGTGGCAGTCCACGCAACCCGCGTTGCTGCCGTCTTGCGCGTGCGAGCTGTGCCGGTCGATGTACGCGGTGTCGTGACAGGCCCCGCAGGTCCGGTCGGACGAGGGCGCGGCGCCGCTCGCCAGAATCGGCAGGCCACCCGAGTCGAAGACGGCAAACGGCGGGTGCATCGGATTCGCCGCACCTTCGGCCAGCACGGGCACCGCGAGCAGACACGCCAGGATGGGCAGAAGGGCGGGCAGATGGGGCTTCATCGGCGCCCTCCCACGACCAGCGGGTCGCCGTCGTAGCCGAGGGCCTTCCAGTCCATGCGCGTCTGGTTCCCGTGGCAGTCGTTGCACGTCAGGGCCTTCTCCTTGGGCGTCACCATGTGCGACAGCGGCCAGTACATCGCCGTCTTCGCGAAGCCAAACTCGCCGCTGAACGCAACGCCCGAGGCCGCCGCCCCCAACCGCAACGCCTTGTCCCAGTCGAAGTCATGCCAGAACCCGCCCTCGCCGCTCAGTACGGGGGGCAGCAGCGTGCGCAGCTTGCGGTCGTAGGGCTGCAGCGCTCGGTGCACCTTGAAGGGCCAGATCTGCGCCTTGGCGTCCCGGAGGCTCCCGCGCGGGCGGTTGATGTCGGTCACCACCGCAGGGTCCATCGGGTCGCCGACCATGTACCGCTCCACGGTGCCGTCGAACCACCCGTACTCAGGGACGATGTCGTGGTCGTAGACGAACTCTCCCTTGATCTTCAGATATTTGTGTGGGTCGTCGGACCGAGTCTCGTCGCCGCCCTTGCTCCAGTCCCAGAAGGTCTTGGTGGGCAGCTTGCGCGCGTAGGTCGGGATGTGGCAGGTCTGGCAGGCGACCGCAGCCAGATGCCTCTCGATGCGAGGGTCGCGGTGCGGCGGCGCCTTGTGGCAATCCCGGCAACCGATCGCGCCGTCGCTGTTCACGCTGACCGAAAAGGCCCGTCCCGCGATCTCGTGCCGTTTGGTCCGGTGGCAGTCGATACACAGTAGACCGTATTGCCCCATGTGGACGTCGTCGTCGCGGGTCGGGTTCTCCAAGCTGCTGTCCAGGTCGCCATGCTTCACGCCTTGGCCGCCCCCGCCATAGCTGTGGCAGACCGAGCAGTTTTCCCGCTTGGGAAAGCCGACCGACCTGGCCGTCGCCCGCAGATCGGTGCCGTTCACCGGCAGGCCGCCTTCGCCCTTCACATAGGCGCCCGTTCGCTCGTGGCACACCAGGCAGTCGACGTTCTCGCCGCGGCTGAAGTCGTAGGGGTCTGCGACCCAACCGTATCCGACGTGGCATTTCGTGCACGACGCGCGGTTGCCGACCGTGGTCAGGCAGAAGTTGTTCAGCAGGTTCTTCTTGCCGATCCGCTGGGGCTTGGCGTGGCCCGGGATGCTCACCTCCTGGCCCAGCCACTGCCAATGGGCGGTCCGCATCATGTCCGCGGCGGCCTGCGGGTGGCACTTCAGACACGCGCGGGTCACGGCTTGGGGCGAGGCGAACGGCGCGGCGAAGTACGCCGCGTGGTCCAGGTGCACTCGGACCGGCCTGTCGAACTCGGCTGCCCCGGCCAGAGCAGGTGCCCGAGACGAGACGACGTACACGCCAGCCGCGACGCCAACGCCCACCACGACCGCGATCCACGCTTGTTTCAACTGGATGCCCACCCACCCTCCTGTCCGACGCCGTCGTCCGTCGGCTCGGCCGTGTCACCCAGACAGTCCATTGCTTCGCTGAGCCGCGCACGGTTCAGCCGGTACCACGCGAACCCGCCCTCGCGCCGCACATCGACAAGACCGGTCATCCGCAGAATCGCCAGCTGGCTGGACACTGTGGCCTGCGGCATGGCCAGCGCCTCCGCCAACTGGCCGACGTTCGTGTCGCCGCTTCGCAGCAGCGCCAACAGTCCGAGGCGCGTCGGATGCCCGGCCGCCTTCAGCAGCACGGCCATGCGTCTGGCCTTGGCAGGATCGAGAGCGAACGAGGTCACGGTTTCCCCTGCGATACCAGGTGTTGCGGCTGCACCAATCGTCGGTACGACTGTGCCAGCTCGGCCCCGTCCCGCGCCGAAGGCTCAACGGGTACCGGCGCGAGAATGCCGAGCCCCTCGCTCTCGACGTGAAAAGCGGCCGGACTCAGCGGAGTGACCGCGGCCGTGTGGACGGCGGCGTTCACGTGCGCCAACTGGCGCGCCAATTCCATCGGCCCGCCCTCGACCAGCCCCTCGTCCAGCACGACCAGGGCTGGCGGCTCGACCTTGGCCGAGGCCAGGACGCGCGACCAGCGGTCCTCGAACCGCACCGCAGCTCCGGTCTCCCGTGCGAGCGCCTGCGCAAAGCTGACCAGCCGCGCCGGACGAATGGTCGCGATGACGATCACCATCCGCTACCTCCCCTTGCCGCATCCGTCGGTCGTCTGCGTGGTCGTCACGGTCGGCAATATCCTTTGCCGTTGCAGCCGGTGCCCGTGGCGCCGACCGGGCACTGCGCGTCCGAGGTGCAGGGCAGCGTGCAGCGCTTGATGCCGTCGCCGTACGTGTAACAGACCATGTCCTCCAGGCACTTGCCGTCCGCCGGGCAGGCGGCACCGAAACCGGCCGGCTTGTGTACGGCATCGCCGCCCGCGTCCGACGCCGCCGCGCCGTCTTGGGTCTCCAGCGAGCTACAGGCCACCAGCGACGCGCACATCCACCACATCAGTCCGCGCGACATCGACCACCTCCCACCATCACCGCGCCCAACCCGCTTGGATCATGCAGGTATTGTCGGTCACGGTGCCGCTCTTCAGTTCCGTCCGGCCGATGCCGCAGTGTCCGCCGAGCCACATCGGTCCCAGCGTCCGGCGCACGGAGAGCCCGATGCGGTCCGCCGCAGACTCGCCGCCCGCGAACTCGCCGGTTCGCACGCCCCAGCCCTCGGCGCCAAAGGCCCAGTTCGTCAGGCCGGTCCAGGCGCCGCCGGCCTCGTAGCGCACGCCGGCCACGCCGCCGTCGTCGACCTCGCCCGACACCTGCGCGGTCGCCTTGACGGGGCCCGCCTGCACCGCCACGCCCGCCACGGCCATCCCGGTTGACGGCCGACTGCCCTGCACCCGCACCCGCGACCCGACGCCGACGAACGGCGAGACTCCCGCCGTCCCGGGAAGTTCCAACGTCAACTGAGGCACATACGACCCGCTGCGAAAGTCCGTCGCGGCCATCTGGCGCACGTTGGCCTCGAGGCTGGCCTGCAACTTCCAGGGCAAGCCGACGTGCGCTTCGAGGCGGTGCATCACGCCGTTGTAGCCCCCCGTGCCGGGACCGGTGGGGGCGGTGCCCCAGGGACGGCTGCTC
>CAJBNH010000002.1 GCA_903955385.1 uncultured Myxococcales bacterium | reverse complement strand
TTCGGCGGCGGTGGCGGCGGCGGCGGTCGTGGCGGCTTCGGCGGCGGCGGCGGCGGCGGCGATCGCGGCGGCTTCGGCGGCGACCGCGGCGGCTTCGGCCGGCGCTAGGCCCCAGCCACGGTCCGGGCTGCCGGACCGACGCAAGCTACACTGCGAGCAAGCGAACAGCGCCCGCGGCACCGAAAGGAGCCGCGGGCGCTGTGCTTTTTGCCACCGTGTGGGCCGACTTTGTCGATCGAAGCCCCCGCAGCTCGATCAGGTGCGAGGTCCATCGGTCGGCCTGCGAGCAACCCCGCAAAACGCAGGACGCCCGCGGAACCTTGCAGCGCCGCGAGCGTCCTTGAGTTGAGAGCGAAGCCGCTAGGGGCCGCGCGGCGAGCTATTGGTCGTAACCGCCGGTAGCCGTGTCGAGGTCGTCGACGTACTGCAGCCCTGCGGGCAGCGCGAGGCTGTTGTTCGTGAAGCCGTGAATCAGCGCGCGCGACCCGCTCGACGGATTGCCCGTCGCCGAGACGAAGATCACGGTGCTGGTTCGGTTGGCGGGAATGGCGATGCCCACATCCTTCAGGCATCCGGTCGCGCAATCGCTGTCGGTGTACCAGACGTTCTGTCCATTCACGGCTACCGATGCGCGCTCACTCCAGCCGGGGAACGCCGTGTAAGCAAAGCGAACGGGCCAAGTGATGGCAGCGGACGTGGTGTTCTTGACGCGGAACAGGGTGCCGGCGAAGCGCGACTGGCAGCTGCTGCAGCCGCGGCTCTGGCCAAACTTGAACCACTCCGAGTACACGCGCGCATTGTTCAGCGCGCTGCCCTTGCGGCTGAACAAAGCAGCCTGCACCGCCTTGTCAGCCGAAATGTCCGAGGCATTCGCGTTGCCATCGGACCAGGTCGACGGGTTGACGCCGCCAAATAGGTCCGCCTGGTTGCCGAACATCCAACCGCCGTTGGGACTGTACGTGCTCCAAACGCCCCACCGGTAGGTCGAGGGGGTCAGGCCGCCAATGAACTGCGCGGCCGACACCTGACCGGCCACGGTAACGTTGCCGGTGACGGCGATGTTGCTCTTGACGTTGACCGTCTTGGCAGACACCAGCGTAAAGGCGACCGACCAGCTGTTGATCGCTCCGTCGGAATTGCCGCCCGTCACGGTGCTGTCCAGAACCTTCAGGTACCACTTGCCTGCGGGGCTCTGACCCTTCCAAGCGGCGAGATCGCCCGTGGCGACCGCCGTGGGGGTCGGGTAGGTCGTCTTCAGCACGGTGCCGCTGCCCGACTTGTTGTGAAGGATGTACTCGTCGCCATTCGGATCGTAGAGGTAGACAACCAGCTTGCCGATGTTCGAGTTGGTCAGATCCACCGACACCGTCATGCTCTGGATGGTGCCCAGCGCGCCGACGGTGACGGAGTCGGTCACGCCGACGGGGCTGTTGTCAGGGATCGCGATGGCGGTCTTGCCGGCCAGCGTATCGGTGACCAAATTGGTGAGGACGCCGTTCGACACGACTACGAGGCCATCGTTGGGCAGCATGTCGGCCGTCACCGACGGCGTCGCCGCCTCGACGCAGGCCAAAGTGCCGTCCTCATTGATGCCTTCTGCAAGGAAGCCAGGGTCGCAAGCGGCATCAGTGGCCACCAGCGTCGGCAGGTCCCCCAAGTCGGCATAGCTGCCCGACGTCGCAACGGCAGCAAGGTCAGCAGCAAGCGCGTAGGACGTCAGGTCCGGCACTCCGGTCAGGTCCGCGTACGCTCCCGAGGTCGCGAGTGCAGCCAGCGCAGCCGCCTTGGCGTAGATCGTCAGGTCCGGCGTTCCCGCCAGGTCCGCATACGCACCTGAAGATGCGAACTTGGTCAGCTCAGCCGACTTCGCGTACGGTGCCAGATCGGGCGTTCCGGCCAAGTCCCCGTAGGCACCGGTGGTCGCAGACTTGGAGAGGTCCGCCGACTTCGCGTAGGGCGCAAGAACGGCTGGGTCGATGCTGGTCGACTTGACGCAGCCCGTGCAGTCCAGCGTCTCGGTCACGACGCTGCGCATGGCGAACGGAACCGACGACAGCGACTGTCGCGGGAACTCGGGGTCCGCCCCGACCTTGACGCCGACAAACGGCGTCGTCAGGTTCGCGAAGACCGCCGGGTTGATCGGCGTCTTCACGCCCAGCGTGAAGTGATAGAAACCGCTCTTCACGGTCACGTTGACCGGACCCTCAGCAAACACCGCAACACCGCCGGAAGACGCTGCGTAGAGGCTGAAGGTCACGGCGTAGGTGCCGTCCGCCACGGGTCCGCCGCCCACCGAGAACAGGCCGCCGTGAACGGCAAGCGTGCTGGGGGCAGCGGCGAATGCGACGCCGGGCAGCGACAGGGCCAGGACGACGGCCATGCTGCGCAACACGCCGAGTGCCTTGGAACCAGAGGTGAAGATGGTCATGAGATGCCCTCTCTTGCGGCGGGGTCGGTGGCTCTGGTGTCAGTCGCGTCGCCCCGCCGGCAACGCCTACTGTGCCTCTCGGCAAGCCCTGGTCTTACTGCCCGATCAGTGCGCGGAGCCAAACGTACCAACCCAACCGGGTGAAGTACTTCTCGCCACCGCTCGCCTCGCCCGTCACGACGCTTGTGCCGACGTAGGTCTGCGTTCCATAGGTGTTTCCAGCGGCATTCACGGCAGCCGTGCCGAAGTCGACCGTCGCCGCTCCGGGCTCACAGCCCTCGTCGGTGATGCCGTCGCACGTGTCGTCGATGCCGTTGCAGGACTCGGAGTTCGCCGGCAGCACGGCGTCCTTGCAGATGCCGTAGGTGCCGTCCGCTTGGCAGGTCTTCAGGCCATCCTTGCACTTGCCCTTGCCCTGATTCTTCGGGTCGCCGGGGAAGCACGCGGCCGTAGCTGACGTGTCCACCTTGTGCGAGCACCCGGAGTCCTTGGCGCACGTGTCGGCGGTGCAAGGGTTGTTGTCGTCGCAGTTCGCCGCGGCACCGGACACGCAGGTGTAGGCCTTGGTGACAGGATTCGTTCCGCAGGCGTCGCCCGAAGTGCACGCGTTGCCATCGTCGCACGAGGCCGCGATCGGCTGGAAGACGCAGGTGCCGGTCGTCGGGTCACACGCGTCCTTGGTGCAGTTCTCCTTGTCCTCACAGACCTTCTTGAGGCCTGCGACGCAGGAACCGCCCGCGCAGACGTCGTTCTCGGTGCACGCGTTGCCGTCAGCGTCGCAAGGGGCCGTGTTGACGGTGAAGGTGCAGCCCGTCTTGGGGTCGCAGGCATCGTCGGTGCAGAGGTTTGCGTCGTCGCACTTCTGCGCCTGACCCTTGACGCACTGACCGTCGGCACAGGCGTCGTTCACCGTGCACAAGTCGTCGTCCGCATTGCAGCCCGTACCGACAACCGCCTTGGTGACCACGCACTGGCCATCGCCGGGGTTGCAGGCAACCGTCTGGCACTGGTTGTTCACGGTCTCGTCGCACTTGACCACGGTGTCGAGCTTGACGTTGCAGACCCACTTCACCGGGTCGGTCTTGTCGCAGAACAGCGTTCCGTTGCAGGCATTGCCATCCTCAGACGCCGCGCAGTCCTTGTCCTCAGCGCAGCTGCACTGGTTGGCGCCGGGGATGCAGGTGCCGGAGGTGCACTTGTCGCCAGGCGTGCAAGGGTTGCCGTCGTCGCACGCCACGCCGTCCGCGCCTGCCGGGTCGTGGACGCAGCCCTTGGAGGGCACACACGCATCCACCGTGCAGGGGTCCTTGTCGTCGCAGACCGTCGCGGAATCCACCGCGGTGCCGGAGCACTTGCCGACCTTGCAGGCATCCTGCTCAGTGCAGGCGTCGCCGTCGTCGCAGACCGGCCCGTCCAAGTTGGCGTGCTTGCAGCCCAACAGCGGATCGCAGCTGTCAGCGCTGCAGGCATCCTTGTCGTCGCAGTCGATCAACTCGCCGCCGCAGGTCGATGAGGTCGCGTCCGCCGCCAGGCAGACGTCTTTCATCGTGCAGGCGCTGGCATCGTCGCAGGGTGTGCCGTCGGGCCGGGCGGCCGTCAGACAGTCGCCACTCGTCTTGTCGCACGAGCCGGACAGGCACGGGTCGCCGGTCTCACAGGTCTTGACTTCACCCTTGACGCAGGCGCCGTCCTTGCAGGTGTCGGCCACCGTGCAGGCGTCGCCGTCCGCATCGCAGCTCGCGGTATTGTTGGTGAAGACGCATCCCTTCGCCGGGTCGCAGATGTCATCGGTGCACGGGTTCTTGTCGTTGCACTCAAGGGTCGGACCTGGCTCGCACTTCGCCGCCTTGGTGCAGTAGTCGCCGTTGGTGCACAGGCTGTCGTCCGCGTTGCAGGTGCCCGTCTTCACCGCGTTCTTGCAGCCGTCCTTGCCCGCGCAAGAGTCCTCGGTGCACTGGTTGCTATCGTCGCAGCTGACATCGTCGGTCGCGGCGTTGCAGTCGTTGTCGAGCCCGTCGCAGATCTCCGCCGTGGGCGCCTTGGCCGAGCAAGCGGTCAGGCCGGCAGCCTCGCACTTGCGGGTGCCCGTGCACTTGTTGACGCCCTGGGCGTCTGCGGCGAAGCAGGTCGTGTCCCAACCGGCGGCGATGGCGGCCTCACTGCACTTGCAGACGGCTCCGTCCTTCGGCACGCACTGCTTGACGGCGGCGCCGGTCACGTCCTTGGCGTCAGCGCAGCCGTAGCCGTCCGCGCAATCCTTGTCGACCGCGCACTTGGCGCCGCAAAACGCCCCGTCCTTGCCGAAGTCCACGCACACCGCGTCGGGAGCCCCGGCGCACTGGACGTTCGCTACGCACGGAGCGCACAGGTCCCGGCCTTCCGGCTTCACGACGTCTTGGTCCGTCGTGTCGCCGGCAACATCGTCGGTGCTGTCCGACTGGGTGACATCGCCCGTCGTGTCGATGGTATCCGCGACCACCGTGTCCGGGGCGGGCTCAGTCGTGGTGCCGGAGTCACCGCACGCGGCCAGACCCGCGGTGGCGAGTCCCAGCGCACACGCTGTTGCGATGCGTCCAGCAAGCAGTTTTCGAAGGGTCTTCATCTGCCACTCCTCGGTCCGACGGCGTTCAGTGCTGAGCAAGTCGCAACCCGCATCAGTTGTCCCAACCGTTCGCGGCGGTCTCCAGATCGTCCACGTACTCGAGGCCGTCCGGCAGAGTCAGCGTGGGATGGCGGAAGCCAAGCATGCCCATCACGCCGCCGCGCTGCCCGGGTCCGTTGCTGCTCACAAAGATGACGGTGCTGGTCCGGTTTGCTGGAATGGTGATCGCGACACTCTGCTCACAACCGTTGGCGCAGTCATTTCCGGACTGCCAGACGAGGGTCCCGTTCACGGCGGCGGACGCCTGATGGCTCCATCCGGCATAGGACGTGTAGACGTACTTCACGGTCCAGGTGATCGCAGCGCCCGTGCTGTTTCGGACACGCATGAGGGTTCCAGCGAACCGTCCAACTTGGCTGTAGTTGCCCCCGTTCTGAAACTGCTCACTCACCACGTTGGCGGCGGAGCGCGCGTAGCCCTTGCGGGCGAACAGCGCCGCAAGAACGTTCTTGTCCGAGCTCATGTTCGCCGCGGTCGCCATGTTGGACCAGTTCGACGGATTCACGCCACCAAAGAGGCCTGCAGCGTTGCCGTGCATCCAATCGTTGCAGTTCATGTAGGTGTCCCACATGCCCCAGCGGTACGTCGCCGTCGGCACGCCCTTGATCGGCTTCGACACGATCAGGTTACCGGTGATGGTCAGGTTACCTGCAGCGCTGAAGTTGTCCGCCACCTTCAAGGTGCCGCTGACGTTCTGAAGGATGCCGTTCGAGATGGCTCCGAGTCCGTCCGGGGGAAGCGACGCGGCGGGCAGCAGACCTACCATCGCTTGGGCGCAATCCAACGAACCGTCCGCCTTGATGCCCTTGACCACCAGACCCGTGCCGCAGCTGACGCCGAGGGCGACGTGGGTGGGCAGGTCGGCGAGGTCAGCGTAGGCGCCCGTCGTGGCGACCTTGGCGAGGTCGGCCTTGACGGCAAATCCCGTAAGGTCGGGCGCATCCGAGATATCGGCGAACTCGCCAGAGGTCGCGACCTTCGCGAGGTCGCCCGACTGCGCATAGATGGCGAGGTTCGGCGTGCCCGCGACGTTGGCGTAGGCGCCCGAGGTCGCGACCTTGGCGAGGTCAGCGATCTTCGCGTAGGGCGAAAGGTCAGGCGTGCCCGCAAAGTCGGCATAAGCGCCCGACGTTGCAGCCTTCGCCAAGCCAGCGGACTTCGCATACGGCGCGAGCACAGCGGCGTCCAACTGACCGGACGTGATGCAGCCCGTGCAGTCCACGCCGTCGGCGGTGGCCGACCGCAGTGCGTAGGGAAGTGCACCCATCGGCTGGCGCGCCAGCTCCGGGTCGGCGCCAATCTTGATGCCGAGATACGGCGTGGCCAAGGCCACCACGACCGCGGGGTCCAGCAGCGTCTTGGAGCCGATGGTGTACTGGTAGTAGCCACCCTTCACGGCGACCACGACCGGCCCCTCAACGTACACCGGGTTTCCGCCCACGGCGGCCTGGTACAGGCTGAAGGTCATGAAGTAGTTGCCATCCGACACCGCGCCACCGCCGGCAGCGAACAACCCGCCATGAACCGCCATCGAGCTGGGCACGGCCGCGAAAGCGACGCCGGACAGCGACAGGGCCAGGACGACGGTCATGCTGCGCAACACGCCGAGTGCCTTGGATCCAGAGGTGAAGATGGTCATGAGATGCCCTCTCTTGCGGCGGGGTCGGTGGCCCTGGTGACAGTCGCGTCGCCCCGCCGGCAACGCTTGCTGTGCCTTTCGGCTAGCCCTGGTCCTATTGTCCGATCAGCGTACGCAGCCAGATGTACCAGCCCAACCGGGCGAAGTACTTCTCACCACCGCTGGCGTCTCCCGTGACTGCGCTTGTTCCCATGTACGACTGCGTGCCGTAAGTCGCGCCTGTTGCGCTGATGGCGGCGACGCCGAAACCGATCTTGGACGAACCCGGTTCGCACCCCTCATCGGTGGTGCCGTTGCAGGTGTCGTCGATGCCGTTGCAGAGCTCTGCAGAACCCGGCAAGACCGCCCCCGTGCAGCTACCGAACGTGCCGTCTGCCTGGCAGAACTTGACGCCGTCCTTGCACTTGCCCTTGCCCTGATTGGCCGGGTCGCCGGGGAAGCAAGCCGCCTTGACGTTCGTGTCCACCTTGTGGGCGCACCCGTTGTCCTTCGCGCACGAGTCGATGGTGCAAGGGTTGCCGTCGTCGCAGTCCACGCCCTTGCCAGACACGCAGGTGTACACCTTGGTGGTGGGGTCGGAGCCGCAAGCGTCACCGGTCGTGCAGGCGTTGCCGTCGTCGCAGGTCGCCGTGATGCCTTCGAAGAGGCAGACCGCAGACGTGGCGTCGCAGGAGTCCTTGGTGCATTCCTCGCTGTCGTCGCAGACCTTCTTGGCGCCCGCAACACACGACCCGCCCGCGCAGGTGTCGTTCACGGTGCAAGCGTCGCCATCTGCGTCGCACGACGCGGTATTCGGCGTGAACTTGCAGCCGTTCTTCGGGTCGCAGGTGTCGTTGGTGCAACCGTTGCTGTCGTCGCACTTCTCAGCGGAACCCTTGGCGCAGATGCCGTTGGCGCAGGCGTCCTTGACGGTGCACACGTCGTCGTCGGCGTTGCACGACGTGCCCGCCTCGGCCTGGCTGACGACGCACTTGCCGGTGGCGGTGTCGCACGCCACGCTCTGGCAGGCGGTGTTGAGCGACTCGTCGCACTTGACGATCGTGTTCTTGTTGACGTTGCAGACCCACTTTATCGGGTCAACCTTGTCGCAGAACAGGGTTCCGTTGCAGAGGTCCCCGTCTTCCGCAGGCGCGCAGTCCGCATCCTTGGTGCACTGGCACTGATTCTGCCCGCCCTCACACGTTCCTGCTTTGCACTTGTCATTGGGGGTGCAGGGGTTGCCGTCTTCGCAGGCCGCGCCGTCAGCGCCCGCGACGTCATGCACGCAGCCCTTGTCTGGCGAGCAGGTGTCAGCCGTGCAGGGGTCCTTGTCGTCGCACGCCTTGGCCACTTCGAGGGCGGCGCCACTGCACTTGCCGGCGACGCACGCGTCGTCGAGGGTGCAGGCGTTGCCGTCGTTGCAGACGCCGACGTCCAGAGGCGCGTGCTTGCAACCCACCGTCGGGTCGCAGCTGTCGGCCGTGCAGTTGCTGAGGTCGTCGCAGTCGACGATCTCGCCGCCGCAGGTCGAGGTCGTGGCGTCGGAGGCCAAGCAGACATCGGACACGGTGCAGGCGCTGGCGTCGTCGCAAGGAGTGCCATCGGGGCGCGTGGCCTTGGTGCACTTGCCGGTCGCTTCGTCGCAGCCGCCGATAAGGCACGCGTCGCCCGTCTCGCAGGCCTTGAGCGCGCCGGCCTGGCAAGCGCCGTCCTTGCACATGTCGCCCAGCGTGCAGGCCTTGCCGTCGGCGCACTCGACCGTGTTGTTGGCGTACTGGCAACCCTTGGTCGGGTCGCACGAGTCGTCGGTGCAGGGGTTCTTGTCGTCGCAGTCAAGCGCCTTGCCCGGCGCGCAGGTGCCGTCCTTGCACGCATCCTTGTCGGTGCAGGCACTGCCGTCGGCGTCGCACGCCGCCGTGTTCGCCTTGTTTTCGCAACCGGCGGTGCCTGCGCACTTGTCGTCGGTGCAAAGGTTTTGGTCGTCGCAGGACACGTCGTCGGTCTGGGCGTTGCAGTCGTTGTCGAGACCGTCGCAGATCTCAACGGACGGCGCCTTTGCCGAGCACGCCGACAGGCCGCCCGCTTCGCACTTGCGGGTTCCCGTGCACTTGTTGACGCCCTTGTCATCGGCCACAAAGCACGTCGTGTCCCAAGCGCCCGCGATGGCCGCCGCACTGCACGTGCAGAGGGCACCCGCCTTGGGAACGCACTGCTTGACCGCCGTACCCGTCACGTCCTTGACGTCGCTGCATCCGTAACCGTCGGCGCAGTCCGTGTCGACCGTGCACTTCGCGCCGCAGAAGGCTCCATCCTTGCCGAAGTCGACGCAGACGGAGTCGGGCTTGGTCGTGCCCTGACACTGCTCATTGGCGGTGCAGGGGGCGCACAGCTCAGCGCGACCATCAGGTGCGACCGTGTCTTCGGTCACGGTGTCGGGCAGGGTCACGTCTTCGGTGGTGTCGGTTGCATCGCCAACGATGGTGTCCGTGGCGTCACCCTGCACGCTGCCACTGTCACCGCAGGCTGCAACACCGGTCGCGGCGAGGCCAATGGCGCACGCCGTGCCGATATGTCCCGCTAGCAGTTCTCGAAGGGTCTTCATCTGACTCTCCCTGGTTCAGGGTCAGGTGGTCGAGGAGGTCCAGTCCGCGGCTGTCGCGCTACCGGACTTACTGCTCCCAACCGCCCGTCGCCGTGTCCAGATCGTCGACGAATGCGAGACCGTTCGGCAGGATGAGGCTGTTATCAACGAAGCCCAGCATGAGCACGCGGGAGTTGCAGGATCCCGGGCCGGAGCCGGCGATGAAGACTACGGTGCTTGTGCGGTTGGCCGGGATCGTCAACCCGGCGCTGGCCGTGCAGCCCACGTAGCAGTCGCCGCCGGTCCAGACGGTATCGCCGTTGACCATCAGCGCCGAGCGCTCGCCCCAACCTTGGTACGAGGTGGCAACCCACTGCAGCGGCCAGTTGATGTTGCCGCCCGTACTGTTCTTGACGCGGAACAGCGCGCCCGCTCGCTTCGCCTGGGTACTGCCGATCTGATTGCCCTTTCGCCACATCTGCGCCGTGACCAGAGTGGCACCCTTTGCGTAACCCTTCTCGGAGAAGAGCGCTGCGAGAGAGCGCTTGTCGGAGGACAATTCGCTGGGATTCGGGTTGTTGTCGCACCACGTAGACGGAGCCACGCCACCAAACAACGTGGCGTCATTGTCCATGAACCAGCCGTTCTGACCGTAACAATCCCAGATAGCCATCCGGTACTTCGCACTGGGCAGCCCGATGATGCTGCCGCCGACGGTGATGGAGCCTGCGACCGTGGCGTTGCCGACGACCGTGGTGGAGCCGCTGACGCCGACCTTGCTCCCGGAGATCACCTGGAAGTTGAGCGACCACGCCGTGACCTTACCGTCGATGTTGCCGTCGAGCTTGCCGCTGTCGACGACCTTCAAGTACCACTTGCCCTTGGGGTTCTTACCGATCCAGGTGGTGAGGTCGCCACTGGCCGGGCTGGTCGGATCCGGATACGAGGTCTTCAACGTGGTACCGAAGCTGCCCTTGTTGTAGAGGACGTATGCCGCACCCGCCGGGTCGTACAAGGTGACCCCAATCTTGGCGAGGTCGGAGTTCAAGAGGTCGATCGACACGGTGAAGGTCTGGACGATGCCGATGTCGCCAACTTCGACGGTGTCGGTCGCGCCAACCGGGGTGTTGTCGGGGATCGGCAGGTTCGGGGTGCCTGAGATCTTCTCAGCAAAGACGTTGGTCAGCAGGTTGTCCGAGACCTCATCGAGGCCGTCCTTGGGCAGGTTTGCCGCAAGCACGCTGGTGATGTTCGTCTCAACGCAGTCGAGCGAACCGTCTTCCAGGAAGCCGGCCACGAGCAGGCCCGTGCCGCAGGACTGACCCACCTGAGCGACGGCGGGAGCGCCGGCGAGGTCGTTGTACGAGTTGGTGGTTGCTACGGTCGCGAGGTCGGCCGCCTTGGCGTAGCCCGCCAGGTCCGGCACGCCGGTGAGGTCGGCATACGCGCCGGAAACCGCAACCTTGGCGAGCGAGGCCGCCTTGGCGTAGATGGCGAGGTCGGGGGTGCCGGAGACGTCAGCATAAGCGCCCGTTGTGGCGACCTTGGCCAGCCCGGCCGTCTTCGCGTACGCCGTGAGATCCGGTGCGCCGGTGACGTCGGCATAGGCGCCCGACGTCGCAACCTTGGCCAGCGTGTCCGTCTTGGCGTACGGCGCCAGAACGACTGCGGCCAAGTGGGTCGCCTTGAGGCACCCGGTGCAGCCCAGCGAGTCGCTGACCGAGGAACGCAGGGCATACGGCACCGACGTCATGGGCAGCTTGGTGAACTCCGGGTCGGTGCCGACCTGAATCGCCAAGTACGGCGACGTCAGCTTCGCCAGCGTGTCCGCACTGAGCGACGCCTTGGTGCCGAGCGTGTACTGGAAGACGCCGTTCTTGACGGTGACGCCAGTGGGGCCCTCGACGTAGGCGGCGCTGCTGCCGATGGCCGACGGGTAGATGCTGAACGTCATCTGGTAGGCGCCGTCTGAGATCGGCCCGCCGCCAACTGCGTACAGTCCGCCGTGCACGTCGACGAGCTTGGGCACGGCTGCGAAGGCCACGCCGGGAAGCGCAAGCAGCAGGGCGAAGGCCATGCTGCGCACGACGCCGAGAGCCTTGGAACGATGGGTGAAGATCGTCATGAGCAGTCCTCTTGTGCGGCGGGGTCGGTAGCCGTGGACGTTCGCAAGGCGAAGGTCCCAGTAGGGATGCGGCGGCGGCGCGTTGGTGCGCAGAGCGGGCATCGAGGAGCAGAGCGCCGAACCGAGGTTCAGTGCCAAGTCGGGCCTTCTATCCTATGAGACGGTAGAGGCAAGCACTTTGCGAGTCAGCGGCCCGTTGAGGGTTCGCTGGGCGAGACCACTGAAGGCGGTGGATTGAACGTAAGATTGTGAAATGATAGCGGTGAACCTCTTCTTCGGGAGGGCTTTGAGGAGTTCCCGTCTTTACAAATACACACACAAAACTTGTTTCGGGTCCCCTCCGCGACGACGGCGGGTGCCCTTGCGGATCCCGGGCCGCCAAGCGACGATGCCGACCGGGCCCCTCCCCCACGGCCCTTGGAGCGCAACCACATGACCCGCAAGCCAGAAGGTTTCCTGGGCGAACGGCCCCTGAAGCCCGAGTCGCTGATGATGAGCTACGGCTACGACCCCCACCGGTCGGAGGGAGCTCTGAAGTCCCCGATCTTCCAGACTTCTACCTTCGTGTTTCGCACCGCGGAGGAGGGCAAGGCGTTCTTCGAAGTCGCCTACGGCCTGCGCGAAAAGGGGCCACGCGAGGAGCTTGGGCTCATCTACAGCCGCCTGAACAACCCCGATCTGGAGATCCTGGAGGACCGGCTGACGCTGTGGGACGACGCGGAGGCGTGCGCCGTCTTCGAGAGCGGCATGGCGGCCAGCGCGACGACCTTGTTGGAGTTCGCGCGACCCGGTGAGTTCATCGCCCACAGCACGCCGATCTACGGTGGCACCGACTACCTGTTGGGCCACGTGCTGCCGCGCTTTGGGATCACCGGCGTTCCGTTTCCGGCGGGCGGTGGCGCCGTCGCCATGGAAGCTGCGCTGGAGAAGGCCGGTGCCCATGGCAAGCTGTCGGCCGTGTTTCTGGAGACGCCTGCCAACCCCACGAATGCTTTGGTGGATATCGCCGCATGCTCTGAGGTCAGTCGGCGCTGGGCCGCGCCGGGGCGACAGGTTCCCGTCATCGTGGACAACACGTTCCTGGGTCCGCTGTGGCAGCAGCCGCTGAAGCACGGCGCCGATCTGGTGCTGTACTCTGCGACGAAATTCCTTGGTGGGCACAGTGACTTGATTGCCGGTGCCTGTCTGGGGCGCAAGGAGCTGATCGACCGCGTCCGGACGCTGCGCACCTTCCTGGGCACCATGTCGGGTCCGTGGACGGGGTGGCTGCTGATGCGCAGCCTGGAGACGCTGAAGGTCCGCATGACCTGCCAGATGAGGAACGCCCGGCAAATCGCGGACTTCTTGAACGATCATCCGAAGATCCAGCGCGTGCACTACCTGGGGCTGCTGAAGCAGGGCGACGCGCAATTCGACCTGTATCGTCGGCAGTGCCTGGGGCCGGGGTCGATCATCACGTTTGAGGTCCAAGGAGGCGAGCTGGAGGCCTTCCGGCTGCTGAACGCGCTGGAGCTCGTGACGCTGGCCGTCAGTCTGGGCGGCACAGAGTCGCTGGCAGAGCACCCGGCCACGATGACGCACGCGGACGTGCTGCCGGCCACCCAGCGCGAGATGGGGATCACTTCGGCGATGGTGCGGTTGTCGGTGGGCGTCGAGCACGTCGACGACTTGATCGCGGATCTGACGCAGGCGCTCGAGAAAGTGTAAGCGACGTCGGGCTTTCCGTCACAACGCGACGATCAGGACCGCGGAGTCGACCATCAAGTCGGCCACACCGGCGCGCACCGGATACAGCCGCTGACCGTCGTCGCGCAGCAGCCCGAGGTCCATGTGGCGGTCGACAAGGCCGCCGCCAAGGTCGTGGAGCTCGCGAAGATCGACCTGACGGTTCAGCTCCTGCACCAGCGGTGCCGGCGCCCAGCGCAGGGGGCTTCCGTCCTCCGGACACGCCAACAGGGACAGAACGTCTGGGGTGAAGGGCCGGTGCATCGCGGGCTCCTGACTCGATTCACGCTTCGTCGCGAGGCAGGCGTCCGGCGGCCAGCCGGGCGAACACGGCGCGGGTCTCCAGCGCGGTGCGGTGCCAGCTGAGCTCAGAAGCGCGAACGAGCCCTCGACGCCGCAGATCGTCACGCAACTCTGCGTCTCCCGCCAGTTTTTCGATCCCGTCCGCGATCGCCTCGACCGACAGTGGGTCCACGGCGACGGCCGCGCCCGCGGCGACCTCGTCCAGCGACGACCCACGCGAGGTCAGCACCGGCGTCCCCAACGCCATCGCCTCGACCACCGGCAGGCCGAAGCCCTCGTACAGCGACGGGTAGCACAGGGCCAGCGCCTCTGCGTAGAGAACCCGCAACGACGTGGCGTCCACGTAGCCCACCGAGTGGACCCGGTCACGCACCGGGGTCTCGCCCAACGCTGCGCGAATCGCGTCGTCGCGCCAGCCGCGACCGCCTGCCACCACGAGGTGCAAGTCCGGGAAACGCCCGGCGATCTGCTCGAACGCCTGAATCAGACGCGGCAGGTTCTTGCGAGGTTCCAGTGTGCCGACCGCCAGCAGATAGCGCGGGGGCAGGTGCAGCTCGCCCCGGATGCGAGCGACGTCGGCCAGCGAGGGCGGCGGTCCGACCGGGTCGGCGGCGGCCAGCGGGGTGGCGACCACCCGACGCGGGTCGGCGGGCAGCAGGCGCAGCACGTCGCGGCGGGTCGACTCGCTGGGCGTCAGGATCGCGGCGGCGTTGCGCACCAGCGTCGGCAGCGCCGCTCTCTGCAGCACCCGCTTCTTGAACGTGAACGTCTCCGGGTACAGGAACACCGCGAGGTCGTGCACTGTCAGCACATACGGACACGGTGGCAGCAATGGCCCCAAGTAGTTGGGATAGAAGGCGAAGTCAGGCTTGAGCCGAAGTGCTTGCACGGGCAGCAGCGTCTGCATCCACAGCGCGCGCACGGGGAAGCGCGGGCCCACGCGCGTGACGTGCAGGCCCTGGAGCTCGTCGTGGCCGACGTTGGAGGCGGCGATCAGCTGGTCACCGGTGCCCAGCCCCAGCCACGCGCGCAAGACCCGCTCTGTGTACAGCCCAACGCCGGTGCGGCCCGGGACCCAGGTGGTGACATCGACGAGGATCCGCAGGGGGCGGTCGGCGGGGACGGCAGGGGGAGGTGTCGGCATCAGTTCGGCTCGCTGCGGGCGAAAGAGTCAGCAGAGACAGTGACTTGCAATGCTGATGCGGCTGTGGATTCGGCCAGGAAGGCTGCGACGGGCGCGTAGACCTCTGCAGGGGCGTGCAGGCCGATGGCGAGGTCGCCATGACCGTAATCGGCGCTGTGCCCGTGCTGCAAGCCCACGACCAGCAGGTGCTTCTCGGTGCCGACCGTGCGACCCCAAGCCTCGGCTGCTGCGCCCACCGAAGACGGGGGAGCCAGCTGGTCCCCGGCCCCCGCGACGAACAGGGCGGGGACGTGCACATCCTGCAGACCGTCGAACAGTGGCGTTCCGCCGACGTCGATCGGACCACCGGCGCGGCTCCAGCGAACGAAGTCGGCGGCCACGGCGGCGGGAATGTCGCGGATCGCATCCACGGCAGACAGCGCGGCCAGTCCGGGTGCTGCGTTGGCGAGGTTGACGGCCAAGCTGTCGCGGCGAGACCAGCCCGCGGCAAACGCGAGCATCCGCATGGAAAACCGCAGCGGCACCGCGGGGATCCAGGACGGCGGCAAGAGCCGGTCCAGCCCCACCAGCGACAACCGCTTGCCCAAGCCCGGCGAACCGATGAACGCCACGCGTCGCACCGAGGTCTGGGGCACCGTGCGGCCGATCGACGCGTACATCAGCATCCCGCCCATCGAGAAGCCCACGTAGTCGAGGTGGCTGGCACCGGTTCGCTGCAGCACTTGCGCGATGGCCAGCGGCACGTCGTAACGAACCATCGACAGGAAATTGCTGCTGCGTCGCTGGGCACGCGACAGGTCGGTCAGACCCGTGCGCAGCGTCAGGAGCCAGACCTCACGTCCTTGCCGGGAGAGGTGGCGGGCCAAGGACCAGTCGGGATGGGTGTCGAGGTTGCGGTGGTTGATGGCGACCCCGTGCACCAGCAGCAGCGGCGGCAACCCTGACGTCGGCGGCGCGGCGGGATCCGTTGGGATCCTGCGGAGTTCAAAGGCGCTCCCATCTGGCGTGGCGATGCGTTCTTCGGACGCATAGACCATCGGCAGCGTCAGGCGCGCGGTCCAGAACCGCAGGTGCGCCCAACCGGCGACGACGAGCAGGGCCACCGCCCCCGCCCCCCACATCAGCAACGTCAGCGCATCGCAGGGTGCGTTCACTGTCCCCCCCAGGATCCGCTGTTCGCGTGAGGGGTTGCGTCCAGCAGCTCGTCGTACAGCGTCTCGTAGCGGCGGGCTGTCCACCGAACGTCATAGCGCTCTTCCACTAGCGCCCGACCGGCCTCGCCCAACCGCTTGCACTTGTCCGGCACCCGGAGCAACTCGACCACCGCGGCCGCCAGCGCAACCGGGTCCAGCGGCGGAACGCCAAGCGCGGCGCCGGCTTGCACCAGCTCGGTCAACGGAGCCTTGGTCGCAACCACGGTGGCGAGGTTCTCCGCCATGCCCTCCAGCAGCACCATCGGCAGGTCCATCTTCTCGTGGAAGCTGTCGGCCGGGAACACCTGGATGGTCGAGATGGCGAACAGCTCGCGCAAGCTACCAACTTCATTCAGGAACGTGACGTGGGCGGCGATGCCGTCGGCGGTCACGGCCTCCTTGATCCGCGACTCCTCCCGCGCGTCCTCCTCTGAGCGGATTCGGCAGGCCATGACGAAGTGCACGTCGGTCTGACGCAGCACGCGGGGCATGGCGGCCGCCACCGACCGCGCGGCAAAGCAGTGCGCATAGTCCCCGGTGTAGATGATCACGGTCTTGTCTAGCGGGATCCGGTACTTGCGACGGATGGCGGCCTTCTCGCCGGCCGGAATCGGCTGCCGCACCTCGATGCCCGGCGGCACCCACAAGGTGTGTTGAACGCCCTCGGCGGTCAGTCTTTGCTGCGTCTCTTGGGTCAGACAGGCGATGCGCTGGCCGACCAGACCGTACCGGATGCCGACGGTCATCCGCGGAGCCCGCACCAGGGTGTGCACGACCGGCAGACTCCGCAACCGTGCGGCTGCTCGGACGACCGTGGCCACCAGCGCGTCGGCCGGCCAGAAGAGATGCACCAGATCGACCTTCTGTGCATCCATCAGGCGCGAAAACAGGCCGATGCGACGGCCGAGCGGGGTGTGACCGCCGATGCGGGGCCCCCACGCCGGAATCGTCTCGACCCGGGCGTCGCCCGACACAACGCCTTCGTGGGTGAGCACTTGCGGGCGATACCGCTCGAGGTGGCTGGCGACGGCGCGGACAAGGTTCTTGTCGCTGCGGGTCCACGGCGGCTCGACCGGCCCGGACAGGTACAGGACGCGCTGACCGTGATGTGCCATGCCCTGCCCCCTGCCCGCGCCGAGCTAGGCGTCGCCAGGCGCGGCTTGAACGCCGAAACGGGCGCTCACCTTGTCGACCAACCGGGCGATCTCGTCTGAGCCGATGGTCCGGTCGGCCGCGCGGCAGGTGACCCGAAACGTCAGTGCCCGCTCGGGGTTCGCGCCGGTCGCGTCGTCCAGACCATAGAGATACTGAACCGCCTCGACGCTGCCCGGCAAGACCGCAACCGCCACCTGACGCAGCGCGGCCGCGAGGTCGGCGACGCGGTCGGTGCGGGGTCGCCGCAAGGTGAAGTCCTGGGTCACGGCGGGATGGGTCGGCGGCGCGCCACCGCGCACGACCAGACGCTCGCCCTGCAGCAAGGCTCCGAGGTCCAGCTCTGCCAGGACGACTTCCGCCGGCACGTCCAGACGCTGGCGCACGGCCGGATGCAGCGCCGAGACGACGCCCAACACCCTGTCGCCACTGCGAATCAGGCCGTGACGCCGTGGGTGCAGCCAGGTCGCCCCCAAGTCTGGAGCCGCGACCGGCAAGCGCAGCAGGTCCAAAGGCTGCGACAGGTCGCCTCGCGTGACGGTCAGGCCGCCCAACCCCGCGGCCTCGGCGACGGCCTCAAGGGCGCCGACCACGGTGCGGAACAGGCGCTCGGTCACTTCCTGCGGTGGAATCGCGGTTTTGGCCCCGTCGGCACCACCGCCCAGCCGCTCAGCCAGCACCAGACCCAGTCGGATCGGCTGCCACGGCAGGGGCGTCGCACGCGCTGCCGCTTCGGTCACACCCAGCCGCATCTCCGGCGACATGCGGCCCAAGTAGGTGGCGGCAGCCGTTGGGTCGTCCAGCAGCGCCGGCACCCCACGGTCGACGGCGGCCTGCTCGTGCGGGGCGAGCGTGCGATCGGGCACCGGCACAAACACTCGACCGATCTCGAACATGCCGACCTGAAAGCCTTTCTTGCTTGCCTGCCGACCATCGCCGGTCAGAAGGTTCCGCTCGATCGCGCTGATCAGGTTGGGCGCCAGATTGCGACGCAGGCGGGACATCTCGCTGGAGATCGCGTTGCGAAGGCCCAGACGTGGCAGGTCGCCGCCGTCGGCGGTCGGCTCGTGCAAGCCCAGACGGGTGCGCTGCTTTTCGTCGTCGAAGCCGTACAGCAGCGCCTCGGTCAGACCGGCCCGCTGGACCAGAATCGCCCGGACATCGCGTTCCAGCCGACGCAGCGGCGGCAGCTCCGGCGGCCGCGACGGGATCAGCGGCGCCTTGCTGACAATGCGCTGGTAGCCGTAGTGGCGCCCCAGCTCCTCGACCAGGTCTTCGGCCAGACGGATGTCGCGGGTGGCGCGGAAGCCGGGCACGGTGACGGTCACCGCATCGCCCTGACGATCAACTTGGAATTCGAGCGCTTGCAGGCAGTGGTCGATCCACGCGTCGGCCATCTCGGCCGGGGACACGCCCAAGCGGCCCCGCAGGTAGGTCGAGGTCGTCGCGATGCGAATCGGCGCGGGTGGCTGCGAGCCGAACGGACCGACGTCGGCCAGACCGCTGGTGATGCGGGCGCCGGGGCTGACCTGCAGCAGCAGTCCGAGGAACCGGCGAGCGGCGGTCGCGGCCAGCGCGGGGTCGAGGCTCTTCTCGAAGCGGGCCGAGCTCTCGGTCCGCATCCCCAGTCGCATCGCGGTCTTGCGGATGGTCGCGGCGTCAAAGGCGGCCGCCTCCAGCACCACGGTGCGGGTGTCGGGGCGGATCTCGCTTTCTTCGCCGCCCATGACACCGGCCAGGGCGACGGGACGGTCAGCGTCGGCGATCACGCAGTCGTTGGCCGTCAATACGCGGTCTGAGCCGTCCAGCGTGCGGAGAGTCTCGCCCGGCGTCGCGCGGCGCACGCGGATCGTCTGGCCGTGCAGAAAGCGAGCATCGAAGGCGTGCAGCGGGTTGCCGGTCTCGAGCATCACCAGATTGGTGGCGTCGACCACGTTGCTGATCGGCCGCACCCCCAGACGACGCAGCCGCAGCCGCAAGTCGACCGGTGCCGGCGCAAGGGTCACGTCCTCGATGCGAGCGCAAAGATAGCGCGGACACAGGTCGGGGGCCTGGACCTGCAGGTCGACCGGCATGCCCTGCCCCAACGTCACCGCGAGGTCGAGCGGCTGCAGCGGCTTGTCCAGCATCGCCGCAACTTCGCGGGCCATGCCGTATTGGCCCCACAGGTCAGGGCGGTGGGTGATCGACTTGTTGTCGACTTCGTAAAGCGTGTCGGAGACTTCCACCGCGTCGAGCAGCGGCGTACCGGCAGGCGCGGTGCACCCGTCCAGCGACAGCAGCCCCGTGTGATCCTCGCTCAAGCCGAGATCGGCCTCCGACGCGAGCATGCCGGGCGAACGCACACCACGGACCTCTCCCTCGCGCACCGTGATGCCCGACGGCAGCGTCACACCCGGCGGCACGAACGGCACGCGCATCCCCAGACGCAAGTCCGGGGCACCGCAGACCACGCGCTCAGTGCGGCCACCCAGATCGACGGTCGCAATGTGCAGTTTGTCGGCGTTCGGATGGTCCTCGACCCCGATCACGTCGGCGACCAGCACGTTCTCGAGCCCGGGACCCACCTGGATCACGTGGTCGATCTCTGCGACGGTGCAGGTGAAGCGGCCGGCAAAGGCCACGGGGTCCACGCCCGAAGTGTCGACCCATTGCGAGATCCAGCGCCAGGACACGAACATCGAAGGCCTCGAGCTTGTTCTAGAATTGGGTCAAGAACCGGGTGTCTCCGGACAGCAGCAGCCGCACGTCGGGCACGCCGAAGCGCATCATCACCAGCCGCGACAGACCCAGGCCAAACGCCCAGCCCTGCCATTCCTCCGGATCCAGCCCACCGGCGCGCAGCACGTGGGGGTGCACGAGTCCGCAGGGCAACAGCTCGAGCCAGCCCGACTGCTTGCACACCGAGCAGCCCTTGCCACCGCAGACGCGGCACTGGATGTCCAGCTCGAAACCCGGCTCAACGAAAGGGAAATACCCGGGGCGCAGGCGCACGGTCACGTCGGTCTTCAAGATGGCCGACAGCAGCGTCCGCATCGAGTCCAGCAGGTGCGCCACGGACACATGGCGGTCGACCAGCAGCCCCTCGACCTGATGGAACGTGTGCTCGTGGCTCGCGTCGGTCGCCTCGTAGCGATAGACCTTGCCCGGAAACACGGCGCGGAACGGCGGAGCAAACGTCTGCATCGCGCGAACCTGACCGGACGACGTGTGCGTGCGCAGCAGGTGGCCGTCCTGAAGCCAGAACGTGTCTTGCATGTCGCGCGCCGGGTGCCACGACGGGATGTTCAGCGCCTCGAAGTTGTCGAATTCGCTCTCGACTTCGGGGTAATCGAGCACGTGGAAGCCCATCGACGAGAACACCGACTCGATCTCGGCCTGGACCAGCGACAGTGGATGCGGGTGACCGCGCTTGGGCAGCAGGCCCGGCACCGTCTCGTCGAACGTGTCGTCGGCCAGCTCTGCGTCGAGGATCGCCTGCTCCAGCGCGGTCTTGCGGTCGGCCAGTGCCTGATCGACCTGGGTCCGCACGTCGCCCGCGGCGGCACCGTAGTCACGGCGCTCCTCTGGCGGCAGGGTGCCGACGCGGCGCATCAGGGCGGTGACGTCGCCCTTCTTGCCGACCGAAGCGACCTCGAGCTCGCGCAGACCCGCCAGATCGGCGGCAAGGGCGATGCGCTGCAGCCAATCCTGAGTCAGCGCGTGCAGTTCCGCGCGCCAGGAGGGGGTTGCCTGATTCATGGGGTGTACCGTCCTACTCGGTCCGCTTCATGACGTGGTAGCCGAAGTCCGTCTCGACGATGTCGATCTGACCGACGCCTAGCGACAGCCCCAACTGCTTGAACGGCGGCACCAAACCGGCGTCGGGCGTGACGGGATAGATGCCGGGACCAGTGTCCTGCGTGTTCGCCTTCATCAACGCCGCAAAGTCAGCGCCCTTCTTGCGGGCTTGATGGGCGATCTGGACGGCCAGCACCTTGGCCTCGTCCTTGGTGCGCGTGACCTGCGTACCGGGAAGCGAACCGGCGTAGCCGATCAGGATGTGCATGACGAGGGTGTGGTCCGGCTTCGGATCGACCTTCTTCGGGCAAGTCGTCGGATCCTCTCCAGGCAGCGGGCAGGCGCCGGTCAGCACCGGGTCGAGGGGCGGCTCGAAGTCGAACGGCAGCCGCTTCATCACGTGGTAGCCGAAGTTGGTCTCGACGACATCGACCTGGCCCATGCCGAGCGAGACCGCCATCGCGGTGAACTGCGGCACGAAGCGCGTGCGCAGCGACGGAGGCAGTCCGTAGATGCCACCTCCCGGGTCCTGACTGTAGGTGCGAATCAAATTCACGAAGTCGGCGCCGGGCATGCGAGCCTCGTGGGCGACCTTGCGCGCGAGCTCGAAAGCCTGCTCCTTGGTGCGCTCGACCACCTTGTCCGGCAGCGAGCCGTTCCAGCCGATCAGGACGTGACCGACCTTGAGGTCGTCGTCGACCTTGGCCTGCTTCGAGGGACAAGCGGCCGCGTCCTCACCCGGCAGCGGGCATGGGTCCGTCAGCACCGACAGGCTGGCAGCCTTGGCGGGCTCTGCGGCAGCTGTGGGCGACACGGCGGCCGGCGCCGAAACCGCGGGGGCCGGGGTGGCCTGTGGCACAGCGGCGGCGGCAGGCGCGGCCGGGACCGCAGCGGGCTCATCCTTCTTGCAGGCGACAACGCTCAGCGTCACGGCAGCGGCGAGAGCGAGCAGACGAAGCGCTTGGGGCGCGGACATGGGTGGAACCTCATCGGGCAAGGGTGAAACGGGGCAAGAAGTGTGCGACGGATGGTCGAACCGGGTCAACGCGCTAGCGAACGCGCACAGGCGTCACGCCCCAGATGTCGTCGGCGTACTCCTGGATGGTGCGGTCGGACGAGAACCAGCCCACGCGGGCGGTGTTCAGCACGGCCATGCGCGTCCACTGCTCGACGTCGCGGTAGGTCTTGGCGACCTCGGCCTGGCAGTCAACGTAGGCGGCAAAGTCGGCGAGCAGCATGTAGGGGTCACCGCCATGCAGCAGCGCATCGACAATCGGCTGGAACAGGCGCGGCTCGGTCGGGCAGAAGGTGCCGGCGGCGATCGCATCCAGCACTTGCCGCAACTCTTTGTTCGCGCGGTAGTATTCCCACGGATTGTAGCCGCCCTGCCGCACCCGCTGAACCTCGTCGACGGTCAGGCCGAACAGGAAGAAGTTCTCCGCCCCGACCTCTTGCCGAATCTCGACGTTGGCACCGTCAAGCGTCCCGATGGTCAGCGCGCCGTTCAGGGCGAACTTCATGTTGCCGGTGCCCGACGCCTCCTTGCCCGCGGTCGAGATCTGCTCGGACAGGTCGGCGGCCGGAAAGATCCGTTCCGCCAGCGAGACGCGGTAGTTGCGCAGGAACACGACCTTGAGGCGGTCGCGGACGTCGGGGTCGTTGTTGACGACGTCGCCCACAGAGTTGATCAGCTTGATGATCAGCTTGGCCATCTGGTAGCCCGGCGCTGCCTTGGCCCCAAAAATGAACGTGCGCGGCAGGATGTCGACGTCCGGGTCGGCCTTGATGCGGTTATACAGGGCGACGATGTGCAACACGCTGAGCAGCTGCCGCTTGTACTCGTGCAGCCGCTTGACCTGAACGTCGAACAGCGAGTCGGGGTCGACCTCGATGCCGTTCTCCTTGCGGATGATCCGCGCCAGTCGCAGCTTGTTGTCGCGCTTGATCTCGCGGAATTGCCGCCGGAATTCTGCATCCTCGGCCATGGGTTCCAGCGCCCGCAGCTCGGTAGCATCCACCGTCCACGCCATGCCGACGGTTTCGGAGATCAGCTTGGACAGCATCGGGTTGGCCTGCATCAGCCAGCGCCGCGGCGTGACACCGTTGGTCTTGTTCTGGAAGCGCTCGGGCCACAGCTCGTCGAAGTCGTGGAACAGGTGCTTCTTCAGCAATTCCGTGTGCAGGGCCGCCACGCCGTTGACCGAGTGCGAGCCGACTACGGCCAAGTGGGCCATGCGGACCTGCTTGAACGGCCTCTCTTCGATCAGCGACATGCGCGCCAGCCGGCCTTCGTCGCGCGGATAGGCCGCTTTGATTTCCTTGAGGAAACGGCCGTTGATCTCGTAGATGATCTCCAGATGGCGCGGCAACACCCGGCCGAACAGGTCCACCGGCCACTTCTCCAGCGCTTCCGGCAGCAAGGTGTGGTTGGTGTAGCCGAACACCTTGCGGCACATCTGCCAGGCTACCTCCCACTCGAGCCCGTGCTGGTCGGTCAGGACGCGCATCAGCTCCGGGATCGCAATGGCGGGGTGGGTGTCGTTGAGCTGGATGGCGACCTTGTCGGTAAACTCATCGAAATTCGGATGGATCTTGGTGTAGCGCTGGACGATATCCGAAATTGCGCAAGCCACGAAGAAGTACTGCTGCTTGAGGCGCAGTTCCTTGCCCATCACAGTCAAGTCGTTGGGATACAGGACCTTGGAGATGTTCTCGGACGCGTTCTTTTCTTCGACCGAGTTCTCGTAGTCCCCCGCGTTGAAGTCGTCGAGGTCGAACTCTTCAGACGCTCGCGCGCGCCACAACCGCAGCGTATTCACAGTGTTGTTCTGGTAGCCCGCCACCGGCGTGTCGTAGGGCATCCCCATCACGCGCGCGGCGTCAACCCAGTACGACAACGGCTTGCCGTCGGGTCCGGGGCGGTGCTCGACGCGGCCGTAGAACTGCACCGGGACCATGTATTCGGGGCGCGGAATCTCCCACGGATTGCCGAACTTCAGCCAGGTTTCCGGGTGCTCTACCTGCCAGCCGTTGCGAATCTCTTGATCGAAGATACCGTATTCGTAACGGATTCCGTACCCGTACCCGGGCAGCGACAGCGTCGCCATCGAGTCGAGAAAGCACGCGGCCAGACGCCCCAGACCGCCGTTGCCCAGACCCGCGTCGGACTCTTGGTCCAGCAGGTCCTCCAGCTCCAGACCCAGTTCCTTCAGCGCAGCGCGCATCGGCTCGAGCAAGCCTAGATTCAACAGGTTGTTTTCCAGAGATCGGCCGACCAGAAACTCAAGCGACAGGTAGTACACGCGCTTGGCGTCGGCCTTGTAGTAGGCCTGCTGCGTCTGAATCCAGCGGTGCATCAGGCGGTCGCGCACCGTGTAGGCGATGGCGTAGAAACGGTCGACCGCGGACGCCGTGTGCTCGTCGCGGCCCTGCGTGTAGTGCAGGTGGTCGGCAAACGCGCGCCGCAGCGTGATCATGTCCATGCCCGTGCGAGCATTGGGCAATTCGCGGGAACGCTCGAGGATGCGCGCCTCTTCGGGATGCGTGGTCGAGCCACTGCCGCCGTTCGGCCGGGCGCCGTTGGAATCAAGGGTCGGATCGTTGTGCATCGGTGTCCGTAGCGGATGGGGTCGGCAGAAGGGGGCGATCGCCTGACCCGACAGGAATCCGGTCTGCTGACCGACCTCAGCAGCGAGGTCTGGACCGGCGAGGTGCAAGAGACTAGTGCGCTCGATTCGGGACCGCAACCGCGAACCCCTTGGCCACGGTCTCAGCGCGCGCCGGTCAGCGTCCAGAGCCCGTGGCGCTGGGCAGCTTGTACGGCCGACCGCTCCTCATCCGGAAGTCTGCGATCCAGCTCGGCAAATGCCGCCTTCCACGCCCCAAGACTCGCGCCGTTGCGAGCGGCCTGCAGCACCGCATGACCCGTCTGGATGCCACCCTGCGACAGCCGATACTCGACCCACGCCTGTCGCGGCGAGTCGAAGCGCACGTCGACACGTCCGCCCAGACCTCGCTGAATCCGCTGCAGCTTCTTGGTCTGCGCCGCGGCCGGCTCGAAAGGGGCTTCCGCAAGTGGCGTGTGCAGCTTGGGCACGAACGGCGACAGCGTGATCGCGGACCGAACCCGCTTGGACAGCCGCTGGCCGAAGTCGATCAACTCCTGGATGTCGTCGTCGTTCTCGTCGGGCAGCCCGATGATCACGTAGACCTTCACAAGCTTCATGCCAACGCGGCGGGCCTGTTCGGCGGCCTCCATCAAGTGTCGCTCGCGCAATCCCTTCATCATCTTGCCGCGGAGACGCTGCGAAGCCGCATCCGACGCGACCGTGAGCGTGCGGTAGCCACCTTGGTGCAAGAGGTCGACCAGCTCGTCGTCCAGCTTGTCCGCTCGCAGGGAGCTGACGCCGACCTGCTTGCCCCGCTCTAGCGCCGCTCGCAAAATGTCCTTGAAGAACGGCCAGTCGCTGACGGCGGCCCCCACGAAGCCCACGCGCGGTGCCGCCTCGAACTCCGGCCGGTCCAGCACCGCCACGACCTGGTCGAGCTCGGGCGACCGCACCGGAGCCACCGGGGCACGCACGACGCAGAACTTGCAGTAGCGAGGGCAGCCGCGGCTGGTCTCGACCAACATCATGTTGCGGAACTCGGCCTGAGGACTGTGCCAAACGCCGCGCGCCGGGATGGCGTCGCCGCGAACCGACAGCAGCTCCGGCACCGCATCACCGTGGATCGACGGCACCCAAAACCCCGGCATCCCCGCCGCCTGCGCCGTCAGTGCGGCGCGGTCCGGGCGCTCCTGCAGCCAGTCGAGCAGGGTGTAGACGGCGAGGTCCGCCTCTCCCATCACCACCACGTCGGCAAATAGCCCCAGCGGCAAGACGTTGGAGTTCGTCAGCGGCCCCCCCACCACCACCGGCGGGTGCTGCGGGCCGCGCTCGGAAGCCAGCGCCGGGATACCTGAGCCCTCGAGCATCAGGACCAGGTGGGCCAAGTCCAGCTCATAGGCAATGGAAAAGCAGACGGCGTCGTAGTCGGCGAGAGGCTTGGCGAATTCCAGAGAGTGGACAGGGACTTGTCCCGGGTGCTCCAAGGCGTCGTCGGGCAGCACGGCACGGTGACAGGCGACGTGGTCGCGACTGTTCAACGCCCGGTAGATGACCTGCATCCCCAAGGACGAGCCTGCCACCCGATACGTGTTGGGATAGGCCAGCAGGACTTCGACCGGGGCGCGCCGAAGAATCGTGCCGATCTCGTCGGCGATCAGAGGACTTCGGGCGCGCGGATCGAACATGGTCATCGGCGGCGCAGGGTAGGTCGCGGGGGGGCCGACGGTCAACGTCAACGCTGCAGCCCTGCGGGACCACGACGTTCCCCGCCCGACCGGTTGCCGGGACCGCGCGCTGCGTGCGAGGCTGCTGGCCTGCTCTAGCCCTTCACGGAGACCCCGCATGGCCGCCGCTGCACGCACGCCGTCACCTCTCGCGCTCCCGCTTTCGCTTGGCGAGGTGGAACAGCTCACCCGCTGGCGCCGGGACCTGCACGCCGCGCCAGAGCTGTCGCTGCATGAGCACGACACCCAAGACTACGTGCGCAAGGCCTTGCTCGACATCGGGTTTTCGCCGGTGGAGTCGCTGGGCGGCACGGGTCTGGTCGTCCGTCTGGGACGGGGCGACACGCCGCGGTGCCTGTTGCTGCGGGCGGACATGGACGCGCTACCGGTCCACGAGCTGACCGGCCTGCCGTTCGCGTCTCGCACGCCCGGGCGCATGCACGCGTGCGGCCATGACGGCCACATGGCGATCCTGTTGGCGGTCGCCCGGCGGATGTTCGCTCACGCACAGGAGATTTCAGGCACGGTGGTGTTCGCGTTTCAGCCTGCGGAGGAGATCGGTCGCGGCGCGCTGGCGATGATCGAAGACGGGCTGCTGGAGCGGCCCAAGGTCGACCACGCGCTGGGCCTGCACCTGTGGACCGGCCTGCCGACCGGCGTCGTCAGCGCTGTGCCGGGCCCGGTGATGGCGGCCGTCGACGAGTTCACGGTCACGGTGCGAGGACGTGGCGGCCACGGCGCCCTGCCCCACACCGCCATCGACCCCATCGTCGCGGCTGCGGCCGTCGTCCAGGCACTGCAGACGATTGCGTCACGGCGCACCGATCCGCTCGATCCGGTCGTGGTCACGGTGGGCAGCATCCACGGCGGCACGGCCTTCAACGTGGTCGCCGACGAGGTGGTGCTGCGAGGCACGGTGCGCAGTTTCTCCAAAGCGCTGGCCCAACGTCTGCCCGGCCTGCTCGACGAGGTCGCCCGCGCCGCCGCCGCTGCACACGGAGCCACCGCCGAGACCAGCTACAGTCGCCACACCATCGCTCTGCACAACGACCCCACCACCACGCGACGGGTCGCCGGGATCGCCGCGTCGACGTCCGGTGTTACGGCCGTCGACGACCAGATGCGCATGATGGCAGGCGAGGACATGGCCTACATTCTCGACCGCGTGCCCGGTTGCTTCTTCTTCGTCGGCTGCGGTGGGGAAGGGGCCGAGCCGCATCACAGCCCGCGCTTCCGCATCGACGAGGCGGCCCTGCCCGTCGGCGCTCAGGTCATGCTGGGGGCCGTCGCCGCCTACTTCACCGATGGCGCTCGGTAACCGCCCCGCTCCAAAGGCGCACATCCCCATCCCGCCAATGCAATTCGTGATTGCACGGGGAGGCGCCTCAGCGTAGCCTTTCTGTTTCTGGCAGCCACGCTGCGAGAGGTCGATGTGCGTCCCTGGCCCCCGGAAAGCCCCTGTCTTTGCAAGGCAACGCCCGCCCGGTGGCTGTCTCGCGTCCTTGCCTGCGCCGCCGTTGCGGTCGCAGCGTGCGTCGCATTGCCGGTAACGGCCCGCGCCGAAAGTGTCACCGACCGCAAGGCTGCGGCTGAGGCTCAGGACCGTGCCCGAGGAGCCCTGCAGGCCCGCAAGTGGAGCGACGCCGTTCCTTTCGCGGTCCGCGCCGCCACGCTGAATCCGTATCGGTTGAACCGATTGATGGCGGCCGTCGCCCTGTCTTACACCGATGCATGGCGCGAGGCGGCGGTGTGGCTACAGCCGGTAGAGGCGGGCGGCAACGTAGACGACCCGGACGTCAAGCAAATGCTCGCCCTGCTGACCAAGCGTTCCGACGCACTGCAAGCGGCCACGCAAGACTGCTCCACACGGCTGACGCACGAACAGTTCGCGGCGCTGACCCAGTTCGTGCCTGCGTCGGCAGAGGTGAAGGCGCGTGTGGCCAAGCGGGTTTGTCTGCGGGCGCGACTGCCGGGCTTGGGCTCAGGCGTTCGCGTGGTGCAAGCCAAGCGCACGATTGCGGCGGATGCTGAGGGACTGTACCGGGTCGCCGCCGGTCGCCTCGAGGTGGTTCCGGGCAACCGCACGCCGGTACCTCTGGAAGTGCGAGGCGAGGAAGATCAGGTGGTTGCCGTTCGACTGCCGGACGACCCGACCCTGCGCGGGTCCCTCATGGTGCGAGGACTGCCGGGCGACGGTGAGTTGCTGGTCGATGGCACCCAGACCCGGCCCGACGCCGCCCACCGGTTGACCTTGACTCCGGCGACCCACGAGGTGGTGGCGCGCGCCCCCGGGCGGGTCGAGTTCCGCCAGTCGGTCGCGGTGGGCATTGCCGAGGATCGGACCGTGGAAGTTCGCCTGACCAAAGAGGTTCCGGTGATCGCGAAGTGGCTGATGGGCGGTGGCGCACTGCTTGCGGCTGGCGGAGGTGCCGGCTTCTGGTTGTGGGGCGTCAAGCCGATGCAGGACGACCTGGCCGCAGCGACAACAGACCCGGTGACGGGGCGCGAGGCCAGCACGGGCTATCAGGACCGCACGGCAACCGTCGACAGCGCCAACCGCGCGCAGTGGGCGAGTGGTGCGGTGATCGGCGTCGGGGCCGCAGCGGCGCTGGCGGGACTCTATTGGTGGGCGACCTTTGACGACACACCGCCAGAATGGGCGGTTGCGGGCGTCGTTGCACCTTGAAGCGAGTGGCAACAAGTGGACACGGCACGCGGGGGAACAGAATGAAGAACGCTTGGGCCATCTTGCTTCTGATGGTGGTCGCGCCCGGTTGCTGGGCAGAGCCCCGCATGGACGGCTTCCTGTGCGCCGGCAACATCGTCGACGGTGTGTGCCAAGGCGGCTGCGCCAATCCCGCGTGGACCGGACCGACCTGCCAGCTGTGCGTTCAGGCCAACCAGACTTGGCCCGAGTGCGGCGCGTCGGTCGGCGACCTGAGCGGACCCGATGCCACGGTGACCGACACACCGACGGCCAGCGACTCCTCGACGCCGTTCGACCTGTGGGGGCAGAAGGACTCGGACACGGCCGACACGGTGACGCCGGGAACTGACACGGCGGTCGATGTCGCACCGGATGTGCCGCCCGACGTGAAACCCGATGTCGCGCCCGATGTTGTGACGCCTGACGTGCAGCCCGACGTGCCGACGCAGGACACCGTTGTCGTCGCCGAGCCCAACGACTTGCTGCCGTGGAAGCTGAAGGACGTGCAACCGGAGAGCCCCGGCTTCAACACGACCTATGGCCCCAAGGAGCTGGCCGGCAAGCGCTTGGTCGTGCTGTGCGGCGCGGGCTGGTGCGCGTCATGCGTGGCTCAGGTGGAGGTCATGGAGAAGCTGAAGAAGTCGTTTGAGGCCAAGGGCAAGACAGACTTCACCATGGCAGCGATCAACGACGCCTCGGCCAACAGCCAGAAGACCGCCCTCACCAACGTCTCGACCTTTCCGATCTTCCAGGCCACCACGTCGTCGAACGGCTGGGCTGCCCAGAAGTGCGCGAAGAACGACGCTTTCGTCTATTCGGCAGAGGGCAAGCAGCTCTACTTCTTCAAGGGAAGCGCGGTCGTGAACATCACCGACTTCGAGAACAAGCTGAAGCTGTACCTGAACAAATAGGCAGATCGGCCTCGACTCCCCCGGCCTCGCCCGACCTCACTGCCCGTCGACACGACCGCTGCTTTCGGCGTGCGGCGGGGCGTCGTTCGGAACGACCGCCGGAGCAGCACCAAGGGCAACTCGCCGCCGTATCCCAAGGGCAACGGAACGTGAGAGGGCACCGCGACCTTCGGCGCCGGCGTCAGCTGGAGCGCCTCGAAGGCGATGACTGAGGCTGCCGTGCTGATGTTCTACCGTTGACCGCGTGCCTGTGGCGACCGACGGCGCAGCGCCATGGTTGCTGCGAGGGCCAGCAGCGCCCAGACGCTTGAGACGGGGCCGCCCGCAGCTCCACCCTGACAGCCTGCCGCCCGCCTCTCGCCCGGAACACCAGGCGCATCGGGGACTTGCGTCACGCAGGCACCGTTCCACTCGAACCGCCCCGGCGCACACAGCAGGAACGACCGCTTGGCCATGGCCTTGTGCTTGGCTGTGTCGACCGCGGTCAAGGTGACTTCGCACGCCCCCCAAGACGGCAGGTCGGGCGGCGTCACCTGAATCGCCACAGCGGCCGAGGACACCGCCAGCGGGTTGGTGACCGTCCAGTGCGAGATGCCATCGCACACCAGCTCCATCGACCACAGCGTCAGCCGGGTGTCGTCGTGCATGGTCGCGGCCAGATCCAGCGCCGGGCCCGCCACCAGCTTCGCCGTGAAGGAGTCGATGACCGGCCCGGTGTTGTCGACGATGGTGACGCCGTCCGAGAGGACGACCGGCGAATAGGAAGTCATGACGCCGCTGACCGTGCCCGCCCGATAGGCGGCCAAGGCCACGCGGTAGGTCGTGCCCGGCTGCAGGTGCAGCCCTTTGAACTCGGTCCACGCGGTCGCCGGGATATTCTTCTGCGGCACGATGATCCCGCCCATGTCGTCACGCAACGTGATGCCGTAGCCGTCTGCGCCGGGGACCGGGGCCCACTGGGCAACGATGCGTTGCGTGTCCTCCTGCTGGTCGATGTCTGCGGGGTCGCCGCCTTCGACAGGCGCCACGACCTCGCGAACCCAGGCGGGTGCGCCAAGGGCAGCCGTGTCGATTGCATTCAGGAATCCGTCGCTTGTCGTCAGAAGGATCTCGACCTCACCGTCGCCGTCCACGTCTGCCGCGATGGGGTCCCCGAGCCCGCCGCCAAAGTCCAGGCTCCACTGGACCGCACCGTCGGCGGCCGCCACCGCATACAGACGACCCTCAGAGGTGCGAAAAACAACCGCAGGCACACCGCCCCCGGTCAGGTCGGCCAGACCGATCAGTCCTGCGGACGAGACGATACCGGGCGCAGCTCCGGGGGCAAACGCCTGACCCTGCGCGTAGACGCGGTCCCACTGCTTCGCGCCGGTCGCAGCATCGTAGGCCACCAATCGGCTGGTCGCGTTGCTGGCCTGCACCAGCGTAGGCTTGCCCGCCACCGTCAACAGCGCGGCGGGCGAGTAATAGTAGTTCGCCCCGACCGGCGTCTGCGTGCCCCATACCAGCGTCATGTCGGCAAGCCAGGCCCCGGGCCCCTGACCAGCGCTGCCCAGCACGATGTCCAGTTGACCGTCTCCGTTGATGTCCCCAAGGATGGGCATGCCATAGCTGCCAGTGTCGTAGGCCGGCTTGCTCTTTGCGATCAAAGCGCCGTCCGACAGCCGACAGGTGAACCGGTCCCACCACGAGGCCACGACTACCCGCGGCGGGTTGGCCGCAAAGTCGAACGACATGTGATTGTCGGGGACGCTGGCGCACGCCGCGTCCTGAGTCCACAGCTCGGCGCCCGTCGCGCCGTCGATGACCGAATTGTTGCCCCCTTGATCCGACAGTCGCGGGGTGAACGCGATCAGGTCGGCTCGCCCGTCCCCTGTGACGTCCCGGACCATGGTCGCCTCGCCCCACGAGGTGGCTGGCTGCGGCCGTGTCCACTGCCACACCACTTTGCCCGCCGCGTTGCGGGCCCGCGCGATGCCCGAACCTACGAACGGCTGCTCGCGAATGAGGATCTCGCGCGCGCCATCGCCGTCGAAGTCCCCGTAGAGTGGCTGCGTGGCCGCCGACCCGGAGATGGGCACCTGCCAAACGAGGACCGGCGGAGTCACCGGATCGGCGGCTGCCGGATCGAGCACGAGGACCCGGTCCACACCGGGCACTGCGATGACCGGCGTCGCATCGCTGTCGCGCCAGGACCCCACGGTCATGCGGGGATTGGTCTCCCCCGCCACCCGCAAGTCCGCCACGCCGTCGCCGTCGAAGTCGTTGGCCAAGGTGCCGTCGTCGCGCCACGCCGAGACCCGGCCATCCGCAGTCGCAACCAACGCCAGCGGCATCGCGTTGGTCAAGGCCATCGCCTGCAGTCTAGGTACCGTCGCAAAGGTCTCGTCGGGTCCTTGCTTCACCTTCCCGTCGGCTTGGACGAACCACCAGCGCAGGGTCTCGGCGAAGCCGTCCGCGTTGGTGTCCATGACAACCGCAAGCCTGCCCTGAGTGGCCAAGGGAACCCGATCGGCCGCCTCGGTGAACGACCCAATGCCCAGCTGCGCGACGCCCAGGTCGGCCACTAGAGCGAATCCCTTGGCCCGGCTCCAAGAGACAAGTCGGGTCACTACGGTTGCGGCTGTGTCCACCGTCGCCCTGGCTGTGGTGTTCAGCAGGATCGGTCCGGACTTGCCGACGCGGAAGGCGTGCCCCAACAGGGGGCCTGCGTCTCCCGGCCACGCCGCGCTGCCGGCCGACAGTTTGCCCAAATCGTCACCCGTCGCGAGGTCGCGGGCGTGCAGGGTCCAGCCCTTGCCGTCCCACTGGCTGAAGAGCACTTCGCCTGCCCCATCACCGTCCAAGTCGCCCGCCGTCGATGGGGACCATCCGAAACGATCGACGGTCGGGTCCTGGGCCAACACCTGCCACTTTCGCGCCAAGGTGCCGCCCTCGAGGCGAAACACCTGCACGCCCAACATCATCTGGTTCGCGTTGCCCTGATAGAAGTTCCCCTGCCAGACTACCCAAGGAGCCCCACCGTCCTGTGCCGGCACCGACACGAACGCCGTGCCGAAAGGACTGGTCTGGTCGAGCTGCGGCGAGGTAGCCACCAACTTGCCGGTCTTGCCGGAAAATGCCCCCAGCCGGCGAGTCGGTTTGCCGTCAGCACCGAGACCGAACTCCGGAATCACGATGTCCAGTGCCTTGTCGCCATCGACATCCACAGCGCCAGCACCCAGACACAGCTCGAAGGCGCCGTTCGGCAGGGGATTCTCCGTCTGCACCAGGGTCTGCGCATCCGCCGTGAACCGCCAAATCGAGATCTTGCCGGTCGGCAACTGACTCATGATGCCGCCCGAACCGGCCGCCAGGTCTGCTCGGCCATCACCGTCGAAGTCGCCCACTGCCGCAAAGACGACGCCGGCGGTGAAGAGGACCGCTGGTGCCGTCCACTCGACTCCGCCCGTGGTCAAGCCAATCAGCAGAGGACCATTCGTCGAGCGAACGACCACCTCCATCGGCGGGATGCCGTCGAGCTCGGCGACTGCGACGACCGCTTGAACACCCAGCGGCTTGGTCTGCCACAGCAACGTGCCGTCGAGCTTGCGAGCCGCAAGGCGACCGCCCTCGACCAGCAGGACGTCGTCCACGCCGTCCAGATCCACGTCGGCCGTGCGGAGTCCAGAGGGAAGCAGCCCCAGAAAGGTCCGCCAGCGAATGGCCGGCGAGGCGAGGTTGGCGGGCGCCTTTGCAGTGTTGGTGCGCTGCGCGTCGTGGCGAAAGTCCATCCAGAAGCGGTCAGCCGGCGTCGGCAAGCCGGACGCCACACTCGCGACCAGCGACGCGCAGGCAAAGGCGCACGAAAGAACGGCCGACGACAAGCGACGCGGATTCAGCATGACGCCTCGTAGCAATGGGCGCTCGCCCCCGATGATGGTCAAGCTACCCAGAGTCCGGCCCAACCGCAACGCCCAAGACGAAGGTCAGGCAAGCAACTGTGGCGCTGCGGTGCTTTAGGGGAGGGTCGCCGAAGGTCAGCCGATGGGTCAGCGCTTGCCCGCGGCCGGGCGGTCGGAGCAGATCAGGCCGTCGACGATCTCGATGACGCGGTCGCAGCGGGCGGCCAGACGCTCGTCATGTGTCACGATCAGGAAGGCCGTACCCTGCTCACGATTGAACTCGCGAAGCAGCTGGAAACAGGCGTCCGACGACTGCGTGTCGAGGTTGCCGGTGGGCTCGTCTGCCAGCACGAGCGGCGGGTTGCTGGACAGCGCCCGGGCGATCGCCACGCGCTGCTGCTGCCCGCCCGACAGGTCGCTGGCGCGTACCTTGGCCTTCTCGCTCAGCCCGACGCGGTCCAGCAGCTTCAGGGCGTGCTCGCGCATCCCCGGCTTCTCGCCGCCCTTGTCGGCCATCAGCGGCATCATGACGTTTTCGACCGCGGTGAACGCTGGCAGCAAGTGGTGATACTGAAATACGAAACCGAGCTTGCGACCGCGCAGGATCGTCAGCGCCGCGTCGTCGAGCTTCGAGGTCTCTTGCCCTTGCACGAAGATGCGCCCTGTCGTCGGCCGGTCCAACAGCCCCATCAGGTTCAACAGCGTCGACTTGCCCGACCCCGACGGCCCGACCAACGCAGCGAACTCGCCGGGAACCAGCTCGAGGTCGATGCCGCGCAACACCTCGGTCAGTACCTTGGTGCCGAACACGCGTCGCACGCCTTCGAGATGCAAGACCGGGTCAGCCATAGCGAATCACCTGAGCGGGATCGAGCTGCGCGGCTCTGCGGGCCGGAGCGACGGCGGCGGCAAGGCCCACGACGGTCGCGATGACCGAGGCCAGCACAAAGCGAGTGGCGTTCAAGTCGACGGGGAAAATCGGCCGGCCCTCCACGTCGGTGGCCATCGTCTGGAAGAAGAGGGACAGCCCTGCGCCCATCAGGCACCCAAGGAGCGACCCGACCAGACCGGCCAGTGCCCCCTGCATCAGAAAGATGCGCATGATGCGGCCGGTGGACGTGCCCACCGCGCGCAAGATGCCGATCTCACGCGACTTCTGTACGACGGCCACCACCAGCACGCTGGCAATGCCTAGCGCGACAGCCAGCACGACGAAGAACTGGATCATCCAGCTGGAGCTGGACTGCGAGCTGAGGCCGACCAGCAGTTGCGCATTGATACGGGTCCAAGGGTCGGCCTGCATGCCCGTGCGGTCGGCGATCTGGTCGGCGATGGCAGGGGCCGCGAAGATGTCGTCGACCTTGACCTCGATGCGCGAAACACCGCCCGGTAAATCGAGCATGCTTTGCGCCGCCCGCAGCGACAGCACGACCCAGCGCGAGTTGACTTCCTTGTTGCCCATGTCGAAGACGCCCGCGATCGAAAAGACCTCGTCGCGACCGTCGTCGGTGGCCAGGCGAATCTTGTCGCCCACGACCACACCGAGGTCCTGGGCCATCTCGATGCCGATGCAGACGTTGGTGCCCGCGACATCGAAGCGGCCCGCTTTCATCTTCGCCGACAGCGGAATCACGCGGTCGAAGCGTTCGGGCACCACCCCCCGCAACAGGGCCGGCAAGCGCGCCGTGCCGCGCCGAACAAAGGCGGAACCCGACACGTTTTGGGCCGCTGCAATCACGCCCGGCACCTGGTCGACCAGCGCAAGCGTCTGCTGCCATTGGGGAATCGATCGCAACCGCTGGGGTGCCTTCTCAATCGCGGCGCTGACCGCGCTGGTCGTCGGGGGGGCCAGCTGCCGCACCTTTTCTTCCGGAGGCTCGATCACGACGTGGGCCTGAGAACCCAAGGTCTGCTCGATCAGGCTGACCTGCAGCCCGTCGATCAAGGCGCCCAAGAACACGATGACGCCAACACCCACGGCAACGCCGGCGAACACGAGCACGGTCTGCAACCGCCCCTCGCGCAAGAACCGCAGGGCTACGAACCACTCGAAAGCCATGTCAGTCCTGCCCTTTGGCGCGCACGCGCGTCCCGGGCTGCATGCGCTTGGCTCCCGGCACCAGCAGCAGTTCGCCCTCGCGCAGCCCCGAACGGATCTCGACCACGCCCTCACCACGCGGCCCCAGCACCAGCTTGCGCTTCAAGGCCATGCCGTCGGCGACGACCAGCACCCACGGCTCTGCTGAGCTTGCATCGCGCAGCATCTCGACCGGGACGACCAGTACGCCAGAGCGACGCCCTACCTCGACATCCACCGAAAGCGTCATGTCCGCCCGCAGTTCCGGGTCGGGGCGGTCGATCTTCAGCTTGACTTCGATGGTGCCGCGCAAGGGGTCGACCGACGGCGCGATCGACACGACCTGAACCGGCATCCGACGGTCGGGGAAGGCATCGGCGGAGGCCAGACCCTGTTGACCGACCTTGAGCACGCCCAGCTGCCGCTCCTCAGGTTGGGTGAGGATCAGCCGCTCGCCGTCCGCGGCCAGCACCATCAAGGCGCGACCGGGCTGGACGACGTCGCCCTGCTCGACGGCGCGCGACAGCACCGTGCCTGCGGCAGGGGCGAGGATCCGCGTCTCGGCCAGACGGGCCTCCGCAGCGGCCAGCAGCGCGCGGCTCTGGTCGACAGCGGCCAGGGTCAGACGCAAGTCGGGTGCGTCCTCGCCGACCCCTTGAACCTGCAACTCCGCTGTGCGCTTGCGGCCTTGCGCCAGCTCGACGGCGTCTGCAGCGGCGTCCAGGTCCGTCTTGGCACCGGCCTGAGCCTCGAAGAGCCGCTGCACACGGTCGAGCCGCCGGCGGGCCTGCGCAAGATCCAGCGATGCCTGGCGGGCGCCCTCGTTGGCCAGCGAACGCGAAGTCTTGCGGATCTGCTCCGCGCGCGCCTCTGCCTGAGCGACGGCTGCCTTGCGCTCGTCGACCTGAGCCTTGGCCTCGGTGTCGGACAACGCGATGAGGAGCTGCCCCTTCTGCACGCGCGCGCCTTCGCGGACGGCCACTTCGGCGACGCGACCGACGACCACCGCGCCCACCGACACGCGAGCCTCGGGCAACAGTCGACCACTGGTGACGACGCGCTGCTCCAAGTCGCGGCGCTGCACCGGGACGACCTGAACGACGGGCCCTCGGGCCATGCCCCAAACCATCCAGCCGATGCCGGCAAGCACAGCCAGGATCGTGGTCCAACGCAGAATTCGTCGCACGGGGACAGGCATCGAAGGCCTCTGCTCAAGAGGAGGGAGCTAGCCTGCGGAACGAGGCAGCCAGCCGACTCGACGTATGATGCGGGGCGGTAGGGCCCAGCGCAACGGCAGCGCCTGTTCGGAAAAACTCCGCAACAATCCGGACACGAACCGAATCAACGCAACATCGCCAGCAGCGCACCTGCCGCGATGGCCGTGCCAATCACGCCCGCGACGTTGGGCCCCATGGCGTGCATCAGCAGGTAGTTCTGCGGATCCTCTTCCTGCGCCACCCGATGCGCGACGCGGGCGGCCATCGGTACGGCCGAGACGCCCGCAGCGCCGATCAGCGGATTGACTGGACTGCCGGGCAAACGCGACATCACCTTGCCCATCAGCACGCCGCCCGCCGTCGAGAATGCGAACGCCGCGCAACCCAGGGCCAGGATCTTCAGGGTGGAGGCGGTGAGGAACGACTCTCCCTCCATCGACACGCCCACGCACAGTCCCAGAATGGTGGTGACGAGGTTGATCAGTTCGTTCTGTGCCGACTTGCTCAGCCGCTCTGTCACGCCGCACTCGCGCAGCAAGTTGCCGAACATCAGCAGGCCGATCAGGCTGGTAGCCGCGGGGACAAGCAAGGCACCCACGATGGTCACCGCGATGGGAAACACGACCCGCAACCACTTGGGCGCGTCGGTCGCCTGCTCCATCCGGATGGCCCGCTCCTTCTTGGTCGTCAGCAACCGCATGATCGGCGGCTGGATCAGGGGAACCAGCGCCATGTACGAATAGGCCGACACCGCAATCGCGCCCAGCAGGTGGGGTGCGAGCTTCATCGTCAGGTAGATCGACGTCGGACCGTCGGCGCCGCCGATGATGCCGATGGCCGCCGACTCCTGGGGCGTGAAGCCCAGCCATCCCGCTCCGATGAACGTAACGAATACGCCAAGTTGTGCGGCGGCGCCCAGGAACAGCGTCTTGGGATTGGCCAGCAGAGGCCCGAAGTCCGTCATTGCCCCGAGGCCCAGGAAGATCAGCGGCGGGAAGATCTCGAGTCGGACGCCGCTGAAGAGGTAGAAGAACAGACCGCCCGCCTCCTCACCGTGGGGCGCGGTCATCAGCCCGGCGAGCGGCAGGTTGGCCATCAGGCAGCCAAAACCGATCGGCACGAGCAGCAGCGGCTCAAAATCCTTCTTGATCGCCAGCCATATGAGCAGCAGGGCGACGCAGATCATCGCGACTTCACGCACGGTCAGGTGCGCGACCCCGGTTGTCAGCCAAAGCGCTTCCATGCAGAAACCTCGTGCGGCCGCGTCAAGCGACGGGGTGGAAGCGGACGAGCAAGCCACCGACCTGCACCGGTTCTCCGGGCGTGACGCAGACTTCCGCGATGCTGCCGGCGCGAGGCGCGTAGATGTAGGTGTCCATCTTCATGGCATCGAGCATGACGACGGGTGCGTTGAGCTCGACCCGCGACTCCGCGTGGACAAACACCTTCTGGACGATGCCGGACATGGGAGAGCGCACGACGTCAGGGTCGGGACCGCCCGCCGACGGGGTACCGCTGGGTGCCGGCACGGCAGCGTACACCGGGCTCGCCACCTGCCGCGGCAAGCTCGCCGGAAGCGGCGTGGGACTGACGCGACCTTCGTCGTCCTCCAGCACCTCAACCGTAACCTCATAAACCTTTTCGCCAATGGTGACGCGAAGCTTCTTCATTTGCGGGGGGGCTCCACTCGGTGCGAGTACATCAAGTCCACTCGCCCGGCGCGCGACCAGGCCTGTGCCGAGCGGTCGCCGCTGTGCGGGTGGACGCGGTGAATGCGGACGTTCCGGCCCAGAACGCTGGACACGGCCGCCATGACGACAGCCAACTCTTCGGCGGGAATGCCGTGGTCGGTGGGGGGCAAGTCCGCAACCGCAGCGATGGCGTCACGGCGGCGGGCCTCAGACCGGGCACGGAAGCGGACAATGAACTGCAACGCCTGAATCGCTAGCGCCAGAATCGACAGGCCCATGAACACGATCACGAAGGCGGTCAGCGCGGTGCGCAGGTTCTCCATGGCCCCACCTCACAGCGGCATGTTGCCGTGCTTCTTCTGGGGGCGCAGGTCGCGCTTGTTGCGAAGCACGCCCAGCCGCTCAATCAGCAGCCGTCGCGTCCACGAGGGCCGGATGATGTCGTCGATGTGCAGCGCCTCAGCCGCCCGGTAGGGGTTGGCGTGGGTGGCGCGGTACTCGTCGATTTTCTCCTGCAAGAACGCGTTCTTGTCCGCTGCCGCCTTCAGTTCCTTGCGGTAGATCACGCGCGCCGCAGTCTCCGGGCCCATCACCGCGATCTCGGCAGTCGGCCACGCCAACACGCTGTCGGCGCCCAGGTCTTTCGAGCACATCGCCAGGAAGGCACCGCCGTACGCCTTGCGCAGGATGACCGTCAGCTTCGGCACGGTGGAGGCGGAATAGGCGGACAGCAGCTTGGCACCGTGACGAATGATGCCGCCGTGCTCTTGCGAGACGCCAGGCAGGAAGCCCGGGACGTCGACGAAGGTGACGATCGGCAGGTTGAAGACGTTGCAGGTGCGGATGAACCGCGCCGCCTTATCCGCCGCGTTGATGTCGATCGCACCCGCCAGCACCATCGGCTGGTTGGCCACGATGCCTACCGGCGACCCACCCAAGCGTGCGAGTCCGACGACGATGTTCGGAGCGAACAGCTCCTGCACTTCCAGGAACGTCCCCGGATCGATGACGCGCTGGATGACCTCGTGGACGTCGTACGCCTGCCGCGAACCATCGGGCACGACCCAGTCGAGCGACTCGTCGTCGGTGATGAGCTCGGGACACGGAAGGTCAGGGGGCGTCTCGAGATTGTTCTGCGGCAAGTAGGACAGCAGCTGCCGAACGAGCTGCATCGCGTGCCCCTCGTCCCGCGCCACGAAGTGGATGTTGCCGGCGATGGCGGCGTGGGCTTGCGCGCCTCCCAGTTCCTCTTCGGTCAGCGACTCGCCGGTGGCCGAGCGGATGACTTCCGGCCCGGCGATGAACATCTGCGCGGTGCCCTGCACCATGATCTGGAAGTCGGTCAGGGCTGGCGAGTAGGCCGCGCCGCCGGCACAGGGTCCGGCGATCACGGAGATCTGCGGCACCACGCCCGACAGCAACACGTTGTTGTGGAAGATGCGGCCGTAGCCCGACAAGCCGTCTACGCCCTCTTGGATGCGCGCGCCGCCGCCGTCATTGATGCCGACCACGGGCGTGCCGGTCTTCAGCGCCGCCTGCATCAGCTCGACGATCTTGGCCGCGTGCAACCGACCGACGGCACCGCCACTGACCGTGAAGTCCTGCGAGTAGGCCCAGACCGGACGGCCATCGACCTCGCCCTTGCCGGTCACGACGCCGTCGGCGGGGTATTCCTTGCCCTCCAGCTCCACGTCGCGGTTGCGGACCCACAGGCCGAACTCGACGAAGCTGTCGTGGTCGTACAGGAGGGCCAAGCGCTCTCGAGCGCCCAACTTGCCTTTTTGATGTTGGATCGAGAGCTTGTCGGCACCGCCGCCGGCTTGGAGCCGGGCCCGGTGCGCGTCCAGATCCTGGAAGCGACGCGGCTGGTTCATGAAGGTCGGCCTTGTCCGGCGGCTATGCTTTCGCAGAGGGCCGCCGCCGTCGGGGGGTTCGGTTTGGGGCCAAACACGGATGTCACATACCACGCGACCGATCGCCGGCCGGTCAGGACGAGACGTCGGGACCGGGTCTTGCAGCGTTCCTGCAGGGCGGGCGAGCGCGGGCTCCACCTGAGCGGAGTCGGCGCCTTTACAGCACCGACCGCTGCCGACGTCAAACCTTTCGCGTGTGCGCCCCGTTCGACCTCTGCAAGCGTTCAGAAGGAAGCCGACCCGACAGGCACCGCGATGGTGCTCTGGAGATCGGGCGAGCCCTCTGATCACATTGACTTTGCGTCGACCGACTCTGCCTGCGCTCGCAGCCGCTCGATCACCTGACGAACCACGACCTGCTCGGGCAGTCCGTGCCGCGCCGTGATCGTCAGCGCCTCGCCCAGCATCGCGCCGCAGGCCTCACCATGGCCCAGCGCCCCCTCCACCTGCCCGGCGAGCAACAGAGCGGCCCCCAGGCTGCGGGGCTCGGCCGCCGTGCGCAGGTCGGCAATCGCGGCGTGCAGCAGCGGGGCGGCACCGGCAAAGTCGCGTTGCTGCGCACAGATGCGACCCAACAGCGCCCGGGCGTCGCCACGTGTTGCCGGGGACAGGCGGTTGGCTAGAGCGGAGGGCGGCCCCAGGGAGGCCAGTCGTGCGTGGGCCGCCGCAAGGTCACCGCCCTCGAGGTCGGCCAGCGCCCAATCGGTCAAGACGGCAACGCGTTCGTCATCGCGACCGTCGGCCTCCGCCGCTTGCAGAGCGGCTTCCAGGTGGTACCGCACGGCCGTCGAGTCGCCCCGAACGCGAGCTGCCGCCGCCAGACCACGCTGCGCGCGGATCGACAGGGGTTGCAGGCCGGCGGCGAGCGCGTCCGTGAGCGCCTGTTCGAAGGCCGCCGTCGCGTCAGCGCCTTCACGCGCCGCCAGAAGTGCGTTGCCGAGCTCGAAGGACGCCTCCGCCGCGAGATCACGGCGGTGGTGCGCCAATGCCGTCGCCCGCGACTGGTCCAGAGCAAACCGCGCCTCGTCCAGTCGTCCAAGCGCGACAAGGGCCCGGCCACCCGTCATCGCCGCCGATGCCGATGCCGCCGGGTCGGACCCGCGCTTCGCGAGCTGGCCCGCCTCGACGGCCCGACGTGCGGCCAACGACGGTTCCCCCAGCCTCAGCAGGACTTGGGCCTCACGAGCGACGGCCCGCGCCTGCAAGGCCAGCGACGGTTGCGTGTCGGCCGCGCCGACGGCCTCGCGGGCCACTTTCCGCGCCAAGGCGACATCGTCTTGCTGCAACAGAGCGGCGACGTGCAGGTCCAACGCGGCCAAAGCCTGTGGAACGCTTCCGGTTCGCCTCGCCTCTGCCACAGCTGCCATCGCCAGATCGACCGCGGTCAGCTCCTGCGCCGCAACCGCAACGCCCGCAAGCACGAGTGCTGCCTCGACGCCCCACTCGCCTTGACCCTCGCGCTGCGCATCCCCTTGCACCAGCAAGGCAATGCGGCGGGCTGCGTCCAGACGACCGGCCGCCAGCGCCGTCCGCGCTGCCAGCAGTCGGTCACGGGCCGCGGCAGGACGGTCGCCCAGCTGCTCGCGCAGCTCGACGGCTTCGTGCAGCGCCTCTGCGGCAGCGTCCTGCCTGCCTCCGCTGGCGGCCAGGACGGCGAACACCTCGAGTCGTGCGGCCCTGAGCGCCGGCTGTTCGGCCCACTGCGGCGGCGGCTCCCGCTCGTGCCACCCTGCAGCCTCAGCCCACCGTCCTGCGTCCAGAAGCGCCAGCGCCAGCTCCGACTCCAGAAGCCAAGCCATGCGTTCGACGCCCTGCTCGCGGGCAATCCGCACCGCCGCCAACAGGATCTCGACCGCCGCTGCCGGGTCGCCGGAACGACGGGCCAGCAGCGCATCCAACCGCAGCGCGTCCAGATGCAGGCCGGGCAGCGCCAGCGCACGGGCAGCTTCCGCAGCGCCGGCCAGAAAGAGTCGCGCTTCCGGCCAGTTGCGGCGTCCGATGGCTGCTTGCGCCCGCATGACCGCAAGGCCGGCGCGAACCGCCTGGGTGCGCAGCCTCGCCTGCTCCAACGCATCGGGGTCATGGGGGTCCAGCGCCATGGCCAAGTCGTGGTCCGCGCGGTCCTGAGCGGCCCGGATCAGGGCCTCTGCCACCGGCGCTTCACCAGCCCCAAGCTCGTGCAACGCAAGTCCCAGCAGGGCACGGGCGGCGATCGGCGTGGCACCGGCCGCATCGGCCAACGCGCGCGCACGCGCCCACCATGAGGTTGCGGCGCGCGGGTTTCCGCCCTGCCAGTCCAGGTCACCCAGCAACACGCAGGCGGCCGCGGCTCCGGCCCGCTCATCGCCCCGCTGAAAGCCGTCCAAGGCGGCAAGGCCATGGCGGTCGGCAGCGAGCAGGTCGCCGGCATCGCCGTACAAGTCCGCGCGCTCCAAGTGGATCCAACCGGCCTGCGCCGCCAGCGCGGTGGTCGGCGGCACCTGCAGGGCCGGCCACGCAAGGGCGGCATCCAGCAACCGGGCGGCCGCAACCGTATCGCCACGGGCGCGCAGCACGCGCGCCAGCGCAAGGGCATCCAGTGTGCCGGTGGAGGCCTCGGGGTCGGGAGCGAAAGGGTCCGCCGGGATGTCGCGCGGGTGTCGGGCCATCAGCGCCTCCGCCAGCCGCTTGCCCTGCCGGGTCTTGGGCCGTGGCGGCAGCGTAGTATGGCGCGAGTGGACGGGGCAAGGCGCGTCCGACTGGCCCTAGGTCTTCGTCGCCTCGGTGGCCAGCAAGGCGGTGACCGAGCCGTCGGCAAGGCCGCGTTGCAGGTCCTCAAAGCCGCCGATCAGGGTGCCGCGAACGAAGACTTGCGGAAAGGTCGGCCAGCCGCTCCACAGCTTGACGGCCAGACGCGGCTTCCAGGCCGACATGTAGCTGCCGTACTCGAGATAGGTGAAGGTCAGCCCGGCCTTGTCCAAGGCCTTGCGAGCGCGCTTGACGAACGGGTTCTGCGCCATGCCGACCACAACGATCGGGTCGCGGGCGACGGCCGCCTGTACCTCACGCACGGTGTCGGCGTGAAAGCCTGTGATCGCGGCGAGTGCGAGGCCGTGGACTTGGCTGGCGGCAAGAACGGGACGGTCGGACATCGGGAACCTCTTGGGAAAGCCGGTTGGATGGGGCAAGTCCCCTTTTGGATACGAAGAGGTCAGCTACAGGCCGACCGACAGATACACCTGACTGCCGCTGACGGCACCAAACGCTCGACCCGCGCCCAGTCTCAGCACGCCAAACGGTATGTAGGCGAGTTCATAGTCCATTTTCAGTTCGAGGCCCAGCGAGCCGACGCCTCCGCCGGGCAGCCTATCACTCGCCTCGCTCCAGAACGCATAGGCACCGTCGACAAAGCCGGCCAGCCAGACCCGCCCCGCGTACACGGGCAGCACGTCCAGACCCCGACCGATGTCTGCCAGTGGCCACTGCAGCGACAGGCTGCCCCATGCCAGACCGTCGCCACCCAGCGCGCCCGCCAGCGTGGGCAGCCCACGCACGATCGAGCCCGACGAGCCACCGCCCAGGATCACCAGCGGGTCCAGCGCCGCCTGGCCCGTCACCGAGTAGGTCGCGCCGTCATCCGGACCGACGGGGGCCAGATCCAGCCGACCCGCCAGCGTCAGCACGCGGTGATGTCCCAAAGGCCAGTGGTGGCGGGTCGTTGCGGCCAACAGCAGGCGCTCGCGCACACCTCCCAGCCACGCATGACCCACCGTCGCGCGGCCGCTGACGTAGTGCAGGCTCTCTGCGGTGAAGGAGTCGGCGTAGGCCTCAGCCGCGCCCCACGAGAGCCCCAGATCCAGCAAGCCGTCGGTGCCGGTCCATGGTTCCACAGGTACGGGGCCGCCGGGGTCATGGGGGGTGCCGCGGTCAAAGTCCTCGTTGCGCAACCAGGTTTCGACCACGCGCCAGCCGCCATCCACCGTCCAGCTGTCGCGCACGCCGGGGATGGACCAAGCGGCACCCAAGCGGCCGGCCGTGCGGTGCGTGGGCGTGGAGAACCAGCGAAAGCCTCGGCGATACCAGGCGTTGCCTTGGCTATAGGCGAACGACAGGTCATAGCGGGGCTCCCACCGCGACACGCCGAAGCCGCCCCATACCATCGGATCGCTGCCGTCGTTGCGAAGCTGGGCCGCGAGATTCCAGTCGGTGAGCTCAAGGGCGTCGCGCCCCCAGGTCGCCGCGCCCAGCCACAAACCACCGTACATCGGGTCTGTGTCGTCGCCGGTGGCCAGCAGAATCGGCTTCCAGGCGCGCGGATACAGGGTGGGCCAGGGCGAGTACGGTCGGGACAGCGAGAGCTGCGAGGTCGGGGCATAGGCGTTGTCGGCAAGCGAGGCGGGATCCAAGCGTTCCAGCGTGCTCGGGGTGTCCTGGGCGGGAAGCGCAACCGCCGCCGCCACCGTCGCGTCGGCATGGCCCGGTTCGGGCGCGCGGTAGACCTCCAGTCCATGGCCGTGGTGTCGTGTCGTCAGCGTGACGTCGCCCAAGTGCGCGGCAGAGGCGATACCGGTCAGCGTCCGCGTCGCCAGCTGGAATTCCGCTTGCGGACTAACCAGATCCAGAGCTGCCGCGTCGCGATACGACCCCACCTGCACAACCGCCCCCAGCCAGAAATGGCCCTGACGCCGAAACACCTGCAGATCGTTCAGCCACGACACCGCAGGAAAGTCGCCACCCGCCGGCCGCAGCAGCGGGTCGCCGGGACGGACCCGAAGACGATGGGCCTGAGGAGCGTCCGCCAGCCCCGTGGCACCGGACGTCAGCGTCGCCGACCACAGCAAGCGGTTCGCCCCGGCCCCTTGGGTCCAGTACAGCCGCCCATCATCCGCCACCACGGGAGAACCGAGTGTGTCTGCGAACTTGGGAGCGTCGACCCGCAGCGCTGCGTCTGGAGGGGGCAGGCCGCCTTGCGCCTGCTGCAGCGCCTGCGCAAGGTCCAGCTGTCGGATCTGCGTCCGGCCCTCGCGCACCGTCACGAAGGTGACAAGACTTCCCGTCGGGTCCAGCGACGGGTCGCGCAGCCGCATCCCCCGCGTCAGCTGCAACGCCGGACCTTGGGCGTGGGGCCGGCCTTGGGCATCGTTGCGCAGCGGCAGCGCCAGCAGCTCACGCCACTGGTACAGCCGGTCAGTCCGCCGCGACTCCGTAAACAGCAGCCACTTGCCATCCGGGGTCGCCATGGCCTCGTCGCAGTCCAGCTCGCACAGATGAAGCACTTGTTGTGCACCCGTGACGCCCTGGATACGCACGATTCGTGCACGCCCGTCCGCCGGTGCGTGGGTTCCGACAACCCATAGGCCGTCCCCCCAGGGCCGCAGCCGACCGCGCAGCTCGCCATCGGTCGTCAGTCGCGCGCCGTCTGAAGCCGCGACCCACCGCGCCAGCTGCTCCGGAGAGGTGACCTCGAAGCCCGCCACCGCCCGAACCTCGGCCTGCACGCGCGCCTGCAGCTGCTCGACCGAGTCGCGCCACAAGCGGGTCAGGCTCTTGCCGAACACCTGGCGACTGGTGCCCTGGACGCCGAAGGGAATGGTGCGCGAGCCGTAGACGCGTATGAATTCCTTGATCTTGTCGTCACCGTAATGCTTCGCCAGATCGTCGAGCAGCAGGCTGCCGTAGAGGTACCACCCGCCGCCACGCGGCCACCGCAGCGGCTGACCGGACAGCTGGTTCAGGTCCGGCACCGTGTCGTCCAGCACCGCGGCCCGCAGCAGCGCGAGGTAGGCCGGACTGTCGATGCGCCCACCTCGCCCCGCCACGGCGCGATCGGCCCCGGTGTGACGCGTCTCGGCCCAGGTCGCCAGCCCCTCCAGAAAGAACCGCGGCATCAACCCGTTGGGCAGCCAGACCCGCCCCAGGACGTGGTTGGCAGCGTCGGGCAGACCCGAGACCTCTCCCATGTGCAGGATGTGCGCGTACTCGTGGAACAGCAGCGCCCGCACCCAGTCGCCGTGGTCGCCCAATTCGCTTCCGGGATCAGGGGGATAGGCCTGCAGGTGCACGCGGTCGTAAGGCACCACCGTGGCAAAGCCGTTGGCCGAGTCCGAGTAGTCGTCGATCGTCAGCTGCAGCCGGGGCCGGTGGGCCTGCGACAGCAGCGGTCCCAGCGTGCGCTGGGCGTCGATCAGCGTGTCCAGGGCGCGGCGGGCCAAATCTTCCAGCTGGCTGGGATAGTGCACGTCGACGTCGGGGTGGCGCAGCGACCGCCACTCGATCGCGCCGTCTGCCGCTTGTGCCGGGACCGCCCAGACGAGCATGGCCAGTACAATCCAGCCCTTGCAAAGCCGCACGGCGGCCGGGGACCCGCGTCCGCCGCGCTTTCGATGGGGGCGATCGGTCCGGGCGGGGGTCACGGGGCGTCCCAAGCTGCGCGGCAGGCGCAAAGGCGTAGCGGCAGGCCGCAGTGTCGCGAGTCTGTCTGCCCTCGTCCAGCCCGCCGCGAAACGGTATGCTCTGCGCCCCCATCGCCACAGGAAGTCGAGACCTTATGACCGATTCGCCGCTTCCCCCCCTGACCGATGCCGTCGAGACCCCGGACGAGCTGCACCAGCGACTGCTGCTGGCCACGCAGCTGCTCGAGGCGATCGCTGCCGACCGCGGGCTGCTTCGCTCGCTGTCGCACGACGACAAGACCCGGCTGATCAACGCCGCCGGCGACGTGTTCTGCCCCAACCTGGACGTGCGGCGCCAGCGGGCCAAGATCCGCGCCCGCCAGCGCAAGAACGAGCGGGTCTCGGCCGAAGAGGCGGTGCTGCAAGACGCCGGCATCCGCTTGCTGCGGTCCAAGCCCGTGTTCGTCACGCCCAACGTCTTTCCGCCGACCGGGACGCCGCAGGACGACGTGGCTGAGAACGACCCCGACTACCGCGAGGTGACAGAGCCACAGCACTGCTACGTCTGCAAGCGCAAGTACACGCAGGTCCACTCGTTTTACGACCAGCTGTGCCCGCCCTGCGCCGAGTTCAACTTCCGCAAGCGCACCGAGTCGGCCGACCTGCGCGGGCGGGTGGCGCTGCTGACCGGCGGGCGCGTGAAGATCGGCTATCAGGCGGGGATCAAGCTGCTGCGGGCCGGCGCGCACCTGATCGTCACCACGCGCTTTCCCCGAGACGCGGCGCAGCGTTACGCGATGGAGCCCGACTTTGTCCAGTGGGCCGACCGGCTCGAGGTGTTCGGACTGGACCTGCGCCACACGCCCAGCGTCGAGGCCTTCTGCCACCACCTGATGACGACCCGCAACCGCTTGGATTACATCGTCAACAACGCCTGCCAGACGGTGCGCCGCCCGCCCGACTTCTACCGCCACATGATGGAGGTCGAGACCGCCGCGCTGCACGACCTGCCCGAGCACGTGCGCAAGCTGCTGGGTGCCTACGAGGGGCTGCGAAGCTATGCGCTGCCGGGGGCGCCGACCACGGGGGCCGCGCTGTTGACGTCGACCGCCGCGCTGCCGGACGAGCGGGTCGCAGGCCTGACGCGCCCGGCCGAGCTGTCGCAAGCCGCGCTGCTGCCTGGCGATCTGGGCGATCAGCACCTGTTCCCGCAGGGCGAGCTGGACCAGGACCTGCAGCAGGTCGACCTGCGCGAGCGCAACTCCTGGCGCCTGACGCTGCACGAGGTGTCGTCGGTCGAGCTGCTCGAGACGCAATTGGTCAACGCCGTCGCGCCGTTTGTGCTCAACGCGCGCCTCAAGCCGCTGATGCTGCGCAACCCGGAGCGCGACAAGCACATCGTCAACGTGTCGGCGATGGAGGGACAGTTCTACCGCAAGCTCAAGACCACGCGGCACCCGCACACCAACATGGCCAAGGCCGCGCTGAACATGATGACGCGGACCTCGGCGGCCGATTACCACGCCGACGGCATCCACATGAACAGCGTGGACACCGGGTGGATCAACGACGAGGACCCGGCGCATCTGGCCGCCCGCAAGGTGGTCGAGCAGCGCTTCCACCCGCCCCTGGACATCGTCGATGGCGCGGCACGCATCGTGGACCCGATCCTCGTGGGCGCGAACACCGGCGAGCACGTGTGGGGCCAGTTCCTGAAGGATTACACGCCGACCGACTGGTAGGCCACCCACACGCAATGCGGACTGCCGCCCTTGCCGGGGTGGTGGCGCTCGAAGCGAAAGCCGGCGCGCCTGAGCTCGCGGTCAAAGCGGTCGTCGGACACCTCGCCCCACACCGCGAACCAACCGTTTGCCGTCAAGGCCTTGCGCGTTCGGCCCAGTGCCGTCGGCCCATAGCGCGGGTCGTCGGCAGGCTGCGTTGCCGCATGCGGTCCCTCGTACAGATCCAGCAGGATGGCGTCGAACGCGGGCCCTGACTTCGCGTGGTGGGCGATCAGCGTCGTCACGTCGCCCTGGTGGACCGTCACGCGCGGGTCGGCCAGCGCATCTGCCGACGCCGGGGCCAGCGGACCGCGACACCACCGCACCACCTCAGTGTTCAGCTCCGCGACGACGACCTTGGCGTCCTGCGGCAGCGCGTCCAAAGCCGCCCGCAACGTGATCCCCATGCCCAGCCCACCGACCAGCACCCGCGGCGCCTTGCGGTCGGCCAGTCTTCGGCACACGTCCTCGGCCAGAAAGGTCTCGGAGCGTGCGTGCTGGCTGCTCATCAGCACCCGACCGCCCACGACGATCAGGAACTCCCGCTCGCCGCGCTGCCGCAGCTCCAGCATGCCCTCCGGGGTGTCGAGACGGTCCAGGGTGATCCAGGGGCGCATGAGGTCTCCAAACGTGCAACAAACGTGCGCTAGGGCTCCGCCGTATCGAATGCGATCGCGTCGTCGACGATCAGCTCGGCACGATGGCCGCGGTGGCGGGCCAGCTGCAGGGAGCGCAACCGCTCGCGCAGCGGCGTCAGCAGATACGGCCGCCCGGTCGGGTCCTGCACCAGCGCGTCCGGGTCGAGTTCCAGGTCCAGTTCGTCCAGCGTCGCCTCGACCTCGACGGCCACGTCGGCGCGCGCAAGTCCGGGCCAAGCGGTCGCTAACGTGGCGTGCAGCCGATCGACCAAGGCGGTCGAGTCCACCAGCGCCGTGTCGTGCGAGAGCGCCCCCCGCACCGCCGCCAGCGTCAGACGCCGCACGTCGCGAAAGATGGCCGCCTTTGCCCAGCTGCCTGCTGCGTAACGCGCTGCGGCGACGATGATCATCACCCCCGATGCCAGTGCCGCAAGCGCAAGACTGAACGCCAACGCCCAGGACGAGGACGGTGCCGCAAACGCCATCGCGACAAGGCCGGAGACGACCATCAGGACCGTTCCGCCGACCAGCCGCTCTGACCCCTGCAGGTGCCCCAGCGCAAGTCCGGGCAGCGCCACAGGAACCGCGCCAACCGGCTGCACCGCCCGCAAGGACGGCACGCACTCTGCGGTCGCAGGGCGCGAGGGGTCGGCGCCGTGGACGACCTCGCCCATCAAGGCCTCGGCAGGAAAGAAGAAGTCGATGCTGCCGTCGTCTCTCGTCGCGATCTCGCCACCGACCGCTCCCGACAGACGGGCACCCACCGCCAGCGCTTCGTCTGCGGGTAGCCCTTCCTCGATTTGCAGGTCCAGCTGCGCCACCCAGCCGCCGTGCCGCCGTGCCCGCTCGCGCACGCGCGCGGCCATCCGGCCATCGACAGGTCGGCGCGCAGCCACTGCGCGTGCGATCGCCCGTGTCAGCGTCATCACCAGATCACTCGTCGGAACCAGGCCTTCCAGCGCGTCGGGAGCTGGCGCTTCGTGGGCCCAGTCGCCGGGAGACAGCTCCTCCTCGATCCGGTCCCGCCGCGACACCGCGCGCCACAGCCCCCGCCCCCACAGGACCAGCCCCGCGAGCGACGACAGCGCCACCGCGATCACGCAGGCGACCAGCGCCGCGCCCAAGCCCTGCTTGACGGCACCGCTGACCAGCTCACCGACGGTGGCAAAAACCCCCGGCCTATCGAGATCTTGCGGGCGATCGTCGTCGTCCTGCGGCCCAAACGCATCGCGAAAACGCGGCCCGCCGATCCAAGGCGCCAGCACGACGCGAAACACCAGACCCAGCAGCAGGTTGAGGCCGAACACGACGGCCACCGCCAAGAGTCCCGCCAGCGCCATCAGCACCACCGCGATGCCACCGTCGTCACCCGTGAACAACATGCCACCCAACGTCACCGCGGCCAGCGCACCGGTCACCGCCAGCGGCCAGGCCGCCCCGACGTTCGCCACCGCCGCCACCGCCATCAGCAGCCAGCGCGCCGGCCCCGAAAGCAGACGCGTCCTCGCAAGTCTGCGCACATCCTCGGGCTGGAAGTCGTGCAGCAGGCGCCCTCGCTCCGTCACCTGCAGACGGCACGGCGCGCGCGATCGCCAACGGGCCAGGACTTCGCCCACGACCTCGGGATCCTCGCCCAGCGCCGCCGCCAGCGCCTGACCCTCGACGCCTTTCGGTTGGTCCAGCACCCAGCGGAACATCCGCCCCTCGACCCGGCGCACGGCGCGCTCGAACCGCCGCGTCGGCGTCCCGGCCTTGTCGTCGCGTGCGGGCAGCCCCGGCATCCGGTCCGCCGCGCGCCCCGGACGCACCCGCACCAGCGCCGCCACCACCGCGCCGACCGCATGAGCGACCAGCGGCGATACCGCAAGCAGCAGCCAGGGCAACCAGTTGAGCAATTCGGGCCTCTCGAACACCAGCGGTTCAGGGTGCAGCTCAGATCGACCGACACCTTCACGCCGAGCCCGTCAGTGTCGCGGCTCTGCACCCATGCGGCAAGCGCTGCGGTCGAAGCTGCCCAACTGCGACGCTTTGGTGCACACTTCGCCTCCGTCGGAGGTGCCCTTGACCGTGACCGCCCACATCCCGCCTGCTGCCCGCCCGCCGGCCCGACTGGTCCGCGCGTTTGCCCCGGCTTCGTCCGTGGGTGCGCTGGCGCTCGCGATCGCGTCCGGCGTGGGATTCGGCGCGGCGCTGGCCGCGACACCTGCCTCGATGCGCCCGGATCTGGCGCTGAAGTTCTCGGCGCTCGCGGCCTTGCCCATCCCGGTGCTCTTGCTCGATGCCGTCACGACGCCGCGCAACGCCTCTGTGCGACGCTTTTTGGGCGAGTCGGCGGCAAAGATGGTGCGGCAGGCCTTGGGCTTGGCGGCCGTGCTGGCGGTGCTGGCGCTCGGTGTGCCGGTGGGCATCGCCGCAAGCGTCCCGTGGCACCCCGAAGCGTCGGCGGACCTGTGGCGCTCTGCCCTGCTGTCGGCGACCACCGTCGTGCTTGCGGCAGGTTTGGCAGCGGCAAGTCTGCTGGGCGCCTTGAAATTCGTCGCGCACGGGCAACACCCTGTTTGGACGGCGCTGGGAGGCGGCGGCGCGTTTGGTCCCGCCGAGTCTGCGCCACTGCTCTACGCGCCTGCGTTTGCGCTGATTGCCGCGCTGGTTCCGGCTGGGCTGCTGGCTGCAGTGTGGGGCGCGCGTGCTGACCTCCTGTCTCTGCAAGTGGGTGCCTGGGCGCTGCCTGTGGCGGTGCTGATTGCCGTGGGTGTCGCACGACATCAGTGGCGGGCGGTGGCGCCAGAGGTTCAGGACGCCTTGCTCGCCGTCGAGGCTGCGCACGCCACGCCCTTTGCCCAGTCCGAGCGAATGCCCGAGGCTCCGGCGTGGGTAACGCCGGGCAACCCATCGCCAGAGCTGCAGTTTCTCGCACGGCACTCATTCCGCACCCACCCCGGCGCCATGCCGACGACCGCGCTGTTGGTCGTGTTGGCCGCGTTGGTCCCTGGCACGTCGATTCCGCCCGTCGCGACTGGACTTCTGGCCGCCGCCATCCTGCTGCACGCGACCCTGCGCGCCATCGCCGTGGAGTCGGGCTTGGGGCTGCTGACCGCCCAGTGGCTGGGGGCACGCCCGCTGGCCCTGCGACACGCCACCGTTCGCCTCTCGGCGGGGCTTGCGCTACCCGGTCTCGCGGCTCTCGCGCTAGGGGCCTTGGGGTCCCCGCTTGCGGCAACCCTTGGGACGATCTTGGGAGCGCTGGGCGGCCTCGGCATCGTCGCGTGGGGGGGCCGCCCGGACCACCCGATTCGCCAGTCGCTGCCCCAACTTGCTCTTGCCGTCTATGGTGCCGCCCTCGCATGGGCCACGGCACTCGCCGCCTGAACCGGAGGACCGCCATGACGACGCCCCCCTCGCCGACGCCTGCCCCCGGCCTGCGCGCAACCGGCATTGAAAAGCGCTATGGATCCCAAGAGGTGCTGCGCGGCATCGACCTCGAGCTCAGCCACGGTCAAGTCACCGTGTTGCTCGGCGAAAACGGCGCAGGCAAGACGACGCTGATGCGGGTGCTGGCGGGCGATCTGCTGGCCGACCGTGCTGCCATCCAAGTGGAAGGACTGGATCTTCGGACGGAACCGGAGGCAGCGCGGGCCCACCTGGTCTACGTCGCCCAGCACCCGCCGCTCGCCCCGCTGCTGACGCTGCGCGAGCACGTCGAAGCCCTGGTCGCCTTCCGTCAGCTGGATCCCGCCGAAGCGAAGGGCGAGCTGACCCGTCTGGCCGTGGCCCTTGGCCTGTCGACCGCGCTGGACAAGCCGGTGCGGGCGCTGTCGGGCGGCATGGCCCACAAGGCCGCGTTGGTGCTTGCTTTTCTCTCCAAGGCGCGGGTCATCCTGCTGGACGAACCGCACTCGGGTCTGGACGTGCGTTCGGCGATTGCGCTGCGCAAGTTGATCCTCGCCGCCCGCGACCAAGGTGCCGCCATCCTGCTGGCGAGCCACCTGGCTGAGGCGACGCTGGCCGTTGCCGACCGGGCTTGGGTCATGCGTTCCGGACGCATCGGACTCGACCTGGGACCACAAGCGCTCGCGGCCTTTGGCGGCGACGCAAGGGCGTTCGAGGATGCCGTGTTGCGGGGGATGACAGAGGGACCGACCGCGGACTGACGGGGGAGTTGCTGCCCGTCCTGCCCGGGGGACCCGAGCCCCGCCGCGACCCCGACCGAAGCCGGGGTCGCAGCGCAAGCCCAGTGATTACTTGAACGCGATGCGACCGACGAACGGGCGGGACTGCGTCGTGTTGATCGACACCACGTTGCCGTTGTTGTCCGTGCCCTGAGCACCGACCACATAGAGCGAGCCCGACTGCGGGTCGATCCAGATGCGGCCCATCGAGGTGAACTCCGTGTTGTTGCCGCTGCAAGTCGAGTAGCTGCTGCTGGTCAGCAACAGCTTGTCCCACACCCAGTTGCCGTCCACCAGTGTGCCGTGCAGCAGGAAGAACGAGCGGCACATGGTGCCCGACAGGTAGTAGTACTCGCCACCAACCCAAGCCTGCGTGTCCACCATCGCGATCGACTTGACGTCGAAGGCTGAGCTCCACGCGACCGGCATACCGGTGTACGCGGGCTTCTGCTGCTTCCACGTGAGGCCGTCGAAGCTGAAGAGCGAACCCAACGCGCCGCCGGTCATGACGTTCTTGGCGCCGGTGCCATGAACTGCCCGCAACTCGCCAACCATATTGTCGATGTTCAGCGGCGACGAGAAGTCGCCGTTGTGCACAGCGGAGTTGGTCCACGCGATCCCGTTGAAGTTGCCGATGTTCGCGCAGTTGGTGGACGTGTTGCCATCCCAGAACGCGACGGTGGCGTTGGTCGCGACGCTACCCCCGGCGTACGCAGTTCCGGCAACAAAGACGTTCGTGCCGTCCGCCGCATAGATGTCTGCAACCCTCATGCGGACTTGGTTGGCGCTCGAACCGCAATTGAAGGGCGAGGCGGCGATGAGCATCGTCACCGGGTTGCCCCAGTTGTTGTTGGCAAACGTCAAGCGACTCAAGCTGTTGTAGTTGTTCTGGTTGGTGTAGGAACCAGCGTAGACGTAGGTCCCGCTGCCGGGAATCAGGTCGACCGCCGCCGTGCCGTACGAATAGTTGTTGTTGTAGAGGTTCGCGTTGTTGTTCGACGTCCAGAATCCAGCGGTCGCAGTCCGGGTCATGTCGTGGAAGTACTGGTAGTTATTCACCGAACCTACCGCGAGGTTGGCGGCGAAGGCGTTGACCTGCGTGTTCCCCCAGATGGTGGCAGTGCCACGAGCCGCGAGCCCCAGATTCACCGCGCTGATCTCAAACATCAGGCCGTTGGTGTTGAAGTTCTGCCAAGCGAGGCCGCTCCAACCCGACGCGTTGATCGGACCCGTGCCAAGCCGACCGACGTCGGAGAGCTTGCCGTTGTTGCCGCCGGGGACTGCCGAGACGACTCCCTGCAGACCGGTGCACATGCTGCCAGCGCAGAACTGGTTGACGAAGCCGGTCGGTCCGGACTTGCAGTCGGTGCCCCAGGCCACATTGACGGCGCCGCAAGCGGTCTTGGCATCGCAGGTGTCGGTCGTGCACTCCAGCTTGTCGTCGCAGACCTTGACCGCCGGCGCCACGCACTTGCCCGTCGCGCAGAGGCTCTGGCCCGTGTAGTTCACGCCTGAGCAGGAGGCATCCGCACACGGCGTGTTGTCCGCCACGTTCTTCGTCGTGCAGCCGAGGAGCGGGTCGCAAGCATCCGTCGTGCAAACGTTCTTGTCGTCGCACACCGGAGCCGCGCCGCCCACGCACTTGCCGGCCGAGCACGCGTCATTCAGCGTGCACTTGCTGCCATCCTCGCAGTTCGCGGTGTTGTTCGTGAAGACGCAGCCCTTGCCCGGGTCACACGAGTCGGTGGTGCAGACGTTCTTGTCGTCGCACACCGGCGCCACACCACCCACGCACTTGGTGGCGGCGCAGGTGTCGGTGGTCGTGCAGGCATTGCCGTCGTCGCACGCGTCGGTGTTCGCCGTGTAGACGCAGCCCTTGGCCGGGTCGCACGAGTCGTTGGTGCAGCCGTTCTTGTCATCACAAACGTACGCCGCACCACCCGTGCAGACCTTGCTCTTGCAGACGTCCTGCGTCGTACAAGGGTTCTTGTCGTCGCAGTTGACCGTATTGGCAACGCCGTAGCAACCCGTCAGCGGGCTGCACTTGTCGTCGGTGCAGACGTCTCCGTCGTTGCAGACCAGCTTGTCGCCCGAGCACACGCCGCTGGCGCAGGCATCGTTCTCGGTGCAAGCGTTGGTGTCGTCGCAAGCGGACGTATTCGCCGGGTTCAGGCAGCCGGTCTGCGCGTTGCACAGGTCGGTCGTGCAGACGTTGTTGTCGTTGCAGAGTTCCACCGGCGGCGGAGCGCCGCACGTACCCGCCGAGCAGGTCGCGGGACCCTGCCAGTTGCCGGTCACGCACTTGCTGGTGCCGCACGACGTGCCGTCCTTGACGGGAGTGAACTTGCAGCCCGACTCGGACGTGCAGGTGTCGGCCGTGCACGGGTTATTGTCCTCGCACACGATGCCGCCCGAGCCCTTGCAGACGCCCGCCGCGCAGAGGTCGTTGCTGTTGCACTCGTTGCCGTCGTTGCACGCGATGGTGTTGTTGGTGAAGACGCAGCCCTTCGTGGGATCGCAGACGTCGTCGGTGCAGACGTTGCTGTCGTCGCAGGTGACCTTCGCGCCAGGCTGGCACTTGCTGTCGGCGCAGCTGTCGCCCTTCGTGCAGAGTGAGCCGTCGTCGCACAGGGCGGCGTTCGGCGCAGTCAGGCAGCCCTTGGCCTTGTCGCAGCTGTCGTCGGTGCAGACGTTGCCGTCGTTGCAGACCGCGGCCGTGCCACCGGCGCACTTGCCGGCCAAGCACGCGTCCTTGGTAGTGCAAGCGTCGCCGTCATCACACGGAGCGCTGTTGAAGGCGTGCGAGCAGCCACCGTACGGGTTGCAGCTGTCGTCGGTGCACAGGTCGCTGTCGTCGCAAGACTCTGCGTTGCCCACCTTGGTGCAGACGCCGGAGGTGCAGGCAGAACCCGGCAGGTGCATCAGCTGGTCGCAGGACGGGGCGATGCAAGAGGCGCCGTCGGTCGCGCTGACCGCGCCGCAGCCCTTGACGGGGTCACAGCTGTCGACCGTGCAAAGGTTGCCGTCGTCGCAAACGATCTGGGCGCCGGGCGCACAAGAACCGTCCTTGCACACGTCATCCTTGGTGCAGACTGAGCCGTCGTCGCAGTTGGCCGTGTTGTTCACCACCAAGCAGCCCTTGGCGACGTCGCAGGACGTGTCGGTGCAGGCGTTGGCGTCGGTGCAGTCCTTGGTCGTGCCCGGCAGGCACATGCTGTCCTGGCAGGTGCCGACGCTGGTGTAGACCGAGCCTTCGCACTTGGCGTCGGTGCAGGTCGTGCCGTTCTGGACCGCGTCGGCGACGCAGCCCTTGACCTTGTCACAGGTGTCCGAGGTGCAGGGATTGGCATCGTCGCACGTCACGGGCGCGCCGGCCGTGCAGAAGCCACCGGAGCAGATGTCGCCGTTGGTGCACGCATCGCCATCGTCGCAGGCGGCGGTGTTCGGCGCGGTCTTGCATCCCGTGGTCGGGTCGCAGGAATCGGCGGTGCACGGGTTGGAGTCGTCGCAGACCTTGGCCGCGCCACCGGAGCAAACGCCCTCGATGCACTTCTCGCCGACGGTGCAAGCGCTGCCGTCGTCACAGGTGGCCGTGTTCGCGATGTTCTGGCAGCCCTTGACCTTGTCGCACGAGTCGTCGGTGCAGGGGTTCTTGTCGTCGCAAACCACCGCGGTGCCCGTCGCGCACTTGCCGGCCGCGCACTTGTCGTTGGCCGTGCAGGCGTCGCCGTCCTCACACGGGTCGCTGTTGTCGGTGTTGACGCAGCCCTTGAGCGGGTCGCACGAGTCGGTGGTGCAGGCGTTGCCGTCGTCACACTTGACCGCCGCGCCGCCCAAGCACTTGCCCGCCTTGCACGCGTCGTTGACGGTGCAGGTATTGCTGTCGGTGCACGGGGTTGTGTTGTCGGTATGGGCGCAGTCGCCCGTCTTGACGTCGCAATAGTCGTCGGTGCACGCATTGGTGTCGTCGCACACCTTGGCCTTGCCGGGCAGACAGATGCCGCCCTGACATGCATCGCCCACGGTGCAGCCGTTGCCGTCGCTGCACGCCATGCCGGCGCCGGCAGGCTTGAAGGCGCACTTGCCAGCGACGCAGGCGTCGTCGGTGCAGTCCAGTCCGTCATTGCACTGGCTGTCGGCGGTGCACTCGCAAGAAGGCGTGCCCGCGCACTTGCCGGCCTTGCAGGTGTCGTTGGCGGTGCAGGCCTCGGCGTCATCGCACGCGGCGGTGTTGTTGGTCGAGACGCAGCCCAGACCGGGCACGCACTTGTCGTCGGTGCAGGCGTTCTGGTCGTCGCAGGACACGGCCGATCCGGCCTTGCACTTGCCGGCCACGCACGTGTCGTCCTTGGTGCAGACGTCGCCATCGTCGCACGCCGTCTGGTCCAGAGGGGCGAACTCGCACTTGCCGGACGCGCAAGAGTCGAACGTGCAGGGGTCGCTGTCGTTGCAGTCGCTGTCGGCCTTGCAAACGCAGCTGGGCTTGCCGGTGCAGGCGCCGCTCAAGCAGATGTCGCCGGACGTGCAGGTGTCGCCGTCGTCGCACGCGGCCTCGTTGGCCTTGAACGCGCAGTTGCCGGTCGCGATGTCGCAGACGTCGTCGGTGCAGGGGTTCTTGTCGTCGCAAACGACGCTGTCGGCGCCAGTCTGGCACTTGCCGTCCTTGCAGGTGTCCCCAAGGGTGCAGGCGTTGCCGTCGGTGCACGGCGCCACGTTCGGGGTGCTGGAGCAGCCGGTGTCCTTGCCGCAGGTGTCGTCGGTGCAGGGGTTGCCGTCGTCACAAGTCGGGGCGGCACCGCTGCCGCACTTGCCGTCCTTGCAGGTGTCGTTCTCGGTGCAGCCGTCGCCGTCGTCGCAGGGGCCGCTCTGTGCGGTGTGGACGCAGCCGGCAGTCTTGTCGCAGGAGTCGGCGGTGCAGACGTTCTTGTCGTCGCAGTCCAGCGCGCCGCCGGCCTGGCAGGCGCCATCCTTGCAGGTGTCGTTCGCCGTGCAAGCGTCGCCGTCTTCGCAGGTCGCCTGATTGTTCGGGAACTGGCAACCGCCCGCCGCATCGCACTTCTCGTCGGTGCATACGTTCTGGTCGGTGCAGACCACTTCGCTGCCCGGCGCGCAGAGGCCGTCCAGGCAGACATCGTCCTTGGTGCAGGCGTTGCCGTCGTCGCACGAACCGACCTTGGCCGTGTACTCGCAACCCGCCAGCGGATTGCACTTGTCTTCCGTGCAGGGGTTGCCGTCATCGCAGTCCAGCGGGACGCAGGGGGAGACGTCTGTTCCGTCGGGCGTATCGGTGCCGTCGGGCATATCGGTGCCGTCGGGCGTGTCGGTGCCATCGGGCACCACGGTACCGTCGGGCGTGTCGGTGCCGTCCGGCAGCACAGTGCCGTCGGGCGTGTCGGTGCCGTCCGGGGTGTCGGTGCCGTCGGGCAACACGGTGCCGTCAGGCTGGTCGGTGCCATCCGGTGTAACGGTTCCATCGGTCTGATCGGTGTTCGAGACTTCGGTCGCTGCATCGCTGTCTACAGCGATGAGGTCCGCCTGCTCCGGGCCAACCAAAGCGACATCGTCGCCGCACGCCGAGAGCGTGGAAGCCAGAACGAACAACGACATCGCGGCCAAAACGCGCGAGTTGGACAGCCGACAACACATGGAAGCCCCCTTGCTCATCAAACACGGTCGCATCGTCACGCGACCAGATGTGCGCGTATGCTGCGCAGTCGGCAATCATACCGTTGCCGCTCGGAATTGCGAACTTCTGAATTGTCACGTCAATTTGGGCCAACCGTCCCGCCTTGAGCCAATCTGTCGGAAGATTCGCTAGGCTTGGCCCACGCGCGGGGTCTCAGAACGGGGCGGCGCCGGAACGGTTCCTTCTGCCTTTACAAAGCTTGTTACCATCGAGATCATCGAGGCGACATCGGCGACGTTGGCGGGGATGACCAGAGTCGTCTTGGCGTGATTGGCCAAGTCACCGAAGCGTTGGAGATACTGTTCGGCCACACGCAGCTGCATGGCCTCCATGCCGCCTTGCGAGCCCACCGTCTCTGCGACCTTGCGCAAGCCAGCGGCGGTTGCCTCGGCCACGGCCAGGATCGCCGATGCCTGCCCCTCTGCCTCGTTGATCTGCTGCTGCCGCGAAGCCTCGGACGCCTTGATCACCTGCTGCTTCTTGCCCTCAGCGTTGTTGATGGCCGCGTCGCGCTCGCCTTCGGAGGTCAAGATCACCGCACGCTTCTCACGCTCGGCCCGCATCTGCTTCTCCATTGCGGCCAGCACGTCGTGGGGCGGCGTGATGTTCTTGATCTCATAGCGCAAGACCTTCACGCCCCAGGGCTCGGACGCCTTGTCCAGCTCGGCGACGACTTGGCCGTTGATGTGGGTGCGCTCCTCGAAGGTGCGGTCCAGATCGATCTTGCCAATCTCCGAACGCAGGGTGGTCTGGGCCAACTGGATCAGGGCGTACCCGTAGTTGTTCACGCCATACGAGGCGCGCTGCGGATTCATCACCTTGAGGTAAAGCACACCGTCGACGCCCACCGTCACGTTGTCGCGGGTGATGCAGGTCTGCTCCGGGATGTCGATCGCGCGCTCCTTCAGCTCGTGGCGGTAGCGAATGACGTCGACAAACGGCAGCAGGATGTGGAAACCGGCCTCCAGCGTGCCGAAGTACTTGCCGAGTCGCTCCACGACGAACGCGTATTGCTGCGGCACGACCAGCGCCGTCTTGGCGATGATGAGGAGAACCACCAGAGCCAGCACACCGAAGACGATCAAGGCGGACATGGGAACCTCCAAGGCGAGAGAACGACAAGGGGTCAGGCGGCAGGAACCGCGGGTTCACGCTCAGGGATCACGTGCAGCGTGAGGCCCTCGACACGCAGCACACGACAGCGGTCCTGGGCGGCCAGAGCCATCGTACCCGCGTTGACGGCCTGCCACACGGTGCCGCGAAGCTCGATGGTGCCGCGTTCGCCGGGCGCTATGGGGTGCGCCGAGGTCCCCATCTCGCCGGACAGGTCGTCAATCGGCTGCGAGGCCTCTCGCGACGGCTGCATCCTGCGCACCAAGGGACCGCGGAACAGCAGCAGCGAGGCGACCGACAGGCCGCTGAACGCCAACAATTCCGCCCATATCGGCCAGGCGACGCCGATCAGGTCCAGCGCGCCGACCAGCAGCGCCGCCACGGCAAAAAACAGGAAGAACAGGGTGCCGGGGGTCAGCACCTCGAGGATCAGCAGCACAAGACCCGCCACCATCCAGATCCACCAGATCATCCCTAACTCCCCGACCGAACGGAAATCGTTCGAATGACATGCGACCGACGGCAACACTACGCCTGCAAGGCAAACCGTTCAAGACTGGGCTTGCGACGCAATCTGCCCCCTCCGATTCACTTCACCGTTTGCGTCGGCAGAGCGTCACCGACACCCAGAGACGTGCCGGGTGGCGAGCCCGTGAGCCGCACCAACAACGAAGCCTTGCCGGGGTACGGGTCTGCGGTTAGCTTGCCATCGGGCCTGCAGCCCGCACCCTTTGTCTGAGGCCGCACGTGCCGCTTCGCTCGCGCGATACCGTCCTTGTGTTCTGGCCATGCCTCGGCCCGGTGCTGGCGGCCCTGTTGACTGTCGCGTGCACCAAGCCGCTGCCCACCGCTGACCAGTTCACCGCGGCCGCCGACACCCTCACCGACCTGTCCGTCGAAGTGGACGCCCCCGACGCGGTGGCAGCCGACGCCGATGCTGTGGACGGCGGGTTCGACGCCTCCGAGGATGCCAAGCTCGAAGACCTGATCGACGCAGAAACCGCCGACACCGACTCGGCCGCGGATGTGCCGATGGCGGATGCCGAGCCACCTGACGATGCCACGACCGTCGATGCCGAGACGGACGGGGCCGTCGATGCGACCGACGACTGGGTCACGGACACGATGCCAGACGCCGCACCGGACGATGCTGTTGACGCCCAGGACGCCGAACTTCCTGTCGACACACAGGATACGGTGGACGCCGCCGATGCCCCCGACGTCGTCGCCTGCCAGTCGGCCGCCGCCTGCGCGGACCTTTGGAGCCCGGTTGAAATCGGCCCGTGTCGGCAGGCGGGGTGCATCGCCAAGAAGTGCCTGCTGTATCCGATTTTGCAGGGCAAGGCCTGTGCCGACAGCGACCCGTGCACCATTGGAACGATCTGCGAGGACGGCACCTGCGTGGGCGGCGACCCGGTGACCTGCGACGACGGCAACCCGTGCACCGACGACACCTGTGAATCCATGGTCGGCTGCGTCTTCACCGCCAACACGAGCACCTGCGACGACGGCAACGCCTGCACCACAGCCGACGTCTGTGCCGCGACGGCGTGCGCCGGGGTGCAGATCCCGTGCGATGACGGCAACCTCTGCACGGCCGATGGGTGTCTGCCTGCGACCGGGCTCTGCGCGACCTCGCCGGCCGCCGGGTCGTGCGACGACGGCGATGCCTGCACGCAAGGCGAGGCCTGTTCACAGGGCGCGTGCGTGGCCGACCCCCATTGCGACGATGGCAACGCGTGCACGGAACTGGACGCGTGCGCGGGAGGTCAATGCTCCGGCCAGCCCAAGGCGTGCGACGACGGCAACCCCTGCACGACGGACGGCTGCAACCCGGCGGTAGGTTGCGGTGCCATCGCGAACGCCCTGCCCTGCGACGACGGCAGCCCTTGCACCCCGATCGACGCGTGCGCCGGAGGGAAGTGCTTGGGATCTGGGGCGATCTCATGCGACGACGCAAACCCCTGCTCCACCGATGCCTGCGACGCAAAGGACGGCTGCACCCACGCCGCGAACGCCGCGCCCTGCAGCGACGGCAACGCCTGCACCATGGGTGACACGTGCGGGCCTGACCTGAAATGCGCTGGATCACAGGCCCTTGTGTGCGACGACCACCACCCGTGCACCGTCGACAGCTGCGACCCTGGCGTCGGCTGCAAGGCCACTGCCAGCGCCGGTTTCTGCCCCTCCAGCGTCCCCGGCCTTTTGCTGTGGGTCGCGGGCGACGGCCCCAACACGCTGGCGGGCAACGTTGTCGCTGAGTGGCAGGACTTGAGCGGCCAGAAGCACTCCTTTGTCCAGACAACGCCTTCGCGGCGTCCCTCGGTCGTGGTCGGGCCCGGTGGGCGGCCCGCGCTGCAGCTCTCGGCGGCGCAACAGCAGACCATGACGGTCGACGTCAACTTCCCGGCGCCTGTGACGGTGTTGTACGTGGCGCGGATGACGGGTGCCGCCAATGCACGGATCCTCTCGGGACTGAAGAACAATTGGCTGCTCGGCTGGTGGGCCGGATGGATGGACCAGGCTTTCCACGAAGGTTGGGTCACGGCCATCGGCGGCACCGCGGCGACGACGCTGCCGTACGCATACGCTTCGGTAAACTCTGGCGGCCAAGCCGCGATCTACCGCAACGGCAAGCTGATCGCGGTCGGCCAGCCCCAAGTTGGCGTGGCCGGCCCGAACGGGCTCTCGCTGTCCGGGCACGTCGCCGGCTCCGAGTTTTCGTCCTGCGTCGTGTCTGAGGTTCTGGTGTATGCCGGGGCGCTGGGTCCACTGCAGCGGCAAGCCGTCGAGGCCTGGCTGAACCTGCGCTACAAGCTTTGGTGATCGCTAGGGAATCGTGACGTTCCAGTCGTCGAGCCAAAGGGTTGCGGCCCCCGTCCAGCCCGCCGAGACGTCGTAGAGTCGAATCATGCCGCGAACGAATGCAGCGGCGGGCGGTGCTGTGGTCGAGTAGGTGTGCTTGACCCACGTGCCCGTGTCGGTCGAATAGGTGCCAGAGTAGCTGTCCGTGTACGAGATCGCCTTCTTGTCCGCCGCGTAGAACATCAGCGCAAGCCGACCGCGCCCGCCCGGATGGCCGTCGTACAGCCACGCCGTGATCGTCGACTGCTGGCCGGGGCTGATCGGCATGTACATCGCCTGCACCAAGTCCTGATTGTCGACCGAGGTCCACGTCAGCTCGCACGCCGCCGCACCGCTGTGCACGGTTGCGATCGAGCGGACGGTCTTGTAGCCGGTCGTCGGCTTCTCGAAGTCCGGGGGCGGGTCGTTGACCCAGGCCTCTTCGAAGCCCCAGTTCGACTTGTCGGGGGCGCTGGCGCCGCTACACGCAGTAGTCACCACGTTCTCTACGTCCGCAGCGCCGTTGAACAGTTGGACGCGGTACAGCGTGCCGGACTGCACCACCGCGCCCGCCACCAGGTCAAAAGTCGCTCCGGCGCACAGCGGAGAGAGCCCCTCGACGCGAAACACCAAGTCGGAGGCGACCTTGGAGGTGACCAGCGCGTCTGAGCCCTGCAGCGTCACGACCTTCAGCCCCTTGCCAACCGCAACCCGACTCTCGTTCGCCTCGACCTGCAGCGTCGGCTTGGTTGTCGCCTGCAAGTCCACCTGCCAGGGCACCGGGTTGCCGGATCCCATGACCTGTGGCGTGCCAGTTGCGGTGATCTGCAGCTGCCCGTCCACTTCAGCCAGTTCCGTCACCTGCAAGCCGAGCATCTGTTGCACGGTAGGCTTGGGATACGGCCAGTTGGCGCCGACCACGACCTGAATGCCCTGCGTAGAGCTGTCGTCGCCGAGGAAGTAGCCCTGACCGTAGACGTACGTCACCGTCACGTTCTGCACCGTGACGCCCGTCTGGGTCCCCAAAGGACAGGTACGCAGCGCCTTCAGCGTCGTCAGCTTGCCGCACGAGGTCGTCGTGTCGGCGACGTCGGAGGTGTCTGAGATGTCGGAAACTTCCACGATATCTTGAACTTCCGGCACATCGGCAGCATCGGGGGCGTCTGCGACGTCCGGGGCGTCGATCGTGTCGATCGTGTCCTGGACGTCGATCACGTCCACATCCTGCCCATCGACCGTGTCCGCGATGTCGGCCGTGTCTTTGATGTCGGTCGCGTCGGCCGCATCCTTGACGTCCGGCTTCGCATCCTGACCAGCGGTGTCGACCGTGCTTGCGTCGTTCGTCGGCCACAGGATGTCCAAGCCCGCGTCATCGTTCCAGGTTCCATTGCCGCCCGGATCCGAGGTGCCCGAGTCGCACGCCGTCGCGAGTGTCAAGATCAGGGCGCCGACCAAGAGCTGCGAGCGCGAACCCACGGGAACCTCCGGCGGCCCGGCCAGCCGGACCGGACACAGGCTGCACTGTAGCGCTTGTCGCTGCGGACGGGCAATCCATCCGGAGGCCGAACACAACGTGGCGTGAACCCCGGACGCCTGCATCCTGTGAAGTTCGGTCATGGCATCGACAATTGGCGGCGGAATCGCCTAGCCTGATACGGTTCGAAAGCGACGCTCGCGCGTCACGGCAGTACGGCGATCAGTTTTCCACAGTACCGGAACCACGGCATGCGCAGCGCGGCAAACCAACCTATTCCCCTACACTTCGCTCTGTTGTGGCCGCGGTGGATGGTCGGTCTGGCGCTGGTGGCGGCAACATGGCTGATGCCTGATTCGGCCATGGCGCAGTCCACCTCGCCCGGCCCGCTGGCGAAGTCCCATGCCAAGTGGGACACCCCCGAGACCTGCGGCAAATGCCACGACGCAGAGCAAGGGCCGACCGACGCCAAGTGCCTGAGCTGCCACGACAAGACCGCGAAGTCCAAGTTCCACGCCACCCAAGCGCGCGACTCGGGCAAGCGTTGTGCGCAATGCCACCGCGAGCACCGTGGGCGAGATTTCCAGATGGTGCGGTGGACGCCGCCGGACAAGTTTCCTCACGAACAGACCGGTTTCGTCCTGCGCGACGCCCACGCTCGCAAGAAGTGCGCCGACTGCCACAAGACCCCCAACCGCTGGACGGGCCTGGCGCTGACGACGTGCGCGAAGTGCCACGAGGATCCGCACAAGCCTACGTTGGGCGGCAAGTGCGCGGACTGTCACACGGAAGTGAAGTTCACCAAGGCTGAGCGCTTCAGCCACGACAAGGCGAAGTACCGTCTGGACGGCAAGCACAAGGACGTCGCGTGCGCCAAGTGCCACAAGGCCGAGGGCAAGGCGGGCGTGTATCGCGGCGTCGCATTCGCGAAGTGCACCGACTGTCACAAGGAACCCAAAGCGAACCACAGCGGCGGCAAGGACTGCGCGACGTGTCACTCCGTGCAGGGATGGACCGTGGTCGCCCCCAAGGCGGGGGTCGACCTGCACGAGCGCACCAAGCTGCCGCTGCGCGGTCGGCACGCCGAGATCACCTGCGAAAAGTGCCACTCGACCAAAGAAAAAGTGAAGGGGATCGAGCGCTTCGCCAAGGTCGACCGCAAGTGCGCCTCGTGCCACCGCGAGCCCCATGCCGGCCGCTTCGGCCAGGACTGCAGCGCGTGCCACGGCGCGAGCGACTGGCACATGACCGCCACATCCCGCTTCGACCACGGCAAGACCCGCTACGCGCTGGTGGGAGCGCACCGCACGGTCGCCTGCACGGCATGCCACACTGCCGGCCAGCCTTATCGCCAGCGGTTCTTCGCCCACCCCGGCGAGCGGTGCCAGGAGTGCCATGGTGACCCGCACGGCGGTCCGTTCGCGTCGGTGCAGGCCGGTGACAAATGCGAGACGTGCCATCGCGTCGAGGCCTTCCGCCCCGCGCGGTACGGCATGCCCGACCACGACCGCTCGAAGTACCCGTTGACCGGCGCGCATCGAACCGTCGCCTGCGCAGAGTGCCACCAGCGACCGACGCCGGCCCCGCCCAAGCCCCCGACGCCGCCCAAGCTGCAGAATCTGGCGCAGACGTGCGAGAGCTGCCACCGGGACCCGCACGGTGGACAATTCGTCAAGCGCAACCCGCCCTTGGGCTGCCAGGACTGCCACTCGACGCCGGGCTTCACACCGTCGGCATTTGACCACGAGAAGACCCGGTTCCCGCTTGCCGGACCGCACGCCAAGGTTGCGTGCGCCGCGTGCCACTTCCGGCCCCAGGCCAACGCGCCAGTGCAGTTCACGGGGACGCGCGGCCGCTGCGAACAGTGCCACCGCGACCCGCACGGCGCGCAGTTCGCATCACGCGGTCCGGCCAAGGCCTGCGACGACTGCCACGGTGGCGGACAAACCTTCAAGATCGCGGCCTTCGACCACTCCAAGACGCGCTTCCCCCTCGACGGCACCCATGCCAAGGCGGCGTGCGCCAAGTGCCACGGTCAGGTCAAGACGTCCGACGGCGTGACGCGCGCCATGTACCGCATCGGCCCACGCAACTGCGCGAACTGCCACTCGAATCCGCACATCGACGGATCAACGTTGGGCTTGGCGCACGGGGCGGTGGCCGGCGTCGCCGATTGGGCCTGCGCGTCGTGCCACTCGACGGAGAGCTGGAGTTCCGTTCCCGCCAAGGTGGCCTTCGATCACCGTCTCACCGGCGTGCCACTGACCGGCGCACATGCTCAAGCGCCGTGCAGCGGGTGCCACCGACCCACAGAACGAAACGGTCCGGTGCCTCGCGCCTGCGCCGCCTGCCACGCCGACGCGCACGGGGGCCGCATGGGCCCGCGTTGCGAGGACTGCCACAGCGCCCTGTCGTGGAAGCAGCCCCGCAGCCTGCCGAAGCATGAGAACACTCGATTCCCTCTGACGGGTGCACACTTGGCCGCCGATTGCCGCTCGTGCCACCCCCGAGGAGACGTGCAGCAGTTTTCGGGCGCGCCGACGGTCTGCGGCGACTGCCACCGCGATCTGGCACAAGCCGTGCGCGTTCCCGATCACCGGGTCGCCGGCTTCGGACCCGGCTGCCAGACCTGCCACACGACGTGGACGTGGAACCCGGCGAAGGTGGACCACGGCCGCTGGTGGGCGCTGGAAGGACGCCACGCCACGGCCGCTTGCGCGTCGTGCCACGGGGGCGGCGTTTACCGGGGCCTCGGCCGCGACTGCTTGAACTGCCATCAGGCCGACTACCTGACTTCGCACCCGGATCACGTGGCGGGCGGTTTCCCGAAGACCTGTGGCGACTGCCACACCGCGGTCGCGTGGAACGTTCTGGTGGGCCGGTGGCATGACAGCTGGTTTGAGATATCGTCTGGCGAACACTCCGGAATGTCGTGCACCTCATGCCATCCGGGTCAGGTCAAGGCCGGCCAGTTCGTGTGCACCGCGTGCCACGAGCACAACCAGTCCAGCATGACCGGAGAGCACGATGGCGTCGGCGGATTCGTTTGGGAGTCGCACGCCTGCTATTCTTGCCATCATAAGGGTTAGCGTCGTTCGACCGGGGGAGGGCAGTCCATGGACCAATGCCAACGACTCGAGAGGATCGTCAGCGCCTGTCTGGCGTGCTGGGCCGTGGTCGCTGCGTCCGGATGCCAGCAGTTGGGACTCGCCGAACCCGACCCTGTCGAAGTGCCTTGCGCCAGCTGCCACACCCCCGACTACCAGGCCACCAAGCTGCCCAACCACACCGCCTTGGGCTTCAGCACCGACTGCGTGTCGTGCCATGCCACTTCGGCATGGAAGCCCGCCAACGGCTTCGACCACAACAGCGTGTTCCCGCTGACCGGCAAGCACACGACCACCGCGTGCCAGCAATGCCACACGACCGATCTGCCCCCCCCCAAGACGTGCGTCGGTTGCCACGAGCCTGCCTATCTGGGGGTCAAGGTCCCCAACCACGTGACCAGCAACTACCCGACGACCTGCGAGAAATGCCACTCGACATCCGGCTGGAAGCCTGCGACCGGCTTCGATCATGCGTCCGTCTTTCCGCTGCTGGGCAAGCACGCGACGACCGCGTGCGCGGGGTGCCACACGTCCGATCTGCCGCCGCCCAAGACCTGCGTTGCGTGCCACGAGCCCGACTACGTGGCAGCCAAGGTGCCCAACCACGTGACGGGCAAGTTCGCCAAGACCTGCGAGACCTGCCACACGCCCAACGGTTGGAAGCCTGCGACCGGGTTTGACCATGCCAAGGTGTTCCCGCTGCTGGGCAAGCACCTGACGACCGCTTGCGAGAAGTGCCACACCTCAGACCTGCCACCACCCAAGACGTGCTCTGCGTGCCACATGGCCGAGTACAAGGCGACGAAGGTGCCCAACCACGCGACCCAAGGGTTCGGAACCACCTGCGAATCCTGCCACACCCCGACCGCGTGGAAGCCGGCCAAGATGCCGAGTCACACCAAGTTTCCCATCACGTCGGGCAAGCACTCGAAGTTCACTTGCTTGCAGTGCCATCAGGATCCGACCAGCTACAAGGCGTTCACGTGCATGTCCGGCAACTGCCACTCCAAGAGCTCGACGGACAAGGAACACAATGGCGAGGGGGGCTACGCCTACACGGCGGCCAAGTGCTACCAGTGCCACCCGCAGGGATTCGCCGATGACTGAGACCCTGCGACGTCCGCTGGTCCACCATGCGCGCCATAGCGGTGCCATCGCCGCAGTGTGCGCGTGGTTTGTGGCGGCGACGGCGGCAGCGGCGACCGTGACTGCCGTGGCACCGCACAGCCAAGGAAGCGACGTGTTCCTGCGGCTGGCCCCCGGCGAGCACTTTCAGAAAGGTCAGGTGCTTCGGATAGAGCGCGCGGCGAAGGTCCAGCGGCCGGGCAAGGGTCCGAAAGTGCCGCCGCTCGTCTTCGAGCTTGAAGTGAGCGACGTTGCGGGCGACCGTGCACGGGCCGTCGCCAAGCCCGGACCGACACCGGACGTGGGGGAAACCGTCGGTGCCGTGGAGCCAGTCCAGACGCCCGCAGTCGGCGACCCGGCGCGGGTTTGGAAGGTCGCTCCGGCTTCGGCCGAGGGCTCCGTGCAAGACGAACAGACCTGGACTTCTCTGGCGGCCGGTCAGCCACAGATCGTGCCCTCCAAGCGAAGCGCCGGAGCCCCCTCGGTGCGCGAGCTGCGGCCGCAGGGCGACCTGACGCTGGTCGCGTTGATGGTCGGGCAGCCGGGCGGCCAGACGTGGGCCACCGCGCGACTGACGAGCCACCTGACGCTGCCGTCGCTGGGCGGGAGTCCGGTCGCATACCGTCACGACCTTGGGCTGGATCTCGATACGCTGGGCGGGGTTCCGCGGTCTGCTGCGGAGCGTTCCTTGCGGGTGCGGTTGCTGGAAGGGCGCATCGCGACCGGCCGGGACCGACGCTGGGGCGGGTCGCTGGGGCGAACGCTGGTCGGCGACGGTGCCTTGCTGCAAGCAGTCGACGGTGCCGCCGTACGCGTCGCGGTATGGGAGGGGGCCGAGCTGGAAGGCTACGGTGGCCTGACGCCAGATCCGCTTGGTTTTGCTCCGGATGTCGAGTCCGGTCGGCTGGGGGCGCGGTTGACCTGGTCAGGCACGGCGGGCGATGCGCAGGCGTGGTGGGCCGCCGGCTATGGTGCAGAGACCTGGCAGGGCGGCCTGGACCGGCAAACGCTGGGCGCCGGCGGTTGGATCGAACACCCGCGCTGGGGCACGGGATACGCGGACTTGAGTCTGGTGCTGGCGCCTTCGGACCTGACCGGCACGCCGTTCGCGGCCTCGGGCAGCCCGCAAGGCGTACATCTCGGGCGTGCGCTGGTGGACTTGGCGACGCCTACGGCTCGATGGCGCGGGCGCCTGCGGTACGTCTATCAATCGGACGACCTGACCCGGCAGTGGGCGGCTCGTTTGCCCTACCAAGGCTGGACCGTCAGCGATCATCAGGCATTGTGGACGCAGATGGACCTGCCACCGTGGCTTGGCGTGACGTGGCAACCGGAAGCCTGGGTCTCCCGGACGTCTTCAGGGGATGCCTACGAGGGCTGGCAGGGCGGCTTGGGACTCGGCACTTCGGGCAGCGTGGATCCGCTGGGTCGCTGGACTTGGAACGCGGGAACGTTTCTGCGGGCGTCGGGGAGTCAGCAGGCGCTCGGACTCTCCGCGGGCGGCCGCTGGCAACGCACGGAGTCACAGGGGTGGCACGCGCGAGCGCGCACGTCGCTGGAAACCGTCGGCCCGGTGGAGGTCGCCGCTGTGCCGCTGGGCGTGCACGTTGGGGCCGATTGGCGCATCGACAACTGGCTGATCGCCGCCGATCTGGGCGGCGAGCAGGCACTGGCCGTCGACGGTCCCAACGCAAGTGCCTATTTCGACTGTATGGTGCTGGTCTCCCGACGGCTGTAGTCAACGGCGTATCTGGGACGTGGCAAGGGGACGAGGCTTCATGGCTGGGTCGAAGCGTCACCGCTGGGTGGTCGAAGGCGTGCTGCTGGTCGTGGGACTCGCTGCGGTCATCGCCTTGTTTCTGAACGGGCGAGACTTTTACCTGTTGCCGTCGAACGTGCAGCTGGACCACCCCCGCTACGACGATCTGCGCTCAGCGGGGCCGATCGGCCGCTGGATCGGCAGCGTCGCGGTCGTGCTCTTCGTGGGCAATCTGCTGTACCTGCTGCGGCGACGGTTTCGTTCGACGCACCGGCTGGGGACGCTGCGGTCCTGGATGACCGCGCATGTGTTTTTGGGGCTGGTCGGCGGCGCATTGCTGTTTCTGCACGCCAACTTCCAGATGACCAGCGAGGCCGCGAGCTTGTCCGCCTGGGCCGTCATCGTATTGGTGACCACCGGCGTCGTCGGGCGCTACCTGTACATGCTGGTGCCGCACACCGCTTCCGGCGAGGAGGACCCGACGGGTCTGCACGGACGCGCAGAACAGGCGCTGGCGCGAATGGCCGAACGTCTCGGGCCCGAACATCCGCTACTGGCCAGCGTCTCCCGATTGGCGGGTTTGGACCGTCCTGCGTCCGGCAAGAACGCGCTGACGGCCGCCGCGCGCCTGCTCATCTCACCCTTGGCGGGACTGTTGCGACGATTTCAGCTGCGGCGGTTGCTGCGCGTGCACGGCGGGGTGCTGGACGCCGAGACCCACGACTGGGCGGCTGAGCAGGCTCAAGAGGCCGTTCGGGCTGGCCACGCGCGCTTGGTCGCCGGACGCGCCGCCCGCTTGCTGCGTTCCTGGCGTTGGGTGCACCTGACCGCCGCGCTGGTGATGGCCTGGGCCGCCGGGCGACACGTCTGGAGCGCGGTCCAGCATGGCTATGGCTGGCCGATGCCCGGTGGCGGGTGGGTCTCAGTGGGACTCGTTGCAGCGATGCTGGTGGTTCTCGGGGGCGCGGAGGTGGCGTATCGCCGTCGGCGCCGACGAGGCACTGCCCGAGTACACGTCACGGATGGCGCCCCGCCCGAACCGCCGCCGACCCTTCACCCCTACATCGACCCCAGCCGCTGCATGGGCAGCGCGGCTTGTGTCGCGGCCTGTCCAGAGGGCGACATCCTGGCGCTGATCGACGGCCGAAGTCGGCTGGAGGGACCGTCGCACTGCGTGGGTCACGGCGCCTGCGCGGCGAACTGCCCGGTCGAGGCGATCACTCTCGTGTTCGGAAGCCTGCGGCGCGGGGTCGACATCCCCGACGTCTCTGAGCAATTCGAGAGTTCCGTCTCCGGCGTCTACATGGTCGGCGAGCTGACCGGCATGGGCCTGATCCGCAACGCTGTGCGCCAAGCCGTGCAAGCGGTGGACCACATCGCCGCGCGTCATGCCAAGGACCACCGCCGCGCCGCTGAGGACGAGTGGGACCTGTGCATCGTCGGAGCGGGACCAGCGGGCCTGGCGGCAAGTCTCGCCGCGAAGGAGAAGGGGCTGCGTGCCGTGACGCTGGAGCAGGAGCCCGAGGCTGGCGGCGCCGTTCGCCACTATCCGCGCGCCAAGATCGTCATGACTGAGCCCGTGCACCTGCCTGGCTACGGCAAGCTCGCACTGTACAACGTCTTGAAAGAGGACTTGATTGCGGTCTGGGAGGACGTGCTTGCCCGGGTCGAGCTGGACCTGCGCTATGGCATGAAGACCGACGCCCTTGAGCCGCACCCAGACGGCGGCTTCGTCGTCGTGGCCGGCGCAACCCGGCTGCGCGCCCGGCGCGTGCTGCTGGCGGTGGGTCGGCGGGGCTCGCCGCAGCGGCTGGGCGTCACGGGCGAGGAATTGCCCCACGTGATCTACAACCTGTTGGAGCCAGAGCCGTTTTCTGGCCACAGCGTGATGGTGTTCGGCGGTGGAGACTCTGCCATCGAGGCTGCCGTTTCACTGGGCCAGGCTGGTGCCGCGGTGCACCTCGTTCATCGACGCAAGGACTTCGACCGCGCCAAGGCCGCCAACCGCACCCGGCTTGAAGATGCCGTCGCCCAAGCCAAGGTCGTGCTGCACCTCGAAACCGGTGCGACAGCGATCGAGGCGACGAGGGTGCGCCTGACGAACGGCGAAGTGGTCGAGATCGACGACGTGCTGGTGTCGATCGGCGGCACACTGCCCACCAAACTGTTGCAGGGTGCCGGCGTGCGGACGCGGACGCACTTTGGACGACCCATGACGGCCTGACCGGCACCTCCGCTGGGCCGACCTCCCAACTCCACACCGAATTTGCGCCACCGCCCCTGTTCCTCCAACGTCCCCTTCTCCCCTACAACCATGAGGTTTGTCATGCCCCGAATTCTCGTCTGGGACATCCCCACCCGCCTGTTTCATTGGCTGCTGGCCGTTGCTTTCGTCGGGGCGTTTGCCATCGCGCAGCTGCTCGACGACGACAGCCCGAATTTTCGCCTGCACATGCTGCTGGGCCTGACCGCGGCGTTTCTGGTCGCCCTGCGCGTCGTCTGGGGCTTCGTCGGGTCCAAGCACGCCCGGTTCGGCGACTTCGCCTGGTCGCCCAAGGGCCTGGTCGACTACCTGAAGGGCGCCTTTGCGGGAGGGGGCAAACGCTACGCCGGACACAACCCCGGGTCCACGTGGGCCATTGCCGCCATGTTCGTCGCCGTTCTGGGCCTTGCCGCCACAGGCATTGCGATGGGCCAGGGAAATGAGGCTGCGAAGGACGTGCACGAGGGGTTCGTCCTTGTGATGGTCCTGAGTGTCGTCGCGCACTTGGCGGGCATCGTGTGGCATACCGTGCGGCACAAGGAGGCGATTGCCCTCAGCATGGTCCACGGCCAGCGCGTGGCGGACGCCGAACAGGCGATCCCGTCGGCGCACCCGTCGGTCGCCGTGCTGTTTCTGGTGCTGGTCGGCCTATGGGGCGGCGCGCTGTTCACGGGTTACGACGCTGCCAAAAGCGAGGTCGCACTGCCCGGCCTCGGCGTTCTGCATCTCGGTGAACCCGGCGAGGGTGGGGCCGAGGGCAAGGGTGGCTCAGAGGCGGGAGAGAAGCACGAAGACGGTGGTGACGACGACGACTGATCGGAAGTTCCCGTGCGTCGGGAGTCGGTCTCGAGACGGTCTCCCTTCGGTCTCGAGACCGAGGAACGTCGCGTCCGGGAAACTGCGGGACGACAACGATATCCGTTCTTTCATGTAGTTGCGACAGTCAACGTGTCTGGCACGCTCCTTGAATCGATGGCAGTCCACCGGGCGACCCGCCCTGGATGAGGACTGTCATGCCAACGATTCCCGCTCTCCCCATTTGCCCTGCCGATGCTGTTGCCGAGGATGCTGCGACGCCCGCGCCGCTGGCCCCCGCCGAAGTCGCCCTCTACGACTTTCTTCGCGCGACCCGCCGCGAGCTTGCGGCCGAACGGACGGCCGCCTTGGGCTTTCGGGTGCCGCTCTTCACCGTGCTGACCAATGCTGCGCTGCGGGAAGTCGCCCGCCTGAGGCCCTGCAACTCGGCTGCGCTGCTGAGCATTCGCGGCATCGGTCCCGCCAAGCTGGCCGCGTACGGCGACCGGGTGCTCGAGACTCTGGACCGCCACGCGGAGGCGCTGGGCCTGAACCGGTTGCCGGAAGAGGCGGTCGCCGCCGCTTGGGTTCGGGTCGTCAAGGCGTCGAAACTCGCTGGCGGACAGGAACGCGTCGCTCGTGTCGGAGCGTCCACGACCGAAGTGGCGACCGCCTCTGCTGCATAGCCTGGACCCAGAAACAGGCCGCGCGTGGCGTGGCTAGTTGCTGTTGCCGGCTGCACCTATCTGGCCCGGGAAGTTGGCGCCCGTGCCTGCCGCGCCTCCTGCGCCCCCCTTGCCAATGACGTAGACCATCCCCGCACCGACGGAGGGAGACGAACCCGCCGCCTTGTAGATGCCGAAACTGGCTCCACCACCGCCGCCGCCGCCCGCGCCTCCGGGGCCACCCGCCGAGCCGTTGGCCCCACCTCCGCCGTCGCCGCCGTCATCTGGTCCTCCGCCTCCGCCCGCACCGAGACCGCCTGCGCCGCCTGCGCCCGATGCGCCGCCCGCTCCCCCGACGCCGCCGTCCGCAGTCTTCAGGCTGGTCGAAGCAACGGAGGGCGAGGCTGTGACGAGGAAGATCGCAAAGGACCCGCCGCCGCCACCGCCACCGAGACCTGCACCGCCGCCGCAACCTCCCGCACCGCCGCCGCCACCGCCACCGCCGCGGTCGGCGTTGCAGATGCAGTTGCCGAACACGCTGCAAGCGAAGCAGGACGCGCAGGAACTGCCGCCGCCGCCGCCGCCACCGCCACCGCCGCCGCGACCAGCTGGTCCCTGCAGGCCATCGCCGCCGCCGCCGGGAATCCACCAACCGCCGACGACCGTGCCGCCTCCCGAACCGCTGCCACCGTGGGTGGTTGCCGCCGCGGCGCTGCCGCCGGTGCCTCCTCCGCCCGTGCGGTCGCAGCCGTTGCCAGTGCCGGCACCGGAGCCTCCCGCGCCGCCACCGTTGCTCCCCGGGCTGCCGGCGGCTCCGCCTCCAGTGTTGTACCCACCTGCACCACCGGCCCCGCCCGACGCGCCGCAGCCGCTGATGGCGCCAGACCCGCCGGCACCACCACCGGAGCCGTTGGATGTCCCGCCCGCACCGGCCGTTCCGTTGCCGCCGTTGCTGCCCTTGGCGCCCGCCGCGCCCGAGATGCCCCCACCTCCGGCGCCCGCCTCGATCACACAGTCCTCGACCATCAGGCCGTTTCCGTTCGACGCGTAGAGGCCGTACGAGCTTCCGCCGGCGGTCCCATTGGCGCCCGCCTGCACCGTCATCGACATCAGCGCGGTGGGCAGCGAGAGGTTGGGCGCGAGGACACCGACGATTCGACCGCTCTGCACCTGGGTGGACAAGATCCGGGTCACGTTCTTGGGCGCACGCTCCCACTTCGCCGCACGGTCGTAGCCGCCGACCAGCCAGACGCCATTGGCCAACGTCACCGGTCCGCCGTACTGGCCCTTGGACACGAACACATGCTTGCCTGCCGCAACGGCGGCGGCGATGGCGGCCTGGATGGTGGCCTTGGGCTGGTCGGGTGTGCCCGGCCAACCGTCGTCACCTCCCGCGGCGTCGACAAAGACTGCGGCCGCGATCGTGCCGTCGATGCCGTCGCAATTGGTGTCCGCCAAGCTGGCATCAGGCAAGTCGGCCGCGGCAGGATTGACTCCTGCCACGGTGTCCTTGCAGTCACCGCCTCCCTTGAGACAGACGGTCGGAACGGGGGTCGCGACCTGCATCTGGGCGTCGCAGAAGCCGTCTTTGTCGTCATCACACCCCTCGTCGATGCCGGTCTTGCAGTCATCATCGACGTTGTTGCACTGCTCGGTTGCCCCGGGATGGACCGCCTCAGCGGTGTCGTCGCAGTCGCCGCCGCCCTTGGGGCAGACCGCCGGCAAAGGAGCGGCCGTTGCCATGCCCGCATCGCAGAAGCCGTCCTTGTCGTCGTCGCAGCCCTCATCGACTTGGCCGTTGCAGTTGTCGTCCGTGTCGTTGCAGGACTCTGTTGCCTTCGGATAGGCCTTGGCGTTGCCGTCGTCGCAATCGCCACCGACCAAGGCGGTAAAGGGTGCCAACGGCTTGCACAGACACGCCTTCTCGATCGAGCCGAACCCGTCCTTGTCCACATCCTGGTACAGGTCGGTACAGCCCAGCGCGTTGGGTTCGTCGATGACGCCGTCGCAGTCGTCGTCGACACCGTTGCACTCCTCAGCCACGCCGGGGTTGACGAACGGCTGGTCGTCGTCACAGTCGTTGACCTTCAGCGCGGTGAAGAAGCCGGTTGGCACACACAGGCACTGGGTCTTGTCTTGCAGTCCCCAGCCGTCCTTGTCTCCGTCCCAAGCTCGGACCTTGCAGTCTTGGGCACCAGGTTCGTCTACTGTGCCGTCGCAGTCGTCGTCGACGTTGTTGCAGGCCTCGGTCATCGCCGGGTTCACGGTCTTGTCTTTGTCGTTGCAGTCGCCTTCTTGGGTCGCGGAATAGCCGTCGGCGGGCGCGCACAGACAGCGCTTGTCGGCGGCCAAGCCGAAGCCGTCGCCATCGACGTCCCGGAGGAAGACCTTGCACTTCAACGCGTCCTGCTCGTCTGTCTGGCCGTCGCAGTCGTCGTCCTTGTCGTTGCACGTCTCTGCCTGACCTGGATGAACGTCGGAGTCGGTGTCCTTGCAGTCCGTACCGTTCGCCACCCACCCGGCACCGATGACCTTGACGCAGACGCACGCTGACAGAGCAGGGTTTCCGTAACCGTCGCCGTCGACGTCCTGCCAACGCGCTTCGCAGCCCTTCGCCCCGGTCTCGTCGGTTTGGCCGTCGCACTGGTCGTCGACGCCGTTGCACGCCTCGAGCGCGTTCGGATTCACCTTGTCATCCAAGTCGTTGCAGTCTCCGTCGGCTGTGACGGTATACGGCAGCGCCGCGGCGCAAAGGCACCGGGTGTCCCCGGTCTTGCCGAAGCCATCCTTGTCGTCGTCGCGCAAGTACACGGCGCAACCCTTTGCGCCTTGCTCGTCCGTCTGACCGTTGCACTGGTCGTCAACGCCGTTGCACGCCTCCACGGCACCCGGATTCACGCTCGCCTTGCCGCTGTCACAGTCACCGCCCCCCTTGGAGCAGGTCGCCGGGGGAGGAGCCGTCACCGCCATCTCAGCGGCGCAGAAACCATCGCCATCCGGGTCGCAGCCCTCGTCGATGCCGTTGTCGCAGTTGTCGTCCAAGTCGTTGCAGACCTCCGCAGCTCCGGGATGCGCCTTGACGTTGCCGTCGTCACAGTCGCCAGCAACAAGTGCGGTATGCACCCCGGCGACCTTGCACAGGCACTCGGCGCTGCCCTCACCGAAGCCGTCCTTGTCCGCGTCGTGGTAGTAGTCGGTGCACCCCTTTGCGCCCACCTCGTCGGTCTGGCCGTCGCAGTCGTCGTCCACGCCGTTGCAGGTTTCAGCAGTGCCGGGCGAGACGAGCGAGTCGTCGTCGTTGCAATCGCCCAACTTCTTGGTGTTGTAGGCCCCGGCGGATGCGCACTGGCATCGCGTGTCGTCCTGTTGCCCCCAGCCGTCGCCGTCCAAGTCCTTGCCGTAGGTCATGCAGCCTGCCGCGTCCTTCTCGTCGACCGCGCCGTCACAGTCGTCGTCCTCTCCGTTGCAGGACTCGCCGGCGTTCGGAAACACCAAAGGATTGCCATCGTTGCAGTCGCCTGTGGCAGTCGCCGTGTGGGGCAAGGCCGCGGCACACAGACACAAAGTGTCCACCTGCAGTCCGAAGCCGTCGCTATCGCCGTCCTTGGCATAGGCCACGCACTTCAGGGCGTTCGCTTCGTCCGTCTGGGCGTCGCAGTTGTCGTCCATGCCGTTGCACGCTTCCTGTGCAGTGGGCCGCACGGAAGCGTCGGAGTCGTCGCAGTCCTTGCCGTTGTCCACCCAAGGCTTGATGGCCAGCGCTGGGCACAGGCAATCCGTCAGGTTCGGGTCGCCGAACCCGTCGCCGTCCAAGTCTTGAAACCGCGGTTCGCAGCCGTCAGCGCCCGCTTCGTCGGTCTGGCCGTCACAGTCGTCGTCCGCCGCGTTGCACGACTCGACGGCGCTCGGGAAGACGGCCGCCGCGGAGTCGTTGCAGTCGCCATCCAGCTTGGCGGTATAGGGAGCTGAGGCCTCACACAGGCACTTGGAGTCACCGGTCACGCCGAAACCGTCCGCATCCTGGTCGCGCGTCAGCACTTGGCAGCCCTGGGCGTCGGATTCATCGGTCTGACCGTCGCAGTCGTCGTCCTCGCCGTTGCAGACTTCAGGAGAAGGAATCGCCGCATTGCAGGCAGTCAGTCCCGCAACCCCACACGAGCGCACGCCTTTGCAGATGCCATCGCCGTTTTCGCGCACACACTCGGTCTGCAACTGGCCTGCCTTGGAGACGGGGCTGCAGGCGCACTGACCGGCCTTGGGGGTGCACTGACCGCGGGGCGTCTCTCCCGTCAGGGTCACCGTCGTGCACGAGTATCCGACCGGACAATCGGTTGCCAACTCGCACGCCGTGCCGCAGAAGGATCCGTCGATTCCACCTTCTATGTCGTGAGGAATACACAGGTTGTCGCCCGGCACACTGCCGACAGCGCCGCACTCTGCGTGGCTGTTGCAGGGTCGGCACAGGCCCAAGTGCGTGGGAGCGCAGATGAACGAGACGTCGCCTCCGGCGGCCATGACCTGAACGCACTTCCAATCCGCGGGGCACTCTCCGCACGCCTTGGAACACTGCTTGCCCTGCTCGGTCTCGACGCAATAGCCCACCAGGCAGTCGCTCGCGCTCTCGCAGCTGCAACCGAAGCCTCCGGGTTCGGGACACGCTTCGGGAACATCCGCAGCATCCTCGCCGTCGCCGCTCGTAGCATCTCCGCCGTCTGCGGTCTGGGCATCGCCGGCCAGATCGTCGATTTCGGTTTCCGGAAACTCGCCGTCACCTATCGCTCCCGGGTCCTCGACGGCTGACGAGTCGGCGTCACTGTCCGCCACTTCGCCGTCGACCAAGACTTCGCTGGCCCCGTCCTGAATCGGGTCGTCGGCCACCGTGTAGTCATCGCCACATGCGGCGAGGACAAACAGGCCGATGACCGGCAACAGCCGGCCAAGACATTTCGCCATGATGGATCCCCCACAAGCCGCCCCCCCTGCGATAGCCCAGAACCGGGGGAGCTGCCTTGCCCAGTACTGTAGGGGGTTCGACGGTTGAGTTCCAGAGCAAGATGCTGACAACCTCCTGTGGCAAGGATTCTTTTCCGCCTTCGTGATCGGGGTCGCACGGTCCCCCTGCGCGATCTGCACACTGGCCATTTCCTTGTCGCGCCGAAGCTGGCCTGACAAGCTATGGGCTCGTGGGCGCGCTTTCCCCCTGGGCAGCCTCGTGACCCGCCGCCAGCCGCCGCGACACGACGCTCGTTCGCTTCCCAGCCCCGCGAGAGGTTTCTGATGCGCCCGACACATCCCATAGGCTTCTGGGCGGTCTACGGTCTGGCGTTTGTTGCGCTGATCATGGCCACCGGATGCGGCCAGGACGAGGTCGTCGCAGAAGCAACCCTCGTCTTCGAAGACGTCGGCCCTGAGGATGGCGCCCTGACCGACGCCATCGGCGACCTACCTGGCACCGACGACGTTGCGCAGGACGTCGCCGACATCCCGCCCGATGTCCAGCCTGACCTCGCCGTCGATGGTCAACCCGACGTTGCGGTCGACGTGGAACCCGAACTGCCGCCTGCGGATACCGCGCTCGACGTCGATGACGGCACGATCGAACCTGACAGCAACGCGACGGACGCCGACACAACCGCAGAGCCCGACGTGCTGCCCGATGCGACAGAAGATGTCGCCCCCGATGCGACTCCCGACATCGTCCCGGACACGATGCCCGACGTCACGGTAGATGCGGATGCGGCGCCAGACACCGCGCTCGATGCCACGGATGCCTCCGATGGCTCCGACACCTCGGATGGCAGTGTCCCGTCCGATGCCGCCGACGCCCCCGACGTGCCCGGCTTCCCGTGTCCCGTCGGCGGTCCGAAGCCGGAGGGCTGCAACGGCGTGGACGACGACTGCAACGGCATCACCGACGATCTGGCTTGCGAAGACGCCAACCTGTGCACGGTCGACATTTGCACGCCGGGATCGGGCTGCTCGCATGTCTCGGTCGCGGTCCCGTGCTCCGATGGCTCTGCCTGCACCGCGAACGACTACTGCACGGGCGGCGCGTGCAAGCCCGGGCTGCCAAAGAGCTGCGACGACAGCAACCCATGCACCGACGACACCTGCGACCCTTCCACAGGCTGCGTGCACACGAACAACTCCGCTCCCTGTGGGGGCGGAGGCTCTTGCGTCCCGGGGGCAAAGTGCGTGGACGGCTCCTGCCTGCCCGGCGCAGCGGTCCCCTGCGATGACGGTAACCCTTGCACCATCGACTCCTGCCTGCCGCAAACCGGCTGCAAGCACGAGGCCTTCTCCGGCCCCTGCACCGACGGCGACGTCTGCACGGTGAGCGACAGCTGCAACGCGGGAACGTGCCAGCCAGGCGCCGCCGCTGTCTGCAAGGACTTCAACTACTGCACCGACGACAAGTGCGACTCGACCAAGGGCTGCGTCTTTCCCCCCAACACCCTTGCGTGCAACGACGGCTCCGACTGCACCCCCGCCGACACCTGCACCAACGGGCTGTGCATCGGCTCGAAAACCGGCTGCGACGACGGCAATCCCTGCACGGCCGACGATTGCAAGGGCTTGGACTGCTTCCACATTCCCACCCAGCTGCCCTGCAACGACGGCGACGCTTGCACCGCGGTCGACGCCTGCCAACCCGACGGCAGCTGCCAGGGCTACAACGCACTGCCCTGTGACGACGGCAACGCGTGCAGCGACGACTTCTGCGACCCCAAGTCTGGCTGCGTGTTCAAGGCCAACGTGCTGCCCTGCAACGACGGGTCGGCGTGCACCGATGGCGACGCGTGCAAGGCCGGCAAGTGCTTGAGCGGCAAGCCCAAGACCTGCAACGACGGCGACCCGTGCACGGACGACGGCTGCAACGCCAAGACGGGCTGCATCGCGGCACCCGGCACGAAGGCGGTACCCTGCGACGACGGGTCGGCGTGCACGGTCGGCGACACTTGCGACAAGGGCGTGTGCGGGGGCACCGGGCTGATCGAGTGCGTCGATGGCAACCCCTGCACCACCGACGCGTGCGACCCGAAGTCCGGCTGCGTGTTCGTCGCCAACACGCTGGCGTGCAGCGACGGCAACGGCTGCACCGTGGACGACGTCTGCAAGGCCAGCGCCTGCGTGCCCGGCAAGTCCGTGACCTGCGACGACAACGAGGCGTGCACCGACGACTCGTGCAACCCGCTGACAGGCCTGTGCGTGTTCGCCGCCAACGCAAACCCCTGCGACGACGGCAACGCCTGCACGGCCGTGGACGGCTGCGCAGCCGGCAAGTGCAAGAGCGGCGCCCCAGTTCCGTGTGTGGACGGCAACGTCTGCACCTCAGACGCGTGTGACGTGGCCAAGGGGTGCGTGTTCGCGCCCGTGCCCGGCTCCTGCTCAGACGGCAGCGCCTGCACCACCGACGACACCTGCGTGGCCGGGACGTGCAAGGCCGGCGCGTCGCTCGCGTGCGATGACAGCTCAGTCTGCACCAAGGACGCGTGCGAGCCTGCCGTGGGCTGCGTCTACACGGACCCGGGCCCGGTGACCTGCGACGATGGCTCGGCGTGCACCAAGGACGACAGCTGCAAGATGGGCAAGTGCCAGCCGGGCGCGGCGATCGTGTGCGACGACGGCAACCCATGCACGGACGATTCCTGCGTACCTGCAAAGGGTTGTGTGACGGTTCCGAACGCGAACCCCTGCTGGGACGGCAACGCGTGCACCGGCGACGATCAGTGCACCGGAGGCAAGTGCGTGGGTGGAGCGATCTCGTGTGAAGACGGCAACTTCTGCACCGACAACACCTGCGACCCCGCTACAGGCTGTGTATCACTGGCCAACACGCTGCCCTGCAACGACAACACCGCGTGCACGCAGAACGATGCGTGTCTGGCCGGCACCTGTCAGGGCAAGAAGATCACCTGCGATGACGGCAACCCGTGCACGCAAGACTCCTGTGACGCCAAGCTTGGTTGTGTGGCACCCGCGGTTCAGAACGGCACGACTTGCGGCGACGTGGGCGTGTGCCTGTCGGGCAAGTGCTCACCGGGCAGCAGCGTGAATCCCGCAACGAGCTGCAAGGCGATCAAGGCCGCGTGGCCGGCGGGGCCGACCGGCATCTACTGGCTGGATCCGGACGGCTCGGGTGCGGGGACCAAGTACCAGGCCCTGTGCGAGCAGGTGAAGAACGGCGGCGGCTGGCTGGTGCTGAACAACCTGTGGGCGAACACGCTGCTGACGCTGACCAACGAGCTGCCCAACGAGGGCAAGTGCCAGATTTCGGCTTCGGAGTGGCGAGGTTGGGACCAGTTCAACGGCGCGGGGGGACCCGGACACCGGTGCACCGCATCGCCGCCCACGAAGAACTGGCCCAGCTACAGCGAGATGATCTACGACAGCGTGACGCTGGCGGGCTACACGGGCAACTGGGGAGAAACCTTCGACCTCGGGACCGACTGCTACTCGACGACGACCAACGGCTACTTCTGCGCCGGCCCACCGCTTGGACTGGCGGCGCCCAACACGCAGGGGACCGAACTGGGCAACGGACAGAAGGAAACGTTCAGCCGCTGGGTCCAATGGGGCGCCACGCATACGGAATTCCTGATCCGCCAGCGCGAGGACGGCGGTCAGGCCGAGGGCTTGGTCTGGAACGGCGGGACGATCTACTTGCGCTGAAGTTCGGCGGCGTCGCTTGTTCCCCCTGCGACCTCACGCCGACTGCGACGACCATCGTGCTGACCGGGCTGGGCGCCCCGATGCACACCGCGGAAGTGGACGCCGCGGCGGCCGGTGTTTAGCATCCCACCGCATGCACATCGGAACCTCGCCTGCCCCATGGATCTTCTCGCTGGTCTTCCTGACCTGTTGCGGCACCACCCTCAAGCCGGGGGGCTCTTACGTCGCCGCTGACGCCGACGTCTCCAGCGCCGACAGCTCTGTCACCGACGACGGCACGACCTGTCCCGATGCTGCGGTCACCTGCGCGGCCGACTCGGAGTGCGACGACGGCCTGACCTGCACCACCGACCACTGCTCGCCGTGTGGAGCCTGCGTCCACGAACCTGTCGAAGGCGAGTGCGTCGTGGCGGGCCAGTGCTGGAAGACCGGAGAAGGGCCGCAACCCTGCTTTCGCTGCGACCCCTCGCAGTCCAGCACGGGGTTGAGCTTCCTGACCGGCAAGCCCTGCGACGACGGCGACGCCTGCACCAAGGACGACTTGTGCGACTCAGGCGGTCAGTGCAAGGGCGTCACCAACCCCGACTGCTGCAAGGACGTCCCCAACTGCTGCACGGCGGGAGAGTGCTGCGACATCCCGAACAAGACCCCGAAGTTGGCCAAGACCGCGTGCGGCGGCGTGGTGCTGGCGACGGAGTACATCTGCAAGGCCGACGAGATCCGCAAGCGCGACGCTCGCCAAGTGTGCGACGGCAACAACGGCGCGTGCCCGACCGACCCGACCTGGCAGGCGTGGGGCGAGTGGTCCGTCGTTCAGAAGTGTGGCGCGGGCGAAAAGTGCGTCCCCGGCGCTCCCGGCGAGAAGCCCGAGTGCAAGACACCAGGCGTTGGACCGTGTCAGGTCAACGCCGACTGTGAGGACTTCCTGCCGTGCAGTGACGCGTACTGCCTCAACAGCGCGTGCGCCAATCAGGCGAGCCCGCAAGGGATGCGCTGCGGCGACCAAGCGGTACAAGTCGAGTACGGCTGCAGCGGCAACGTGATGCAGATGCGCGAGGGCTTCACCGCCTGCGACGGCGCCGGTCTGCTGTGCGACGAGCTGGGCGGCCCCTTGGCATGGGGCAACTGGCAGTCGCAACAGGCGTGCCCGTACGGCACCACCTGCCAGGTAGCCGTCCCCTCGATGCCCGGCACCTGCGTCAACAAACCGGTGACCGAGTGCAGCGGAACCACCTGCTGCCAGAACGGCTTCTACGCACCCAAGGGCACCAAGTGCGGCACCAGTCAGCTGCAAAAGAAGTACTCGTGCAGCGGCAGTGGCAACGGCAGCGACGTGATGCTGACGTACGCGTATGGCGGGTGCTCCGGCTCGTCGACGTCGTGCTCGACCAGCTCGTCCTCTCTGGTGTGGGTAACTGAAAAGTACAAGGATTGCAGCAGCTACCAGAAGTGCGAGGTCAAGAACGAGACCTGGGCTGGCACCTGTGTCACGGGCGACAAGTGCACCCCCGGCACGACCTGCTGCCCCGATGGTCAGTACGCGGCCAAGGGCACCAAGTGCGGGACGTACTCGACCAAGAAGATCTACACGTGCAGCGGCGCGACCAAGGGCGCCACCGTCTACGTGCAAGAGGTGTTCAACGGCTGCTCTGGCTCGTCGACCACCTGCAGCTCCAGCTATCCCGCTTACGGGCCCGTGACGAAGTACAAGACTTGTTCGTCCAGCCAGTATTGCAAGGTCACGTCCAGCAGCGGCTCTTGCAGTTCGACGCCGTAGGGGCGGTGCGGCGCGGGCGTTGTCTCTCCTCAAGCGCTGTCGATTCCGCAAGCGGCGGCCAGGCAAGTTGCGCAGTGGGCACCAGACCGATTCTGCCGCGGGCGCGTCCCATCCCCCACCGACCCCACGTCGGCCGCCCGTTCGACACCTGCAGCTTGCGCCCCGCCCCCATTCACCCGTACCGTCACCCCGCGACTTTCCCCTTGGCAGGAGGACCGATGCGACCCCTCACCGCCCCCACCGTCCTGTTCGCGCTCGCCCTATCGGGCTGCGGCACGGCGGCCGACACCTACGACTCGGGCTACGCGCCCGAACCCGCCGGCTACGCCCAGGGCAACGACTTTCCCGCGGCGGCCGAGTCGGCGGAACGCTCGGCGCCCCGGCCGCAACCGATGTCGGATCGCTCCGAGAGCAAGCGCGCCCAAAGCCGGCCGTCGCCGGCGCCGTCCAAGTCGTCCGGCGCGACCGCGGGCCAGCCGCAGCAACCGTCCGGCCAGGCGGGACAAGCCGTGCAGGCCGAGCCAGAGGTCAGCGAACCACGTGTGATCTACATGGGTTACCTGAAGCTGCGGGTCAAGCGCGTGATCGAGGCGGCCGACGAGGTGACCCGACTGGCCAAGGAGGCGGGCGGCTACATCCAGGCGATGGGCGCCACCACGATCATCGTGCGGGTGCCGGCAGTCGACTTCGACGCGTCGATGGAAAAATTCGGCACGGTCGGCGAGCAGCTGGACCGGCGCGTGAAAGCCCTGGACGTGTCTAGGCAATTCACCGACCTGGATGCGCGGCTGTCGGTCGCCGTCGAGTCGCGCGACCGGCTGCTGGCGCTGCTGAAGACGGTGCGCGACGTCGAAGAGCGGCTGCAGATCCTCGAAGAGGTCAAGCGCCTGAGCGAGATCATCGACGGCATCGAGTCGAGTCTGGCCACGCTGCGCAACCTGACGGCCTACTTCACGATCACGATCGACCTGGAGCCGCTGGTGCAGAACACCGCGATCGTGCAGCACCGTTCGCCGTTCGCATGGATCCGCGAGCTGCAGCCGCACCTTGTGACGCTGCACGACGGCAAAGATGCGTTCACGCTCGACTTGCCCAAGGGTTTCGTCCTGTTCGAGGACGACGACGACTTCCGCGCCCAAGCCGCCGACACCTCGATGCTGCGCGCCGCAATCGTCGAGAACGAGCCCCGCGGCGACGGTGCCTTCTGGTCCAACGCGGTGCACTTCGAGCTCGATGGTCGCGACGAGGAGCTGGTCGACCAGGCGGTGCTGGGCACCCTGCACGTGCGCGTCTACCGCGACAAGGACGTGCGCCCCCGCTACTGGCTGGTCGGCGTCGTGGCGGTCGGCGACAAGCTGGGCGTCGTCGAAGTGTTCTATCCCAACGAGGACGCCTATCGCCTGCACCACGAGGCGATGCGCAACGCCCTGCAGACCCTGAAGGTGGCGCCATGAACCACACCACCCCTTCCAAGCTGCTGTATTCGTTGGTTCTTGCCGCGCTGCTGACACCCGCGCTCGCGGCCGCCGACATCGCCCCGCCGCAGCCCGAGCCGCGCAAGCCGGTCGCTGCACCGGTCGCGTCGTCGGTTCCGGTCCCCGCGCCAACCGCCGCACCGGTGTCGGTCTCGCCGCCGACCAGCGAGCAAGACGGCCGCCAGACGGCGTTTTCGGCCACGCTGATCCTCAAGGTCATTCACCCCGACGAGGTTCGCAAGCAGGCGATTGCCCAGGCCAAGGCCCACGGCGGCTTTCCGATCCTCGTCACCGACAACGACCTGCACCTCAAGCTGCCGCCCGACCAGTTGGGACCGATGGTCGACGCGCTGTCCAAGCAAGGGATCGTGCTGCAAAAGTCGCTGCAGCGGGCCGACCGCGGCGAGCTCATCGCCCAGCTGGAGCACCGGTTGCGCTCGAAGCAAGAGATTCTCGAGCGTCTGCGCGGCTTTCTGGGCGACTCGAATGTTCAGGCGACCTTGCGCATCGAGCAGAGCATGAGCCAGCTGGTCGGCGAGGTCGAAGCCTTGCGCGGCGAGCTGGAGGTCGAGCGCGCCTCGGTGCGCCACGCCCGGCTGGTCGTCAGCTTCCAGTTCAACCGCCAAAGCCGCATCACCTACGTCCAGTCGCCGTTCGACTGGCTCAACACCGTCGACCTCGACCGCTTCTTGCAGGAGTTCTGACATGAAGACCTGCACCAACACCCGCAAGTCCCTGTTCGTACTGGCGTTGCTGACGCTGGGCCTGTCCGCGTGCGGCACCCCCGCCTACGTGATGGACACGCCCACCGGCTTCGTGAAGTACGAGGATCGCCCCGGCCTTTCGCTGATCACCGCCGACGGCGTGCGCCTGAAGGTCCGCGAGACCGACAACAAGCCCAAGGCCGACCTTGCGTTCTGGACCGACGCCCTGAAGCGCCACCTGATCGCCCGCGGCTACGCGCCCAAGTCGGAGCATTGCTTCGACACCACGAAGGGTTCCAAGGGCTGCACGCTGGAATTCCTGCTGCCCCACGGCGCCGAAGACTGGGTGCTGTCCGAGACCGTGTTCGTGGTCGGCGAGCGCATCGTGCTGGTCGAGGGCGCAGGGCCGTTCCCGCTGTGGGCCAAGGTCGAGGCGGGGGTCAAGACCGCCCTGCTGACCTTCGATCCCGGCGCCTAGCTATCGAAATACAGGCTCATCTCGAACGGATGCGGGCGGTTGCGCACCTCGTCGTAGTCGCGCAGCTTCAGCCGGATCAGGTTCTGGATCATCTCGGCCGGGAACACGCCTCCGCGCAACAGAAAGTCGTGGTCCGCCTCTAGCGCTTGCGCCGCCTCGCGCAGCGACGCGGGCATCTTGCCGATGCGGGCGCGCTCCTCGACCGGCAGGTCGAACAGGTTGCCGTCGACCGGACCAAAGCCCAGCTTCTCGGCGTCCAGGTCGTTCAGGATGCCGTCGATGCCCGCCATCAGCTGCGCGGCCACCGCCAGGTACGGGTTGCAAGTGCCGTCGGGCGTGCGGAATTCGATGCGCTTGTCGGTGTCGGTGTCGACGTACTTGGGCACGCGCACCGCGGCGCTGCGGTTGGCCAGACCGTAGCAAAGGCTGACGGGCGCCTCGAAGCCGGGAACCAGCCGCTTGTACGAGTTGGTGGCGGGGTTGGTGAGCGCAAGCAACGCAGGGCCGTGCTTCAGCAATCCGCCGATGTACTGCCGGGCCATCTTGCTCAGGTTCGCGTACGGCCCCTTTTCGTAGAACTGCGACTTGCCGGCCTGGACCAGGTACTGGTGGAAGTGCATGCCGCTGCCGGCCTCGTTGTACAGCGGCTTGGGCATGTAGGTCACGGTCTTGTCGGCCATGCGCGCGACCATCTTGGTCAGGTACTTGACCAGCATCACCGCATCGACGGCGCGCTCCAGCGGCAGCAGCATGATCTCGATCTCGCACTGCCCCGGACCGCCCACCTCATGGTGGTGGTAGCGCACGGGAATGCCCGCGTCCTCGATGCGCCGCACCATCTCGGACCGCAGGTTGTACAGCGCGTCCAGCGGCGGCATGGCGTGATAGCCACCCTTGCGCGGGATGTGGCCGCCCAGGTTGCGCCCTTCGACGGCACCGGTGTTCCAGTCGGCCTCGCACGAGTCGATGCGGTACTGCGACTGGTTGATGTCGTTGAGGTACGTGATGCGGTCGAAGATGTAGAACTCGAACTCCGGGCCCCACATACTCTTTTCGGCAATGCCCTGGGCGCGCAGAAAGGCCTCGGCGCGGGTCGCCACTGTCCGCGGGTCATGCGCGAAGGGCTCGTGGGTGTCGGCCTCGGCGATGCTGCAGATCAGACCCACGGTCGGTTGCTCCCAGAACGGGTCGGCCAGCGCCGTCGCCAGGTCGGGAATCGCCACCAGATCGCCGCCTTGCACCGTCTTGAAGCCCGGAATGCTGGACCCGTCGAACGCCACGCCCTTGGTGAAGACGTCCTCGTCCAAGGCCGAAGTGGGCAGCGTGACGTGGTGCCAGGCGCCGAGCAAGTCGACAAAGCGCAGGTCGATCATGGCAATGCCGTCGGCACGGACTTGGGCGATGAAGCGGCGGGCGTTGCCAATGGGGTTGGTAGCAGACGTGAAGGAGGACAGAGCCGCGCGGGAGACCGCGGGAGGAGCGATGACGGTCATGGGGGGAAGCCTCGCGAGCCGGGCGGGGGGAGTCCCGAGCTGGTGGCATCGTGTCCCAAGAATGCCCACGCGGCAAGGCTCGGGGGAGGCGGTCAGACCCCGACCGACGCGCCGTCACCGACGCTGTCCTTTTGCCGCGAGCCGTGGTCGTGCTCTACTTATCGCCCCCGCCCCCCACTCTGGCCGGGACCGAACGCAGGAGCGCCGCACATGAATAGGCAAATCACTCGTGGATTGGTGGTCTTGGGCACGACGCTGGTGGCGCTGGTGACAGGTGGTTGCGGCAGCTCCAGCGGTGGGTCGGGCGGACTGGCCCTGCTGACGGCAGGTGCAGCGTGCTCAGTGGCGGAAGCCCAGTCGTGCGGCATGGCGGCGACGTCATCGGCGGTGCTGGTGTGTTCTGGCGGCGCGTGGCAGCCGCTCGAGGTGTGCGGTGCAGGTGCGCTGTGCAAGGGCGATTTCTCAGGCGGCACACCCGTCTACAGCTGCACGGCGGGCACGACGACGGACACGCAGCAGCAGGACGTGCCAGACACCACGAGCGACATCTCCGACACCACCATCGACTCGACCACCGACGCCACCACCGACACGACGACGCCCGACACCGCCGTAACCGACGTGCCAGAGACGTCTCCCGACGGACAATCGAGCGTCAAGACACTGGCCGAGCTGCAGGCGATGAAGACGGCCTGCGCAGACCCGCCGGTTGCGTTCGACAACTTCATGACGGGCGTCGAGGTCAAGGATGTGGTGGTGACCTCGCCCCTGCGCACCGCAAGCGGCTTCGAAGGCGTGTTCGTGCAGGACCAGGGCGGCGGCGCGTGGTCGGGTATGTACCTGATGATGAAGGGCTCGGGAACGGACCTGGCGGCCTTGGCGCCGGGCAGCACGATCTCGGTCATCGGCACCGCCAAGGAGTACTACTGCTTCACGGAATTGCAGGCCGACTCGATTGCGGTGACGGACGCGGGCCACACGCCTACCGCTCTGACGGTGCCACCATCGACAATCGCCGAGGCGAACGCCCCAGACGCGCTCGAGCCCTACGAGTCCGTGCTGGTACGCATCGAGAACGTGGTCGTCAGCGACTCGCTCGCCAACGGCACCGACGGCAAGCCGCACGGCGACATCTACGTCGGCACGTCGGACTCGGACAAGCTGGTCCGCGTGGGCGGCGGTTTCGGCCTGTACCTGACCGGGTACGACAAGGTGACCAAGGTCTACAGCGAGAAGTATCCGGTGGGCACGCAGTTCGCCTCGGTCACGGGTGTGCTCGAGTACAGCTATGGTCAGTTCAAGCTGATTCCGGTTGAACTACCTGTGATCGCTGACTAAACCATCAAGTTGCGACGACGCACATTGACGCCTCCGCGGGCGCGTGCAGGATCGTGCGCCGTTGCCCCCTTAACCAGTGAAGAGGTCTTTCGATGAAACTCTGGATGGCTGCCCTGCTTGCAGCGCTTTCGGTGATGGCTGTCTCGGCCCCCAAGCCGGCCCACGCCGAGATCCGCGACCGCGTGATCGGTATCGACGCCGGGCTGGATCTGCTGTTCGGCGACCTCGGCAAGGCCTACGGCACGATGGTCGGCGGGATTGTCCGCTACGAGCAGAAGCTGCAGCCAGCGATGTCGTTCACGGCCCGGCTGGGCTACCTGCGCGCCTTGGACAAGGAAAAGGACATCGGTCTGGGCCAGACCATGACGGTCGGCATGGACGTCGTCACCCTGCGCGGCGGCATCGTGTATCGCCTGCAGCCCTCGACGGACGGCCTGTTCCTGTCGGGCGAGCTCGCGCTGAACTATGAGACCCTGCGCCAGAACGGCGAGACCAAGGGCGACGCGAAGTCGCTCATCGGCGGCGCAGCGGGCGTCGGCTATCGCAGCGGGATCTTCAGTGTCCGCGGGGCCCTCGACTACCTCGACCTGAGCGACACGAGCCAGTCGATGACCGGCATGCTGACGGTCGGCTGGGACTTCAAGGGGCTCGATTGACACTGCGCGTGGGCATCGCCGGGGCCACCGGCTATAGCGGCGTCGAGCTGGTGCGGCTGCTCAGCCACCATCCGCGCGTACAGATCGTGCTGGTCGGTGCCGACAGTCAGGCGGGGCAGCCGCTGGACCGCGTGCACCCGCACCTCTCCGGCCTGACCGGACTGCAAGCCCAGACGTTGACTGCGGAACAGCTGGCGGCTGAGTGCGACGTGGTCTTCACCGCGCTGCCCCACGGACACGCGATGGCGCTGGCGGGGCCGATCCTGTCAGCCCGCCGCACGCTGGTGGATCTGGGCGCTGACTTTCGCTTGCGTGACCCCGAAACCTTCACCGCTTGGTACCGCCAACCCCACACCGCGCCACAGCTGCTCGACCAGGCCGTGTACGGACTGCCCGAGCTGTTTCGCGACCGCATCCCCGGCCGCCGCCTGATCGCCAACCCCGGCTGCTACCCCACATCCTGCGCCCTTGCCGCCGCGCCGCTGCTGCGCGAGAAGCTGGTCCGCACCCGCGGCATCGTGTTCGACAGCAAGTCGGGCGTTTCGGGCGCCGGACGCGGCTTGGCGCTGGGCGTGCACTACGCCGAGGTCAACGAGAGCTTCAAGGCCTACAGCATCGCCGGCACCCACAGACACACGCCGGAGATCGAACAAACGCTTGGTGATCTCGCGGGCTTGCCCATCACGGTCAGCTTCACGCCGCACCTGGTGCCGATGACGCGGGGGATCCTGACAACCGCCTATTTCGACCTCGAGAGGGACCTGACGACCGAGCAGGCCGTCGAGCTGTTCCGCGACGCCTATGCCCACGAGCCGTTCATCCGCGTTCGCCCGGTCGGCGACCTGCCGGCGACCAAGCACGTGACGGGATCGAACCGCTGCGATCTGGGCGTGCAGGTGGATGCGCGCACGGGAAAGGTCGTGGTCATCAGCGTGATCGACAACCTGGTCAAGGGCGCTGCGGGTCAGGCCGTCCAGAACATGAACCTGGCCCTCGGACTGCCCGAGACAATGGGGCTCGAGTCGGCCAATCCACTTTTCCCCTGAGATCATCGAATGATGCAATATCGTAAGGCCACCATGGCCGACGTGCCCGCGATCCACCAACTGATTCAGCACTGGGCCAACCAGGGCGTGATGCTGCGTCGGCCTGCCATGCGGATCTACGAGGCGGCGCGCGACTTCGTGGTGGCCGTGGATGACACCACCGGAGAGCTGGCTGGCGTGGGCGGCTTGCACATCATGGGACAGGATCTGGCCGAAATTCGGTCGCTTGCCGTGCAGCCGGGGCGCGTGGGCGGCGGCGTGGGGCGCGGGTTGGTCGAGCAGCTGATGCTGGACGCGGCGGACATCGGGCTGCAGCGGGTGTTTGCCCTGACCTACCAGCAGAAGTTCTTTGAGCGCGCGGGGTTCCTCGTGGTCACCAAGGACTCGCTGCCGCAGAAGGTGTGGACCGAGTGCGTGTATTGCGACAAGTTCGACCACTGCGAAGAGATTGCCGTCGTGCGCTGGGTTGACCCTGCCCACCCGGACGCGCCGGTGGTCGACGAGATCCCGCTGATCGAGAAGCCCCACTGGGGCAAGTAACCCCTTGAACAGCCTATTCATTCACGGCAAGGAGAGACCCATGCAGGTCGTGCAGGGCGGCGTGACCGCAGCGTCGGGATTTCTGGCCTCCGGGGTCGTCGCCAACATCAAGGGCAAGGGCGGGACCAAGCGCGACGTGGCGATGGTTGCGTCACGAATCCCCTGCACGGCCGCCGGGTTGTACACGACCAACCGGGTCCAGGCGGCTCCCGTCCTGGTCTCGCGGCCTCGAACCCAAGCGGGTGTGCTGCACGCCATCGTGGTGAACTCGGGCAACGCCAATGCCTGCACCGGCGACCAGGGCCTGCAAGACGCCACCGAGATGGCGCGGCTGGCGGCAAACGAGCTGGGCGTGCCTGAGGGGCAGGTCGCGGTGTGTTCCACCGGGGTCATTGGCGTGGCCCTGCCGATGGCGCGCATCCGCGATGGCGTGGTGCGGGCGGCGGCGGCGCTGGTCCCGGACGGTGGGCCGCTGGCCGCCGAAGCGATCCTGACCACGGACACTTGCGACAAGCAGCACGCGGTGCGTTTTGACCTGGACGGCGTGGCGGTGACGGTGGGCGGCATGGCCAAGGGTTCGGGCATGATCCACCCGAACATGGCGACCATGCTGGGGTTTGTGACTACCGACGCGGCGATCTCGGCCGACGCGCTGCACGAGGCCCTGCGGGTGGCTACCGACCGGTCCTTTCACGCCATCACGGTCGACGGCGACACCAGCACCAACGACGCGGTGATCGCGCTGGCCAATGGCGCGGCGCACAACCCCCTGATCCAGCAGGGAACGCCAGCCTTCGAGACGTTTCTTGTTGCACTACAACAGGTCCTTGTCGTGCTGGCCAAGGCCATCGCCCGCGACGGCGAAGGGGCCACTCACTTGCTGGAGGTCGTCGTGCGCGGCGCACGCTCGGAAGCCGAGGCGCGCACGGCGGCCAAGGCGGTCTGCGGCAGCTCGCTGGTCAAGGCGGCGGTCTTCGGCAAGGACGCCAACTGGGGGCGGGTGTTGTGCGCGCTGGGCTACTCGACGGCCGTCTTCTCTGCCGACGAGGTGGATCTTTGGCTGGGCGACGTGCCGCTGATGGCCCGTGGCACGCCTCTTCCGTTCGACGAGCAGGCGGCGCTTCGGGTGCTCGAGCAGCCCACGGTCACGTTCACGGCAGACCTGCACGCCGGCGCCGCGCAAGCGACCGCGTGGGGCTGCGACCTGACCTACAAATACGTTGAGATCAACGGGGCCTACCGCACCTGATGCCCCGGCGGCCCTGCCGACGTCAAGGCCCCACGCACCCGACGATCGGGGTGTTGGAGCAGCCACCGATCGGAGAGCAGGCATCCGCGGTGCAGCCCTTGCCGTCATCGCAGGTGGTGACCGTGGCGCACGCCCCCGACGCCTGGCAGCTGGTGTAGCCCCAACGGTCGGTGCGCAGCAGCCAGCCGTCTGAGCCTCCAGCGCCCTTGCTGGCGGTCGAGCCCGCGAGCAGGAAGCCACCGTCCGCAAGGGCCAGCAGCGTTTCGCCCGCGTCGTCGGCTCCGGCGCCGTACTTGGCGTCCCACTGGCGCTCCCCCTTGGCATCGGTCTGCAGCAGCCACAGGTCGTTCTGGGCATTGTTTGACGTCGAGGTCCGCCCCATCACCGCAAATCCACCTGTCACCGCCACGACCCCTCGTCCACGCGCGGCCCCCAGCCCCGGATAGGTGCGGTCCCAGACCTTGATGCCGTTCAGGGTGGTCTTGACCAAGCGCAGCTCCATCGCGCTGTCCGCCGTTTCCGACCGCGACCCCACGACCAGGAAGCCGTCGGACAGCACGAGCACGCCCCATCCGGCCCCGTTCGCTCCCGCTGACAACATCGACTGCCACAGCTTCTTGCCCGTCGGCGAGATCTGCGCCAGGAAGGTTTCATGGCCGCCGATGTAGCCCGTGACGACCGTACCGCCACCATTCGGTACCGGCGCAATGCCCAGCACCTCGTCCGCGCCGTATTGGGTCGTAAACGCGTCGTAGTCCCACAACCAGTTGCCCTGCGCGTCAAATCCCGCCACGGTTGCGTTGGACGCCCCGTTGCTATCCCGGTTGAATCGGCCCGCCGCGACGAACCCACCGCTCTCGGTCACGTGGACGGCATTGAATTGGTCGGCGCCGATGTTGCCCTTCGGTCCGACGGACCCGTACACGCGCTCCCACACCTGCACGCCAGAAGCGTCAAGGCGCAACAAGTAGGCGTCCTGATTGGCGTAAGTGCGCGCGCCGACGACGATGTGGCCATCCGCTCCGCCGCCATATGCCGCGACTCCGGAGGCGAAGTCGATGCCCGCTCCTCCCAGCTTGGTCTCGGAAATCAAGGACCCGTCGGCCTTGATCCGACCGCACCAGAAGTCCGTGTTGTTGGGACCGTTTCCGGCTGCGCTGCCGGCGAATAGATACCCTGCGCCCGAGGTCGGAGCGATGCCGTGAATGTCGTCCGCGCCAACGCTGCCGTACGTCTTGTCCCATAGCGCGCTGCCAGCCTGACAGGTGCCGCCGCTGCACGCGCCGCACACGTCACCCACCTTGCACGACGCGGAGTTGGCGGCCTTCACGCAGCCCACGCCGGCCTGACAGCTGTCGTCGGTGCAGGCGTTGCCGTCGTTGCAGTCCAGCGCCGTGCCCTTGCACTGGCCCCCGCTGCACTTGT
>CAJBNH010000001.1 GCA_903955385.1 uncultured Myxococcales bacterium | reverse complement strand
TGACGCCCGCCGGGCACCGTCCCGCCAACATGCCTTGCGAAGATGTGCTTCCGTCTGCGGCCGCTACTGGCGGACCGTCACGGCCGCGCAGCACTCCAGATCACGGTCGCTGGGGCAGGTCAGGCGGCAATCGCGGCTGCGGGTCACGCGGGACATGGCTGCCGCAGTCAGAAGCCTCGCCCCAAAACCCCAGCAACAGCCGCCACCTGCCGAACCATACTGGCGAATTCCCCCGGATGCAGACTCTGGGCCCCATCGCTGAGCGCCCGCTCCGGCTCGGGATGCATCTCGACGATCACCCCATCGGCCCCGGCGGCCACGGCCGCGCGGGCCATCGGCGTGACCTTGTCACGCCGCCCCGTCCCGTGACTGGGATCCGCCATCACCGGAAGGTGACTCAACCCCTTGGCAACCGGAATCGCCGTCAGGTCCAACACGTTCCGCGTCGAGTCATCGAACCCCCGAATGCCGCGTTCGCAAAGAATGATCTGCGAATTGCCCTCGCAAGCAATGTACTCCGCCGCAAGCAGCCACTCCTTGATGGTGGCCGACGGGCCGCGCTTGAGCATCACCGGCTTGCCCAACCGCCCCACCTGCTTCAACAACGCGAAATTCTGCATATTCCGCGCGCCGATCTGCACCAGATCCGCATACTCGGCGACCCACTGCGCGCTCTCGGCGTCGATGGCTTCGGTCACGATGGCCAGCCCGAATCGCTCGCGCGCCTTGGCCAGCAGCTTCAGCCCCTCGAGCCCCAGCCCCTGAAAGCCATACGGCGACGTCCGCGGCTTGAACGCGCCGCCCCGCAGCACCCGCACGCCCGTCGCGGCCACGAATTCCGCCGCGCGCATCAGTTGTTCCTCGCTCTCGACAGCGCACGGACCGCCCATCACCACCACCGAGCCATCGCCAATCCGCACGCCCGTGCCCAACGTCACGACCGTGTTCGCCGGCTGCCACTCGCGGCTGACCAGCTTGTAGGGCGACGAGACCCGCAGCACCTCGCGCACGCCCGGCAGGCCCTCGAAGCGGTCGGCGTCGATGGGGCGGTCGTTGCCGGTGATGCCGACGGCGGTGCGCTCAGCGCCCGGCATGGCCCGCGGCTCGTAGCCCAGCTCGCGAATGACGCCGCACACCCGGTCGATGTCGCCGGGCAGCGCGTTGTGTTGCATGACGATCAGCATGGGCGGGCTCCTGTGGGGGCGTGCACGGCGTGCGCAGCGGCGGCCAGCTCGGCGGCCAATTCGGCAACGGCCTCGACGACGGCCAGGCGGTCGGGCAGGGCGGCCTCCAGCCGGCGCACCAGCGCGCTGCCGACGATGGCCCCGTCCGCACCGGCCAGGAACACGTCGCGCAGGTGGTCGGGAGTCGACAGGCCGAAGCCGGCGACGATCGGTAGTGAAATCGACGCCTTGAATCGGGCAAACGTCGCGGCCAGACCAGACGCGAGGTCCGTCTGTTCGCCGGTGATGCCGATGCGCGCGACTGCGTAGACATAGCCCTCGCCCAGCGCAGCCAACAGCGTCAGCCGGTCGTCCGGGGTCAGCTCGCTCGCGATCAGCACCGGCGCGACGCCCGCCTCGCGCGCCGCCTCGATGGCCGGCATCGCCTCTTCCAACGGCAGGTCGGCCACCAGCACCCCATCCACCCCCGCCGCCGCCGCGTCGCGATAGAAGCGCTGCAACCCGTATTGTTCCAGCGGGTTCAGATAGGTCAGCAGGCTCACGGGCACGTCGGGTCGCCGCCGATGCAACTCGGCCACCAGCTCCAAGCACCGCGACACGCGCATCCCCGCCCGCAGCGCCCGCACCCCGGCGGCCTGGATCACCGGGCCGTCGGCCGGCGGATCCGAAAACGGAATGCCGAGTTCCAGCACGTCGGCGCCGGCGTCGCACAATCGCTCGAGGATCTGCAGCGACGTGTCGTAGTCCGGGTCGCCCAGCACCATGAAGGGCACGAAGGCCAACTGTCCCCGGGCGCGCAGGTCGCGAAAGGTCTGGTCCAGACGGGTCATCGCTCACCTCGTTCGCGCAGCGCCCGGGCCGCGTGCTCCAGGTCCTTGTCGCCACGGCCCGACAGGTTCACCACCACCACCGCATCTTTCGCCAGCGTTCCCCGCAGCTTGCGCACGTGCGCCACCGCGTGGGCCGACTCGAGCGCCGGCAGGATCCCCTCGTGCCGCGCCAGCCAGGCAAACGCGTCCAAGGCCTCGCCATCCTCGATCGCCACGTACTGCGCGCGGCCCTGGTCCTTCAGCCAGGCGTGCTGCGGACCCACGCCGGGATAGTCCAGCCCGGCAGAAATGCTATGCGCCTCTTGCACTTGTCCGTCGTCGTCCTGCAGCAGATACGACCGCATCCCGTGCACCACGCCCGGCCGCCCCTTGGACAGCGTCGCGCCGTGGGCGCCGGACTCCAGCCCGTGTCCGCCCGGCTCCACGCCGATCAGGCGCACCGTCGGGTCGTCCAGAAACGCCGTGAAGGCGCCGATGGCGTTCGAACCCCCACCCACGCAGGCCAGCACCGCGTCCGGCAGCTTCCCAGTCCGTTCGAGCACTTGCACGCGCATCTCGTCGCCGATCACCCGCTGCAGGTCGCGCACCATCGTCGGGTACGGGTGCGGCCCGGCGGCGGTGCCAAAGACGTAGAAGGTGTCGCGCACGTGCTCGGTCCAGTGGCGCAGGGCGTCGTTGATGGCGTCCTTCAGGCTCTGCGACCCGCTGCGCACCGGGATCACCTTGGCGCCGAACAGCTCCATGCGCTGCACGTTCGGCCGCTGGCGCTCGACGTCCTTGGCGCCCATGAAGACGGTCGTCTCGAGCCCCAGCAGCGCGCCGACCATCGCCGTCGCCACGCCGTGCTGCCCCGCGCCCGTCTCGGCGATCAGCTTCTGCTTGCCCATCCGCTTGGCCAGCAGCCCCTGACCCAGCGTGTGGTTGGTCTTGTGGGCGCCGCCGTGCAACAGGTCTTCGCGCTTCAGAAAGACCTCGCAGCCCACGTCGTCTGACAGTGCACCCGAACGGTACAGCGGCGTCGGCCGGCCTGCGTAATCCCGCAGCAGGCCTGCCAATTCCGCCTGAAACGCGGGGTCGTCGCGCGCGTCGAGCCAGGCGGCCTCCAAGGCTTCGAGCGCCGGCACCAGCAGCTCGGACACGAACAGGCCGCCGTACGGGCCAAATCTTCCCAGGGTCTTCACTGCAGACCTCCCCAATTCGCTCTTGCGTGGGCGGGCACGGCAAGCGCCGCGAGGCGGGCGGTGGCGCAAAACGCCTGCACGCGCTCGGGGTCCAGTTGCCCGTCGGTCTCGACGCCCGAGGCGACGTCAACTCCCGTGGGCGTCAGGCGCGCGACCGCCTGGGCCACGTTGCTCGGGGTCAGACCGCCCGCGACCAGAAACGGCGTGGCACGCGAAACACCCTCCAGCCGCTGCCAATTCCACCGCCGTCCGCTGCCCGCCACGGCGCCGTCGAACAGCAGGGCGTCGACCGCACCTTGAAAGCGCGCCACCGCAGCCGCCAGGTCGTCGTCGACGGGCAGCGCCTTGATCACCCGCAGCCCGGCACTTCGCAGTTGCGCACAAGTCTCAGGGGCTTCCGACCCGTGCAGCTGCACCCATCGCAGGCCCACCGCCGTCGCCACGCGCACGACCTCGTCCGCCGTGGCATCGACGAACACGCCGACCGGACGCACCGGACCCAGCATGGCCACCAGGCCGCGCGCCAGCTCGATACCGACCGCGCGGCGCCGCCCCGGCACGAAGTTCAGCCCCGCGAAGTCGACCGCCGACTGCACGCAAGCCCGCGCGCCGTCTGGCGTTCGCACGCCGCAGACCTTGAGGATCAGGCGGTCCATCCCAGCTCCTGCAACCGCGCGACCGGGTCCGCGGCGGCCATCAGCGTCGACCCCACCAGTACCGCGTCGACCACGCCGCGAAAGGCGTCTACGTCGGCGCGCGACGACACGCCGCTCTCGGCCACGCGGATGCGGTCGGCCGGCACGCGCGCGGCCAACCGCGGAACAGTGGTCAGGTCAATCTGCAACGTCTTGAGATCGCGACTGTTGATGCCGACCACCCGCGCCGGCGTCGCCAACACCCGCTCCAGCTCTGCCTCGTCGTGCACCTCGACCAGCGCGTCCATGCCCAGTTCGTGCGCCACCGCCAGCAGCTCGGTCAGTGCGGAGCGATCCAGCACCGACGCCATCAGCAGCACCGCGTCGGCGCCCGCCGCCCGAGCCTCGACAATTTGGTACTCGCCGACGATGAAGTCCTTGCACAGCAACGGCAATTCCAGATGGCGAAACGCCTTCAGCAGGTGGCGTCCGCCGCCGAAGAAGGGCGTGTCGCACAGCACCGAAATGGCGCTCGCCACCCGCCCGTAGGCCTTGGCGTACACGCGCGGGTCCGCGTCCGGCCGCAGCGCCCCTCGCGACGGCGATGCCGGCTTGAACTCGGCAATCAACGACAGCCCGGGGGCCGACAGCGCCGTGCTCAGCTTGCGCCGGGTCGGCGCGGCACGGCGACGCAACTCGGCGAGCGGCAGGTCGGCCTTGCGCTGGGCCAGGTCCTCGCGGGTGCGAAAGAGGATGCGGTCCAGGACGTTCACGCGGCCCTCGCGATGCGCTGGCTTGCGCTCCGGTACCGCTCGACCACCTCGCGACCCGCCCCCGACGCCATCAGCTCCCTCGCCTGGCCCACCCCTTGCGCCAGCGTCGTGGCCCGACCGGCGACGTACAGCCCGGCGCCCGTGTTCAGCGCCACGTGGTCTGCCCGCGGTCCGCGCGCCCGGCCGTCCAGCACTTCGAGCAGCAGCTCGGCGTTGCGTTTGCGGTCCCCCCCGGCCAGCGCCGTGGCGGGTGCGAGCGTCAGACCGACGTCGCGCGGATCCAGCGTAAAGGCGCGCACTTCGCCATCGCGCAGCTCCCACAGCCGCGTGGGCGCCGACAGGCTCAGCTCGTCCAGTCCGTCGTCGCCCGTCGCCACCAGCGCCCGCCGCGTGCCCAGTCTGGCCAGCGCCTGCGCCATCCGCGGCGCCCGGTTCGCATCGCTGACGCCCAGCAGCTGCCGGGTCGCTCCGGCCGGATTGCACAGCGGGCCCAGGAAGTTGAACACGGTGCGAAAGCCCAGCTCGCGGCGAATCGGCCCCACCACCTTCAGCGCCGGGTGCAGCCGCTGGGCGAACAGAAACGCGACGCCCTCGGCCTCCAGCAGGTCGCCCAGCGCCTCGGGTTCCAGGTCCAGGGCGATGCCCAGCTCTTCCAGCACGTCGGCGCTGCCGCAAACCCCAGAGCTGGCGCGATTGCCGTGCTTGGCCACCTTCACGCCGGCCGCCGCGAGCAGAAAGGCCACGGCCGTCGAGGTGTTGGGCGTCGCCTGGCCGCTGCCGCCGGTGCCGCACGTGTCGATGACTTCGCCTTCCGACCGGACCCGCAGGGCGCGTGACCGCATCACCTGCGCAAAGCCCACCAGCTCGTCGACCGTCTCGACCCGTCGCGCCAGCGCGGCCAGCAGACCGCCGACCTGCGCGGGCGTCAGCGCCCCGTCCAACACCTCGGTCATCGTCGCCTGGGCCAGCGAGCCCCCCAGCTCGCCCCCCCGCAGCAGCGTCGCCACCGCCTCTCGATACGCAGTCATCACGCCCCCCTCAGAAAATTCGCAAGCAGCGTCTTGCCTTGCGGTGTCCCGATGCTCTCTGGATGGAACTGCACCCCCCGCAGCGGCCACTCCCGGTGCGCGACCGCCATCACCAGTCCGTCCTCCACCGTCTCGGCCGTTACCCGCAGGCAAGCGGGCAGGGTGGCGCGCTCGGCCATCAGCGAGTGATAGCGCATGGCCTGCATCGGGTTGTCGATGCCCTCGAACAGGCCGTCGCCATCGTGCCGCACCGCGCTTGCCTTGCCGTGAACGATGACGGGCGCCCGCACCACCCGCCCCCCCAGCCGGTGCACGATGCCCTGCAACCCCAGGCAAACGCCCAGAATCGGCAGGGTCGGTCCAAAGCGGTCGATGGCCGGGCCGCAGATGCCGAAGTCGCGCTCGCGTTCCGGAGTGCCGGGGCCTGGGGAGATCACGATGCGGTCCGGGGCCATCCGCGCGATGCCGTCCAGGTCGATGGCGTCGTTGCGCACCACCACCGGGGTGCCTCCCGCTTCTCCCAACAGTTGCGCCAGGTTGTGGGTAAACGAGTCGTAGTTGTCGAGGATCAGCACCTTCACGCCGCCCCTCCCGTCATCCACGCCTGCGCCCGCCGCACCCGCTCTTTCGTCAGCGCGATCGCCGCCAGACCCGCGCGCGCCTTGTTCCAGCACTCGTCTGCCTCGTGCGCCGGCACCGAGTCGAACACCACGCCGGCCCCCGCCTGCACGTGCGCGCGCCCGGGCTCCAGCACCACGGTGCGGATGGCGATGCACGTGTCCATGTCGCCCTGCCAGCCAAACCAGCCGACCGCGCCGGCATACAGGCCGCGCCGGTCGGGCTCGAGCGTCGCCAACAGCTCGCAGGCCCTGACCTTGGGCGCGCCCGACACCGTGCCCGCCGGAAAGCACGCCTGCAGCACGTCGCACGCATCGAACCCCGGGGCCAGCTGAGCACGGACGTCGGTGACCAGGTGCATCACGTGAGAAAACCGCTCGATGTGCAAAGGATCTTCGACCCGCACCGTGCCCAGCGCCGCCACCCGCCCCAGGTCGTTGCGGCCCAGGTCGACCAGCATCCGGTGTTCCGCCAGTTCCTTCTCGTCGGCCAGCAGGTCCCGCTCCAAGGCCAGGTCGTGCTCGTGGGTCGCACCGCGCTTGCGGGTCCCGGCGATGGGGCGCACCAACAGCTCGTCGGCCTCCAGTCGCACCAGCACCTCAGGGGACGCACCGGCCACACAGAAGTCCGCAAACTGGAAGTAGAACATGTATGGCGATGGGTTCAGCGACCGCAGGGCTCGGTAGACCTCGAACGGCGGCAGGGCGCCCTGGACCGTAAAGCGCCGGCTGACGACGACCTGAAACACCTCGCCCGCCGTGATGGCCTCGCGCGCCTGCTCGACGGCCTGCATCAGGTCCTCGCGGCTGCGGTTGGCGGTCACCTCCAGGCCCTGCACGAGTTCTTCGGTCGACTCGTGCGGTTGCAGCCGCGCCAGGCGCTCGGGCGGCAGCTCGCGGTCCAGTCGGTCGACCAGCCCCTGCAACCGGGCAGCACCGGCCTGCCAGGCGGCGGTCCGGTCGCCCGCCAGCGGCACGTGCGTCACCAACACGATGCGGTGCTTCAAGTGGTCGAAGATGCACAGGTCTTCGCACAGCAGCAGGCGCGCCTCGGGCAACCCCAGGCCCGGTGCGTCGGGCAGCGGCACCGGCTCGAATCCCCGCACGGCGTCAAAGCCCACGTAACCTACCGCACCGCCTTGGAAACGCGGCAGATCGGGCCGGGCCAGCACCGAACGCTGGCCCAGCCACTCGCGCAGAATCCCAAGCAACGGGCCTGCTTGCGTTTCGTCGCCCCGGGCCGTCCGCAGCAGGGTGTGACCGTCCAGGCTCTCCAACCGGTTGACGAGGTCGCAGCCCAGGAACGAATAGCGCCCCAGCAGCTCGCCTCCCTCGACACTCTCCAGCAGGAACGCGCCCGGTCGGTCGCCGGCCAGCTTGCGAAACAGCGAGATCGGCGTCTCGGTGTCGGCCACCAGCTCGACCGACAGCGCGGCGTGCGTCTCGGTACCGTTGTGCGCCAGCAGCCGGTCGAGTTCGGGCGTAACCCGCACGCCGTCGTCGTGTCGAGCGGTTCGGGGCATCACGCACCCGCCTGAAGGCCAAGGGCTCGGAAGGCGAGCTGGAACCCGCCGTGGCCGTACTTCAGTTGCCGCGCCCCGCGACTGACGGTGGTGATCGAGACGCCCAGGCCAGCGCTGACGCCGCGTTGGCTGTGCCCGGCTTGCAGCAGCTTGGCGATCTCCCAACGCTCGGTCAGCGCCTCGGTTTCTGCCGGGGTCAGCAGGTCCGCGAGCACCAGACGCAGCGCTTCCGGCTCGCGCAGGTCAGCAAGCAGACGCAGCAGGTCGGCGGGCAGGTCGGGATGCACGGGTTCAGAGGCAAGGGGCTTCATGGGGGGCTCCGGCGGGTCGCAAACGTTCTGGTGTATTACCGTACCAGAACAGTGTGACAGTGATACGGACTCCTCAGGACGATGTCAAGTCCGCCCGCTCTGCACCCTTGAGGTGAACGCAAACCCGCGACGTGCCTCCACCGGAATCCCAGCCGGGTCGCCGACATCCCGGGCCGGCCTCGCGGTATGGCTTGCCCCTCCAGCCCGTCGGGAAGTACAGTCCGGCCGCCGCGCCGCTCCCCAAGAGGCGCTGAGGCCGTCGCATGATGCTGGCCACCGCGCCCTCCTCGCCGCCCACGATGTCGCCCCCGGCCTCCGCCCGCGGTGACTCGGATGCATTCGACGCGGTCAAGGGTCTGCTGATCCTGTTGATTGTCGTGGGGCACCTGTCGCCGTTGCAGTATGTGTCGGGCATGGGCTGGCTGTTCCCCGTGCTCTACCGCTTCCACGTGGTCAGCTTCCTGCTGTTGCCGTTCCTGCTGGGGCGGGCGAAGTGGCAGACGCGGTGGCTGGCGGACCGGGCCGTGCGGTACTTGGTGCCTTACGCGATGTGGGTGGTGGCGACCGCGATTGTGTTCGATTTGACGGTGGGAGCGGGCGTTGCGCCGTTGGAACTCGTCCGGCGAACCTCATGGGGCCTGTGGACGGGGAACGCTCTGGATCTGAAGGCGGCAACCGGCTTTCAGCTGTATTGGTTCTTGCCTGCCTTGTTCACCGTGACGTTGCTGCGGGCGGTCCTGACGCGGCTGCCCGGACGGTGGCTGCCAGTTGCGGCGGCGGTGGCCTGGGCGCTGCACGGCACCGTGGCGCTGTGGCTGGGCGGGTGGTCATGCACGCCGCTGGGCCTTGCTGTTGCGGTCTACGTGTTGCCCATGGGCCTGACGGCCGCTTGGCTGTGGCCCTACGCGCGTCGCGTGCCATCCTGGGGGCTCGCGTGCGTGGCCGTTGCGCTTGCGGTCACGACGCGAGCGATGGGGCTGTATACGAACGTAGGCGTGCTGGCGGTTTTCGGTTGGCGCGACTTCGCATGGATGCTGATCACCGACATCGACGCGATTGCATCCTTCCTGACCGTCGTGGCGGTGGCTCCGCTGTTGGCGAGAGTGCCCGGATTGCCGGCGCTAGGGCGGATGTCGCTGGGTATTTATCTTTGTCATTCCCTGTTCTTGCAAGCCGTCCTGCTGGTCGGCCTGCGCGCGGGTCGGCAGCCGTTTGGTGAGGACGCCGCATTGTTCGCCTTCGTCGGGTTGGTCACTGCCCTGACCGGGGGCATCCTTTCCGCTCGGCTCATGCAACTCAAAGTCCTGCAGCCTTGGCTGCTGCCCCGCGGCCTTACGGATTGGACCGCGACTCGACGGTGGTTTGCTGGAGTCCGCCCATGATGCCGGTCATCGTCGTTCTGGTGGCGGCCCTCTTCGCCTGGTCGACCCTCCGGCAGGACATGGCCTTGCCGTTTATCGGCTTGACCTTGGCTTCTCCCTTCCTGCTTCGCCTTGTGCGCAGTCCGGCCGCTCTCGCGGCGCTCACGATCGCCGCCCAAGCCTGGGGCAGGTACAGCTTCGGGCCGTTCCTGACTCCATTCAAGGTGGTCGGTGTCCTTCTGGGCATCGCTACGCTTGGCACCATCCTGAAGCAGCGGCGGGTGAGGGCCATCCCCGTCGGCTTCTCTGCGGCCATCCTGACCATGAGCGCCCTCGTGTTGCTGTCTGAGACGCTGGCACCCTACGGCTCGTCCATGACGATGCTCTACGAAATCATGGGCACTTTCGGCATGTTCCTGATGCTCAGCCAGATCCCGATGGACTATCGCGCGGTTCGCGTCATCGGCATGGGTCAGTCCGTCGGCATCGTGCTGATCGCGGTCGTTGTGTTCATGGAGGTCGGTTGGGAGCGATTGGGCACCGGCGTTGTTCGCGCACGCGGTCCGATGGCCCAGCCCAATTTGATGGCGGAGGAGGCCGCTCGTGTCCTGCCGTTCGCACTGGCCCTGCTGCTGGACCGCGAGAATCGATGGCTGTCTCGCTTGCTTGGACTCTTGGCGGTAGCGGGTGCCGCCTACAGCCAGTTCGCCGCCGCTTCGCGTGGGGGATCGCTCGGCATGGTGTTTGGCCTTGTCGTGTTCGCTGTGGCCTCAGGACGGTCAATGGCCTCGCGCTTTGGCAACATCCTGGTCATCGCAGCACTTCTTGCTGGATTCGTTTTGGTGTCGCCTCGGTCCTATGACCAGCGGGTGTTGGGCACGGTTCGCGCAGAACAGGTCGACGACGACCTGACGTCCGAGCGACTGTCCCAGCTAGAGTTCGCCAAGGTTCTCATTCCGCAGCGGCCGTTCTTTGGCTGGGGCAGCACGGGCTTCCCGTCGATGCACGCTTATCAGGTATCGGGGCGTGTTACGGCGCTGCACTCGTCCATCCTGTCGCTGGTCGTCGCCTATGGCATCCCCGTCCTCGTGCTGTATGTCTCGATGGTGCTGGGCGGAGTCATCGTCGGAGTCCGCGGAATCCGGCGCTGGAGCTCGCGCCACTTGTACGGCAACGCAGCGCTTGCCGCGGCCGCTGCGAGCTTCTCTGCGTCGATCTCAGGTACGATGGTATTTCGACTGCCGTTGTGGTTCCCGATCCTGTTGCTGTACCTGATCGCCCACCACCAGTCGCTCGAGCGGCGGCGGGAGATTCGGGAGGCCGAGGACGCCGCTCTGGTCGAACCGCCTCAAGACCCCGTGCCACAACCCGCAACCGCGCTGCCCCTGCGCACCTAGCCTGCGGGGCAGGACCGCTCGCAGCAGCCTCTTGCTGCGTCAACCCGTATTGCGCATCCCCGCCGCGATCCCCTTGATGGTCACCATCAGGGCATCGTCCAGCGTCGGATCGGTCTGCTTGCGCACACGCAACAACAGCTCGGCCTGCAGCAGATTCAGCGGGTCCACGTAGGGGTTGCGCACCTGCACGGACCGTGCGAGCACTGGATTGTCCTCCAGCAGTGCCTTTTGCCCCAGCGTCGCCACTAGCGCTTCGACGGTCCTGTCGTGCCGGTCGCGCAGCTCGCGTCCCAGGCCGGCAAGCTCCGGGTTGGCCAACAGCTCGTCGTAACGCGCTGCGATGGTTGGAGAAGTCTTGGCCAGCACCATCTCGACCATTGCCAGCGACATGCGGAAGAACGCCCAGTGCTGCGCCATGTCCAGCAGCCGCTCGCGGTCCGGTCCGGCCAGCGCCTCAGCCAGCGCCTCACCGACGCCCAGCCACGCGGGCAGCATCAGCCGCGTCTGCGTCCACGCGAAGATCCAAGGGATGGCCCGCAAGGTCTCGATCCCCCCGGCCTTTTGCCTCCGCGCTGGGCGGCTGCCGATGTTCAGGCGGCTCAACTCGGCCTCTGGCGTCACCGCGCGGAAGTAGGCCAGGAACCTCGGCTCTTCGCGCACCACCCCGCGGTACACCTGCAGCGACCGCTCCGACAGCCGGTCCATCAACTCGCGCCACTCCGGGCGGCACGGGGCAGGGGGGACCAGCGTCGCTTCGACCACCGCCGTTGTGTACAACTCCAGGTTGCGCAAGGCGATTCCTGGCAGGCCGAACTTCGACTGGATCATCTCACCCTGCTCGGTCACCCGCAGTGTGCCGCGCACCGTTCCCGGGGGCTGCGACCGAATCGCCACGTGGGTGGGACCGCCGCCTCGTCCGACCGACCCGCCGCGGCCGTGGAACAGCGTCAGCGCCACGCCGCGGGCTTCGCAGACCTGAACGATCTCCTCCTGGGCCTGATACAGCGCCCATGCCGCCGCCAACCGACCGGCATCCTTGGCAGAATCCGAGTAGCCGATCATCACCTCCAACTGACCGCCCGCCCGCTCTCCGTAGCCACCGTGGTCCAGCAGCGACTGCACCGATGCGCCGGCGCCTTGCAGGTCCGACAGCGTCTCGAACAGGGGCACCACCCGCAGCGGCGGATCGACGCCCGCCTCGCGCTGCAACAGTTCGACCGCCAGCACGTCCGAGGCTGAGCGCGCCATCGAGATCACGTAGGCTCCCAGCGAGTCGCGCGGCACCTGCGCCAGAACAACCATCGTGTCCAGCACCTCCTGAACTTCGGGCGTTGCCTGCAGCCCCCTCGGCACCAACGGGCGGCGACTGGTGAGTTCACGTCGCAGGAAGGCCACCCGCTCGTCCTCGCTCCAAGCCGCATACGACCCCAGACCCAGCTCGCAGGTGATGGCGTCCAGTGTGCGGGTGTGCCGGTCAGCCTCCTGCCGCACGTCGAGATGCACGAGCGTCAGGCCGAAGCACGCGATTCTCCGAAGGATATCCAGCAGACGGCCCCGCGCCGCCACCTCCAGACCGGTTTCGTGCAGCGACCGCCACATCAGCAGCAGGGGCTCGCGCAGGTCGTCGATGTCCAGGTATGCGTCTGCAGGGGCGGGCACAGACACCACGAAGCTGGCCGCGGCCCACTTCAGCGTCGCTTCCAGTCGTTCGCGCACGACACGCAGCAGCGCCCGGTACGGCTCCTCGACCTCGCCCACGCGCTGGCGCAGCTCGGGACTGCAACCGACCATCGACAGCTCGGCGCGCAGCTGGTCGATCTCGCGGTGGTACAAGTCGGCGGCCATCCACCGGGCCACCATGCACACCTCCCGCGTCACCGCAGGCGTTACATTGGGATTGCCGTCGCGGTCACCGCCCATCCACGAGCCGAAGCGAATCGGCGCGGCATCCAGCGGCAATCCCTCGCCGGTGTGGCCCGCAAGCGCTGCGTCCAGCACCCTTGCATACCGCGGCACCGTGTTCCACAGCGTCTGCTCGAACACCAGCAGGCCGCCGCGTGCCTCGTCCACGGGCGTCGGGCGATGGCGCAGCACCTCGTCGGTGTGCCACAGGGTCGAGATCTCGCGCCGCAGGTCGTCCAGCCCCTCGCGAACCTCGCCGGGGGTCAGGTCAGAGCGGTCCAGCACCGCCAGCAGCTCCGCCACCCGATTGTGCTTGTGCAGCAAGGTCCGACGGTTGATCTCGGTGGGGTGAGCGGTCAGCACCAGCTCGATGCGAAGGTCGCACACGGTCTGCCGCAGCTGCGTCGCCGGGATACCGGCCGCAAGAAAGCGCGGGAACGCCTCGTCGAGCGAACCCGGTTGTGGCGCTCCCAACGGCTTGCGCAACCATGCCCTGCGCCTGCGGATCCGGTGGTATTGCTCAGCAATGTTCGCCAGCGACAGGAAGTGCGCGAACGCCCGCGCCACGACCAGAGCGTCCTGCGGCGTCACGTCCGCCAGCACGCGGCGCAGCTCGGTCCACGCATCGGCATCGCCGTGCCGGGCGGCCTTCGACAGCAGGCGAACGCGCTCGACCAGGTCGTACCTGAGCCTGCCCTCCTGCAGCGCAACGGTCTGGCCGACCAGCTCGCCGAGCATCCGGACGTCTTCGCGAAGGGGAGCATGGGGGTCGAGGTGTTCGGTCATCATGCGGTGTCCGTAGCCCATCCTGCGGGCCGGCGCAAGCGCGCTGAAGGTCATTCCCAGGCAGGGGGGCTTGCGCGCTTCGGTCCGCCATGGTACACGCCCCGCCCGCACGTGCCGAAGGGCCGCGTGCTGACGGGGCGTAGCGCAGCCTGGTAGCGCACTTGACTGGGGGTCAAGGAGTCGCAGGTTCAAATCCTGTCGCCCCGACCAGATGCCCTTGCGAACTTGCGCCGCCCCCTTGCCTTGCGATGAGGGGAGCGGCGCAAGTCGTTTTTGGCCCGACTCGGGGACCCCCGCCCGCAGCCGGCCGACCCTCGAGGGTTTTCCATGCTCGAACGCAACGAAATGATGCGCCAGCGGCTCGCCAAGATCGATGCGGCCCGAACCGCAGGCGAGATCCCGTATCCCAACGACTTTCAGCCCACGCACACCGGCGCCGACCTGATGCGTGCGCTGTTTGCGCACCTTGAGTCGCACAACCCCGACCGCACGCCGGGACCCGCTGTTCGCATGGCCGGTCGCGTGATGGCCGTGAACATCAAGGGCAAGGTCGCCTTTCTGCGGCTGCGGGATCGGTCCGGTCCAGAAGTGCTGCGGTTGCGCAAGGAAGAGAACGCGTTGCGTGTGGCGGCCGGACTCGAGCCGCGGGAGGAGGGGGCGTCCACCTTCCAGGTGTTCTTCCAGCGCAACGAGGACGAGGTGCTGTGGGACCAGATGTTCAAGGGCGACCGCGCCATCGATCTGGGTGATATCCTTGGGGTTGTTGGTCGACCCTTCCGCACCCAAACCGGAGAGCCCTCGCTGCGGGCGTGCCTGACGGACGACGCGGGCGCACTGTTCTCGGGCGAACAGGCGGGCGCCGCGTGCGTGCGCGTGTTGACCAAGGGCGTGCGCCCCCTGCCAGAGAAGTACCACGGCCTGCAGGACAAGGAGACGCGCTTTCGCCAGCGCTACGTCGACCTGATCATGAACGACGACACGCGAGAGATCGTGCGCCGTCGGGCCTTGGTCGTCCGTGGTCTCCGGGCCTTCTTCGACAGTCGGGACTATCTCGAGGTCGAGACGCCGATGATGCACACCCTGCTGGGCGGCGCGGCGGCCCGGCCCTTCACGACGCACCACAACGCGCTCGACATGCCCCTGTACTTGCGTATCGCGCCAGAGCTGCACCTGAAGCGGCTGGTGGTCGGCGGGCTGGAGCGCGTGTACGAGCTGAACCGGAACTTCCGCAACGAGGGACTGTCGCAGCGGCATAACCCCGAGTTTACGATGCTAGAGTTTTACCGGGCTTATGCCACATACCATGATCTAATGGATGAGGTGGAGACGCTCTTCGCCAAGCTGGCGGTCGACGTCACCGGTAGCCCTGACTTGGTGTACGGCACGAACCCGGACGGCACGCCGCGGCAGATCTCGTTCCGCGCGCCGTTTGCCCGTGTCACGGTCCACGAGGGCCTGCAGCGCTGGGCGGGTGTCGCCGCGGACGACGTGAACGATGTGGTGGCCCTCCGCAAGCGTGCGGATGCACTCGATCTCTACATCGATCCCAAGGCCGGTCTGGGCAAGGTGCAGATGGACCTGTTCGAGCACGCCGCCGAGCCGCACCTGATCCAGCCGACCTTCGTGATGGACTTTCCGGCTGAGGTCTCGCCGCTGTCCCGCCGCAAGGACAGCGACCCCACCCTGGTCGATCGCTTTGAGCTGTACGTGGCTGGCATGGAGATCTCCAACGCGTTTAGCGAGTTGAACGACCCGGTCGATCAATTCGAGCGCTTCGAGGCACAGCTGGCGCAGAAGGCACAAGGCGCGGAAGAGACGATGGACATGGACCTGGATTACGTGCGCGCCCTCGAATACGGGCTGCCTCCGACGGCCGGCTGTGGCATCGGCGTGGACCGACTGGTGATGCTGCTGACCAACACCGAGAGCATTCGGGAAGTGATCCTGTTTCCGCATATGCGACCAGAAAACCGCGTGGATGCTGGACAAATCGCGGATGTCGTCGCGCCAGACTCTCCAGAGGGAGCTTAGGTGCATACGCGCCGTCTGGCGTTCCTGCTGGCGCTCGCAGCGCTGGCGGCGGTCCCCGAGGCCCTCGTGCGCTCGGGGAACGACCAGATCGGCTTTCAGACGTGGCTGGTGCTGCAGTTGCTGGGCGTCATCGTCGCCGCGCTCGCCGTCGCAGCCATGTTTTCCGTCCTTGGGCTTGGCATCGTCCGCTTGCTGACCCGGCCGATGCATGATCGACCAAGTACCTTCATTGCTTGGTCCTTCCTGCGCGCGCCGCGGCTGGTGCGGCCGTTGCCGATGCGCTTGTGGTCGCAGCTGTGCGGAGCGGTCGATGCGGTCGCCGACGCCAGCTTGGTGCGGCCGTGGCGCTGGCTGCCCATCGGCGTGGGGCTGGCGGTCGCCGGTGTGGCTGGCGTGATGCAGTGGGGTGTGCTGGACGGTGGCGGCGACGCCATGACGGTCGCCCTGCGCAACTTCTCTGGAGTGCTGGCCCTTCACGGGACCCTGATTGCGGTGGCAGGGCTGCCTTGGCCGCGGGTCAGGCGAGTGCTGATGCTGCTTGTCTTGACGGTAGCGGCGGTCGCTGGGGCGTGGGCCGCGCGCCATCCGCTGGTCTTGCAGTGGTTCGACGCTCCTTGGGCGTTGGGGACGCTGGCCGTCGTGGTCGCGTTCACGGCATGGCGGGCCGGCTCAACCCCGGGTCTTGCCACGCGCTTGCAGCAGCTGGGTCAGATCCTCTTGCCGGTGGGGTTGTCGCTGCTGGTCGCCGCCGCCGTGGCCTTTGGCGTGGCGCCTCGTGGGCTGGCCGTGCCGGTCGGCTCCGTTGCTGTGGTTGCCGCGATCGCAGGGCTTTACCTGGTGTTGCAGGGGCAGGCCAAGGTGTCGCTGCCTGTGTTTGTCTCGATCGTGGGCGTCGCTGCCGGCACGTGGGCCCTGATCGTCGTGCTGTCGGTCATGGGCGGCTTCGCGTCGGACCTTCGCGCCAAGATGCTGGTGGCCAATGCCCACGCGCTGGTCGAGCGCCCCGGACGGGCAGAGCCTCTGGACGACGCGGCACGCATCGCTCGAGCCCTGCGCGCCTTGCCGGGAGTGGCCGGCGTCAGCCCGCAGGTTCGCGGCGACGCGATTCTGTCTTCGGCCTTCAACGTGAACAATTTCGTGGCGGTGCGCGGTGTTGACGTGCACCTGGACGAAGTCCGCCGCGAGCTTGGCGGCACTCTGGTGACGGGCAGTCTGCGCTTGCTGCAAGAACCGGCCTCGCTGGGCACCGACCGCGCGCTGGTTCGCCGCCCGGTTGAGGAAGACAGCGACCTGCCGCCTGCTCCCGCCCTCGTCCCGTCCAGCGATTCGCAGCCACGCGAGCGCATCGAGGACCTGCTGCGGATGGCGCCCGGTCCAGCCACGCCGGCACCGCCGCAGCTGGCTCCGCCCGGCAACGGTCGGCCTGCGCCCAAGATCGAGCACGGTCCGCTCCTGCTGCCTTCCGACGAACCGGAGCGCTTGGCCCCTGCGGCCGACCCGGATGCCGCCGGTCCGGGGGAATTGCCTTCGGATGCCAATGCGTTGCCGGATGTTCAGATGAGTCCACCCGCGCCACCCAAGCTGGTGGCCCCCGACCTGGGTCGGATGCTGGGCGACGACACCGCGACGCTGCCCGGCGAGTCGGTGGATGTGCCCGTCGCGCCTGGGATTCTGCTGGGGTCCGAGCTGGCCCGGTCCCTGCAGGTCGAGCTGGGCGATCGCATCGAGGTCGTCACGCCCGACGCTGACGTGGGCCCGACGGGTCTGCGTCCCCGCGTCCGCACGTTCCGACTGGCCGGCACCTTCGAGACGGGTCTGTACGAGGCCGACAGCAAGGTCGCCTACATCGATCTGGGCGAGGCGGCGCGCTACTTCAACCTCGACGGCGACGCCAATGTCTTGGAATTGCGCCTGGTTGCTCCAGAACAGCCGGACGCGGTGGTGGCGGCGGCGCGGGCGAAGCTGAAAGAACTGGGCGCTCCCGACGATGTGCAGGTGCTGGACTGGCGGGCGCTGAACCGGTCCTTGTTCTCGGCGCTGGCGTTCGAGCGGCTGGTGATTTTTCTGGTGCTGGGATTGATCATCCTGGTTGCGGCGTTCTCTATCGTATCGGCGTTGACGATGGTCATCCTGCAGAAGCGGGACAGCATCGCGATGCTGCGGGCGATGGGCAGCTCAGCCGGAGCGATCCGGTCGTCGTTCGTCCAGATGGGCGGCGTGATCGGCCTGATCGGCACCATGGCGGGCGGAATTCTGGGGATCGGCACGTGCACGCTGATCCAGACGCTCGGCATCCAGCTTCCGGAGGCCTATTACGTGCGGACCCTGCCGGTGAACATGCAGATCGCCGAGATCGCGGTGGTGGCGCTGGCTTCGGTGGCGGTCTCTCTTGTCGCGACGGTGTTTCCTGCTACAAGTGCGGCCCGCTTGAGTCCGCTGGAGGGGCTGAGGCATGGCTGATGCCCCCCTGAATTCCCCGACACCGACGGCGCAAGTCGGCGTGGACACTCGTGTTCCGCTGATCCGTGCGGTGGGCGTCGACAAGTGGTTCGAGCTGGGCGGGCGACGCATTCAGGTCCTGTCGCAGGTCGACTTCGAGTTGCATTCCAGCGACATGATTGGGATCGTGGGGCGGTCGGGATCGGGCAAGTCGACGCTGTTGCACTTACTGGGTGCCTTGGACCAGCCTAGTGCAGGCGCGATCACGTACGAAGGACAGACGCTGGACGCCCTCGACGATGCCGAGCTGGCGGCCTTTCGCAACCGGATGATAGGCTTCGTGTTTCAATTTCATCACCTGCTGCCAGAGCTGACCGCGTTCGAGAACGTGCGGATGCCCACGCTGATCGCCCGCCAAGCCCAGGGTCCGGCCCGCGCCCGCGCGCGCGAGCTGCTGGAGCGCGTCGGACTTGGCGAGCGTCTGGACCACCATCCGGGTGAGCTGAGCGGCGGGGAACAGCAGCGTGTGGCCCTGGCGAGGGCACTGGTGATGCAGCCGCGAGTGGTGTTGGCCGACGAGCCGACGGGCAATCTGGACAGCCGCACCGCCGAAGAGATGCACGATTTGATGGAGCAACTGAACGCCGAGACCGGCACAGGCTTTGTCGTCGTCAGTCACAATCAGGAGCTCGCCCGGCGTATGAGCCGCGTCCTCCGCATCGCCGACGGGCGCATCGTCGAGTCCAGCGGAGACGTGGCATGACGTTCGGAACGGTCCATCGGTTGCCTCGCGCGGACCAGTCGCTGCTGCGCCTGTGGTTGGTGCTGCTGGTGCTTGCGGCAGGCGTGGGAGCTGCGAACTCCGCTTGGGCGCAGTCGGATTCGCTGTTCGGGCCTGGTTCGCTGGGCGACGCGCCGCAAGACGAGACCGGAACCGACGACGCGGTGACCGATGACACCAGCGACGGCGACGATAGCTCGGACGAGCCGGGTATGAAGGGCCCCACGGTCAAGGCGGTGGAGCTGGCAGGGATCGAGCGCGTGGACGAGCAGGCGGTGCGCAAGCAGATCCGCACCGTGGTGGGCAGCGATCTGGACCCCGCCATCGTGGCCGAGGACCTGCGGCGGATCTTCCAGATGGGCCTGTTCGACGACGTTCGCGTCGGCCTGAAGAAGGCGGGTGACGGCGGCGTGGTCGTGCGCTTTCAGGTGCTCGAGCGGCCCAGCATCGCGGCCATCACGATTCGCGGCAACGAGGACCAGAGCGAAGAGGACGTGTTGAAGGTCGTCGACCTGAAGGTCAACCACCTGTACTCGCCGGCCGACGCCCAGCGCAACGCTGTGAAGATCAAAGAGATGTACGACGACGAGGGCTACTTCCTCGCGACCGTGACGCACAAGGTCGAGGCGGTGAGCGGCAACCAGGTGCGCGTCGTCTTCGACATCAAGGAGCGTGCTGAGGTCAAGGTTCGCCGCATCGAGCTGTTGGGCAACGAGGGCATCTCCGACGCCGAGATCAAGGCGGTGCTAAAGACGCAGGAGGGGTCGGTCCTCAGCATCCTCAGCAAAGCAGGGAACTTCAAGCGCGACATGCTGGAGTACGACCTGCAGGTGATCCAGTACCTGTACCTGACCAAGGGCTACGTGCAGGCCAAGGTCGAGGACCCGGTCGTCAGCCTGTCACCCGACATGAAGTACATCTCGATCGCCATCCGGGTGAACGAGGGGCCGCAGTTCCGCGTGGGCAAGCTCGACGTCACCGGCGACTCGGTGGACCCGCTGCCGGACATGTTGAAGAAGGTCCAGCTGAAGACGGGCGACATCTTCAACTACGCCCTGGTTCAGCAGGACAATCAGGCCCTTGCAGGGGCGCAGAAGAACCACGGTTATGCCCACGCCACGGTGTCGAACGAGAGCGTGCCGGACGTCGAGAAGCGCGTCGTCGACTGGACCTACCACATCCAGAAGGGCAAGAAGGTCTACTTCGGTCAGATCCTGATGCAGGGCGGCGGCTCGACCCGCGACAAGGTCATCCGTCGCGAGCTGACGATTGCCGAGGGCGAGCTGTACAGCGAAAAGGGCATTCAGCTTTCGCAAGCCCGCGTCCAGCGCCTGGGTTTCTTCGAGTCCGTCGAGATCAAGACCCGCCCGACCGCGCTGCCGCAGGTGGTGGACGTCGTCGTGGACGTCAAGGAGCGCACGACCGGTACCTTCCAGGTCGGCATGGGCTACTCGTCGCTCGACAACTTCATCGTCACGGCCCAGATCGCCAAGGACAACTTCCTGGGGCGCGGCCAGCGTATGTCGGTGCAGGGCTCGCTGTCGTCGGTTCGCACGATGTTCCAGGGGTCGTTCTACGAGCCGTACTTCATGGACAGCAACCTCACGTTCTCATTGGATTTGTTCAGCTATGAGCAGCTCTACACCGACTTCTCGCGTCAGTCCACGGGCGGCGGCATGTCGTGGGGCTATCGGCTGACGGACGAGCTCACGGCAGAGGCGGGGTACAACCTGGAAGAGGTGTCGACGTCGATCGGTGGCCTCTCTGGCCGCACCGACGTGCCGATTGCTTCGCTGTTCGGGTCCGGCCTGACGTCGTCGATGCGCATGAGCCTGTCGTATGACGACCGCGACGACCGCATGTTCCCGACCACGGGCTGGTTCATGTCCGGTGCGGCCGAGTGGGCGGCGCAATTCCTTGGCAGCGACAACGAGTTCAATCGCTTCACGGCCAAGGTGCGCCGCTACGTGCCCCTGCCGTTCGACGGCGTGCTGAAGTTCAACCTGGTCGGCGGCCTGATTCGGGCACCGGAAGGCAAGCAGGTGCCGTTGTTCGAGCGATTCTTCATGGGCGGCATCTACAACGTGCGCGGCTTCGACCGGAACACGCTGGGCCCCGAGATCGCGATCCCCAACAGCGGCGACCCGGCTTCCTCGCTGTCGGGCTTCAACATCGGCGGCGTCAAGCAGCTGTACCTGAACAACGAGATCGAAGTGCCCATCCTCAAGGCGCCCATGAACTTGCGCGGCCTGCTGTTCTTCGACGTCGGCAACGCGTTTGGCGAGGCTGAGGACATCACGCTGCAGGACATGCGGTTGGCGCTGGGCTGGGGTGTGCGGTGGTTCTCGCCCGTGGGTCCCCTGCGGTTTGAGTGGGGCGTGCCGCTGAATCGCAAGGCCAACGAGCGGCCGCTGGTGTTCGAGTTCACCATCGGCAACAGCTTCTAGCCGTCACTCTCCGATTGCCCGCAAACTTGTGCGCTGTTACGGTCGGCACTTGTATGTCGCCGTTGCTGCACCTGTTCTTGCGGAGGCTTCCCATGTCGCGCCCGTCGCTGTCGCGTGTTTTGCTGGCCCTGACTGCTGCGGTTTGCGGTTTGCTGCTGCCGATGGTGGCGGCCGCCGCCATTCCGTCCACTGTGCTGATAGAGGGCGCCTTGCTCTCGACCGGTGGTGGTCCGGCGGCGGATGGCGACTATCAGGTTGTCGTCTCGCTCTACACGGCCCAGTCGGGCGGCCAGCCGATCTGGACCGAGGGGCCCATGGGCATGCCCATCATGGCGGGCGGATTCACGCAGGTCCTCGGCAAGTACACGCCGCTTCCCGCCACGGTGCTGGCCAAGCTTCCTGAGACGTGGCTCGAGATCAAGGTGGGCAGCGACCCGGCGTTGCAGCGCGCCAAGGTGCATTCCGTCCCCTACGCCCTGCGCGCCCAAGTGGCAGAGGGTCTCGATTGCTCCGGCTGCATCGGTGTGGGGCAGATCGACGCGCAAGTCCTCGCCGCATACGCCAAGACCGCGGACTTGGCCGCGTACGCGAAGGCCGCTGACCTTGGGGCCTATGCCAAGTCCGCGGATCTCGCCGCTTATGCCAAGACGGCCGCCCTTGCGACGGTTGCGACGACGGGTGCGTTTGCCGACCTCGAGGGCGCGCCGGACCTGTCGTCCTACGCGCAGACGGCCAAGCTTGCCAAGGTGGCGACGTCGGGGGCGTACAGTGATCTCAGTGGGTTGCCGGTGCTGGCCAAGGTGGGCGTTGCGTGCGGGACCGGTCTGGTCATCAAGGGCGTGAAGGACGACGGCTCTTACGACTGTGTGAAGTCGATGGACCCGGCTGCGCTGCCGCCCGACGGCTTGGACGAGATCTCGAACAACCTTTTGACCAACCAATTCAATGAGTTGGCGGCGAGCCTGAAAGCCCCTATCAACATCCCCGACAACAATCCCGTGGGCGTCAGCGACCCGGTCGACGTACCTGATTTCGGCGTGGCCCAGGGCCTGACCATCACGGCCGACATCACCAACAGCGACACCGCGAGCCTGAAGGTCAGCGCCATCGACCCGGGCGGCGCCAAGTTCGTGCTGTGGGACAAGACCGCCAAGGGAACGGCCATCAAGACGTCGTGGCCCTCACCCACCAAGACGGTGTCCGGCGACCTGGCCACTTGGGTGGGCAAGAATCCCAAGGGAAAGTGGTACTTGGAGGTGATCGACACCGGGTTCCTCAACAACGGCGTCGACGGCAAGATCAACAGCTGGAGTGTGTCAGTCGCCACGCTGTCGTCCAAGAAGGTCCGGTCGAACGGGCTGTTCCAGGCGGCGGGCGGCTTCCAGTTCCAGATCGCGCAAGAACACCCGGTGACGTGCGATGCGTCGACGTTTGGCTACGCCTACGCGAATGACAAGGACAAGGCACTCTACATCTGCAACGGGACCGGGTTCTTCCCACTCGCGCTCGACATTCCCGGCACGCAGAACAACCCCGGCAAGAACTGCAAGGACATCCTGACCAAGATGTCGGGGGCCAAGGACGGCGTCTATTGGGTCAACGGCGGCACGGCAACGGCGGTGCAGGCCTACTGCGACATGACCACCAACGGCGGCGGCTGGACATTGGCGGCTCGCATGGTCGGCAACTCGTACTGCCACATCGACCCGAACGCCGTCGGAACCTTGACCGCCCCCAACCAGGCCGGCTGCGCCAAGCTGTCGGACGCGTTGATTCGCGGCTTGTATTCCGACCAGTTCTGGCTGTCCTGCGGTACCGTGACGCCCAGTCGCTGGGGCAAGATCGACGCCATCGCCAAGTTCAACACCAACTCGTCGACCGGCGACAAGAACATGACGTGGAGCGAGACCTACGGTGGGGCGACCTACTCCGGCACCGATGACGCCTGCTGCAACTTCGGTGACCACAACTACCACAGCCCCCACATCATCTACTCGATTGCCAAGGGCTATAACGGCGGCAACTACACCGCCAGCTGGCCCGGTTGCTACAACAACCAGCAGGGATGGGGGCAGTCCGGCTTCCTCTACGTGCGCTGATCCGCCGAATTCATGCTAAACTTGGTCGTCTGAAGTCGGTCGCGCAGGTGGCCAGACTCGTCGAGCGCCTCCCCTCCACGCCCTGAGCGCCCATGCCCGGACCCCAGCCCAGCGCGACGCACGCGCCCAAGGCCCCGCGCCACTCGCGGCGGTTCCGTTGGCGTCACAGCCTCTACTCGCGGGCGTTGCTGTTCACGGTGCTGGGGTCGGCGACGCTGCTGGGTGCGGTGGGCGTGCAGTCCTGGATCATGCTCGAGGGGTCGGTGGAGCGGCTGCTGACCGAGCGAACCAATCTGGCGCAGGCGACCGGCGGCTATCTCGAACTGTTGATCCGTCGGGATGTCAACGTGTTGGCGAGTCGTGTGCCGGCCAAGGTGCCCGCGATTGGATCTCCGGAGGCCGTGACGCTGCGGAGCGCACTGGATTCCTACCGCGACACCATGTTCGAGGAGGGCGCCTTCGTTCTGGACGCCCGCGGCCAGCCCGTCGCTTCGGTGCCGGACGGTGCAGGATACCTGAACGCCATCAAGGAGTTTCGCCGCGTGCTGGCGCTGGCCGCCAAGACTGAGGGGCCGGTTGTCTCGCGGCTGACACACCTGCCGCCGGGCCCGCGCGCCATCGTGATCGTGGTTCAGGCCCTGCGGGGCGGGACGCAGAACACGGTACAGGGCTACGTGGGCGGGCTGCTGAATCCGGCGTCGAACAACCTGCTGGCGACCTTGCAGGGCGTGCGGCAGGGCAGCTCGACGATCCTGCAGCTGGTCGATGCAGGCGGCACGGTGGTCGCCTCCAGTGCGCCGGGAGGGCTGTTTCGCGCTGCAGACCACCAAGGCAAGCTGACCCGCGCGATTGCTACCCGGACCGAGATCCGCAGCCGCTGCCACAGCTGCCACGCCGACTCGTCGACCACGACGCGCGAGGTCGAGGTGCTGGCGTTCGTGCCCCTGCCCAAGCTCGACATGGGCGTGGCGGTACGACAGCTGGAGCAGGAGGCACTGGAACCGGCGTTCACCCTACAGAAGCGCTTGTTCTGGTTGGGTTTTACTTTCATTCCGCTGTTTCTGGCGTTCACCGGTCTGTCGGTCCACAGCGTCGTGCGGCCGCTGACGCGCCTGACCCGTGCGGTGCGCAACGCCGAGTCCAGTGAGCAGCGGATGGAGCTGCCTTCGTTCGGCCACGACGAGGTGGGCATTCTCGCCCGGACGCTGGAGCGCTGGCGGTCGGGGATGATCGAGTCGCTGGAGGAGGTTGAACGTCACCGAGCAGCCTTGCGCCACGAGGTCCGGTTGACCCAGCACCACCTGGCCGTGCTGCAGGAAGTCGCCGAGTTCAGCGCGCAGGGGCTGGATCTCGACGCGATGGCTGCCCGAGGGCTCGACAAGTTGCTGGAGTTCTTGCGGTTCGACGCGGGCGCCCTGCAGATGGGGCATCGTGGACGCGTGTTCCTGGCCAAGCGGGGGCTGGGGGACGACCAGTCGCAGGGTCTGGTGGACCACTGGCGTGAGCTGCTGGACCAACCGGCGCGCCCGAACGAGCCGACTGTGGCCGGCGTGACGGCAGCGGCTGGCGCAAGTCCGGCCATAGTCTACCGCATGAGGGTGTTGGAACCCAATGATTTCGCCGGCAAAGATCTCGGCCGCGGCAACCTGGGTGTTGTTGTCATCGCGCAACTGACCGCGCCGCAAGGGCTGGAGGTCGTTTGCGTGCTGGGCGCGAACGAGCCCCGGCCGTTTACAGAGGCGCGTCGCCTTGAGTCCGTCCTGCGCCACGTCGTTCTGAGCGCGACGGGCCGGTTGTTCCAGCAGGAGCGCCAGCTGCGTCACGCCCAGCGTCGCGAGTTCCTGCACCGCGTGCTGACCGCGCAGGAAGAGGAGCGTCGTCGCGTGGCCCGGGAGCTGCACGACACGGTCGCCCAAGATCTTGCGGCCTTGCGATTGGCGCTGGAGCGGGTGGCGAATCAGGAAGGCAACTCGCCTGAGGTTGCGACGCGCCTGCGCGGGCTGGAGGAGAACGCCCACGAGATGCTCGGCACCGTGCGGCGGATCCTGCTGGACCTGCGGCCGTCGGTACTGGACACGATGGGCTTCCTGCCCGCGCTGCAGTGGTATCTCGAGCGGACGGGCCGTGACCACTCGATTCGCGGCAGCCTGCAGGTCGATGGCGACGAGGTCGAGTTGGGTCGCGAGATGGCCGTGACGCTGTTCCGTATCTTCCAGGAATCACTGGGTAATCTTGTGCAGCACTCGCAGGCCGAGCACGCGCTGGTCACGGTGGCCTACCTGAACGACCGCGTAGAGTTGACCATCGAGGACGACGGCGTGGGCTTCGATGTCGAGCGGGTGCAGGCCCTTGCGGTGCAACACGAGGACCACGGTCTGGGGCTCGTCGGCATGCAGGAACGCGCTCGACTGCTGGGCGGCGAAGTCACGTTCGACACCAAGCCTGGTCAAGGCACGACGATTCACGTGTCGGTGCCGATGCCGCACGCGACCGAGACGCAGCCGCAATTGTCCGAAGTCCCCGCCAAGGAGAATGCATGAGCCAGAACATTCGCATGGTGCTCGCTGACGACCACGTGGTGCTGCGGGTGGGCATGCGTGCCTTTCTGGAAGAGCAAAAGGACTTGCAGATCCACGTGGTGGGGGAGGGTTCTTCCGGTGAGGAGGCCGTAGCGTTGGTCGAGTCGCTGCGGCCCGATCTGCTGCTGCTGGACCTCGCGATGACCGGGATGGGCGGTCTGGAAGCGACCATCGAGATCCGCAAGCGCGAATTGCGCAGCAAGATCCTGGTGCTGACGCAGTACAGCGAGTCGATCTACCTGCGGCGGTTGCTGGAAGCAGGGGCCAACGGCTACATCCTGAAGTCGGCGCGCGGAGAGGAACTTCTCGTGGCGATTCGAGCAGTTCTGGCTGGTGGCACGTACATCGACCCCAGTCTGGCCAGCGTGTTCTTCACCCGCGGGCCCCAGGACCAGGAGTCGACCGCCGCGGCTTCGGAGGAGGCGTACGGCCGACTGACGCCGCGCGAAAAGCAGATCCTCAAGATGATCGCTGAGGGACTGAGCAACAAGGAGATCGCAAGCTCACTGGACTTGGCCATCAAGACCGTGATGACGCACCGGGTCAATCTGATGGACAAGCTGGGGATCCACAATCGATCCAAGCTGATCCAGTTTTCGATCAAGGTGGGGCTGCTGCCGATGGAGTGAGCTTGTGCTGCTAGCGGGCCACGCCCTCGCGTGAGGTCGGCAGCCCGTCCAGCACCCGCAGGGCCTCGGTCGGGTCGGCGTTGGTCACGATCCACACGATGCGGTCGCCCGCGCTTCCGGTGGCGACCTGTCCGTTGCCCAAGCTGCGCGAGAACAGGTGCCAGCCCTTGGGGCAGCGCTGGCCCGGGGCGCTTCCCAGACAGCTTGCCGCGCTGCCCATGGCCTCCGGAGCAGGCAACCCCCCGGTTCCCAACCAGAGTTGGGTCTCTGCGGCGTCGGTGGGGCCGGACTGCCACCACCATCCGGGCGTGGGGTCCTTGCGCCAGAACGCGGCCGGCGGCCACTGCCAGCCTGCGGGCAGGTAGCCCGGAACGACAGCACGGCCGGCGGTGACGGGAATGGCCCGCAGCGTCGCGGCCTGCTGCCAGCCCTTGGGCGGCGTTGGGCCAAACACGCCGCGGTCGACGGTCCACAACGCTCCCGCCAGCACGGCGGTCCACGCCAGCACACGCACGCCGCGCCACAGCCCTCTTAGCCGATGGTCCACAGCAGCCCTCCCAACACCAGCATCGCTGACCACGGACCCAGCACCGTGTGGCCCTTCTCGAGTCGCCACGCCAGCAGCGCCTTGACGCGGTCGCGGGTCGATGCGTGCTCGGCCCGACGCAGCACCTCATCCCTCGCGCGGTCCACCAAGTGGACCGACTCACGCCCGGAACCCGCAAGGTCGTGCACGGACAGCAGCGCCGACGCCAAGGCCGCCGGACGTCCCGTGACGCGCGCGGCCAGTGCATCACACGTCTCTTCCCGCACCTCGACCAGATGCCGGAACGCCACCAGCGCCGCGGGACTCATCGCCTGCAGGGCGCGCAGCAGCCACATCGCCAGCAGCTCCAGACTGCCACCGGTCGCGGCGTGGGCCAGTTCGTGCGCCACCACTGCCGCCAGCTCATCGTCATCCAGGGTATTCAACAGCTTGCGTGACACCAGCAGGGTGGGATGGCGCAGGCCGTGCAGCGCGGCGGTGGGTTGGTCCGTCTCGATCCGGCAGGCGAGGATCCGGTGGCCGCGAGGCAGGCGCACGCCAACTTCCGCATAGAGATGGCGCACGTGCAGCAGCGTCGCTTCCAAGCGCTGGTCGGGCGCACGGGTTGCTTCCCGCGGCTTGCGTCGGCGCTGCCAGAAAGGGGCCAGCTCCTGCACAGCAAACACCACTGCCGTGCCGCCAAACAGGATCGTCATGGGCACCTGGACTTCCATGCCCCCGTCGGTCAACCAGCCCGCCCAGACGTCGACACGCACGAGTCGCAGACCGTCAGGAAACGGCGGCACGCCCAACAGGCGCAGCAACAGGACGACGACGGGCAGCGCCAAGGCCAGTTGGTACAGGCGCATTCTCGCCGACGCCGTCCAGGGACCGGCCATGCGCTCGACGCCGAACGCCCACCCCAGGGCGACGAGTCCGTGGATGACGTTGGCTGTGAGCAGCTCAGTGACCAAGGCGACCCCCGCGAAGCCTTGTAGCCTGCTTGTCGGCAGACGGAAAGCCCGTCAGGATAGGCCGCCGTCGGCACGTGGCCGCCCTGCGTCGTCGCCATCCCGTTCCAAGCGAGAGGCGTCGCCTGAGTGACACGAATCGACCGCCTAGGTACTTTTTCCTAGGCCAACTGAGTCTTCCTCCGCATACCGCGCTGCCTCGTCCCCCCGCATACTGACCTCAGAAGCCACCCAACAAGCGGTGGCGCACCCTGACGAGTAAAGGAGACAGCCATGAAGACCTGGAAGAGCGGACAGAAGGTGACCTACGGTGTGTACGTCTCGACGAAGCCCTTCGACGTCCGGTTTGTCGGCGCCGACGACGAGACCCTCGACGGCCGCACCGGCGCCGAGTACCGCCGCATCCCGACGCTGCTGATGGTTGCGATGGCCCCCGTGCTCGGTGGCGTCTTCGTGATGGCCTTCCCGGCGGTCGTGGTCCTGCTGGCGGTGGTCGGTCTGGGCCGTTTCGCCTGGCGGCAGGTCGCGGGCGTCAGCGGTGACACGGCGCATCTGGCGGTCATGCGCTGGGAGCCCAGCACCTCCTACCTGAAGAACACGACTGAGACCCCCGCCGACGCCAAGCCCGCGCCGGACGCCGCCCTGAGCGACCTGCGCGACGAGGTGAAGGCCCGCCGCGACGACGAGAAGTGAGCTTCCCCGCTTCCCGAGGTGCCTGATGACACTCGAGTCTCCTCGCAACGCCCAGACGTGGGCCGCGCGCTCTCTGCTCCTGGTTGGCCTTCCCGCGGTGGCTGTCCTTCTGCTCGCTTCGACGGCCTTCGCCGCCGACGAGGCTGCCGGAGCGCCAGTCGCCGCGGTCGAAAAGGCCAAGCCCTCTGACCCCGCCGCCGTCAAGGCCGGCACAGAGCCGTGCATGGAGTGCCACTCCAGCGACGGCGACACGATCACGTTTGCCGACGGCACCGAGCGTTCGGTCTACGTGGACGAAAAGGTCTGGGGCGGTTCCGTTCACGGTGGCCGCATCGCCTGCACCGACTGTCACCGCGAGATCACCGACCATCCGCATCCAGAGCTGAAGGCCAAAACCGCCCGGGACTACACCCTCGAGCGGGCCGTGACCTGCCAGCGCTGTCACTACGCGTACTACACCCGCGTGCTCGACAGCAGCCACTACGACCTGCTGAAGAAGGGCAACAAGGACGCGCCGACCTGCGTTGACTGCCACGGCAGCCACGCGACCAAGAGCCCGTCGGACCCCAAGACGCCCCGCTCGGCGATGAATGCCAGCTGCGCCAAGTGCCACACCAAGCTGTACGAGAAGTACAAGAACTCGGTGCACGGCAAGGCCTTGGCAGAGAACAACCCCGACGTGCCCGGCTGCATCGACTGTCACGGCGCGCACTCGATCGTCAATCCCAAGCAGGGCGACTTCCACGTGCGGTCCTACCAGGTCTGCGCACGGTGTCATGGCGACGAGAAGATCATGAGCAAGTACGGCCTTAGCTCGGACGTACTCACCACCTACCTCGACGACTTCCACGGTGCGTCGAACCGTCTGTATGCCCAAGGTGCCGGCATCCCGGGCAAGCCGATTGCCACGTGCACCGATTGCCACGGCATCCACGACATCGCGAAGGGGGTCGAGGGGTCCAGCCCTGAAGTCACCCGCAAGCGCGTGGCGGACACGTGCCGCAAGTGCCACAAGAAGGTGCCGGACGCGTTCGCCGACGCCTGGATGAGCCACTACCCGCCGACGCTGGAGGCCGCTCCGCTGGTGTGGGGCATCAAGTGGGCCTACCGCCTGCTGATTCCCTTCATCATGCTCGGTCTGGTCATCCACATCCTGCTGCACCTGTGGCGCATCCGGACCCACCGCTGAACCTCGCCCGCCCTGGAGGCGTCATGTCGACCAAGATTCTCCGCAGAGCTGACGGCGTCGTGCTGGTCGAGCGGTTCTCACCGTTCCGCCGCGTCGAGCACATCGTCGTCATCCTGACCTTTGCCATGCTCGTACTGACGGGCTTTCCGCAGAAGTTCTACGAGGCTACGTGGGCTTCGTGGCTGCTGCAGGTGTTCGGTGGCTTGGACCAAGCGCGCTTCTTCCATCGCGTTGCGGGCGTCGTGTTCGCGGTCCACACCGGAGCGCACCTGCTGCTGTTCGTCGCTGGCGTGTTGTTGCACAAGATGCGCTTCTCGATGGTGCCGGTGCCGCAGGACCTGCGTGACGTCGTGGCGACCATGGCGTGGTACTTGGGCTATCGCAAGCATCCGCCGAAGTACCCCAAGTTCGATTACCGCCAGAAGTTCGAGTACTTGGGCATGGTGCTGGGCGGCTTTGTGATGATCTTCTCGGGTCTGGTGCTGATGTATCCAGGCCTGCTTGCCGAGTTCCTGCCTGGTCAGGTCATCCCAGCCTCGCGCATGGCCCACTCCAACGAGGCCATGCTCGCGTTCCTGGTGTTGATCGTGTGGCACGCGTACGGTGCGATCTTCTCGCCGGAAGTGTTCCCGCTGGACCGCACGATGGTCACCGGATTCCTGACCGCCGAAGAACTCGAAGAGCGGCACGGCAAGGAGTACGACATCCTCTTTCCT